>DATCKG010000020.1:0-30405 GCA_036562385.1 Symbiobacteriaceae bacterium
GTCTTGTGCCGTCACCTCGAGGGGCGCCAACTCCAAGTTCGGGAACAGGTGCAACACCACGATCCCGCCGCCCCATTTGCGCAGGCCTGATTCGTCCTTGTCACTGCTACTGCGGCAGTCGAAGTCTTTCGCGAGTTCCCAGGAGAATGCCGGATTTCTAACCATCAAAGTGCGAGCCAAATCAGCGTTATTGCCTGTCCGTTTCTGATGTGTCTCAGGATCGCACAGCAGGTAATACGCAGGTGCCCAGCGATGGATTGCTTTTAGGGGCTTCAAGTTTCTACTCTTCCGAGCAATTGGATCGCTACTGTATTCGACCCAAACTTGGCCTTTCTCGACAATCATACCTGCCTCTCGGAGTGTCTCAGCCATACTCCGGGAGACTCCTATTAGCACACGATTCGGAGCCTCTACCAGGGAAACAGCTTCATGGTCCAGTCCAAACGAAGGAACGTAGATCTTGGAGGGGCCAAAAGGGCTAAAATCGTCGCCCGGATACACTCGTGCTTCTTCTACTGGTGGAAAAGTGGCTCGCCATAAACCCGTCTGGTTATCATTCTGCCTAATGGATAAACTGCTCCATGTCTTGCCTTCTCTTACATATCGTGGCACATACTCACTACGTTGCCAATTTGATGGAGCCTTAACACAACCTTCCGCGTAGGCCCAAACTACTTCCCCAGCGCGAGCCTCGTTGGTAATCATGAAGGGAACACGGTACGAATATAGTCTTGCTGCAATTTCTGAAGGAACCGGCGGATCGCACACTAAAGTGTCTACGACGTCATAGATGTGGCCTCCGAAAAATCCCCATCCGTCAGCTTCAACTTTTCCACCCAATCCTAGGGAAAAAAGCAAAATCGCGACTATGATCCTTCTCAGGTTCACGGATTTGCTACCTCCGGAACAGGCTTCCATCCCTCTGGGTAATCCTGTGGCCACTTGGTATTGGTTCCGAACCACCTACCGTTACGTTTCACGTAGTAGCAGTAATAAGTATCCGAGTCTGTGCCCAAGTCAGTTCCGTCAATCTGAACCCCGCGCACAACTACGCTGTTTTTCACAAGTGCGATGGTATCTCGCACAAATATTGGCTCGCTCTGAATAGATACCAATTCACTGTACCCAAGATATTTTCTATCGTAATAATCCATTACGAAATAAGTACTGATATCGTATCCTCCGTATCCATACAACACCATTTCGCTGAGGTACGGTTCTAAGAGGTAGGCATGATCAAATGGTGTTCCCTTCTCCAAAGCCTCTTTTACACCTTCGGCAGCAGCTTTGGCGAGATCCCTAAAGTGCTGCTCAAACACCCCAGGGTCCGGCAGATTTTTCCTCAATTGCTTCGCAAATCGCACACCCATGGCGGCCGCCTCGGCCCGGGTAGCCGTCTGATTGGGCCGATACGTGCCATCAGGATATCCCTTAATCACTCCAGCTCGCGTAGCCAGTCGAATGTACTGTGCCTCTGGCAAGCCTTGAATGTCTTTCAAGTCTAGTTCAGGTTTCCTTTCCAGTTCCACACCGTACCATTCCAAAGCCCGACCTACCCATTCCCCCATTTCCCTTCGTGTAATGGGAGTGTTGAAGTTTCCGCCCTTGCTAATGATCCCATCCCGCATGAGCTGGTCCACAATTGGCCGAAACCATTCCGCTCCAATCCCTCTTTTCTCGAACCCTAGAGCCCGCCCTAGTACCGTTGCGAACTCAGCTCGGGTGATGGCGTCATACGGTCGGAACATCCGGAGTTCCGTCGAGATCCCCGAAGCCGGTGGGTCCCCAACCATTAGCTCCCACCAAACAGCCTCCGCCAAGTCACCACCCCAGGCGGCAAAGGTTTCCTCATCATAGCGTTCTCCGAACAATCCCCATTTGGGCCACGTATCGACATCCTTGAACTGACCCGGCCACGCCGCCTGCGCGACCCCACCGCTTACGCACAACAACCCTGCCAAACCAATTCCGACCAGCGCCCTGCGCGCCTGTCGCATGCCGGGATCCCCTCCAGCGCTGTGTAGTATAGCCCAATTTTACCAAATCATCGTCATACTAGCCAGATCTAAGTTTGTATAGTTGATACTCAGACTATTTAACTCGCACGCTCCACAGCCGAAGGCCTTCATACGACCCCGACGCCATCAGCCGGTCATCCGGCGAAAAGGCCAGCGCCTGAACCGGGTACCGGGTTTCCTGCACCACGCCGGCGGGCCGGCCGCTCCACATGTCCCACATCTTGACCTGTCGCCCGCCGGCGGCCAGCAGTCCGCCCTGGGTCACGGCCAGGGCCCGAACTGGTCCGGGGCCTGCGGGCAGCGTATAAAGCAACTGCCCACTGTCATACCGCCAGATCCGGATCATCCCGTCCCCGCACCCGGCAATCGCGAAGTCGCCGTTGGCGGAAAAACGAAGCACCGGCATGCTGAAGGCCGGACAGCGCCAAGAGCGTACTTGGTGCCCGGTACCGGCGTGCCAAAACCGCAGTTCGCCGCCTCCCCCCACTGCCATCAGCATCCCGTCGGGGGCAAAGGCCAGACTGTACTCTCCGCTTCTGCCCAGAGGAAGAACCCGGACAAGCTGTCCGTCACTGAGCCGCCAAAGGCTGAGAACGCCCTGGCCCGAGACGGTACCCAACAATTGTCCGTCCCCTCCGAAGCCCACGCCCCACACAGGCCCTCCGCCTGATCGCAGGGTAAGGAGGGCCTGTCCGTCAGCCAGGCGCCAAAGTTGCATGGATCCATCTGCGTAGCCTGTCGCCAGCACCTCTCCGTCGGGGCTGAAGGCAATCCGGACGGGACCTCCTCGAAAGCCGGGTAGTCGCCCCACCGTTCGTCCGTCGGCCGTTCGCCAAATCAGCACCTCCCCCATCGCACTCCCAGCCGCCAAGAACCTGCCGTCAGGCGAGAAGGCCACATCCTCCACCTGACACAAGCGCTCCGCCGGTACCAACCGTGACGTGAGGGCAGGGATTTGCTCCGCCGTAATCACCTCGCTGCCGGCCCAGGTACGGGTAGCCGCAACCGGGAACGCCCCGCCCCCGCTACTTTCGCCGACACCCGGAGCCTCCCGCAGCGCCTCGTCGATCAACTCATCGAGGTCACGCACCGGTTCGTGAAGTCGGTACAGCTCCACTCGCGGGTAAAGCGCCGACAACCTCTCCCCCACTTCACGGGCGCTTGACGGCCGGTCGTCCGGGTTCATTGCCACCAGCGATGCCACCAGTTCTTCCAGTTCACGAGACACCCCCGGCGCCAGCGAGCGCAGCGGAGGAAAATCGAAAGGTGCCTCCGCCTGAGGATTTCGCCCTGACAGCAGGTGGTGCAGACTGGCGCCCAGGGCATACAGATCGCTTCTTACCTCCGTCTGCCCCCGGTACTGCTCCGGCGGAGCATACCCGATGGTTCCGATGGTGGTTCCTCGCACCGTGGTGACTGCCCTGGCGATGCCGAAATCCACGACCTTTACCCGGCCTCCCTTCAGCACGATCAAGTTGGCCGGCTTCAAGTCCCGGTGCAGAACTGACGGTTCGTGCCGGTGCAAGTAGTCCAGCACATCGCAGATCTGCAGCGCCCATCGGACAACTTCCCGCTCCGGCAGCGGAACTCCATACCGTGCCTGGTATCGTTCCAATAACTCTCCCGTGTTTACCCCGGCGACGAACTCCATCACCAGGTAGTAGCAGCCGTACTCCACAAATCGGTCGTAGACCTGCGGGATGCCGGGATGACTCAGGTGGCTGAGGATCTCTGCTTCGTGTCCCAATCGTCGCATCGCCGCGTTGCGCTCCTGGGGAGTACGCCCGTCCCAGTGCATCGCCTTCATAGCACAAAGGCGGTCCCCCAGGGCTCGGTCCTTCACGAGGTAGACAGCGCCCATGCCTCCCCGGCCCAGGGTACGGACTACCTCGTAGCGGCCATGAACCACGGTGCCCGGGGGCAGTCCCTCGCCACGGATCCAATACACCATATTTACCTCCTTATTGACAATTCCTTCCATGTCATTATAATCATGGATGAGTTCTACCATAAATAACCATCGGCGCCAGAGGGAGGGATGCCATGGGCCTTAGAGCCAGCCGGGGTAGTGCCACCCTGGAGATGGCCGTGGTCATCCCGCTGCTCATCACCCTCGTGTTCGGCGGTGCCGCGGTCGCTTATGGGGCCCTGGCCAAGGCATCCCTGCAGATGACGGTCATGCGTGCGGCCCGGGAGCTGGCTGCCGCTGAAGCGGCCAGCCGCATGGAACCGGACCAGCTGTACGGGTACAAGGAATTCACTGAGACCTACGGACTCCCACGAGCGAAAGTTCGGATGCTCACAGGCCAAACCGGCGGCGTGATCGTGGTTGGCGCCTGCTACCGGATCCCGCTGCCTCTGCCACGGGGAATCCACTTCCAGAAAAAAGAACCGCCCTGGCCTTTGGAGATCGTCCAGACCGCCCTGGAGGCGGAGGGAATGGATCCCCAAAGAGCCAGGGAAACCGTTGAAGATCTCACCATGCTGAAGCAGGAGATCGATCGCACCTATCAGGAAGACCGGACGTTGTGGCAGCAAATCGTCGCCCTGTGGACGCGCCTGCAGCAGCTCGATCTGAACACCCCGCTGGAGCGCAGGGAGTTTCTACCGGTCCACGGGGCACAGGTGCACGATCTGGATGTGCGCCTGTCCCAGCTCTGCGCCGGTCCGGGATTGGTGGTCCGTGCCCGGTCAGCCTTCTGGTCCGAATCCTCCGTACCCCTGCCCGGTCCGCCCGAGCCCCTGGAAGTGGTCCGCTTGGAACCCAATCCGGTCAACCTGGAGGGCGCCGCACCGCCGGGTGTCAGGGCCACCATCGTCGTCAGGGCCCGGGAAGAGACGTCATGCAGCATCAGGGTTCTCTACCGCTCCGGATTCTCCCAGGCAGAGGGTTTGCAACAGAAGGTAACTACCCGGCAAACGCCCGAGGGCTACCTGGCCGAGTGGCAATGGAACGTCGGCACCCGGACGTCTACAGGTGAGTGGCCCGTTCAGGTGACCTGCGACAACGGCCAGTCCGTGACCGCCTATCTGACCGTTTTCAATCCGGCCGTGTCCGACAGCGCTGGGGAGTAGCGGCGTTGGAAAGGAGGTTTGCCTGTGGCCCTCTCCTGGCGGTCCCAGCGGGGAAGCACGAGCCTTGAAGCTGTGCTTCATCTCCCGCTTCTGCTCTTGCTGCTCCTGGGAGGCCTTCTGGTGGCCCTCTCCCTCTTGATCAAGGCCGCCCTCATTTTCCACGTCTTTCAGCAAACGGAGGAGGCAGCTATTCGCCCCCCTATCGTCGCCGGCGTCTCCGAAATGGTGGAGTTGGTTAGGTCAGATCCGCCACCGGGCCTGGCCCCGGTTCGGTACCACGGATTTCGCCTGGCGCTGCCTCTTCCATCGCAGCCCTTTGCGGTCAGTGCCGCCTGTTACAGCCTGCCGCTGGGGATGCCTCGTCTTTCCGGAATCGTCCCGGATGCCGCTGCGCTTCCGGCCGTGGAAAATCCGCCGGGGACCTATCTGGAGCAGATCATCCAAGCAGTGCGCCGCACCGAATACGCGATGGCACAGGCCGGACAGCTTGTGGCCGACACCGAGGATCTGGTAGATCACGTGGACCTGGCCCGGCAAGTGGTGAGCCAGGCCGCCTCGTCCCGGGAATCCGCCCGCCGGCAGGCGGTTCGCCTGCTCAGTTCCTGGGCCCTCGATGCGGGTTTGCGGCAAACCTGCAGGCAGGATGGTCCCTGGGTGATCACAGCAAGGGCGGTGGCTCTCAGTGAACAAACCAAAGGTCTGCGCTAAGTCTGTTCAGGTGTGTGCCGGCCTTCGTTGGCACAGGCACTTCGCCGGCGAGCAGGGCATCGTCATGCTCAAGACAGTGGTCGCCCTGCCGGTGCTGCTTGCCCTCTTCCTGGGGGTGTATGACGTGGGTCTGCTCCTTACGTACAAGGTGCAGACCCGCTCAGCCGCCACAGCCGCGGCGCTGGCTGCCGTCGGCACCCAGGAGCACTATCCTATTCCCATTCCCACCAAGTTCGTGTGGGCTGGTTTTCCGATCCCCGTGGACGGCTACATCATCAACACCCTTCATCTTCCTAACGTTGACGCCACCTTGAGGTCCTGGACCACGGGACAGGTTCGGAACGAGTCCGAATCGGTGGCCAAACTGACCAATCCGGACATCCGGCTGCAATCCAGGGTGCTGCCCACCGGCTGGGTGCCCCTTCCGTTCAAGTGGGTGGAGGTCACCGCGGAGGTCGATCCTCCCCGTGGCGTCTTCAGCCGGATCGCCGTCCGGCAGCCCCTGCGCCACAAGGCCTGTGCCGTGGCCTGGGTACGGCCGGACTACTGGGTCCACCCCTGGTGGGATAAGCGCACCCTGGAAGTCACGGACGCCTTCCTTGAAAAACTCGGCCCCACCGAACCGGCCGGAAGTGAGGAGCCCCTGAGGTACTACAGACAGGTGACCTGCGGGATCAGCGGTGTTCCGGAGTTGCTGGAGGTGATCGCCGAAGCCCACTTCCAGGCCACCGGCCGGCGGCCGTCGGTCGATGAGATGAAGCGGGTGATCGATCGGGAAGAGCTCCGGGAAAGCGGAGAAGCGGTGCAGCGGTGGAAGAACGGTGAACGCAGCCCCCGCAAGTCCCGGGAGGAGCTGGTCCGCTGTATCGAGTCCCCTGACGACTGCGTCGAACTGCCTCCCGCACAGATTCGCTGTCCCGGCAGCGACGTCACCATCGAGCGGCCGGCACCGGTGGTGTACACCCGGGAAACCCCGCCCGAGTCGCGTCCCATGTGGACGGAAGCAGACTTGATCCGAGAGAAATGCCCATAGACCGGCCACTTCCGACAGGACGCTCCTTGAGTCTCCAACAGGATGCCCCCTGCGTCTCCACTGGGATCCTTTCTGAGTATCTGACAGGATGCTCGGAGACTTCCTGACGGGATGCTCCCCACAGGGTGCCTCGCGAGCCGTGACAGGAAAGGAGGTGCGACCTGTGCAGCGCCTGAACCGCACATGGCTGGCCGCTCTCCTGGCCCTCACCAGTGCGGTGCTCACCCTTCTCCTGTATTTCGCCCTGCAGCCTGACCGCCGCAGCGTGGTGGTAGCAGCCCGGGATCTGCAGCCCTTTTCCCCCATCGGGCCGCAGGATCTTGCGGTAATACGGGTGGACGAGGCCACGGCAGCCCGCATGTTCCCCAACGCCTACCAAAGCGTCAAGGAGCTAAAGGGGATGATGACTCTCCGGCACTTCCGGACCAACGAAGTGCTGAGTCGGGATGACCCCGGACTTACTCGTCAGGAACAGCTGGCCGATATCGTGGCGGGCAAAGATTTGCCCACCTCGTACATGATTCCGGAACGATACCGGGCGGTACCCGTCTCCGCAGCACTGCCCACGGCCGTCCCGGGGGATTACGTGGAGCTTTACGCCATCGGGAAGCGCAAGCCCGTTTTAAGCCGGCCGGTCCAGGTGGTGGCCAACCAGGGAAGCACCCTCCTGGTGCTGGTCCCTAAAGAGGACGTGGAGGCGCTCCTGTCCGCCCAGGCCATGGGGAGCCTGCAGGCCGTCCTCACTCCCTCCCCTGCAGGTAAGGAGGAAACGGCATGGTCTGGCTGATGCTGCTCATCCCGGTCAATGCCGCCCTGGTGATTCTCCTCGGCTTGCCTGGCCGCCCCAGGCCGAGTCCACCCTGGGACGAAGCGCCCACACCCGCTCCACGTCTCTGGCTGAAGCGCCTGCAGGCCAGTCAGAAGGACCTGGTGGAAGCAGCCGGCCTTCCGCTCTCGCCTGGTGGGTTCCTACTGGTGCGGACCGGAACGGCCGCCTCACTGGCACTGGCGATGGCCGCTCTGCTGGGACCGGTCTCCGGGCTGCTGGGCGCCCTTGCCGGATGGGCCCTCGTGGGCGAATGGGTACGGTCCCGCCAGGAGATTCGCCTCCTCCGGTGTGCGGAGCAGTTCCGGGAATTCCTTCAGTCGGTGATCAGCTCCCTGCGGGCCGGGCGATCCATCCTCCATGCCCTGCGGCAGGCACATGAGGATCTCCAACAGATTCCGGGCCGCCACGGCGACCTGCTGCCCACCGTGCTGGAGCAGGCCCTTTCGGAGCTGAACCTGGGCGCCCCTCTGGATGCGGTGCTCAGGCGCATGGCAGACCGGATTCCGCTGGAGGAAGTCCGCCTGTTCACCGATGCGGTGATCATCTCACGGGTGCGGGGCGGCAACCTCATTCAGGTGCTGCTCACCTTGGTCCGCCTGAATGTGGAGCGGTTTCAGGTTCTGCAGGAAGTGCGGGTGCAGACTGCCCAGAAACGGGTCGAGGCGGCCGTCGTTTCGGCAATGCCCGTGGTGATGCTGGTGCTGCTGACCCTCCTGGCGCCGGACTACATGGCGCCGCTGACCCGGACCGCCGCAGGCCAGGCCATCACAGGCATAGGGCTCTGCTTGGTACTGGCGGCTTACCTGATCAGCCGGCGGCTTTCCCGCATCGAGGTGTGAGGAGGTGCGGCCCATGTCCGTCCTGCTGGCCATCCTCCTGGCCACCTGCCTGACGGCACTGGGATGGGTACTGATCGCTGCCGGGAGCCTGCGCTCGCTGGCCTTTCAACAAACCGAACAGCTTCTGGCAGGACAGGACCGCCCCGGCCAGGGCCGCTCCTGGGCCGTCAAGCTTATCCGCGCTGCCGGCCTTATGCCGCCGCCCGACTCGCCGCTTCACCGGGATTTGGCGCTGATCGGCTCACCCATGACGGTGGAGGAACTATACCTATATAAATTTCTGGCTGCCGCCGGCTGCCTTGTGATTGCCGCTCTGGTCTATGGCACGGGAGAAGGAATGATTGCCTCTTTCGTCCTGGTGATGGCTGTGGCCGCCTGGGGCCTGCCCGATGCCCGGATTCGGGCGGAGGCGCGGAAAATTCGGGCCGAATTTTCCCGCCGGTTGCCCGCCTTTTTGCAAGCGCTGGCGATGATGACCGAGGCGGGCCTCAACCCGCATCCGGCCATCGCCGCCTACGCCCAACAGGACCGCACGGCTCTGGGAAAGGAACTGCAGCTTACCATGGCCGAGATCCAGATGGGCGCTCCTCTGGCGGAAGCGCTGCCCCGTATGGCCGCCCGCTGCGACGTGCCCGAGCTGTACCGGGTCGTAGCGACCCTGGTCCAGGCTTCCGAACGGGGAACCTCGGGCATCAGCGAGACATGCCGCCAGCTTGCGGCCGAGGCCTGGGGGAGGCGCCGGGACATGGCCCGGGAACTGGGGCAGAAGGCGTCGTCCAAGATGATCCTGCCCCTTTTGCTTCTGGTCCTTCCCACACTCTTTCTGTTCATGATCGGCCCGGCCGTCTACAACATGATGACCAATTTCTAGAGGGGGTCTGCCGATGGTGAGTCCCTGGCTTACGATGGGGCGCCTGTGGCTGCGGCGCATCCTGTCGAAGATCGTCCGTGACCAGCGGGGACTGGAGATGATTGAAGTGGTGCTGATCGCCGCGCTGGTGATCATCGTCTGCATCGTCATCTGGCGGAACCTCGGCACCGTACTGGTCAAGCGGATCGCCGTCCTCTGCGAAGCCATCGCCGAGAATCCGACCGAGTGCGCCACACAGTAGGGAGGGCTTACCCTGTACCCTGTCTGGATTGCCATGTCCGATGCCGCTGCTCGGTCGGCCCTGGCAGCGGAAATTCATCAGGCCCTGGGCATCCGCCCGGAGCTGGCGCCCTGCGAGCCTGAGCGTCTTCATCAACATCTCCGGGGCCAGGAAAAAGGCCTGCTGCTTTTGGACCTTTCGCTGGTACCGGCTGTCCTGCCGGTGCTGCAGTCGGGGCGCCTCCAGGTCATCGTTGTTACCACCCTTCGCCACGATCCCCGGGCAGTGAAACTGGCCCACTGGGGGGCGCCGGTCCTTCACCTCTCCCAAGTGCCTGGCTTCCTTGCCCAGTTGCGAAACGGACGAGCGAACCTGACGTCGTTTCAGTCGCTGCAGCCAAGCCCGACTCCAGCGCCGCCGCTCCTCTCGCCGGCTAGCTCCCACGATGCTGTCGTGACCGTCCTTCACTCGCCCAAAGGCGGCGTTGGTACCTCCACCCTCGCCGCACACCTGGCCTCCTGCTGGGCGCGACAGGGGTTGCGCGTGCTGTTGGTGGACCTTTCCGCTTACGGAGCCTCCGCCATCCTCTGCAAGGCCCGGCAGCAGGGAACCGGCCTGGAGGCGTTGGCCAGCACGTTGGAAATGGCGCCCGACTGCCTGACGGAGGACTTTGACCTGTTTCCCTATCTGGTACCCCTACCTGTGTCTCCAGGGCGCCTGGACCTCCTGACCGGCGCCCGGCCACGGCTGATGGACCGCTTCACCCCCCAGCACGTCCTGCTCCTCCTCTCCGCCTGCCGGCGGCTTCCGTATGACGCGCTGGTGGTAGACACCGCCTCCGAGCCCACGGTGCGCACCCTGGCGGCGCTGGAAAGCGCCCACCGGCTCATCCTGGTGGCCACCTCCGACTACACCACCTGCTGGAATCTGATTCACCTGCAGGAACTGCTGGACACGTTGCGCCTCAAAGCGGAACGCCTCCTGGTCTTCAACCGCTTCACCGGCAGCGGCATCCGCCCCGACGAACTGCAGCAACGCCTGGGCCTGCCCCTAGCAGCCGTTTTTCCAGAGCACCCTCTCCTGCAAGAGTTGGGCAACCAGGGCAGGCCCTGGGAGCTTGAGCCAGGCGATCCTTTTGCCGACGCGGTGGCCCAGTGGGCAGCAGCCCTACATACGCCGGCGGTGAGGCTTCATGGGTGAACTGGAACAATACCTCCGGTCACGCCTCCCCGGGGGAGAGGCGGAACAGAGCCGCCGCCAGCAGGAGATCCACCGGCTGCGACGGCAGATTCAGCAGGAACTCACCGGGGCCGATGACCTCAAGCACCTTCCTCCGGAGGAGGCCCGCCGCCTCGCGTGGGGACGAGCCTGGATCATGGTGCAGGAAGCTGCCGAGACCGAGTACCGGGATCTCCTGTTGACCCGGGACGAAAAGGCTTTGATCGTCCGTCGGGTAATGGCCGGCATGTTCGGCCTGGGGCCCCTGGAAGACCTGGTCCACGACCCGAACGTCACCGAGGTGATGGTCAACGGCCCGCACGCGATTTTCGTGGAGCGTAGGGTTGAAGGACACCGGGCCGTGCTGACCCGGGCCATGGATCCCCTGGGAGGCCCCCTGTGCTTCGATGACAGTGCGGAGCTTCTGACCATCATCGAGCGGATCGTGGCTCCGGTGAACCGGAAGGTCGACGAGAGCAATCCCATCGTCGACGCCCGCCTGCCCAACGGCTCCCGGGTCAACGTGGTGCTGAGCCCCGTTTCCCTGGACGGCCATGCCCTGACCATCCGCACCTTTCCGGAGCCCATCACGGTGGAGCGGCTGGTGGAGATCGGCAGCCTGCCCTGCTGGCTGGCCGAGCTGCTGCAGCAGATGGTCCTGGCCCGGTACAACCTGGTCATTTCCGGGGGAACGGGATCGGGCAAGACCACCTTCCTCAACGCCCTCAGCCAATTCATCCCCCGGGAAGAGCGAGTCGTCACGGTGGAAGATGCGGCCGAGCTACAGCTAAGGCAGGTAGAAAACCTGGTCAGGCTGGAGGCCCGTCCCCCCAACCTGGAGGGCAAAGGAGCCATTCCCATCCGGGACCTGGTGCGGACGGCCCTGCGGATGCGTCCCGACCGCATCATCGTAGGGGAGGTCCGGGGCGGCGAGGCCCTGGACATGCTCCAGGCGATGAATACCGGCCACGACGGTTCCATGACCACCGGTCACGCCAACTCCGCCCGGGATATGATCAGCCGGCTAGAGACCATGGTCCTGATGTCCGGCGTGGACCTGCCCCTGCCGGCGGTGCGGCGCCAGATCGGCGCAGCGGTGGACGTCATCATTCACCTTTCCCGCATGCCGGACCGCAGCCGAAAGGTTGTCCAGGTCTCCGAGGTGTCCACCACCGAAACTGGGGAGATCGTGGTCCGGGACCTGGCCCTGCGTACGCCCGGCGGTGACCTGGAGCCCACCGGACTGACCATGGAGAACGTGCACAAATTTCGGCTGGCGGGAATCCACCCGGACTCCCCGCTGGTCCGCCTCGAATAGGAGGGGATGCAATTGCTGGTGGATATCCTCTTGATCATCCTGGCCCTGGGGCTGGCAGCCGCCCTCTTCATGCTGCGGCGCAAACCAACGGGAAGCACAGCCGGCGGAACGGCTCAGCCCCGAGGCTCCTTGCCCACCGCTCCCGAGTCCCGGCCAGCGGGAGGGCGGCTGGCAGCAGCCTTGGCAACCACCTCGCACTGGTTCCCGGCCGGACCGGCTTCAGGGGCTTCGCTGCCTCCCAGCACCGGCCCGGTCCCGGGCGCTCCCCTGACCTCCACCGGCGGCCCGGCACCGGCGCAGGTAAGGGAGGCGCCGGCGCAGGGAGGCCATGCAGCAACGCCCTTCTATTTCGCTCCCCGGCCCCAGGAAACCCCCACCGCCATGCTGTTCCCGGGCGCCTACCTGGAGGTGCTCACCGGCGAGGAGGCCGGTAACCGTCTGCCCCTGGCCCCCGGCGACAACCGGGTGGGGCGGGGACCGGGCAACCACCTCCGCCTGGCGGACCGCACCGTAAGCAACCAGCACGCCATCATCCGGGTCACGCCGGGACAGGTGCTGCTTTTCGACGACTCCTCCACCAATGGCACCTTTGTAAACGGCCAGCGGGTGCTCCAACCCCGTCCCCTGGCCCCGGGAGACCGCATCACAGTGGGCCAGACCGTCCTGCAATTTCACCTGGAGTCCGCCGCCCAGGCCCCCGAAAGGGCTGGCTGACACAAATCAAATAGGGGCGGATGACCGCCCCTCTCACAGAGCCGTGCATAACGGTCCAAACGGCGCCTCCGATTACCGCCTAGGTGTTGTCTGGCTGCGCGGACCAATTGGCGGAAGGAACCTCGCCACTTGGTCATGCGCAGCCTTTCGCCTTTATTCGGGCCACCATCGCAAAGCATGGATTGTTGGGTACTACATGGGAGCAACACCCCGGCGAAGTTCCGGGGTGTTGCCGCTGTTACCACGGGAGGTTATATTTCATCAAGTCCATGACTGCCTTCTCTGCCATCAACCAAAACAGCAGTGCGGTGACTGCGGCGGTGGCTGTCTGCACCAACACCCTGCGCCGGTATGGCAGATCTAACTCGTCCAGTCCCTGAGCGAACAGCACCTGGCCCCAGATGATCCCCATGAGCAAGGCCACCAGAGCCAGTGGCCACCAAAAGACACTCAGTACCACACTGACCGCGCCGCCAAGGACAGGTACCCATTGGACGTCGCTCAACAACGCCAAAGACACATGGAGCCGTTCACGCCCCGCCGACCAGTACAACAGTCCCGCTGCCGCCGCCGTCGAAAGCACTGCCCAGATCAGCAAGTGGCCGAAAAGGTTTATCTTGATGTCGCCAAGAGCACCTGCCAGTATGCCCAACATCGCCGAGGCCGCCTGCCTGAGGGCGCGGTTGACCAGCCAGTTGATGCCGAGGGCGACCACGAGCGCACGCAGCACCAGGCTGATCACTGCCGCAGGAAGCGACAGGGCAACAGTGACAGGCTGAAGCAGGAACACCTCCCGCAAGCGGCGGACGATTTGGAGCAGCCAAGCTTGAACCTCGGTCCACTGGATGTCGAGCCGGCCCCCGCTCGCTTCATTCCCCTGGGTGGAGATGGACTGGTTGTTTTCCACCTGTGACATACATGTGCCTCCTCTGCCATTACAAGAGCTTGTCAGCCAGGCCCAGCCCCAGCACAACCACGATTAGCGGTGCAAACATGGACATAATTCCTGCCACCCACTGGACAGCTAAACGCCGAGTGAAGGGCATGGCCGAATCAGCGAGTCCGCGGGCCAGAACTGCCTGTCCCCAGGCCATTCCGCCTACCAGGGCAGCCAGGTAGCAGGGAGTCCAAATGCGCCCCAGCACTACGGATGCCAGCAGGGCAACGATCGTCGTCCAGTGTGCGTCTGCCAGGGCGCTGGAAAGTGCGGGGAAAAACCTCCGCCCGGAGACCGGGTAAAGCACAGCCAGGGTAAGCCCCACACTCAAACACAGGATCAACAGGGTCCATCCAAACAGCCTGAAGCCGAGATCTGGCAGGTCTGCACGTCCGGCCCCCAAATCCATTGCCAGCGAGATCAGTGAGTTGTACAGTGACCGCACCCATGCATAGATCATTGCCGACAGAACTAGGCAGCACAGGCCCAGGCTAACCAGCGACTGGCTCAAGGGCGCCGCGGGAGGCAGTGGTTGCCAGGTCACCAGTGCTTTGAGCCGCTGGCCGAGCGACAGGGCCGTCATCCGGGTGGCACTGCCCTCTGCCATTTGCGCCTGTACAACCTCAGAGACCCTCTCACCGCCGGCCTTGAGCGCCCTCAGGATTGCGTCCCTACGCCGGATGGCCAGCGGAATCGCCACAATGAAACCCGCCATGGCCAGGCCGATCGTCCCCCAGACCGCGTAAAGCGCCGGACGGGGCGTATAGAAATACCAGACGATCATCTCCCCTTCCATGATCCCGGAAAGGTCCGCCTCCTGAGTCGTCCGCCTTGGCCACGGCCATTTGTACCACGCGGGCGGTTCACCCGGTGAATTTGCACTCATGTAGCCGCTACCAATCACTTTGTAAATCAGCTGCTCGGCCCGTACGCCATCACCCAGCCACCGCACAAACATGCTCGTATTGTCGGTCACGGCGGTCAGGTTCCAGAACGCGTTTGCCTGGGTAACGGTCGGGACCGTGTCGGACCAAGGCGCCATGCCTCCCGCAAACGAGACCTCGTAGCTTCCCGGTTCCGTCCCCTCTTCGACCTGCGCACCTTCCAGTCCCGACAGCCACTCCTTGACCGGCATGAAGTAGTCGTCACCGGTCAGCCCCGAAAGCCGGGCCCTGCGGACAGTCTCCCGGGGACTCCAGTCCAGTTCAATTTCCAGGCGCGGAATGTCTCGCTGCTGGGTAAAGAATTCTTCCTCTTGCGCCCGTCGAGCCTCCTGTCCCGGCCACTGCACATACGAGGAGACTGACTCGACCACGCTCTGGTTTGTCAGTTGTTGGACGGCCTTCACTGCCCATGGTGCCCAAACCTGATAAACGGGTAACTTTCCGAGTTGCTGGGCCTGGTAAAATGGGGTCTGCTCTACCACCCAGTCAACCGCAACGTCCTCTCCCATGGAGGTCCTAAAGATCTCCGTCAGTTCTTCCCGTGTGGCAAAGGAACGCCTCAAGATAAACGTCACGTCGTTCCCCTGCCTCGTCACTTCCAGACTCCAGCCGGGAAGCAGGCTCTCCTGGATCTTTGCGGTCACCTGTTCCACGCCACCGGCATACTCGTTGATATCCGAAACCTGATCAGTTCCCTTGATCTCGATATGCCCTGAGCCGTCTGGCTCGATGAAAATCGTCTGCCGGACCACTGCCCCGCATCCCGTAAGTAAGAACAAGAGTCCGAGACAAAGGAGGATGCGGGACACACGGCCTATCCGTTGCGACAGTTCCACGCAGCCTACCTCCCTGCATCCGGGTTCGTCGATCATCCACACACCCATCCGCTCAGTCGTTGCTTCCTGGTCTGATTTTCCACCTCCCTTATCTTCGCAATTCAGCAATGTTTGGTGGTCCAAATTCTGTTATAAAATATGGATTAGACGCTGTCCAGTTCTTACCTGCCATGAGACGTGATACAAGGTGTACGATCGCCGGCGGAAGCACCGCACTGCGGGGCCTGTGGGTACTCAGCACCGATGCCGAACACACCAAGAGGACGTGATCGCCCCTGAAGGGTGACCACGTCCTCTGATTGCGTCTGAACGGCCTCTGCCTCTTAAAACGGCGTGTGGGAACCGATGTAGCAGGCGATGCCCCTCTCCATGAACATCTGCTGCATGGGTGACAGATGTTCAAGCGGCATGGAGTCGACATTCTTGTAGGCATACTCCAAGCCCAGCTGGGTGTACTTGGAATCGCCCATGCGGTGGAAGGGCAGGAGGTTGATCTCGCGAAGGCCGACGTCCTTCATGAAATCGGCCACGGCGGCCATGTTCTCCATGTCGTCGTTGAAGCCTGCGATCACCGGGATACGCAGCACCAGCCGTCCCCGCCACGAGGATGCCGCCAGGGCCCGGATGTTCTTCAGCGTAAGCTCATTGGAGACACCGGTTCCGGCCTTGTGCCTTACCGGATCCATGTGCTTCACGTCGATGAAGGCGAAGTTCACGTACTTCAAGGCGTTCAGGAAGTGCTCGGTGTCGACGCATGCGCTGGTCTCGATCGCCGTATGCACGAAGCCTTCCTGGCACCGCTTCAGGATCGCAACGATGAACTCCCGCTGGAGCAGAGGCTCGCCGCCCGTGAAGGTGACACCGCCACCGTCGCCCCAGTACTGCCGATCCCGGTCGATGATCCGGTAGAGCTCCGCGACGGTCATCTCCTTGCCCGCCACCCCCAGTGCATTCCACAGACAGGCCTTCGCACAGTCGAAGGTCGTGCACGTGTCGCACCTGGTGCGGTCGATGGCCAGTTGGTTCTCCTTGTCGCCAGTGGTGGAGAGCGCCCCGTACGGACACCGCTTCACGCACTGCATGCACCCGTTGGCAACCTGCTTGCATCGGGCATTAAGAAACATCAGCCGTTTTCTCAGTTCCAGGCCCTCCGGGTTGGCGCACCAGGCGCACCGCAGGGGACAGCCGCTCAGGAAGACCAGCGTCCGGCACCCCGGTCCGTCATGCACGGAGTAGCCCTGAATGTCGAAAACTAACCCAGTTGGTTGTTTCATGGCATCACCCCCGTGTTCCTGCGCTTACGCCGTGGGTGCGACCTTCTGCACCGCCTCCTGAGTGCCTGCGGACCTCGGCAGGACCATGGCGAACAGGGCGGAAAGGCCGTAGGCGCAGAGGGCAAAGATCACAGAGTTGGTGTAGCTACCCGAGATGTCGTACAGGAAGCCGCCCATAAAGCTGCCAACAGCCGGTCCGATGCCCATGACGATCAGGGTGCCGAGGCCCCAGATCTTGCCCATGGACTTGTTGCCGTAAACGGAACCCACATAGCCCGCCACACCGCCGGGCTCAATCGCCCAGTAGATCGCGAACAGGATGCAGGCGATGACCGCCATCGCCATGGAGCGGGCCGAACCGAAGAGGAACAGGCAGGCAATGATGCCCATGGCCGGTGCGAACACCAGCATGAGCTTGCGGGCCTTGATCTCGTCGCCGAGGCGGGAGACCACCCTGTCCGCCACGATGCCCATCAGCGGCATGGTAAAGATGCCGGCGATGCCGATGGTGACATACAGGTTGGTGGCCGTGGCCGCGTCGTAGCCCGCGTTGATGATCCAGTAGCTCACGATCTGGGTCCAGATCAAGAACTCTGCGAGCATGGAGGTCAGGAACGCAACGATCGCGCCCCAGATGGCGAAGGTGGAGAAAGCTTCCTTGAGGGTCCACTCGCGCAGGTTGCGTGCCGCAGCGCCCGCGTCCCCTGCCTTGAGCCCGAACGGCTTGGCCCCGTAGTCGGCGGGGTTCTTGCGGGCGAGGATGCCGGCGACCACCAGCGCCACGAAGACCACGCCGGCGAGGTACACCATGGCCGCCCGCCAGTCCATGGTCTGAAGAACCCGCTTGACGACCTGGCTCAGCAAGACCTGGGCAATCGGCGCGCCGGCAAACGCAATACCCCACATCGTGGCGTACCTTTGGCCGACGTACCACTTACGGACGGAGACTGTAGACGAGACCCAGAGCATGCCGGTGCCGACGCCGGCGAAGATCGAGTAGGTGGCAAGATAAGCGTAGTAGTCCTGAACCCGCGACGTCAGCAGGAAGCCCAGACTGCAGAACACCGCACCGGTCAGGTAGGCTGGCCGGGTTCCCCAGCGGTCGACAATCATGCCGCTGAAAAATGCCGTGATCGCATAGACGGTCATCATCAGCGAGTACCCGAGCGAGGTCTGCGCCGTGGTCCAGCCGGTGGACTCCCGCATGGGATTTAGGAGTACGGAGAACGTGGAACGGAAGCCAAACAGGCAGAAGAGAGCCAGGAAAGCCGCCGCGACGACGATGTAACCGGTGCGCCGAATTTGCTGTTCAGAAAGGCTCTGAATCTGCATAGCTCGCGTCCTCCTCCGGTGAGCGCGCTTGCGCCTCAGCATAAGAGCCCCGCCGGGCCCGCCGTAAAGCGGCCCCGGCGGGGCTCAGCTACCCCTACTTGCGCTTGTACCAGGTGCAGGTGACCGCTATCAGCTCCGGATAGGTCCAGTGCTCCGTCTTCTCTGCACGGCAGAACCCGATATGCTCTTCGTCACTGTCGGCATAGGAGGCGCAGTTCTTGCACTTGGGCAGTGCCACGAAGTTCGGGCAGACGTCGGTATCGATCATGACCAGCGCCCCGGTGCGGCGGCAGATCCCCTTGCTCACATCAACGGTGACGAAGTTGCGGCAGTCGTTGTGCTTCAGCGCCACACTTATCACACCCTTTCGTACTCAGTGCGGGCGATGACCTCGTCCTGAATGGCCTTACCGATCTCGACCCAGTACTGCGTGAAGCCGGCGACGCGGACCATGAGGTCACGGTACTCATCGGGCTTCTGCTGGGCTTCGCGGAGGACCCGGGAGTCGACGATGTTGTACTGGATGTGGAAGCCGCCCTTGCGCATGTAGGCACGGGTCAGGTCAAGCAGCTTCCGGGCGCCCTCCAGGCCCTTGACGGCCGACGGGTGCACCTTCATGTTCAGCTGCGAGTTCTGGGAGTTGGAGTGATCCCAGACCGTCGCCGAGTTGAACACGGCATACGGGCCGTTGACGTCGGTGCCCGGGTACGGCGACATCGAGGCGTCCGCGTATGTCGTGCCGGCCAGACGGCCGTCGGGCGTCGCCAGGGTAGCCGCGCCCTGCGGAGCGTGGGTCGAAACCGAGATCTGGCAGATGTACAGCGGCTTGCCGTACAGCGACAGATACCGCCGCGGCACCTCGCAGACGTACTCCTCGTACGCCGCCAGGATGGAGTCGACGTACGGATCGTCGTTGCCCATCTTGGGCGCCATCAGGCAGTCGCCGTGGATATCGTCGTAGACCTGGCCGCCCTCCCGCTTCTCCTGCTGCAGCAGCGAGTAGGAGCCGACTTCCTCGGCGGTCTTGAAGCCGAAGTTGTTCAGGATGGCGTCCTTCATCTGCTCCAGTGTGTACTTCTTCTCGTCGAAGACCAACTTCTTGAGCGCCGCCAGCGAGTTGATGAAGTTGACGGTGCCGCAGGTCTCCACGTTGAAGGTGGCGTTGTAGCGATACCCGCCGTTGCCGATATGACGGCCGCGCTCCAGGCAGTCGGGCTTCAGGATGGAGTGCCAGACCGCCATGTTGTTCTTGCGCCAGATGTCATGCTGGATGTTGTTGCACTTGTTGAGGACGTCGATGGCCTGCTCGAAGTAGTCCTTCCAGATTTCGACCAGCGTCTCGTAGCTGTCGATCTCCCGGTTGTGCGGCTTGAAGACCTGAATGCCGGTGCGCATGTCCTTGCCGTTGAACAGCACGCACTCCAGGATCTTCGGCACAGCCAGGAAGTGCACGCCGACCGACGTGGGCTGGCCAGAACCGCCCGGAATCCAGTAGGTCTTGCCCCGCAGGGTCAGGGGCATCCAGGAACCAGGCGAGGTCTCGAGGCAGCCGCCGATCGCCCAGGCACGGGCCTCTTCCACGGTCATGCCCTCAGCTTCGTACTGCTTCAGGATGAAGTCCATCCCGACCCGGTTGTTCATCCACGCCGGGTAACCCGTACCGGTCTTCACGCACTCGATGGCCTTCAGGAGGAACTCCTCAGGCAGCTTCTCGTCGTAGAGGACCGACAGCGTGGGCTGCGGGCAGGCGCAGGTAATACCCGCTTCGAGGATCAGCATCTCCAGCCGGTTTGCCGCAGACTTGCCGTCCTTCGTCAGACCGCCCAGCGACACGTTGTTGAACGTGTTGCCCGAAAGCACGCCGCCGACGACGCCCGCGGAGGCAAAGACGTCGATACAGGTGAACTTCACGCGATGGCACTCCAGCAGCTCCAGAACCTCTTCCTCGGTGATGCGTCCGGCCTCGATGTCCTGCTCGAAGTACGGGTAGAGCACCTGGCCGATGCGGCCCGGGGAGAGGCCCGAAATGGCGTCCTCGTTCAGCACGCCGATGTGGATGGTGTACTGCATCTGAAGGGCCTGCCGGAAGGTCTCAGGCGGCTTGTGGGCGATGTGCTCCAGGACCTCGGCGATCTCCTCGTATTCCTTCCTCTGCACGGGATCGTCCGTGACCTCGACCAGCCGCCGGGCCTCCTTGGCATAGTTCAGAACCCAGGTCTGAATGCCTTCGAGGACCAGTTTGGCCGCCTCGTAGAAGTAGAGCCGGTCCATGCCGCTGACAAGGTCGCCGCCGGATTCGCCGGCCACCTCGGCCTTCTTCTCCTCACACATCTGGATGAGGCCGTCCAGGCCGTACTGCAGCGGATAGTAGTAGTTGGTCACCTCACGGCCCTGGGGCAGCGTGAAGCCCGACTCGAACATGCAGATGACGGAGCGCATCAACGCCTTCTTGAACTCGTACTCCGGCACCATGGCCTCGTACTTGGCGGCCTCGTCCTCAACGGACTTGCCGACCCACCAGCGGGCGGTCTTCAGCAGTGCCGGAACCTCTTCCTTGCGGATACCGAACTTGCCGGCCAGCGAGACGACGTTGCCGAAGGACTTGACGACGTTGCCGCCGCCCTGGCCCCACTTGACCAGTTCGTCGGCCGAGGTGGAGCCTCGCTCCTGGGCGTCCTTGTACAGCTCGTCCTCCCTTGCCATGTAGTAGCCCTCAGAGAGCCACGGCATCGGGAAGGAGCCCCGGTAGTAATGGGTCTTGCCCATCACAAGCTTCTCGCCCGGGAAGATCATCGGGGTCAGGTGGGAGAACGCGGCCTTCAGGGCTTTCGCCCGCCGGATCACTGGGACGTCATGGATGTTGTCGGCGTACGTCCGGGTATACCAGTAGGGGAACTCCATGTTGGCACTGGACAGGGTCTGATAGTACAGGTTGCGGAGCATCTTGGCACGCGGAGTGGGCTCCTTCTTGACTTCGCGGTCCACCATGTCCGCCGGCGGTTCGCCGCCGTACCGCTGCTCGAGGGATATGCCCTTCTCCTTTAGGATCTCGGCCAGCGTCACGGTCTTGCCCATAGAGCACCTATTCCCCCTTCAAACCTGGTTTTTTGCCGTGGGCTGAGTCTCCCAGGCACTTCGAACGTACCAATATGAATCCCCCCGCCACATCGGCAGGGGGGATTACGACTAGTCTGATCTTTCCGGGACGGGATCGGAAAAAGGTCGCATCCTCATCAGAAAGGACTAGTCCCCGGGGCTGGACTAGATCTCGTGTCTGGTTTTGGTGTATCGGCCGATCACTACCGGGCTTTACATTTACTGATGTTCTAGGACCTCATCACGCCCAAGCGGGTCTGTGTTATAGTTTTCTTAAAGGGAGGGACAGCCTATGGTACTGGAACAACACGTCCGCTGGCTGACCTTGCTTCAGCGAGTCCAGGATCAGTTGTCGCGACACCTCGGTTTCTCCCTCGTAGTGCTGGACGCCGAGTGCAACGAAGTCACTGTCCCCTCCGGGCTTCCGCCCATCTGCAACACGGTGAACCCCGACCGCTCCAACCGCTGCTGGAGCCTGCGGCGCGAAGCCATTACCCGCATTCAGGGGAGCCGACAGGCCGTGAACCTCCCGTGTCCCAAAGGGCGCTGCTGCTTCGTCAGCCCCGCGGGCGTGGACGACGACGACTATGAAACCCCGGTCCAGTACGTCGTGGCTGGCAGCGGGCTCCCCCAGGCGACAGAGAGCATGCGCCTGATTCAGGACATCTTCCGGGTGGTGCGACCGCCGATCGCGCCGGCACCGGCGGCCCGGCCGGCAGCCTCACAGCCGGCGCCGGTGGTAAAAGGCGCCTACGGCACGCTCACCAAACGCGAGATGGAGATTCTCGCCCTCATCGGCGCCGGGCTCTCCAACCGGGAAATCGCCAAGCAACTTTACGTGTCGCAGTCCACTGTGAAGACCCACATTACTCATCTGCTCCTGAAACTCGGGCTGAACAACCGCACCGAAGCTGCCCTGTATGCCGCGAGAGAATCCATCTCCTCAGCGATCCATCGCGACCGCCCATAACCAGCGCGCCCTAAGGGAAGGCAAGCCACATGCGTGAAAAACTGCCATCCATCCAGCGCAGACTCCTGTCCGCTATCGCCTTGGTCCTGCTGACCCTCTCGCTCCTGCTCACGGCCACCTCCGGGCTCATCAGCAGCCGGCTCTCCCAGTTCAACCTCGTGGACCGCATGCAGGTGGCCATCCAGGTGGCATGGGATGCCTACAACGAGGGGCCGAACCGGCTGGCGGCTGCCATGGAATCGCTCGCCCGTCTGGAACCGGCCCTGGACCTGCTGAGCGCTCAGGAGACGGCGGCCCCCCTCCTGCGCACGCTGCCCGACGCCGACTTTGCCCTGATGGCCGGTGCGGACGGCCTGGCCCTCGTGCACACCGCAGATGAGCAGGTATGGCGGCCGGCTCCGTTCCCCCACATCGCGACCGCGGCGCTGCGCACGGGTGTTGTTCAGCACAGCACCGAGCTGGTCGACGCCGACTTTGTGAGCGCGCACATGCCGGACGCGCTGGACCGACTCTACCTTCCACAGGGCTGCACGCCGGATGACAAGAATTGCAGCAGCCCCGGGCTGGTCCAGGTGGTCGCGGTCCCCGTACACCGGGATGAAGGCGACCTGGTCATGATGGCCGGAATCCTGCTCAACAATACCGATCACGTTCCCCGCGCGGTTTCGGAGCGCATTCCCGACGCGTTCCTCTCCGTCGCCGCCGGGGGTATTCGTGTTTCCACCAACATCTCCACCAAGCAGCTGGGCCGGATTACAACCGGCGGGCTGCAGAGCCTGCAGTTGCGGAGCACCGTGGAACGCCGGGAACGCTATTACGGAAAGGTTCCGGTGGGTCCGGAAGAGCATTACGTCGCCGCCGACCCCATCTTCAACGCGGCCGGCGAGGTGATCGGCGCGCTCAGCATCGGGCTTCCCCCCAGCAGCTTCGCCGAATACACCCGCAGCACACCGCTGTTCATGCTTCTCTTCGGGATCATCGCGGTGCTCGTCTGCCTCCCGATCGCCCTCGCACTGGCGCGCCGGCTCGCACGGCCGATCATCGGTCTGGAGCGTGACGTGTCGCGCCTCACCTCGGCCGCCCGTTCCCACGACCTGGCGCACGCCACCCAGCTGCTCGATCCGCACCCTGTCCTGTACAGCCGGGAGGTACAGAGCCTGCACACCGCGTTCCGCACGCTGGCTGAGGCCCTGGTCGACCAGACCCGGAAGACCGAGACCTACCTGCGCCAGCTAGAGGAGGACCGGGCGGAGCTGCAGGCGATCACCCACGAGTTGCAGGAAACCAAGGAAGCCCTGGAAAACCAGGTCGACCAGCGCACCGAAGAGTTGAGGCAAGTGGTGGCCCAGCTGCGGGAGGCCAACAAGCTCAAGAACAACTTCCTGGCTACAATCAGCCACGAGTTGCGCACGCCCCTCAACTCCATCATTGGCTTCTCCGAAATGCTGATCGACGAACTGGCCGGACCCGTTAGTGCGCGGCAGCGGGAGTACCTGGAGCACATTCTCTCGTCCGGCCGCCACCTGCTCGAGCTCATCAGCGACCTGCTTCAGCTCTCGCGCATCGAGCAGGGCCGCCTGAGACTGGAGTTCCAGGAGGTCGCGCTGCCAGCGCTCATCGAGTCCACGCGGCAGCGGCTGCTTCCCCAGGTCACGGCTGCGGGACTGACCCTGGAAGTGAGCTGTGATGAGAGCGTGCCGCCGATTCAGGCCGATCCGACCCGTGTGAAGGAGATCCTGGACAACCTCCTCTCCAACGCCATCAAGTTCACGCCACCGGGGGGTACCATCTGGATCCGGCTGAGGCGCGCCGAGGACATGGCCCTGATTGAGGTGGAAGATACGGGAATCGGCATGGGCCCCGAAGAACAGGCGATCGTCTTTGACGAGTTCGTGCAGGCAGAGTCAGGTTACAAGCGCCGGCACGAGGGCGTAGGGCTCGGTCTGCCGCTCTCCAAGAAGCTGGCCGAGATGCACGGCGGAAGGATCGTGCTGACCAGCCAGCTGGGCGTCGGAACGCTGGTACAGGTCTACCTTCCGCTGCAGAGAGGAAGTGACCAGTCGTGCCCGCCCGCATCCTGATCGTGGAAGACAACGCCCTGAACATGAAACTCGTATCCGATCTGCTGACCATACACGGATACGAGGTGATCCAGGCCACAGCCGGCGCGCAGGCGTTGCACCTGGCGACGACGCAGCGTCCCGACCTCATCCTCATGGATATCGCGCTGAAGGGCATGACCGGACTGGAGATCACCCAGCGGCTGAAGGCAGACTCCAGGACCGCCGCCATACCCATCGTGGCCCTGACGGCGTACGCCGGCGAGGAGGACCGCCGGCGCGCCTTCCTGGCCGGCTGTGATGGGTTCATCGCCAAACCCATCAACACCCGCGAGCTGCCGCGGATGATCGCTTATTACCTGAAGGGAGGATCCGCCTGTGGAACGGCCGGAGACCGCACGGATTCTCATCGCTGAAGACGATCCCTCTTCGGCCAGGCTGCTGTCCGAAATGCTGGCAGCCGCAGGGTACGAAACCATGGTAGCTCCCGACGGCCACACTGCGCTGACCCTGGTTGCGGAGCGGCAGCCCGATCTGGTGCTGCTGGACGTGCGCATCCCCGGCCGCAACGGCTTCGAAGTGTGCGACGAGATCAAGCGATCGCCGGCCACCCGACACATTCCCGTCGTGATGATCACGGGACTCGGCGAGGAGCGTTGGCGACTCCCTTCGATCGATGTCGGTGCCGATGATCTGCTCACCAAGCCGGTTAACCGGCCCGAACTTTACGCCCGTGTCCGGGCGCTGCTACGCACGCACCGGCGCTTCCGCGAGCTGGAACGCCCGGAAGACGTGGTAAACAGCCTGTTCGCCATCATCGAGCTCCGGGACCCGCAACTGGCTGAGCACAGCCGCCTGGTGTCGACCCTGTGTGCAGGCGCAGCCCAGGCAATGGGGCTGCCGCCCGACGAAGTGGAGTTGGTCGCACGCGCCGGGCTCCTCCACGACCTGGGTAAGGTCGTGGCCGGCGAGCCCGAGTCCCCACACCCCATCCTCGGCGAGCAGATCCTCCGCCGCCTGGGGCCGCTGTCCCGGCTGGCCCCCCTCGTGCGCGGCCACCACGAGCGTTGGAACGGCACCGGCTGGCCCGACGGCCTGCCGGCCCAGGAGCAGTCGACAGCCCTACAGCTGCTCGCCTTGGGCAACGTGCTCGCCCACCTCCTCGAGGAAGGAAAACGCCCGGAGGCAGCAGGCGAGGCCCTGCGCCGCCAAGCCGAAATGGGCTGGTGGAATCCCGCCCTGCTCGCGCCGATGCTCGGAGCCATCCCGCGCTAACGTGCGCCGCTCACAGCCGTGGGTTGCGGACCCTGGTGCGGCCACTACAAACAGAGCCGCTGCGGCCGTATCCGGCCGTACAGCGGCTCTTCATGTGCGAAAGCACGTTACGAAGCCGGGGCCGCCTCCGCGGCGGGCGTCATTTCCCGGGCGATGGCCGTCATCTCGCTCACCTTCTCCTGGGGCGACAGTTCCGGCTGGTCGCCGGTCACCCGGGCGATACGGTAGACCAGCGTCGGATCCGTGGTGACGTAGACCTCCGCCAGTTGCGGGAACATCGCCTTCACCCGAGTCCGAACCTGCTCGGCCAGCGAGGTGCCGGCTGGAGCCGTTCCGGCACTGGCGTTGGTTCCTGCCCCGGGGGTCGTCCCCGTGTTGGCATTCGTCCCCGGGTTGGCGCTCGTCCCCGGGGTGGCGTTGGTTCCTGCCTGGGCGCCGTTCTGCTGCGCCTCCTGCACGGTGGTGGGATCGATGCCGATGTACGCGATGTCACCCATCACCAGCGTGGAGACTCGCATCCCCGGGCGTGCGGCTGTGGTGCCGCCCAGCATGGCACCGCCGTTTCCGGTCCGGAAGGTGTTCGCGTTTCCACCCGGCATGGCCCCACCGCCTGTGACACGGGAGGTGTTCGTGCCGCCCATGACGGTACCGCCGTTACCCGATCCGTACATTCTTGCCACCGCGTTGGAAATCTGACGCCCCAGGTCTGTCTTCCTGGTGCCAAAGCCCACGCCGGACCCCATCAGTCCGCCAGGAGTCCCCTGCCGCCGGTTATCAGTGGTACCGGAGACGCCACTGCGGGTCGTCTGCGCGGGGCCTTGGGCCGCGTTGCCGCCGTCGGGCCGCTGCTGGGGCATCCCGGCACATCCGTAGGCGGCTGCCAGCACCAGAAGCGAGACCAGCGCTATGCGAAAACGTTCAGCACGCATCCCATGGCCTCCTTGTTTCAGGCTGATTACGGTCACCAAGCATAGCTTCTTCCCATAGGCCGTGGGCTATGCTGGCAGCTTCTGCGGGCGCCGCCGCCCACGTCGCACACGGCTTTTCCCTTACGGATCCGTGCTCTGTTGGCTGATATCCATCTGTTTCATCAGGGCATCATAGGTGTCGGGACCCACGATGCCGTCGGGCGTCAGGCCCCGGGATCGCTGAAAGCGGCGCACTGCAGCGGCCGTCTCCTCGTCATAAACGCCATCCACCACCCCGTCGTAAAACCCCAGTACCTGCAAATACTCCTGGATCACCCGAACATCGGAGCCGGAAGCCCGGCCGGGGAAGAGCATTCGCCCGGTTAATACCTGTCCTACGATGATGACGGAGGTTCCCACCGGTACCCGGCTGTACAGGTCCTCCACGTCCCAGTTGTGCAAACGTATACAGCCGTGGCTCACCGCCCGCCCGATGGAAGAGTCATCGTTGGTGCCGTGGATCCCGTAGCCGCCCCACGGCACGTTCAGCCGCATCCACCGGGTGCCGAAAGGTCCGCCAGGGTCCACGGTTTTCTGCACGATGACCCAGTGGCCCAGGGGCGTCGGCGTGTTGGGTGCACCCACGGCCACGGGATAGGTCCGCTGCACCCGGCCCCGCACCCGCAGGTAAAGCCTGCGTTCGTCCACATCCACCGTGATGGCCGGCCCCCTGCTCCCGATGCCCGCGGGCGTGGCTCCGGTCCCCAGCGCCGAATACGTGACGGGACCCACGATGCCGTCGGGCACTAACTCCCGCTGCGCCTGAAAAGCCACCACCGCGTCATGGGTGCCCCGGTCGTAGGTGCTGTTCAGCGGTCCCGCGTAATAGCCCAGGGCCCTGAGCCGTTCCTGCACCCACAGCACGTCCGGGCCCTGCATGGGATTTTCCGGAATGTACCGCAAGTATCGTGACGCGGTCTGAACCATCGCCGTCCCCCTCCTTCCCCACAGAGGATATGAAGGAGAGGCTGATTCCTAACCGAAAACACCCCTGCCGCGGTGCGACAGGGGTGTCGGGTTTCTTACCGATCTTGTTTCAGCGTCGGAGGGGCGGTCCAGACCTCGGCGATTTCCCGGGCCACCCGGCTCCACGGATACCGTTCCTCCGCCAGGCGCCGGCCGGTGCGGCCCATCCGCTCCCGCAGATTCCGGTCGTCCAGCAGCCGGATGATGGCGGCCGCCATGTCCTGTGGATCCTCCGGCTGATCCACCACCAAGCCCACGCCCTGTCCCGCCACCACCTCGGGATTGCCTCCCCGGTTGGTGGTGATGATCGGCAGTCCGGAGGCCATCGCCTCGTAGTGGACCCGGGCCAGCGGCTCGTTCCACAGGGATGGACAGACAAACACGTCGCCGGCAAGGAACCACTGGGGAATCTGATCCGGGGGGACAAAACCGGTGGTGACTACCGGCACAGGCGCGCGGGCGGCAAGGGCCCGGACGTAGGCCACGTAGTCGCTGATCCGCTGTTCCCCATACCACTTGCTGCCCACCAGCACCAGCGCCACATCCGGATGGTCCCGAGCCACAAACGGCATGGCCCGGACCAACACATCAGCACCCTTTTTGGGCGAGAGGCGGCCCACAAACAGGATCACTTTCTTGCCCTCCAGTTCATGGGACCGCCGGATCGCCTGGCGGATGGGTGCCGCCTCGGGCGCCCAGACAGGGAGAAACTTGCGCACGTCTACCCCTGAGTAGATGGTCCGCCACTTGTTTTGCGCGGGCGGATACAGCTCCGCCACCCGCCGGCCCACGTAGTCGCTCACCGTCACCAGCCGCTCCACCGTGTCGATGACCGCCTGGGCCTCCTCGGGCACAATTTTGTGGGGCTCGAACATGTCGTTGTGAAGACTCAGGATCAGCCGGGCATCTGGTGCCGCCTGGCGCACCGGCAGCACCAGAAGGGGACGGTTAAAAATGTGGATCAGGTCAAAGCGCCGCGACTTCAGGAAGGCCAATACCTCTTCCCGGTACCGGTCCAGATTTCCCCCCGGTACCCGCACATAGTGAACGCCGTCCACCCTCTCTTCTTCCGGCAGGGTGGGATCGGTCACCCCCAGGACGGTCAAGTCGAAGCGGTGCGCCAGCAGCGGTGCCACCGCCGCCACGTACGTCTGAATGGCGCCGCCCCGTACCGGCGGGACGGGCAGTTTCTCGGTGACGATCATCAGCACTCTCACCTGCCGACCCTCCTTCCCCCGGAAACCGGCGCCGGCGTCGACGACGCGTCCAGCCCCAGTTCCTTCAGAGCCTGCCACTTGGTCTCCTCGGCTGCCACCAGCTTTTGCAGTAGCTGGTCCAGTTCGGGGGACAGGAACGGCAGGGGATCCATCAGCATATCCTTCACGTGTTTGTAAAACTCGTTGGGCAGAGACATATCGATCAGAAGTACCTGATAGAGATCCGGTTCGATGGGGTTGGCCTCGTGGTAGGCCTCGATCATGGCCCGCATCCAGGCCGGATCCCAGACCCCCATGTCGTCCATGGTGCTGGTGATGAGCTTCCGCAGGTCCCTGATCGGCAGGTCATACGCCACGCCGTCCAGATCGATGACCCAGACGCCGCCCGGCCCGATCTGCCCGTTGGACCAGCCGTAGTCCTGATGCACCACGCCCCAGGCCGGTCCGCCCCGGGCTGCCAGCCTGGCATACGACGAGGCCTCCAGCCGCTCCAGCGCCCGCCGGGCTTGCTCCTCAAACCGGTCCACCAGAGCCAGCACCGCAGCGCTGGCGGGCGCCTCCGGATAGAGCCGGGCCACCTCCCGGAACCAGCCCATCTTCGTCGCCATCTTGCGGTAGGTCCGGGGCCAGCGGTGCAGGCGGGAAGCCACCTCAGCCCCCGGCGGCGGTTCGTAGCCCCGGGAGTGACGGTGAAACTCGCCAAGGCCGTAGCAGAGGATCTTGGCCCCTTCCAGATCCTTGGGGGCTTGCGTAAGCCCCTCGATCCAGTCGGTGACGATCCAGAGCCCCCCCTGGATCTCCGCAAACAGCTCCCCGCTCCGGGTGGGGATCAGCTTAGGGACTCGTGCCCCCTGTTTCACCACGTAATCTTGCAGCCCGATACTGAAAAGACTACGGGCAGGCGGACGGTGCAGCCGTTTCAGGCTCCGTGGTCCCCGGTCCGTCTCAATCCGCCAGATGGCTCCGCCCTTTTCAGGCTTGGTGGCCATCACCTGCATCCCCGTCACCTGCATGTCCCAGTGCTTCATCGCCTCATGGGCCTCGGCCTCCAGTTCAGGCGGAACGGTAAGATCATTCGGAGCCTTTTCCTCCTCCGGCGTGCCGCCCGACCCTTCCCAAAGGGCAGTCAACCGAACCCCGGACTGGGATGGCTGCCACCAGATGCCCGGCGCCCTTTCTCCGGTCTGCGCAGGTCGCTCCTGCCAGGGCGGGCCTCCCCACAGCCGCTGCTCCGCCGGACGCTGTTCTGACGGATCATCCCCCTGAACCCTCTCGATTCGGTGGTCTGTTCTCCAGACGACGGGCCCTCCCCCCGCTCCCATCTGGCGCACCGTCACGCCCGCTGAGACCAGGGGAGTCACGCCCGGCGGCACCCATACGCAAAGCCCGGGATTGGACGCACTGCCCGGGCCCGTCACATCCGACCGCCCGTTCGTGCTCCGTCTCGTCAAGCAGACCCCTCCTTCCCCGCAGCTTCAGGGCCCTGCTGCACTGCGGTTCAGGACATCTTATGTAAACGGTAGCGGATCCGGTGCCCCCACAGACACAGCGGCCGGGCCCCGGAAACCGGGCACAGAGCCCGGTCCGGGGACCCGGCCTCAGTAGGTTATCCGCGCCAGCGGCAGGCGCGGACCCGGACGCATCTTGGGTTCCATTCGTCCGGATACATTTCGATAGAGGAGCCGGT
>DATCKG010000100.1:0-17870 GCA_036562385.1 Symbiobacteriaceae bacterium
ATCCGACCTCATCGAGAATAAGCAGACGGGGCTTGGTATAGATGCGTAGCCGGCGATTCAAGCGGTTGTCAGCTTCAGCCCGGCGCAGGTTTTCGACCAGCTGGTGCAACGTGATGAAGTAGGTGCTGATCCGTTGCCGAACCGCTTCGATGCCGAGGGCTACCGCCAAGTGGCTTTTGCCCACTCCCGGCGGGCCCAGAAAGATCACGTTGGTACCCCGCTCTACAAAGGCCAAGGTGGCCAACTCCCGGATTTGGCGTTCATCCAGGGAGGGCTGGAAGCTGAAGTCAAAGTCAGCCAGCGTCTTGCGGAAGGGGAAGTTGGCCAGTTTCATCCGGGCAGTTAGGTAGCGCTCGTAACGGGCCTGTTGTTCCGCCTCCAAAAGACGCAGAAGGAATTCTACGTAGGTCATCCCCTGTGTGGCGGCGTGCTCTACATGGTTGGTCAGCACCTCTGCGGCCCGTTTCAGTCCCAACTCGGCCAGCAGATGCTCAGCCCGGTCGAGGGTAAGCGCATCACTCATCGTTGCTCACCCCTGTCACCAGTTCATAGACCCGCAGAGGCCGCTGCTCCACTTCCGGTGCTACCTGGATCCCCAGCGGATGGTGCAAGCAGCACGGGGTATTCAGCGGCATCCCTGCATGGTGGGCTGGATCGATGCAGAGGCTGTGCGGTTTCCCTGCCACCTGGTGACAGGCAATGACCTGCCCATCCGCCTCCACCACCAATTCGCCGGTTTCCTGTTCCCGGACCAGGACGGTCCGTGCGGCCCATTCCCACGGCACCGAATACCGGCTCTGGTTCCAACTAAATGTGCCGTCCCAGGCCACCTGACGGGGTTCAGTACGAACGAGCACCAGAGGCTGGGTGGGAAGCGGCTTAAGGTAGGCCTGCTCCCGCTGCCAGCGGTCTGCAGGCCGCTCGTGGGTGGTACCATGGATCCGGACGTTTGCCTCCGTCTCCAGCCAGTGCCAGTGCTGCCGGTTTAGGTCCTGCAGGTCGGTGAAAGTCCGAGGCCAAAAGGCCTGACGGACATAACGACCAAACCGCTCGTTCTTGCCTTTGGTCCGTGCCCGGTACGGGCGGCAGGCCCGGGGGGTGAAACCAAAGTAGGCCGCCATGTCCAGGTACTCCGGCTGCCACTCCACGCGGTTACCTTCCCGACGGCGTACCAGCACCGAGGCGTTGTCGCTCAGGATTTCCGCTGGGGCGCCACCGATGTACACCAGTGCCCGCCGCAGAGCCTGGAGTACGCTGAGTTTGTTGTACTCTTTCAGGAACTCTCCGTACGCAAAGCGGGAATAGCCCAGAACCAGGGCGAAATAGTACAAGCGTCGCTGTTGGCCATCTGCGGCCCGGTAAGGGAACACAAAGATATCGATCTGGGCTTGTTGCCCTGGCGGTGTCTCAAACCGGGGCGTGGCACGGGTGGACCGTGCCGGCCGGTGCGGCCGCATAAAGTCTCGTAAGATGGTCAGCCCGCCGTCGAACCCCATGGACTGCAGTTCCCGGTGGATTCGCACTGCGTTGAGGACACCTGCCTCCATGCGGGCGAGGACATACGGCTTGTACGGGTCCAGTTTGCTGGACCTCTGCGGTCGAGGCCGCTCCCGAACTGGCCCTTCCCTGAGAATGCGTCGAATCGTCTTGCGGTCGTAGCCGGTACGACGGGCGATTTCGCTGATAGACACCCCGTCCTGATACATGCGAATGACGTCCAAAGCTTCCTCACCTCGAACCATCGTGGCACCTCCGATCCTGGGCAAGGTCTTCGGTGCCATGATTTCGAGGTGGGGAATTTTATTCCGTTGCTTTCGGGGATTTTGCTCCCGTTGTTCTTGGGGATTTTAGCACCGTTGCTGACATCATCGTACAATATACTCAACTACTTGATTCCGGGTGCCACCTTTGCGGTGCTTGCGAAAGAGACTGTCATTTTCAATATTGTTCCCAGTGATCTCGTGTCGACACTGTTTCTCTACTACTTTATTGGTGTGGTAATTAGCAGTATCGGATCCCTGATCATCGAGCCCATTCTGATTCGATTAAAGGTGGTTCCACCTCCGAATTACAACCGATTCTTGCCAGCCTCCAGAAAGGATCCAAAGTTGGAGGTATTGGTAGAAGTGACCAGCATGTATCGCACTATGTGTGCCTTGTTTGTCTCGCTGATCGCACTTAACGTGATCGCAAGGATTATGAGATATATGGCGATAGACCCAGGTACTGTCACACTCATCAGTTTTCTCCTCTTGGCAATTCTGTTTGGATGTGCATACCGCAAACAATCTGCATTTGTAGTAAAACGGATAGAGGCAAATCAGCACGATGCCTTCCATAACGCATAATCTGACAGCTTCACGATGGGACGTCCTGGGAAAAAGGGAGGCACTTCGATCCGAAGTGCCTCCTTCCCGTTCGACTTGTTCACACTCCCAAGTGCTTGTTTGCAAGGATCAAGAGGATGGCCTCAAGCCGAAAAGTCCCAACACCTCTTCCCGGCTGAGGCGGCGGGCCACCGCCCGCTCCTCGGCCTCCGTGGTGGTGAGCGGTCCCATCACCTTGCGGAACAGCTCCCGCTTTTGTTCCATCAGTTCCGCGATGCGCTCCTCCACCGTTCCGCGGGTCAGCAGGGTGGTCACGTAGACCGGCTTTTTCTGCCCGATGCGGTGGGTGCGGTCCTCGGCCTGCTGGGCCGAAGCGGGGTTCCACCAGGAATCAAAATGGAAGACGTGATTGGCCCGAGTGAGGGTGAGGCCCACGCCGCCGCACTTCAGCGACATGGCCAGCACCCGGGGCTGTTCCTTCTGCTGAAAGCAGTGGACGATGATCTGCCGGCTGAAATCGCTGAGGGAGCCGTCGAAGAGCCAGGTCCCGAACCGCTCCAGCCGCGGCAGCAGCGCCCTGAGGGTCACGGTGGGATACTGGGAGTAGATCAGGGCTTTCTCACCCGCCTGGACAATCCGGTCCAGGGCCTGCTCCAGGTAATCCATCTTGCAGGAAGCGCCGCTGGCGGGATCGAGATTGCAAATCTGCTTCAGCCGGTTTAGCAGCGACAGCGCCAGGGTGGGCACTTCCGAAGCGCCGGCCTGTCGCAGGGCCTCCCGGGCTTCCCGCTCCGCCCGGATGTAAGCCTGCCGCTGAAAGTAGCTCAGCTCCAGCCACTCCGTCCGGTGTTCCTTCGGGGGCAGGTGATGGAGCACGTCCTCCTTGCAGCGCCGGAGCACATACGGGGCGATAATCCGGGAGACCACGGCCGGCGGGTACGGCCGGTCCGGCGGCAGGAGTCCCGGCTCCAGGTAAGCAAAGATGCCCACCAGTTCCTTGACCCGGTTCTCCAGGGGTGTGCCGGAGAGGCCCCAGCGCCATGTGGCGGGAATGGCGGCCACCGCCAGGTGGGTGACCGATACGGGGTTCTTGATCCGCTGGATCTCGTCCAGGATCACCATGTCGAACCGCTGCGGTTCGGCCAGCCCCTGCTTCAGGTCTTCCCGGAAGGTTTCGTAGGCAGTCAGGTAGACAGAGCCCTCGGCCCGCTGCCAGGCCCAGATGCGGCTTTTCTTCTTGCCGTCCAGGAGAACCACCGGCAGGTCGGGGGCCCACTGCCGGAGCTTGACCAGCCAGTCGGATACCAGGGTCTTGGGGCAGAGGATAACAGCCCGCCGGACGTCGCCCCGGTGGATGAGCAATCGCATGGCCGCGATGGCCTGGATCGACTTGCCCAGCCCCATCTCGTCGCCCAGCAGGGCCACGGGATGCTCCGTCAGGAACCGGACTCCCTGCTCCTGGTAGTCGTATAGTTCCATGCCCGCGGGGCAGTAGATCTGATGGGGATCCGGAGGCGGATCCGGCGGCGGTGCGAACCAGGGCGCCAGCAGCGGCGAGGGGTTCCAGCCGTCGGGCGCCGGCGTTTGCGGAAGGCCGGTGAAAAGTTCGGGCGCGGGCGGCAGCCCCAGGTTTTCGGTGACCGGTGCGAGATTCACGGGGCAGACCTCCCACTCCAATACGATGCACATGGGTAGTCTGCCCGATGGACAAGGCGACATAACAGGGGAAAACTGGTGAAGAGCAAGCGGCCGGCGAAGGCAGGCCGGCACCGGGTCTGTCGATGTCCCCCGCGCAGAATCAATCGCCCACCCGCCGGCCGTACCTGCAGCCAGGCCAAGAGCGCAGCGTGCGCGTTGCCGTGTGCAGGCAGCTGGAAGGGTGGGCGCAAAGCCGCCGAAGGGGTGGAAGGCGTGGATCCACGGAATGTGAAAATTTTCCTAAAAGAAAAGCGAAATTCCTCAGGGGTCATCAAAAACGGGGAGATCGTGTTGTACATCTCCAGCCGGCTTCCTCCGGCCGAGCAGCAGCGGCACGTGGCGGTGCTGACCGCCCGGCTGCAGGCAAAGCTGCAGCAGGCCCGGCGGATCGCCGCAAGCCTTGCGGAAACCGGATTGCCTCTCGGGCTGACGCCTTCGCCGGTTCAGGACGACGCCGCGCTGAGCCGGTGGGCGGAGGAGATCAACCGGCGTTATTATGGATTTTCCATGGGGCAGGTGCGGTTTCGTCGCCAGGAGAGCCGCTGGGGCTCCTGCAGCGCCAGGACCCGGAACATCTACATCTCGCACCGCCTGCGGGGCGGCCCCCATGAACTGCTGGAATACGTGCTGATTCATGAGATCGCCCATCTGGGTGAAATGAATCACAGTCCCCGGTTCTGGGCGCTGGTGGCCCGGGCCTGCCCGGACTATCGGCGCAGGCGGGCGCTGCTCCGGCAGTATGAGATCTATCTCCGGTCCTTGCCGGTCTCCCCGGCGGAGCGGTGACAGGTCAGTTCAGCAGGCGGTGCAGGATGCGGGCCAGGGGCTCCGGCTCCAGCCCACCCGGCAGTGGCTGCCCCCGGATGCGGCGCAGGATTTCGGCGGCGCCCCAGCCGGGCTCCAGCCGCCATTCTGCCAACGGGTCGCCTGCGGCGGTCAGGAGGGTAATCTGCCGGGAGCCGGGGCCGGTTAAAGGGCCGGCGACCACAAGCCGCCAGGGACCCATGGCCCAGGAGACCTCGTGGCGGCCGATCTTCTCCAGCCGGACCCGGATGCAGCGACCGTTCCACTCCACGCTGAACCCCGTGTACGGCCCGTGTATGCCAGGGGTCCGCTCGGCACCGGCCAGCGCATAAAAGGCCATGCCGCAGGGACAGCACCACGATCGGATAAGCTGTCCGTCTGCCACGGCCTGCCGGCAGAGGCGGAACGGCCCTCCGACCCGTCCACAAGCCGGGCATTTGAGCACCTTCTCTCCTCCTCGACACACAGGGTCTGTTGTGTCAATTCGTGAAGTGGGGGACGACTCCCTTCCGAACCGGGGATTCATAGACGCGGGCCGGGACCGGCCTGCACACCGGTCCCGGACGATTCAGTTGGGATTGCACGCGATACCCTGCACCTCAGGCAGGTGTTTCGGGTCGTTGTAGGTGGGTCGGTAGTAGTCGCAGAGGCTGCGCACGCAACCGGCCCGCTCGGTTTCGCCCGGCACCTCGGCGTAGGAGAAGGAGACCACTCCCGACGCTACCCGTTCCCGGACAGCAGGCGGGATTGCCGGCTGGGCCGCGTCCGGGCCGACACCGCTTTCAAGGCAGGCCAGCAAGGCCAGGTAGAGGTTTGCCGACTGGCTTACGAACAAGACCTCCCAGGTGCCGTCGGGACGATGGGCGTGGAGCTTGAAGACCCCGCCCCGTTGGGGGACGTCGACGATGTCAAAGGGATGGCGGAGGCGGCCTCCTTTCCAGGTCAGGCCGAGGATGGTCAGCCAGGCCACGTCCGGATCCGCTCCTTTCTGAAAAGCGATCCGATTATGACGATATGTCTGCCCCGATGGTATCACAAAGGGATCCGGACGTCCACAGCGGGGACAGTGGAAAAGCCCGGCCATCGGCCGGGCTTTTCCTGTTGCTTATCGAGCAGCGGCTGCCGCCGGCCGGCGAGGCTTGCGGCGCTCGGCGGCGTACTCCGCAGCGGTCATGTAGACCAGTGCGCCAGTGGGACAGGCCCTGACGCAGGCCGGCACCCCTTCGTCATCCAGGCAGTTCCGGTCGCACTTGATGGCGACAGTCTCCCCCTGCCCGCAGGCCCCGAACGGGCACTCGGCCACGCAGTTCCAGCAGCCAATGCAGAGCTGCTCATCCAGGAAGCTGGTGCGGTCCGCCCGCTGCTGCATCGCTCCGGTGGGGCAGGCGGCGACGCAAGGGGAGTTCGCACACTGATGGCAGACGATGGGCGTCGGACTGCCGTTGATGCGGTCGATCCAGATGCGGTGGTAAGCGGAGTCTCCCGCCAGCACCGCACCGAACAGGTTGCCGGCCTTCGTGTGGCTCACGGCACAGGCCAGTTCACAGGAGTGACAGCCCATGCACCGCTCCCGGAAGACGAAGATTTCCTTTCGTTTCACTTCTTTTCACCCCCGGGGACGCTGAGGCCGAGAGCAGCCCGGCGCTCATCGATGGCCGCCAGGATCTTGTTGGCAGCCGCCTCGGGGTCGGTTTCCACCAGGAAGTAGCCGCCGGTCAGGTCCCGGACCTTGCTGGTGAGGACCTCGGTAACCAGGGCGCTGCCCGTTACCGGCACCATGACGCCCAAGTGGACCGGCAGGCCGAGGGTGACCGCATACGTGCCGATGGCAACCGCCTTCTCCGCCACAGCCTCCGCGGCCGAAGCCACCACCGGGAGCTGGTGGATGTCCACGCCGAGGCGTTCGGCCAGGGCCACCACGAGCCGGACAGCCCGGGAGTTGTCCACGCAGGAGCCCACGTGGATCGCCGGGGGCAGCGGCCCGCCCAGACCGTTGGCCTCGCCGATGGCATATAGGACCGCCTTCAGGCCGTCGCCGCAGAGTTCGTCCACGTTGGCCGGATCCATCAGCCCGTGGCGCATCAGCGCACCCGCGCCGCAGCCGGTGGCCAGGACCAGCACGTTCTCCTTCAGCAGCCGGCGGGCGATGGCGAGGAAGTTCTTGTCCTGCGGGATCTTTACGTTATTGCAGCCGGCAAACAGGACGACGCCACGGATGTTGCCAGCCACGATGTTGTCGATCAGCGGCTTCAGCGGATCATTGGCATCCAGCTTGCTCAGGGCGTTTACGATGGCCTCCACGGAGAAGCCGGCTACCACCTTGGACTTGATGGGCGGGATATCCACCGGCTTGCCACGACGACGGGTGAAGTTCTTAATGGCCACCCGGAGGATCTCCTTCGCGTTCTCAGCGGCCGTCTCCTCCCGGAAGGCCACATGCATGGCGCCGGGGATGCGGGCGGTGTCGGTGGTGGTAATGACGGTGGTGCCCATGCACTCGGCCACAGTGGCTACGGACGGCATGATGCACTGGTAGTCCACCACCATGGCGTCCAGGGCGCCGGTGACCAGGGCCATCTCCTGGCTGACGGAGTGGGTGCAGGGCGGAACGCCGTGGCGCATCAGTACCTCGTTACCGGTGCAGCAGATGCCCACGATGTTGATGCCGGTGGCCCCTGCCTCTTTCGCCTCATTCTCCATTTCCTTGGCGACGCCGACGATCACGTCCGACAGCACCGGGTTGTGGCCGTGGACCGCGACGTTGACGGCGTCAGGCTTCAGCACGCCCAGGTTCGCTTCGGTGACCACCGGGGTCGGAGTGCCGAAGAGGATGTCGGAAAGGTCGGTGCCCATATAGGAACCGGCCATGTCGCACAGAGAGCAGCGCATGCCCGCCGTGAGCAGGTTTATGGGATCGGCGTCGCAACCGTAGTGGGTCCGGTGCATGACATCGGAAATCTCGTAGTCGATCCCTTTGGGCGTCAGACCGAGTTCCGCCAGGCGCTGCAGCCGCTTCTGGTTGAGGGTCGTCCTGTACCAGTACGGCCCCTCATCCTTCTCCGCGAAGTCGGAAATGGCGAGCTTTGCCACGTCGTGGGCGATCTCCTGGTCAGTGCGGCCCTCTGTGGGGATCCCCAACCGTTTGGCCACCGCGTGGAGCTTCTCCCGGTCCTTGATGCTGTAGTCCGGTGCCTTGCCTTCAGCCACCAGCTTCAGGGTGTGGGCCAGGTGCCGGGCGTGGCCGGAGTGGCTGGCGGTTCCGGAGGCAATTGCCCGGTCCAGCCCGCGGGCGACAAAGGTGTCGGCCGTGGCCCCGCAGATACCCTTCTTCGGCCCGTTGCCCACGGGATCGATGCGGCACGGGCCCTGGAGGCAGTGCCGGCAGCAGAGACCTGTCTCACCGAAACCGCACTGCGGCAACATGGCCTCATAGCGGTCCCATACCGTTTCGATGCCGGAGTGTTGAGCCTTCTCGATCATCATACACACGGCTGGGTCGAGGGAGACTTTGCACTTCGTAACCATATCGGATCAGCCCCCTTGTGCATGGCACAGCTTTCGCCCGATGTCTGCCTTTGTTTCTAGCCTAGTCGGAAACAAGGGGGACAGTCTGTCATTTAGATGACACTTTCGCAATTTGATTCTTTTTACCCATGCAGAATAGACCATAAGGTCTATTTCAGAGGGGTGGCCACTGAAATGTGAGTATTGAGAGGTATACTCTACTAAGGAGCAAGGGCATATTTCACCCGGCGTTGGTCCCTTGGGTGCCGCAGCGGGATGACTGGGAGGTGACCCCATGCAGCCACCTCTTACCTCTGGGGAATTACCCGGTTCCTACACCATTCGTACGTATCGCCGTAGGGAGCTGGTCTTTGCCCCGGAGAGCCACACGGAAGAAATCTACCTGGTGCGGAAAGGGAAGATCCGACTGTTTATGACGGACGCATCGGGGCGGGAATGCACCATCAGCGTCCTCGTCCCCGGCGACATGTTCAGCGGTCACACTCGCTGTGGAGGCGAGGCGCTGAGCGAGGTGGAGGTGGCCGTCACCGACCGGCGCTCGTTCGTGCAGATGATGATGCACGACCCGGAGGTCTGCTATCGGTTGCTGAGCGTACTGGGCCGGTGCCTCAATAACGCCTTCGACCTGATCGAGGCGATGGCGTTTAAGGCCTGTTCCAGCCGGCTGGCCTGGATGCTGCTGACGGAGGCGAGGGCCCAAGGCGAACCCTGCGGGGCGGGCATTCGGTTGCCGGTGGATCTGACTACGGAACAGATCGCCTCCCGCATCGGGGCGACCCGGCAGACTGTCTCAACGCTGCTGAACGAGTGGGAACGGTCGGGGCTGATTTCCCGCGGCAAGGGGGAATGGCTGATTCGGGATCCGGCGCGGCTCGAGTGGATCAGCACGGCCGGCGGAGACGGAAAACGGATGCACAGGAGGAACAAGCAGATGGAACGGGGGCTGAAGATCGCGATCAGCGGCAAGGGCGGCGTCGGCAAGACCACTCTGGCGGCGACCCTGGCCTGCCTGTTTGCACAGGACGGCCAGCGGGTACTGGCGGTGGATGCCGATGCTGACGCCAACCTGGGGGAGGCGCTGGGATTTACCGCGGAAGAGCTGGCAGCGCAGCGGACCATCGCGGAGGACCGGGACCTGATCAAAGCCCGGACCGGTGCTACGCCGGGCGTGCAGGGGCAGTGGTTCACCCTGAATCCGCGGGTGGATGACATCCCCGACACGTACGTGATCGAGAAAGAGGGGATCCGCCTCCTGCGCCTGGGTCACAAGCTCAGGGGCGGAGCGGGCTGCGATTGCCCTGAAAATGCGTTCCTGAAGGAACTGCTCCGGCATCTGGTGGTGGAGCGGACTGATACGGTGATCGTGGATATGGAGGCCGGCCTCGAGCACATGGGTCGGGGCACCACCGACTCTGTGAATGCGCTGATCGTGGTGGTGGAGCCGGGGCGGCGGTCGTTCCAGACGGCGGAAATGATCGCCCAGTTCGCCCGGGACCTTGGGGTGGAGCGGGTTTTCGCCGTGGCCAACAAGGTCCGTCCCGGCGACGAGGCGGCGGTGGAGGAAGGAATCCCGTCTTTGCCCCTGCTGGGCATGTTGCCGTACGATCCCTCGGCCACACAGGTAGACCTGGCGGGGCGCTTCTGTCCGGCAATTGAGCCCGGACTTCTGGGAAGCGGCCCGGCGGGTGCAGGAGCGGCTGAAGGAGCTTGTGTAATGCAATGCGAAAGGGCCCGGTATACGACCGGGCCTTTTGTTTCGTTTGCCCCTACCGGCCTGTTGAGCGGCGGCGGTCCGGCTGTGCGGCTTTTGCCAGCCAGTCCGGTCGGCGCTGCACCTGGTTGGCCACGGCGGTCTTTGCCACGGCCAGGGCCAACTGAAGGGTTCGCCCTTCCTGGTCCCGGTCCGGGTGAAATTCCACGATGTCCAGGGCCACCAGGCGGCGCTCCCGGGCCAGAAGGGCCACCAGGTCCAGGGCCTCGCTCTGACGGAACCCGCCAGGCACCGGCGTGCGGGTTCCCGGCGCCTCCGACGGGTCTACCGAGTCGATGTCGAAGCTGAGAAAGACATCCGGCTTCAGCCGGTTGATGAGCCGATCCTTTTGCCGGCGGACCTCCTCCGGCGTGAGCAGCTCGGCATCGCTCAGTTCCAGCAGCACCCGCTCGCCGGGGTCCAGGGAACGGATGCCCCAGAAGTGCAGGCGGGCCGTTTCCACGAGCCGGGGCAGAAAAGCAGGCATCAGCCCGGCCGCCAGGGAGAGCACCATGCCGTGGACGTTGCCGCTGGGGGAGGTCTCCAGGATGTTATAGTCGCCGTGGGCGTCGATCCACACCACGTCGAAGTCGTAATGCATGGCGGAAAGGGCCCAGATGGTGCCCAGGGAGGTGCTGTGGTCACCACCCAGGGTGAGCATGAGGTGGCCGGGACGATGGACCTGCTGCCACAGCGAAGCCTGACGCCGGGCCGCTTCCACCACCTTCCGCACCCGCACGGGGACGGGATCTTCCTGGCGACCTGGTTCCAGGGGAAGGTCCCCCAGGTCTTCCACCGATACGCCCAGGCGCTCCAGCATCGGAATCAGTCCCGCCCGCCGCAGGGCGGCAGGGCCGTAGTCATGGTACTGATGCGCCAATCCCAGGGTTGTAGGAAACCCCAGGAGCTGGATTCCCACGATTGGTTACCTCCGTTGTCTGCCGCATCCTTCGGGGTGCGGCGTAGTTCGTCTGTTGCTGTGTAGTGTATGGGCGGAATCCCTGCCACTGGCACAGCGACGGCTGCACCCGTGCTTCGTTTTGGATGCGCCCGAGCGTATTCTTTCAGGTAACGGACCATTCCTTCCGCAGGTCCCGTTTTTTTTTCGCCCGGTGTAGCAAGCTACAGGGTGAGGAGGGAACACACGCATGGCACGGAAGAAAAAGGCTCATTCCGAACGTCCCAAGGCGCTGACGCCGCTGGACCTGTTGAAGCTGGAGATCGCAGCGGAACTGGGGCTGGCAGAGAAGGTGGCTTCGGAGGGTTGGGGTGCCCTGACCGCAGCGGAGACCGGGCGGATCGGGGGCCTGCTCCATAAGCGGCTGCGGGACCGGCGGATCACCATCGGACCCCGGGGCACCCTGGTACCGCTGGACCAATAAGGAGGGCCGGTCCGGAACTGTTTCTGGACCGGCTTGTTGCTATCGGGCCTTCATGGTGACCGATCCGGTGACCGCCTCCAGGGTGACCGGGTGTTCTCCGCTGCCGGTGCTCCCCTGCGCTGTGGCGCCGGCGCCCTCCCGGGTCATCTTCACAAAGTCGGGGAGGCGCAGGGAACCGGTTCGGGTCTCGGCTGTCACCTGCATACTGCTTTCGACCGGGACCGTGAGACGGATCTGTCCGGTCTCGGTTTTCAGGTGGACGGCGCCCTCCAGCGGGATGGTGGTGTCCGCCCGGATCTGTCCGGTCCGGGTCTCGGCCATGAGGCTGCCCCGGAACTGTTCCACCCGGATGGTGCCCACGTCGGCCCGCAGTTCCATAGGCCCTTGATAATCGGTCACGCGAATGTTGCCGGCGCCGGTGGTGGCCTTCAGCTTCAGCCCCGGGGGGACGGAGACGACGAGCCGGGCACCGGATCGGAAGAGCCTTCCTCCGTCTGCGGTGACGGAGACCACAGGCCCTTGGGAGATCTGCAGGGCGACGGCATCGGGCGGGTCCCACAGCAGCGGTGCAAAGGAGAGGGGAGCGGCCTCGATCCGAATCTCCCCGGCGCGGCCGGGCTTCACCTCCAGCGCGCCCACGGGCAAGTCGATCCGCAGTTCCTCCACCCCGGCGGCGCTTATGCTGTGGACTTGCCGGTCGGTGATCCAGGGGCTTACCGCGGCGCCGGCAGCCAGGAATGCGGTGAGCAGCACCAGGAGGACGGCCACCAAGTCCGGACGGAAGCGGATCTCCTGGTCTGGGTGCCGGCGAGCCTGACGGATGCGGATCAGGTACTCCACGCCGAGGCTTACCAGCATCAGGGGCCACAGGCGCAGGAGCAGCCGGGTGCAGGATCGGATGCCCAAGAGGGTGTCTACCAGGAACGCGGTGCCCATGGCGATGAGCGTCAGGGCCGCGGTGTAGCGTCCGACCCGTTGGGTCTGTTTCATGGTGCGTGAGCCTCCTCCTAGGGGGAACCCTGTCTGTCAGGTTAGACGTCGGGCGCCGGGCCTTTCCTGCACGGCGTTTCATCACGGCCGGGTGCCCAAAATGACCAGGATAACCCCCAGGAGGATCAGCAGCAGCTTCTGGGGATGGATTCGGCCAAGTCCCGCCGCCAGCCCCATGGCGCTTACCACCGCAAAGATCAGCGGCCCCACCAGTCCCAGGGCGCTGTTGAGGCGGAGCATCGGCCGGACGTCCTGCATCCGCAGCAGCAGAAAAAACGCGGTCACCTCAACGGCTGCGGAGAGGGCCCGGGCCAGCCGGATGCCCCATAGCAGCTTGTCGTCCACCCGCTGTTCCTCCTCCGGCGATCAACTCCACCGCATCAGAGCCAGCAGGACCGCCGTGATCCCTGCCGCAGCCAGGGGCCCCACCGGGATGCCCCGGAACAGGACGACCCCGAGGATTGTCCCGACCACGATCCCGACGATCACTTCCGGCTTCATCTGCAGGAGCGTGACACCGTATCCGCTCAACACCGCCGCGGCGATGCCGCCGATGACAGCCGCCAGGCCGGTCCGGGAGGTGAAGCTCTCCCGAATCTGCGGCCAGCCGACCTCACCGGTGGCAAAGGGAACCAGCACGGCGATCAGCAGAAAGATCAGCCCCGCCTCCAGCCCCCGTCGCTCCAGCATGGGAAAGAAGCGGTCCAGCTGAAGGACCTGCATGATCAGTACCACGCCGGCGGACGTGACGATGAGCGGGTTGCGGGCGGCCACGCCCAGCGTCATTAGCGCGAGCAAAATGACCCGCCCGCTTCCCATGGGCATCCCTCCTCAGTTTATCCCTATGGACAGGCAGCGAAAAAATGCCTGATGGCCGGCGCGTGCCGGCCCGGGCTGCCGGGCAAGCTAGCCCCGAGAACACCTATGGGGAGGGATCCTTCTTGGCCGGGTCTGAAGCGCCGGGGCCGAACAAATGGGTGCAGCTGGCTGCTCTGTGTACCGTCCCGCTGATCATGGTGTTGGGAAACTCGATGCTGATTCCCGTGCTGCCCGACATGGGCAGGGCCCTGGGGCTGGATAAGCCCCAAACAGGACTCATGGTCACCGCCTTTTCCCTGTCGGCCGGCGTGGGGATTGCGGCTGCAGGGTTTTTCGCGGACCGCTTTGGACGGTGGGTGGTTATGGTTCCCAGCCTGCTGCTGTATGGCCTGGGCGGGGTGATCTCCGGGCTGGGCGGCTGGTGGCTGGGTTCCCGGGGCTTCTGGCTGATCATGGCCGGGCGGGTGGTGCAGGGATTTGGGGCGGCGGGCACGGCACCGGTCGCCATGGCCCTGGTGGGCGACCTGTTTCGCGGGGCGCAGCGGCTGGTGGGCCTGGGCAGCCTGGAGGCGGCCAACGGCCTGGGGAAGGTGATCGCCCCCATCCTGGGCGCCCTGGTGGGGGCCCGCTTTGTCTGGTGGGGGGTCTTCTTCGCCTATGCCATTCTTTCGGTCCCCTCGGCGCTGGCCGTCTGGCTGCTGACCCGGGAGGAGCCGCGGGAGAGGGCGGCTCCGGCCCGGGCGTACCTGCGGGCAGTCCTTCAGGTGTTCAGGGAGAAGGGGGTGCCACTGGCGGCCTGCTTCTGGGCCGGGACCGTGGCGCTCTTTGTGCTGTTCGGCGTGCTGTTTTTCCTTTCGGAGCACCTGGAGACAGCCTACGGGATCGATGGGGTGCCCAAGGGGCTGCGGATCATGTGGCCGGTGCTGGCCATGTCCGTGATCTCCTTCGCGGCCGGTTTCTATCTGCAGCGCCATGAGGCCTTGCTGAAACCGGCAGTGATGGCCGGACTGGTCACCGCCACCGCCGGCATGCTGCTGGCGGCCCTGGTTCGCCGGGACTGGGCCCTGTTTGCCGGGGTGATCCTTGGCGGCGCTGGTACAGGCCTGCAGCTCCCTGGCCTGAACAACCTGATCACCTCCGCGGTGGGGACGGGCCAGCGGGCCGGCCTCACGTCCCTGTACGGGGCGGTGCGGTTCCTGGGGGTGGCCTTCGGGCCGCCGCTGTACGGCGCCCTGCTGAAGCGGGGGGAGGCGATCCCCTTCTGGTTTTCGGCCGGGCTGGTGCTGGCCACCCTGGGCATTACCCATTTCCTGATTCACCCGGAGCGGCTGGTTGCGGAAGAGACCGAGAAGGGTCCGAAGGAGGACGGTGGCTCGTCTGCGGGGCGGCGGATCCCCGCCTGGAACCCGCCGGAAGACCTGCCTACCGGCACGCGGATCTCCTCCTGGGATCCCCCCGGGTGACCGGAACACAGGGATTTGCTCCATCGGACTCGAAGTGAAGGAAGGGGGAATCGGCGGAACCGAAGGCCTGAGGCCGGGCGACGGAGGGAACAGCCATGGAGCACATCCTGATGGTGGAAGACGAGCCCGGGGTCGTGAAGGGGCTGCGGCTCAGCCTGGAGCAGGCGGGTTTTCGGGTCAGTACGGCGGCCGACGGTCGGACGGCCCTGCAGATGATCCGGGATGGCCACTATGATCTGATTCTGCTGGACCTGATGCTCCCGGAGGTGGACGGACTGACGCTCTGCCGGGAGATTCGCAAGCGCGGGGATACGCCGATCATCATGGTGACGGCCCGCTCGGAGGACGTGGACAAGATCCTGGGCTTGGAGATGGGGGCAGACGACTACATCACCAAGCCCTTCAACACTCGAGAGCTGATCGCCCGCTGCCGGGCGGTGCTCCGCCGCGCCCGCCAGGGGGGAACCGGCCCGGAGGGGCAGGTGATCCGGGCGGGGGACCTGGTGATTGACCCGGCCCGGCGCCGGGCGGCGCTGGCGGGTCGGCACCTGGAGCTGACCGCCCGGGAGTTTGACCTGCTCACGCTGCTGGCCCGGCATCCGGGGGTGGTCTATACCCGTCAGCAGCTTCTGGACCTGGTCTGGGGCTATGACTTCGTGGGCGATGAACGGACGGTGGACGTGCACATCCGCCGGCTGCGGGAAAAGGTGGAGCCTGATCCGTCCCATCCCCGGTACATCCGGACCAAGTGGGGGGTCGGCTATTACCTGGAGGCAGAGCCATGAAGCCGCGGCGGTGGTGGCCGGGACGGTGGCCCCTGGCTGTGCAGCTTTCCGTGAGCTTTGCGCTGGTAACCGCCCTGGCCCTGGTGGGCGGCGGCCTGATGCTGCTCAGCCAGATGGAGAAGCGGCAGGTGGCGGAGCGTTCCGCAGCCCTGCTGGCCCGGGCCAACGCGGCCGCCAACCTGGTGGTGGAGGCCCGGCAGACAGGGGCCCCGGAGGACCTCTTTCTGCTGCTGTACCGCTTTCAGCAGCAGACCGGGACCCGGGCGGTGGTCACCGATCCGGAGGGCGTGGTGTTGGCGGACGCCTGGGGCAGGGCCTCGCCCCTGCTGGGGCAGCAGCTCACCCAGCCGGAGGTGCGGGCGGCCCTGCAGGGGCGGGAAGAGACAGGTACCCGGCTCCTGCCTGGCAACGTATGGGTGCTGTACTGTGCCGTACCGGTCCGGGAGCAGGGGCAGGTGACCGGCGCCGTCTTGCTGGCGGCGGACCTGTCCGCCCTGGCGGAGTCGCTGGCGGAGCTTCGCCGGCAGCTCGGTCTGGCGGCGGTGGTGGTCGGGGGGCTGGCGGTGGCCCTGGGGGCCGGGCTGGCCGCGTACCTGACCCGCCCGCTGGTGCGCCTGGACCGGGCGGCCGGCGCCCTGGCCCGGGGACGGCTGGAGACCCGGGTGGTGCCCGGGGGCAGCCGGGAGGTGGCGGCCCTGGGGCGGCGGTTCAACGCGATGGCGGAGGAACTGGGGCGGCTGGATGAGCAGCGGCGGGCCTTCGTGGCCAACGCCTCCCATGAACTGCGGACACCGGTGACCGCGGTGCGGGCTCTGGCGGAAGGGCTGCTGGAAGCGATGCAGGGGCCGGAGGCCAGCCGTTACCGGGAATATCTGGAGGACATCGTGCAGGAGTGCGTCCGGGCCGGGCGACTCATCGAGGAACTGCTGGAGCTGGCCCGGCTGGACATGAGGCGGGAGGCTCGGGCGGAGGCCAGCCAGCAGGAGCCGGTGGACCTGGCGGCGGCGGTGGCCGACCTGGTTCACGGCATGCAGCCCCTCGCGGCAGAACGGGGGGTGCGGCTGATCCTGGCGGTGTCGGGCCCGGTGCAGGTCCGGACGGACCTTCGCCTGGTGGAGCGGGTGGTGGGCAACCTGGTGGAGAATGCCCTGAAATACACGCCCGCCGGTGGCGAGGCACGGGTGACGGTGACCGCCGGCGAGCAGGAAGTGCGGATCACCGTGGCGGACACCGGTCCCGGTATCGCTCCGGAACACCTGCCGCGGATCTTTGAGCGGTTCTATCGGGTGGACAAGGCCCGCTCCCGGGCCACCGGTGGCGCCGGACTGGGGCTTAGCATCGCAGCAGAGGCCGCCCGGCTGCTGGGCGGCCGCATCGAGGTGGAATCCGAGGTCGGCAAGGGGAGCCGGTTTACGCTTGTGCTGCCATCCGATCAGAAGGCGTCATAGTTCCGTAATAACTTGTCATGGTTGTGTCAAACCCGCCTGGTAGAGTGGAGGCAGACCAGCAAGGGGGGATGCGAGATGCGGAAGCGACGGCATCCGGTCATGGTTGTTCTGCTACTGATGCTGGCCCTGGTGGTGGCTGCCTGCGGCGGAGCCCGCCAACAGCCGGCGCCCGGGGAAGTGCCGGTGGACCCTGCGCCCAGCACAACACCGCCTCCCAGCACGGTAAGCGTCGCCCTCTACTTTGCCGATTGGCAGGCGCAGCACCTGATCCCGGAGCAGCGGCAGGTGCCTGAGGCGGAAGGAGCAGCCCTGGCCGATTTGGTGGTGAAGGAACTGTTGAAAGGCCCTACGGATCCGCACCTGAACCGGACCATCCCGGCGGAGGTGAAGCAGGTAGAGCCGGTGACCGTGCAGGGCGGCATCGCCTATGTGAACCTGTCCCGGGAGTTTCTGCAGATCGGGGGGGCAGCCGGTGTGCAGATGGCCCTGGGTTCCCTGGTGCAGAGCCTGACCGACATTCCCGGCATCAGCAAGGTACAGGTGCTGGTGGAGGGGAAGAAGGAAACGCTGATGGATCCCGGTCTGGTCCTGGAGCCGATGGAGCGGGGCTTTTACGGCGACATTCCCTTCTTCTTTGACCCGGAGCGGGCCAAGTACCTGGAGGAGCGGGTGGCGCAAGGCCTGGATCCGTGGCGGACCGATCCCGCCAAAGTGGTGCAGTGGGAAGGGCGTATGTTCGGCTTCACCGCTGCGGAACTGCAGAATGCCCGGGTGGAGACGGACGGAGACAGCGCCACCGCCAGTCTGAGCAGGGACGGGAAGACGTATGTGATCACCCTGAAGCAACAGGGAAATGCCTGGGTGATTACGGGGATCAAA
>DATCKG010000102.1:0-48918 GCA_036562385.1 Symbiobacteriaceae bacterium
ACCGGAACGTCCAGGGAACCCGCTGACTCCATGTCTGAACTGGCGGAGGCCTTTCAGGTGCTGCCCGGTACCCGGTCGGGAATTCTCTCAGTGGCCCTTCAGGAGCGGGGGCTCGTGATCAGCATCGCTGGCAGCGTCCTCTTCGCCCCAGGCGAGGTGACACTGAAGCCTGATGCCCGGGTCTACCTCGATGACGTCGCCCGGAAGCTGCAGGACGTGGAACTTCCCATCATGGTGGAAGGTACCGCCGACCGGGAGGGCAATCCCAATCCCGGTGGCTACACCCCCTGGGACCTGGCCGCCTTGCGGGCCGGGGCGGTGGTCAGCTACTTCGTGGAACGACACGGCATACCGGGCAGCCGCTTTGTGACCATCGGGTACGGTAGCGCCGAGGCCGCCGAGCGGCCGCCGGACATGGTGACCATCGTCGTGCTGCGCAAAGCCCAATAGCACAAAAGACCCGCCGGACCTCCGGCGGGCTTTCTTTTTCCACCTATCTGCGCTGGTCCACGAGACGGGAGTGGGAGCCGGTACTCAGGAGGCGCCGCACCCCCTGCAGGGTCTGGCGGGCCTGCCGGGACTGGGCCGAGGCCTGCTGCAGACGCTGCAGCGAAGCCGCCCAGGCCTCCTCCAGCTCCCGCTGCTGATCGATCAGATCCTGCAGGGCGGCAACTACCGCCTCATCCGCATGCTCTACCGCACCAACCAGGTTTCCGCATTCCTCGAGCAGTCCCTTCCGCTGGGCCAGCATGTCTATCAGCAGGTCCACCGATTCCTCTCCGGAAACAGGGCCAGCCAGGACAGCCAGGAGATTCTGACCCAGGGCAAAGGCCTGCCTGTATCGCTGCAGCAATTCCATCCTCTCACCCATGGGCCGAAACCTGCTGCGCTTTCACGATCCGGGCAGCCTCCCGCCAGGTCTCCGCCATGTCTCCGAGGGCTTGGGAAACCTCCCGGAAAGCATTTCCGTCTTTACGGATCAGCCCCTGTCCGAGCCGCCAGCGCCAGTACTCGTACAGCCGGTCGAGATTTTGCGCGATCTCCCCCGCCTCTGGATCGAGGCTCAGGGCAAGCTCCTCCAGAATTCGCTGGGCCTTGCCCGTATACAGGCTGACCTCGTCCAGCCGGCCGGCCTCCAGCCCCTTGAGCGCCAGATCTGCAAAGCGCCGGGCTCCTTCAAAAAGGAGCGCCACCTTCTCCCCGGGGCTGGCCGTCTGCACCTGGTAGCCCTGATACGCCTCGAGTGGATTCATGTCCCTCACCTCTACTTACCGCTGCCCATCGTCAGGGCACTGAGTTGCGCCAGAAGCAGCGTCCCCTGGGACTGCAGTTCCGCCAGCGCCGCCTCCAACCGCTCGAACTGGCGCCGCAGGGCCTCCTCCCGGGCGGCCATCTGCTCAGTCATCCGGCTGATCTGTTTGTCGATGTCAGCAATCTGTCTGGTCAGGGCGTCATCCCGGGTGCTCAGCGAACCCTGGGCCCCGAGAGAGGCGTTAACGTACCGGTACATCTCCAGGGCCGGGCCCCGATTCTGCTGCAGCACCTGCAGTTCCGTGATCCCCTGGACCGGCTGGCCATCCGTGGTGGCTGTCACTTCCAGGCGGATGCGAGTGGTACTGACCGGGTCAAAGTCAAAGCTCCGAAAGGACCCGGTGTGCGCCTCCACCTCGGCCAGGGTCTGCCAGTTGCCCCCGGAAGCGTCCCAGTACAGAAGCCGGTAACTCTTCAGGTTAGCGGCATCGGCCAGGTAAAGCTGCACCTGGTCGACAGTAGCCTGGGCAAAGGAGATCTCCAGCCACTCCGGGCTGTCTGGAGAAGGGATGCCGCTGCTCGCCCAGCCGCCGCCGGCCGTGCCAAACCGGCTGCTGCTGGTCTCGCCGTTGATCACATCCTCGGCCGCGTAGACATGTTCGCTGTCGCTGGCCATCACCGACGAGGCGATGACGCTGCCGCCGTTGGACGCAAGGGCCACGTTCTTCCGCAGCGCACCTAGCACCCGGGCAACGCCTTCGGCGTCTTCCTGAAGTTTCGCTTTTAGCTTCTCCGTGTCGAGCAGCACCTTGCCATAATCGGCAGTGCCGTACCGGCCGGTGGTGATCCCGATGTCACTGAGCTGCCGGAAACCTTCAGGTAGGCCCTCCACCACGTTGGAGAGCATGCCCCGCAGCGCCGTTTGCAGGCTGCGGGCCAGCGCATCGCCCTGCAGCGCACCCGCTTTCTTGGTCTCGGTATCGTAGCTGGTGAGATCCTTCAGCAAGTTCAGGATTTCATTCAGCGCGTCGACCCATTCTTTGATGGCATTTGCCACCTTGTCCACATCCATGCTGACAGTGATGTCGGTGGCCACGGTGGCGTCGGGGTTGGTGCTGGTCGCCCCGCCCCGCTTGAGCGTGATGGTCAGATTGGGCAGCACATCGGTGATCACGTTGCTGGAATAGTTGTCATAGTGAATGCCATCCAGGTAGAAGTCCGCGTTTTGCGCCGCCACCAGTTCGTTGGCGAACTGGCCCGTCGGGTCCAGAAAGCCCAGCCCCTGAGTCAGCGCATCGGGGCCGCTCATCTGAATGGCCCCGTCGAGGCCGGTCTGCTTGGACGTGAGCACCAGGCGATACTGGGTCTGCCCGGCGTTGGCTACCTGGACCACATCTGCCGTCACGCCCACATCTTCCAAGGCGTTGATCTTGTCCCGGATGGAGTAGAGGCTGTCCGTGGCGACGATGTCGATGGTCTTGCCGTTCAGAGTCAGGCTGCCCTCCAGCCCCAGCTGAGCCGTAGGCGAATTCATTAGTCCGCTGGCCACCACGTGCGCCGTGGCCAGGCGCCGCACTTCCAGCCGGTGGGTGGTCAGTGTGGCTCCTACGCCGGCGGTCACGGTGGCCACCGAATCGTCCGAGAGGGTAACCGCTCGGGAGCGATAGATGCTGGCAAACCGGATCGCGTCGAGCTTGGAGCGCAGGGTGGTCAGGGATGTACGCACCTTCTGCCATGCGCTCCGCTTCTCTTCCAAAGCCGCTTTCCGGCTCTCCTGCAGCTCAATCCGCCGGTTTTCGAGTTCGAGGATCTTCTGGATAATGGCATCGGTATCAACGCCGGAGATCAGTCCGCTGAGGCTCAGTCCGGCCACACTTCCACCCCCTTACGCCTCAGGCCTTCTCATCCAGCAGTAGGCCCAGGGCCTCCTCCATCCGGTAGAAGGCCTCCAGGAGTTTTTCAGGCGGCATCTGCCTGATCACCTCGCCGGTCCGCGTGTCCACCACGCGAATCACGATACGGTGGGGCTTTACGACCTCAAACTGGAGAGCGCGGTCGAAGATCCGGACCACCTCATTCATCTTCTCCACCGCTTCCTCCAGGTCGCGGTGCTGCTTCTCCGTGACCTCCAGGGTAGTCGTGGGGCGGCGCTCCGGGCCGGCCACATCCTGCCCCTTCGGGCGATCGACAACCTCTGTCACGGGCCGTTGTCCTGGTAGACTTGCTGGCGGCATGACTCTCATGATACCCGCCCTCCCTTACCTCAGCATGTAATCGATCAGCGACTGGGGCAGCGCCTTCGCGAAGCAGGCCAGCGCCGCCAGGTAGGCCGTCTGCGCTTCGGTCATCTCCAGCACCGCCGTCTCCAGGTCGCCGCCCGAAATCTTGGTAAGCCGCTCCTTGATCAGCAGGATCGAATCCCGCGCCTGCTCCATGTACTGGGTCACCTGGTTTTGCCGGAGGCCCAGGTCGGAGCGGATCACCGTCAGGTTCTCCAGCGCCTTGTCCAGGGCCGGCAGTCCCGTCGCAGTCAGGTTCTCGATGTTGCCGGCCTCCAGGTCTGCGATCATCTGGTCCAGGGCGCCGATCACCTCATCGGCGTGCAGCCAGTTTCCGGGGACCGTGACGGCCACCGTAAAGCCCGGCGCCACGGTGCGGACCAGTTCCTGGTCCGGGCCGCCCTGGTACTGCAACGTGCCGCCCGACTCCACGAAGGGACGTGTATCTGTCTTATACCCGCTGAACAGGTAGAGACCCCGATGCTGGCTGTTCAGTTCCTGCATGAGCGACTCCCGGATGCTCCGGAGGGTTGCCGCGAGGGACTGCTGTCCTTCCGGGCCCAAAGCCAGCGGACCGCCCGCCTGCACCACCGCCTCCCGGGCGGCCTGCAGCCGGTCGATAATGGCGGTCAGATGGGTCTCGGTCACCCGAAGCCAGTCCAGCGCGTCCTCGGCGGCCCGCTGGATCCGCTCCATCCGCAGTTCCATGCCGGAAAGCTGCATCGCCTCTTCCACCCGCTTGGGGTCATCCGAGGGGCGGGTGAGCACCCTTCCGTTCACCGCATCCTGAGCCCTGGCATACTGCTCCCGCAGCTTGTCCAGGTCACGGATGGCCCGGTGCATCAGCATGGTGTTGGTAATCCGCATCGCTTTCGCCTCCCCTTAGCGGATGGCATCGATGAGGGTCTGCAGCATCTCGTCCATTACCGTGATCAGGCGGGCACAGGCCGCGTACGCCTTCTGCTGCATCATCATGCCCGCCACCTCCTCGTCCAGGGAGACGCCCCAGGACGCCTGCCGCTGCTCCTCCTCCGCCGCCAGATGGGTGCGGGCCACCTCATAGCTGAGGTTCGCGTCGGCAGCCTTGATGCCGACCCACCCCACCAGGTTCTGATAGAACGTCCCGGGGGTCATGAGCGCCTGGGTCACAATGCTGGAAGAATCCCAGCCGTCGATCCCCTCCGTGGCCAGCGCAGCGATCTGCCGGGCGATCTCCCCATCGGAAGGAAGGCCCGATGGGCCCGTCATGATCTTGTCCGGCGTAAGATCCGGATTGACCGCCAGCTTCCACGGGTTATCGGTGTCCACAAAGAAGGGCGGATCACTGTGCAGGCGATTGACCGCCTCGGCGACTTGCCTTGCCAGCAGGGCGATCTCCTGCTTCAGCGTCTGAAGCTCCTCATCCCGCACCGAGACGAGCCCGGCGATGACGCCGCCGCCGGTGTAGGGATGCTGCGTGCCGTCGGCGCTTTGCCAAACGGGCTGCCCCGTCGCTCCCATAACGAGGGTGAGCACGGTGGGGCCGTACAGGACAGACGTGGAGCCCACGGTGATCCGGACCACCCCGTCCTCCCCTTCTGTGGCCGTGGCACCCACCAGCTTGGCCAGTTTGTCCAGCGCCAGATCCCGCAGGTCCCGGAGATCCGCGTCGTTCATCTGGTTGCGGGTGAGATAGGAGATCCGCTTGTTCAGTTCAAAGACCTGGTTCAGCAGGTTGTTGACCTCCCGCATGTTGTCCACCAGGTCGTCGTTGACAGTCTCCTGCAGTTCGGCAAATCCCCGGTACGCCGTCCTGATCTCATTGACAAACTGCCGCCCCGCGGACAGGACCTGCAGCCTGGCCACCCCTGAGGTAGGATCATCGGCCAAGGCCTGCCACGCGTCGAAGAACTCGTCCAGCGCCTTCCGGAGTCCGCCGGCCACCGGATCGCCCAGGATGTCCTCCACCTTCGACAGCACATCCTGCCGGGCTTCCGCTTCGCCCAGGCTCGCGGAGACGGAGCGGTACTGCTGGTCAATGAACAGATCCCGGATCCGAGCGATACCCGGTCCGGTAATCCCCGCTTCGGTGGGCGTGAGCACCTGCCGGCGGGTGTAAGCCGTGTCGTTGGCGTGGGCGATGTTGCTGCCGTGGACGGTAACCGCAGTCTGCGCATGCTGCAGGCCGCGTACGGCGTTGTACATGCCGGTAAAGAGGCTGGTAATCACGACCTGTCTCCCCCTTTCTCAGGCCTTGCGGTTGAGCCGGCAGGCCTGAGACGGCTGTTCCCATCCCGAGCCGGGGTACCCCACAGGCTGCACGGAACCGGCCCCGAGAATCAGCTTCAATAAGAAATCAGTCCGGGCCAACTGGGTCTGCAGCAGGCTCCGGAGCTTCGTTTTTTCCCGTTCAATCTGGCCGACCAGATCCCGGACCTCCTCCGGACTCAGGTCCATCTCGGCCTCCTGCAGGGCCCGCAGGAGTTCCTCGTGCCGGGCCACCCCCTCCATGAGGGCCTTGGCATCAGCCCGCACGGCAGCGTCGGTTTCGGCCCGGATGGTCGCCAGCATGTCGGCGAGAAGGGCACGTACGCTCATGGCTCCAGCACCTTTCCCAGAAGAAGTCGGTCAGCGATCTCCTCCGCCCGGACCGAGTACCTGCCGGAGGCGATGAGCGCCTTCAGCCGCGCCACGCGTTCCGCCCGAGTGGCCGGCACGCCCCGCAGCATTTCCCGGAGGGCGCTCACTTCCTGCGCTTTGCTGGAGAGATCCACCTGATCAGCCTGTACCGCCGCCGGACCGCCCTCGGGACTTTTCGCCACACTTTTCTCCCGACGGGCGCCGGCCTGTACCCCTGCCAATCCTTGCAACCGATGGGTTTCCACTTTCATGACCGCCCCAACCCCTTTCTCACCACCGGATGACTGACGCACAAGGCCGCCACGGTTAAGTACCGTGGCGGCCGATTATTCCAGGCTAGCTTACACTCCGGGCTTCTTTCGCTTTATAGCACCCGGCGGTGGCTATGCGGTCACCCGCCGGGCCCGCAGGTTCAACATGAGCTGCACCTCGCCCCTGGGAATCCCCAGCCGCCGGGCGATCTCCGCCTCGGACAGGCCCCGGTCCGCCAGGGCCCAGACCTCGGCGCGGATCGCCTGATACCGTTCCCGAGAAGAGCCGGGAGCCGTCTGCGGCGCCGCTACTCCAACCGGCTCCTGCACCTGTGCCGGCTCGCACAGGGGGACCGGTTCCTGCACCGAGGCAGGTTCCCGCGCCGCTCCGTGGGCCCGGTCCTCACCCGAGGCCTTCTCCGCAGCCTGCTCCCGGGCTTTCAGTTCCACAGCCTCCAGCAGCTCCCGGAGCAGGGCAATGCGCTCGTCCGCCTGTTCCAGCACCGCCCCGGCCTCCATGGTCACCTCGGCGGCCAGTTCCTCCAGCTTCCTCAGCGAGGCATCCACCCGCTGCTGGCGGCGGGTCATCTCCGTGAGGACCCAATAGAGGCCCCCCACCACCGCCAGCCCAATGATCGGGTAGAGCAGCCCTTCCATCCATCCCATCCTCCCTCTTCAGGAGACCATCAGTTCCTTCATCCGGGCCAGCTTCCCGCGCAGCCTCAAGATCGCCTTGCTGTGGATCTGGGAGATCCGGGCCGGCGAGAGGCCCAACACTTCGCTGATCTCCTTGGCCATCAGCCCTTCGTAGTAGAACAGCGCCACCACGAGCCGCTCCTGCTCCGGCAAGGATTCAATGGCTCTGGCGAGCCGCTCCCGGCGTTCAGCCAACTGGGAGGAGGTAAGCGGATCCGTGGCCTCCGGATCGGCCAGACGCTCCTCCAGGCTCATGCCATCGCCGCTTTCGTCCAGGAGCGTCTCTTCCAGGGACAGCACGGAGAGGCACCCGACCTCCGCAATCCGGCTTTCCACCTCTTCCGGGGAAAGTCCCATGAAGGCCGCCAGTTCCTGCCGGGTCGGTTCCCGGCCCAACCGCCGCTCCAGTTCGTCCCGGGCCTGCTCCAACTGCCGTACCCGTTTGCGCAGCGCCGGAGCCCACTGGAGCGCCCGGATGCCCTTCAGGCAAGCCCCTCGAATCCATGGAATCGCAAAGGTCTCAAACCGGATGCCGCGGCTGGGGTCATACCGGGACAGGGCTTCCAGCAGCCCGAAACAACCATGCCCTTCCACGTCCTCCTGGTCGAAATGAGAGGGCAGCCCTACCATCAGCCGACCGGCCACGTATCGCACCAGCCAGATGTATCGCTCCGCCAACTGATCCCGGGCGGCGAGGTCGCCCTGCTCCCGCCATCGCCGCCACAGTTCCTCGTATGGGACGGTCACGGGCTCCCACCTCCTATTGCTCCCGGCGTACCAGCAGCCGGGCCAGCCGCTGGAAAAAGCCGGTCGGAGCCGCTTCGGCCTTTTCGCCCGCATCCGCTGGGGCCATGCTCTCCACCAGCAGCACCTTCCCCATGGCCCTGACCGCCCGGGACGCGGGCGACAGGGGATACGCTTCCACGAAGGGACGCCCGGCACGCACGGCCTGCCATACGCAGGGATCTCTGGGTACGGTGCCCAGGATCTGCACCTCCAGCCCCAGAAAGCTCCGGGCGGTAGCCACCAGCCGTTGGGCGGCCTCCCGTCCCTCCCGAAAATCCTGTGCCTGGTTGATGATCAGGCGGATCTGAATCTGGGGGTTCCGCCTGTGAAGGATCTTGATGGTGGCGTAGGCGTCCGCCAGGGCAGTAGGCTCCGGAGTCGTCACCAGAAGTACCTCGTCGGCCGCCAGTACAAAGCTCAGGACCACATGATTGACGCCGGCGCCGGTATCCACGAACAGGTAGTCCGCCCTGCCGTCCAACTCGCTCAGGGCCACAACGAACCGGTTCAGCTGGGCGGGGGTCAGATCCACCAACTCTTCCACCGCGTATCCGCCCGCGATCAGCTTGAGCCGGCTCGGGGTGGTATGAATCAGCCCCACGATGTCCTGTTCCCCCCGAAGCAGGTGGCCCATATGGTAGGGCGGCACGCTGCCCAGCAGGACATGGGCGTTGGCCAACCCCAGATCCGCATCCAGAAGAATCACATCCTTGCCGGATGCGATCAGTACCTGCGCCAGATTGATGCTGAGGTTGGTCTTCCCCACACCGCCCTTGCCGCTGGTGACCGCGATCACCCGGGTGCGGCGGCGGGGTGCCGGCTCCGCAGCACGGGCACGATAGGCGGCAGCCAGTTCCCGAAGCCGTGACGCCTGATCAGCCATGGTGAATTACGCTCCTAGCAGGATCTGCGCAAAATCTGCCCGGTCAGCCGGCATGATGTCATCCGGCACCGACTGGCCGAAGGTAATGTACCCGACCGGGTACGAGCACCGGCGCCGCAGGTTCACCATCAGCCCCGGGGCGGCCGCCTCGTCCAGCTTGGTAAAGAGCAGCCGGTTCACCCCCAGAGGACCGTAGTAGTCGAGCCATTCGTACGCATCCCGCGGGTTTGCGGTGAGGGAGATCACCAGGTGCGTCTCGTCCGGGCGGAGAATCGACAGGGTCTCCTTCAGTTCCGCCATCCGGCCGGCGTCCTTGTGGTTGCGCCCTCCGGTATCCACCAGCACGAGGTCGCAATCGGCCGTCTCCCGCAGGGCCCGGGCCATGTCCGCGGGCGAGTCCACGACGTTCACGGGGATCCCCAGAATATCTCCGTAGGTGCGAAGCTGTTCAATCGCGGCGATGCGAAAGCTGTCCGCGGTGATCAGCCCCACCTTGTGCCCCATATTCAGGGCAAAGTGGGCCGCCAGTTTCGCCAGGGTCGTGGTCTTGCCCGCCCCGGTGGGCCCCACCAGGGCGGCCACCCGCCGCTGGCCCGGTCGGACGGCGATGCGCTCGAAGGGGCCCAGCGTCCGGATGAGAGCCGCCTGAAGCCCGGCCCGTCCCTGGGATTCGTCGGTGAGGTTCAGGCTGATCTCCAGGGCCGCGTCCGGCTCCACTCCCCTGTCCACCAGGGTGTCGTAAACGTGCCGGCCGTAGGCCGTCAGCCGGGACAGAGCCGCCTCCTGTTCCTGGCGGCTCGCCAGCCGGTTCACTGCCCGGCGGAGGGCAGCCAGTTCCCGCTCCAGGGACGCGACCGTGCTGGCGGGCAGCGCCGCCTGCGGTGAAGCCGCAGCGGATGGACCGGGAGCCGGGACGGCTGTCCGGACCGCCGTGGAGCCCCCGCCGGTGGCGGGCGCAGCCGGTTCATCGGGCCGGTCCACTGCCACCGTCAGTTCCGTCATGCTCTTCTGGAACAGCCCGAGGAACCCGCCCACCCGAATTTTCTTACTGTCCACGATCAAGGCGTCCATGCCCAGTTCGTTCTTGGCCTTGATCAGGGCCTCGGCATAGGTGGGGGCCACAATCCGCTTTACCTGAATCATCCCCGGACCACTCCCACAGGTTCAATCTCCAGTTTCGGATCCAGTTCCGCGTAAGAAAGGACCGCCAGTTTTGGATAGGCATGCTGGGCCACCCGCCGCATCATGGGCCGGAGAGCCGGGGCACAGACCAGGATCGGGGTCATGCCCTTCTCGGCCATGGCCTGGGCCTGCTGCTGGACGGAACTGACGAGGTTTTGGGCCAGGGCGGGGTCCAGTCCCGGTTCCCCGGGCTTCCGCTCGCCGGCGGCCAGCAGCCGCTGCTCCAGGTCCGGGGCGAGAGTGATGGCCCGCAGCTTGTCGGTCACACCCAAGGTGTGCAGAATCGTGCGCCCCAGCGCCACCCGCACGTGTTCCGTCAGCTGCTCCGGATTTCGGGTGGTGCCTGCCCAGTCAGCCAGGGTTTCGAAGATCAGGACCAGATCCCGGATCGGCACCCCCTCGCTGAGGAGGTTCTGCAGCACCTTCTGGATTTCGCCGAGGGTCAGCTGCGACGGCGTCAGTTCTTCCACCAGGGCCGGGTGCGTTTCCCGGACCATATCCACCATCTTCCGGACCTCCTGACGGCCCAGAAGCTCCGCCGCATGCTCCTTGATCACCTCGGTGAGATGGGCAATGAGCACCGAGACCGGATCCACCACCGTGTATCCCATCAATTCCGCCCGCTGGCGGTCGGCAGGAGAGATCCAAACGCCGGGGAGACCAAAGGCAGGCTCCACCGTCTCCTGCCCGGGAATCCGCTCTTCCATCTCGCCCGGCGCCATGGCCAGCAAGCGGTCCGGCATCAGTTCATAGCTGCCCACCTCGATGCCCCGGAGCTTGATGGTATATTGGTAGGGATTGAGCGCCAGGTTGTCCCGTACCCGGATGTAGGGCAACAGCAACCCCAGGTTCAGGGCCACCTGCCGCCGGACCGCCACCACCCGGTCCAGCAGATCACCGCCCCGTTCGGCATCGGCCAGGGGAACCAGGCCGTAGCCCAGTTCGATTTCCAGGGGATCCACCAGCGAAAGCTGAACCGCGCTCTCCGGCGGCACCTCCTCGGTCACGGGCAGAGGCTGCGGCTGAGCCGCCGCGGCCAGTTCCGCGGCCCGCCGCCTCTGCTGCAGGATGTATCCCATGGCCGCCAGGGCGGCACCCACCGTCAGGAAGACCACCGTCGGCATCCCCGGCACCAGGCCCAGGATGATCAGGGCCACCCCTGCCAAAATCGGAAGGTGCGGGTCTGCCAGCAACTGGGCGGCCAGTTCCTGACCCAAGCCGGATTCGCCGGCTGCCCGGGTGACCACCAGGCCGGTGGCGGTGGAGACCATCAGAGCCGGAATCTGCGTCACCAGCCCGTCACCCACCGTCCGGAGCGAGTAGTGCTGCCAGGCTTCGCTGAAGCTCATGTCCTGCTGCACCACGCCCACGATGAAACCGCCGACGATGTTGATCGCAAGGATGATGAGTCCCGCGATGGCATCGCCCTTGACGAACTTGGAGGCGCCGTCCATGGCCCCGTAGAAGTCGGCTTCCCGGTTGATGGCCTCCCGGCGGGCCCGGGCCGTGGCCTCATCGATCAGGCCGGCGTTCAGATCGGCGTCGATGGCCATCTGCTTGCCCGGCATGGCGTCCAGGGTAAAGCGAGCGGCTACCTCGGAGACCCGCTCGGCCCCGCGGGTGATCACCACAAAGTTGACAATGGTCAGGATCAGGAAAATGATCAGGCCGACGGCCGTATTGCCTCCCACGACGAATTCGCCGAAGCGGCGAATGACGTTCCCGGCTTCCCCGGTCAGCAGCAGCAGCCGGGTGCTGGAGACGTTCAGAGAAAGGCGGAAGAGGGTGACTACGAGCAGCAGGGCGGGAAACGCACTGAATTGCAGCGGCTCCGCCGTGAAGATGGAGACAAGCAGGATCACCAGGGAGGCGCCCATGCTAAAGGTGAGGAGGATATCCAGCAGCCATGGAGGCAGGGGCACCACCATCATGGAGACCACAGCCATGACGGCTGCCGCCAGTGCGATATCGGGAGCGCGGAAGGGACGGGCGCTGCCCTGATTGGTCACAAGACCCACCTCGATCGTGCAAATCTCCCTATCGGATCAGGAAAGGTTCATCCGGCGCTGCTGCCGGCGCAGGTTGTAGACGAAGGCCAGCACTTCAGCCACCGCCTGAAAGAGTTCCGGCGGGATCGGCCTGCCCAGGGGTACCTTGTCGTACAGTTGCCGGGCCAGGGTCCGGTTTTCCACCATCGGAACCTGGTGCTCCCGGGCCACGGCCTTGATCTGGAAGGCCATGAGGTCGGCCCCCTTGGCGATCACCCTGGGGGCAATATCCTTTTCTGCTTCGTAACGGAGGGCGACGGCATAGTGGGTCGGGTTGGTCACCACCACATCGGCTTTGGGCACCTCCCGGATCGCCCTCCGGCGCATGGCCAGTTCCCGAGCCCGCTGCCGCTGCCTCTGCTTGACCTCAGGCCGCCCCTCTTCCTGCTTGATTTCCTCTTTCACTTCCTGCTTGGTCATCCGCAGCGAACGGCGGAACTCCCAGTACTGGTACCCGTAGTCGAGAATGCCTACCCCCACCAGGGCAAAGCCCACGTTCCGGAGCGCCGTCACCACTGTATGGGCGATCTCGCTCAGGCCAAGGGCCACCCCCTGACCCATCAGGTTGGGAATCTGAGGCAGTACCAGGACGATCTCCCGGTAGCCGATGTATCCGATCATCCCCAGCTTGATCAGCGCCTTGATGTTCTCCACCAGGCTGCGCAGGGAGAACATGCGGATCAGGCCCTGGATGGGGTTGATGCGGTTGAAGTCCGGCGCCAGCGGCCGAAGGCTCCAGGTAAACTGGCCTTGCAGGAGGCCAAAGAGCAGCCCCACCGCCAGGATGATCCCCACCAGCGGCAGGACGGCTTTGGCGAAGACCAGGGCCCACGTTACGCCCAGATCGGTCGCCCGCTGGACGCTCAGTTCCGACCCATGAAGGTGGGAGAAGGTCTCCACCATGGCCCGGGCCACCTGCTCGTAGACATTGGGACCGAGGCTGCCCAGGGCCATGGCGCCGGCCACCAGTCCGATGCCGGCTGCCAGGTCCTGGCTTCGGGCCGCACGCCCTTCCTTGCGGGCCTCCTGTAATCTTCGGGGGGTCGCCTCCTCGGTCCGTTCCTGGGCAAAAAGCTGCAGATTCAGGCCTCTCCCCCCTTATGGCGCCTGCATCCACTGCAGGGTCTTCAGCAGTTCCCGGTGTCCGCTTTCGAAAAGCGGCACCACAAAATCCAACAGGTAGGGCAGCACCACCGCCAGCATGACCAGCCCGACAGCAGCCTTCACTCCCAGGGTGATTTGGAACAGTTGGAACTGCTGCACCGCCCGGTTCACCGCCCCCAGCACCGCGGTGGTCAGCAGCATCACGGCTACAAAGGGAAGGACCATCTGCACCGCCGCGGCCAACAGGGCGCCGAAAAGTTCCACCACGTAGCGGAAGGCGGGCGCGTCCGCGGCCCATGCGCCGGCGGGCAGGGCTGCATAACTGCCGGCAATGGCCCGAAGCAGCCAGTGATGGGCGTCGACGGTGAAGTAGATCACCAGGCCCAGGGTATGGAAAAAGGAGCCCAGCAGCGCTTCATACTGACTGTGGACGGGATCGACAATCTCGGCCATGGCCAGGCCCATGTCCAGATCCAGGATGGCGCCCGCCATCTGCAGCACGGCAAAGACCAGTTGCCCGAGAAAGCCGATCAGCAGCCCGACCAGCAATTCCGTCAGACAGGTCGCGGCAAAGCCGAGCCCGCCGGTGATCCCGGGCTCCGCCCGGGCCGCCGGCAAGATCAACAGCGCAAGCAGAAAGGTCAGAAACACCCGGACCGGAATCGTTAGAAACCGGTTGGCAAAGACCGGCGAGGAGGCCGTGACGCCGGCCACCCGGCTGGTCACCAGCAAGAAAAGCGGAAGTTGAGCCTGTAGCTGTTCCATGGCTACCGGACCATCTCAGGGATCAGGGCGATCATGTGGCGGGCGTAATCCACCATGATGTTCAGCATCCACGGGCCGAAGATCACCAGTCCCAGGGCTGCGGCGAGGATCTTGGGCAGAAACTGCAGACTGGCCTCGTTGATCTGGGTGGTGGCCTGAAAGAGGGCAACCAGCACGCCCGCAGCCAGGCCCAGCCCCAGGACCGGCAAGCCCACCATCAGGGCTACCTTCAGCGCCTCCTGACCGAGGCTGAGAGCATAGTCAGGCGTCATACACCGTCACCTTGTTCATTGGAAGCTTTCGAACAAGGACTGGATCACCAGGTGCCAGCCGTCCACGAGCACGAACAGCAGGATCTTGAAGGGCAGCGAGACCATGACGGGGGGAACCATGAACATGCCCAGGGACATCAGCGTGCTGGCAACGATGAAGTCGATGATCACAAACGGAAGGAAGATCAGAAAGCCCATCGTGAACGCGGTGCGCAACTCGCTGATGGCAAAGGCCGGCACCACGGTGAAAAACCCCACGTCTTCGGGTCCCTCGGGCGCCGGGGCCCCGCTGATCTCTAGCATGAGGGCCAGATCTTCCTTCCGGGTATGTCGGAGCATGAAGTCCTTCAGGGGCTCGGCGGCCCGGTCGAGAAACTCGGCCTGACTGATCTCTCCCCGTGCGTACGGCTGGACCGCTGACTGGTAGATTTCCTGAAAGGTGGGCGCCATTACCGCAAAGGTGAGAAACAGTGCCAAGCCCAGCAGCACCTGGTTGGGCGGCAACTGCTGCGTGCCCATGGCGGTGCGCAAGAAACCGAGCACCACCGCAATCCGGGTAAAGGCAGTACAGAGCACCAGAATGGCCGGGGCAATGGAGAGCACGGTGAGCAGGAGCAGGATCTGCATGGTCTGCAGAGCCTGCCCGGGCTCCGTGGCCGGCTCGATGCCCAGGTCGGGAATCTCGATGGGCTGTCCGTGGACCGTGGCAGGCAGCAGCACCAGCAGCCCCACCAGGACAGCCGCGCCCACCATTCGAAACCGCCTACCGGTCATGGCGCTGCCCTCGCCGCGAAAGCAATTCCCGCATCGCCTGCAGATGTTGCCGTATGGCCGGCTCCGGATCCGGCACCGCGCGGGAATCCTCCCGGATCTCGTACTCCGCAGCCAGCGCAGCCACCGTCTCCGGATCGGTCACCCGACAGACCAACTGCACCCCCTGGGGCGAGGAGCCCACCACGAGGAACTCCTTGCCCACCATCACCAGCAGGAGGCTGCGGTCCCGTCCCACCGGTACCCCCTCCAAAACCCGCAGGCGCCGCCCGCGGTTGTAGGTAATCTGCCAGTTTCCCAGCAAGCGGACGGCGCCGTAGGCCAGGACGATGACCGCCAGGCTCGCCACCAGGAAGAGACCAAGTCCCTCGCCGTAGAGCGGCCCGGAAGGCGCCTCTCCGGCCGCCAAAGCAGCAGCGGTGGTCATTCAGCCGGCCCCCCATCCGGGGAAACCAGTTCCGTAATGCGTACGCCGTAATTCTCCCCCACCACCACGACTTCGCCTCGAGCCACCACACGGCCATTTACCTCGATATCCACTGCTTCCCCGGCCAGGGTGTCCAGTTCCACAACGGAGCCGGGGCCGAGGCTGAGGATTTCCCGGATGCTCTTGCGAGTGTGACCCAGGCACACGCTGACATCCAGTTCCACGTTGGCCAGCACACCGAGGGTAGGGTTCTCCTTGGCCAGGCCGGAAGTCGGGCGCAGAGGAGGGAAGGTGGCCGGAGCGGCGGCCTGGGAAGCCTGGGAACCCCGGGCCGCCGGCCGGCCCTCCTCCTTTCCCGCTGCCGTGGCCGCTGCTTCGGCCTGCTGCGTCTGTTCTGATTCGATGGCCGGGGCGTCAGAGGCGGGAGGGCTGTCGGCAGAAGCTTTTTCCTCGGATTCAGGGGCCTCTTGCCCGACGGGCTGATTGGCCTTCTCCAAGGAATCCGGGTTGCCGGCATACGCCGCAAAGAGTGCATCGATTTCAGCCTGTGTCAGTTTCATGCCGCGCTGACCTCCCTGACAGACTGGGTCTACTGGATGACCAGATCGGTGATGTAGACCTTGACCAGCCGGTCCCCAAGCAAACCGCGCAGGGCCGACTGCAACCCGTTGGCCAGGTCATCCTTACCGACGGCCCCTGCCAGTTCGGCCGCAGTTCGCTGGCGCAACTGGCCCAGAATCACGTCCCGGATCTGCGGCTCCATCTGCTTGGCTTCCTCCAGCGCCGCCTGGTCCTTCATGGCGAGGCTGACGCTGACGTTCACATACCGGACCTTGTCCTTGTCGGCCAGGTCTGTGACGAAGTTATCGGTTTCGAAGAAGTAGAGGTTCTCCGTGGCAGAAGCGCCCGCCGTGGCTGCGGGGTCGCCTGACAGGCCCAAACCCACAACTCCGGGGCCCCAGATTACGTACACTCCTAATGCGGTCACTCCCACGGCCAGCACCAGAACCGCGGCCACCAGTGCAATCAAGAGCCCTCGATTCATTGGGCATCTCCTTACGTCAAGGTGATAACGCTAGTACCGGATTAACGGCGCAGGTTTACCAAATCCTGAAGCATTTCATCCGCGGTGGAGACCACCCGGGCGTTGGCCTGGAACCCTCGCTGGGTCAGGATCATGTTGGTGAACTCGACGGAAAGATCCACGTTGGAGGCCTCCAGGTTGCCGGGCACCAGACGGCCCCTGCCGCCCGTGTTGGGCAGGCCGATCATGACGGGACCGGATGCGGCGGTTTCGGCAAAACTGGTGTCGCCCACCTTGGACAGGCCCGCGGGGTTGGTGAAGTTGGCCAGGGCAATATAGGCATGCACGATACGGGCACCGTTGGAGTAGATGCCGATCACCTGGCCGTCCGGCGAGATCGTGACCGACTCCAGCGTCCCCATGGGGGCACCGTCGGCGCTCTGGACCATGACATTGCTGACGCCGGTGCCGGAGTAACCCAGCCGGATGCCGGAGAGGTCAATGGTGACGGTGATTTCCTCGTCTGTGTCAGAAGTGGTGAATGTGATCTCCCACGTGTCGGGGTCCACAGCCCCAGTGGCGTCAAACGACAGACCCGTGGTGTCCAATTCATTGCCCTGGCCGTCGAAGGCGGTGACGTCCCATTCTGTGGGGTCGTTCGCATCGCGTACGAACGTAAGCGTCACCGAGTGGGGACGCCCCAGGGAGTCATAGATGATCAGCGTCGTACTGACCTCACTGCCGGCAGCGGCGGTGGGGTCCAGATACCCGCTCAGGGAGGCTCGGGTTGTCACCTGAGGCGGGGCGGTGCTGCCTTTGGGCAGCACGATGTCCGTAAGGACGCCGGTGACTACCTCGCCGTTCTCATCCACGGCCCAGCCCTGCACCCGGGCGCCGGTGCCCGGGTTGACCAGCACGCCGTCCGCGCTCCAGTCAAAGTTGCCCACCCGGGTGTAGACCACGGAACCGTCGCCCTGACGCATGATGAACATGCCTTCCCCCTCAATCGCCAGGTCCAGTGCCCGGCCGGTGAGGTTCGGGCTGCCGGCGCTCATGTCCAGGTCGATGCTGGCCACGCCCACGCCCAGCCCCACCTGCTTGGGATTGGTGGTGGCGGAGCCAGCGGCCAGGGTCTGGCTGAAGACATCCTGGAAGGTCACACGGCTGCTCTTGAATCCCACCGTGTTTACGTTCGCGATGTTATTGCCGATGACGTCCATACGGGTCTGGTGAGCCCGGATTCCCGTCACGGCTGAGTTGAGCGCCCTCATCTCGACTCCTCCTCGATGGCTTGCTGCGGCCATGTGGCGGAAAGCACCTGCTCCAAGGTGATCTCCCGATCTCCCAGGGACAGCAGCGGATTGCCGCCGGAGATGCGCAGTGCTTTCACCACACCCGTCAGAACATCGCCCTCTTCGGTTCGGTACGTCACCTGATAGCCCACCAGCCCCAGCCCGTAGGTCAGCCGGGCCCACCGGGTCTGTTCGGTGATCTGTTCAAGGGCCGCGAACTGGGCCAGTTGGGCCAGGAAATCTCTGTCGTCCATGGGGCTCAGGGGGTTCTGGTACCGAAGCTGTGTCACCAACAACTGCAGAAACTCCTGAGAGCCCAACTGCTGAGCCATGGCACCCGACGCTGCCCGGGCAGCGGTGCTGCCGGTGCTGCCGGCACCCGCGATCCCGGAGACACTGGTCGCCATCGTACAGCAGCCTCCTTCCTTACGCCAACCGATCCAAGATGCCGGCGTGCTTCGCCTGTGCTGGCCGCCGTCCCGAGGCCGCCGCAGGCTTGGCCTTCACAGCCGGCACCTCCGGCCGGCCCTGCCAGAGCCACTCCTCCAGGTCCCATCGCTCCTGGCTCTGGCGGGCTCCGCCGCCGGTACTGACGGTAAAACCAGATAGCGTAAAGCCGGCGTTGTGCAGCCCCTCCCGGAGCTGCTCGCCCCGCTGCTCCAGGATCTGGCGTGCCTCGGGGGTCGTCACCTCGAAACGGGTCCGGACCTCCCGCCCTGCCACCTGCACCTGAAGCCGGACCTCCCCCAGGTGCTCCGGATAAAGCCGCAGGGTAATGGCATACTCGCCGTCCGGCGTGTCGCGCAGGCTCTCCACCACCAGGTCCATCACCTGCTCCGGAGAGACCGGCTTCTCTGTCAGATCCTGGGTCTGCATCGGAAACGGAGACGCAGTGGCTTCCTGCGCGGGCGAAGCTGCCGGTGCTGCCGGTGCACCGCCCCGGGCCTCCCCGGTGGGAGCCGGCCCCAGCAGGGTGGCAGGCGCAGAGGGTTTCACCGGATCGGAATCCTCCGGCACCCTGCCCCTTCGGACGCCCTCTGCCGGCTGGTCTTCCGCCGCCCCTTGCGGCGCCCCCTGTGGGGCTCTGCCCAAGGATGCGGCCGGCACTTCGGGCTGAGCGGCCACCGTAGCCGCCCGGGCGCCGGCGTCCGGCAGCCCACCGCCTGCCGCGTCTGCTCCGCCGCCGGCCGGCGACACGGGCCCGGCACCCCTCGCCCCGGCAGAAACCGGTTTCAGTGACGGGAGACCCCCCTCTTCCGCCGGTGGGGCACTGCCCACCGTTTTTCCGTTCGGATCGAAACCATGATCTATGCGCAACTGCTCAATCGCACCCGGCAACACGGCCTGCGGAGCCGGTGCCGGGGGCACCCCCTCAACAGCCGCCGCCCAGGGAGCAGGCCCCCTGGAAGCAGGTATTCGGGGGGCAGGTGACCAGGGGGCAGGTTCGCCGCCGGCCGTCGCAGTAGCTTCTCCGGACACTCCGGCCGGCGGGAAGTTCCCCGGCGGCAGGTTCCATTCAGGCCCGGCCTCCCCCGGCCGGGGCAGCCCCCCGGCCGGCCATACCGCCGGGCTCATCGTCTCTGTCCGTGCCCTGGCTGCCGGCAGACTGACTTCTTGCTGGACTGTTGCGATCCCGGAAGACGCTCGCTCACCAACCGGTGCGGAGGATTCGCCGGCAAAATGGCCCGTTTGCAGTCCAGGGTCCATCACCAGCGCGAGCAGTGCGGCGAAGCCGCCCTCCGCCGGCGCGTCCTGCCGTTTTTCCGCCGCCGGCACCACCGCCGGCGGCCTGCCGGCGGCGCCCGGGGCATCCAGTCGGACCATCGTCACTGCTGACCGCCTCCTGCTTCCGCGCTCACCATGAGCAGGCGGATCAGTTCCGCCGCATCGTTCGGTTCCATCTGGGCCAGGACCGCCGCAGCCTGCTCCCGCCTCATCATCCGGAGCACGGCCACGGCCTGCTCAGGCTCCATGGCAGCCAGCAGCGGTCCCGCCTTGGCCGGCGGCATTGCGTTGTATAGTTCTGCCACGGTCCGGATGGCCTCCCCATCAGGGCCCCGGGTTTCCCCGGACGGCTCCGCACCGGTTTCTGCGGAGACACCCGATCCCTCTCCGGTGGGCGCCGTCTCCTCTGGCGGCAACCAGCTCCCGAGCGCGGCACCGATCTCGTCGGGAAGCAGGGGCTCCTCCGCCGGGCCGTACAGAAGGGTCTTCCAATCAGGAATCAGGCCCAGCGCATAGGCCCCGCTGACCAGCAGGATCAGCACCGCTGCGATGATCCATCCGGTCATGCTGGGTTGCGGAAGGTGGAGTTCCTCCTCCTGCGGCTCTGCCTTCTCTTTCGGCCGCCGACGCCAGAAGGCCAGCCGCCGGGACGCCTTCTCGGGAGCACGGAATGGGATCGTCTTCTGCTTCCCCTCAGCGGGCTCGGCAGCCACCTACCCTACCTCCTTCCGGCGCCACACCACGTTGCGGGCCATCTCATCGGTCTCAGCCTGGTCAGCCCGCTCGAACTCCCAGCGGTATGCCTCCCAGCGCCGCTGCCGCAGGCGCTTGAGCACCTCTTCCCGGCGGCGGGCGGCCACCAGTTCCTGCAGGCGGGCATTCACCGCCACCTGCGCCTCCGCCAGGGCGGCCACGGCCGCCTGTTCTTCCTGCATGAGCCGCTGGTCCAGCTCATACGTCACCATCCACTGCCAGGCCGGCATCCCGCGGGCCCGACGCGACTCCAACTGGTCCTCAAACTGGCGGCGGGCGCGGACAGCCTCGTCCCGTCGAAGCTTCGCCTGATGGGCCGCGGCCCGGGCCTCCGCCAGGGCCTGTTCCGCGAGCATGCGCTCCCGTTCCCGCAGTTTCAGGACCCGCTCCAAGCGAAAACGAAACCGTCGAATGGCCTATCCCTCCCCACAGAGCGCCCGCAGGCGGCTGCAGGCCTCCGTCAGGTCGCTGGGCTCGTCCACGTCCTGGATCAAGAACCGCTTCATTTCTGGCAGTTTCCGAATCGCTTCATCAACAGTCGGATTGGTGCCCGACTGATACGCGCCGATTTGGATCAGGTCCTCGGCCTCCTTGTACGCGGCCAGGAGGCTGCGGAATTTCCGGGCCCACGCCTGGTGCTCCGGCGTGGTCACCTCCGGCATCACGCGGCTGACGCTGGCCAGCACATCCACCGCCGGGTAGTGCCCCGCCTGGGCCAGTGCCCGGGAAAGCACCACGTGTCCGTCCAGGATGCCGCGGACGGCATCGGCGATGGGTTCGTTCATGTCGTCGCCGTCTACCAGCACCGTGTAGATGCCCGTGACGCTGCCCACCGGCCCGGTGCCCGACCGCTCCAACAACTTGGGCAGCAGGGTGAACACCGACGGGGTGTACCCCCGGGTGGCCGGCGGTTCGCCCACCGCCAGGCCCACTTCCCGCTGCGCATGGGCCAGGCGGGTGACCGAATCCATCATGAGCAGGACGTCCTGTCCGGCGTCCCGGAATGCTTCTGCAATGGTGGTGGCTGTCATGGCGGCTCGGATCCGGACCAAAGCCGGCTGTTCCGACGTCGCCACCACCACCACGGAGCGCTCCAGTCCCCGGGGGCCCAGATCTCCTTCAATGAACTCCCGCACCTCCCGGCCCCGTTCGCCCACCAGGGCGATGACGTTGCAGTCGGCCGATGATGAGCGGGCCATCATCCCCAGAAGGGTGGACTTGCCGACGCCGGATCCGGCAAAGATGCCCAGGCGCTGGCCCTGGCCCACGGTCAGGAGCCCGTCCACGGCGCGAACCCCCATGCTCAGGGCCCGCCGAATGCGCTGCCGGGACAGCGGGGCCGGCGGGCGGCCGGTCACAGGCCGCATCTCCATCCGGGGCAAGGGCCCCCGGCCATCGATGGGCCTTCCCAGCCCGTCCAGCACCCGGCCCAGAAGTTCCGGTCCCACAGGCACCTTCAGGGGACCGCCGGTTCGGTGGACCTCCCAGCCGGGCTGCAGGCCCTCCAGTTCGCCCAGGGGCATGAGCAGGATCCGGTCCTCCCGAAACCCCACCACCTCCGCGGCCACCTGAACGCCCTCGCCCTTCAGCCAGCAGAGTTCGCCGACCCGGGCCCGGGGGCCTGAGGCTTCAATGATCAGTCCGGTCACGCCGATAACCCGACCCACCACCGGAGTCGGATCCACCTCACGCACGGCCTGCATCAAACGGTCCCAGGGCAGCAAGTCCATCGGTCATTCCCTCCCCAGGGCCGCGGTCATGGCATCCCGCAGGCGGGCGGTCTGGGCCTCCAAGGTACCGTCGATGCTGCCCTGCGGACTGTGAATCAGAAAGCTGCCCCGGGACAGCCCGGCATCTGGCTGCACCAGCAGCGTCCCTTCGCCCAGTTCCCGCTCCAGCCGGGCGCGCTGGGCGTCCAGGAGGGGAAGATCCGCAGGGCTGACCCGCACCGTGCAGTCCGTGTCCCGCAGGCGGCGGAGACCGGCGGCCACCATATTGACAATGGCTTCCGGTTCCACGGCCAGATGCCCCTGAACCAGCCGGGTCGCTGCAGCCACCGCCAGTTCCACCAGGGCGTCGCGGGACGCCTCCAGAACGCGGTCCCGCTCCGCCCGGGCCTCCTCCAACAGGCGGGCTGCTTGCTCCCGCGCCTCCGCGAGCAACCGCTGCCGCTCTGCCTCCGCTTCGGCCCGAATCGCCCGGGCGTCAGCCTCAGCGGCCTGCCGCAGGGCATCGGCTTCCAGTTTGGCCTTCTCTACCGCGAACCGGGCGGCCTGACGCTCTGCTTCCAGTTCCGACCGGGCTGCGGCGAGGCCTTCTTCTCGCCCCGCTTCGAAGCCCTGCCGGCGGGCCTCTGCCACCGCGGCCTCGGCCTCTTCCGCCGCCTTCTGCAGCAGTTCTGCGGCCTGCAACCGGGCCGCCCGCAGAATGGCATCTCCGTCAGTTGCCGCCGGCGCCGCCGGCTGTGCCGGCGCGGCAGAATCTGCCTGGATGTCCGGCCGGAAGGTCGGCCATTCAGGGTGGTGGACCGTTACCCCTGCGGGTAGGATTCCTGCCTTAAATGAACTCATCCTCACCACCCCGGTTGATCTGGATCTCGCCCCTCTCCTCCAGGCTCCGAATCACGTTGATAATGCGGGATTGCGCCTCCTCCACCTCACGGATGCGCACCGGCCCAAGGTACTCCACCGCCTCCCGGAGCGCTTCCGCCATACGTGTGGACAGGTTGCCGGTGATCTTTGCCCAGACTTCCTCCTTGGCTCCCTTCATGGCCAGCGGCAGATCCCGGTTGAAATCCACCTCACGCAGGATCCGCTGGACCGTCCGGTTATCCAGCTTGACAATATCCTCAAACACGAACATCCGCTGCGAAATTTCAGTGGCCAGGTCCGGATCCCACACACTGAGGGTCTCCATGACGTTCCGCTCGGTGGTCCGGTCCACTGAGTTCAGAACGTCCACGGCCCACTGGATGCCGCCGACCTTTCCATTCCGATCCTCCTGCAGACCGGAAGCCAGCAGCTTTTTCTCCAGTACCTTCTCGGCCTCCCGCAGCATTTCGGGAGAGACCCGCTCCAGATTGCTCACCCGCCGGATGATGTCTGCCTGCCGCTCGGGGGGCATCCCGGCCATCACCTGGGCCGCCTGATAGGGCGGCAGATGTGCCATCACCACGGCGATGGTCTGCGGATGCTCGTTCTGCAGATAGCCCGCAAGTTGTGCGGGATCGATGTTCCGCAGGGAGTCAAAGGGCCGGCGGCGGATGGCGGCGGTCAGCCTGAGCAGGATGTCCCTGGCCCGCTCGCGGCCCAGGGCCTTCTCCAGTACCTCCCGGGCATATTGGAGGCCGCCGCTGCGGATGTACTGCTCCTGGGTGGCCATCTCCACAAATTCTTCCAGAATCTGGTTGCATGTCTCGGCCGAAACCTTTTCGGCTTTGGCAATCTCGACGGTGAGGGACTCGATCTCCTCATCCGTCAAATGCCGGAAGATCTCGGCGGAACGGTCCGCACCCACCTGGATGCAAAAGATAGCCGCCTTCTGCCGACTGGTTAGCTTGCCCTCTGTCTGCAAGGGTCAAGAGCCTCCTTTGATCCAGCGCCGGATGACCGCGGCCGCGGCCTCGGGGTTGGCTGTGATCAGTTCCTCCGCGGCCTGCAGCAACGCATCGTCGATGGGCTTTCCGCCGATCACGAACTGGCGCCTGGGCTTTGCCGAAATCGCTCGCTCCAGTTCCTGCCGTGCCGCTGCACCATCGGTGGGCGCCACGCCCCGCTGGTCTTCCGGCACAGTCTCGCCAGCCTCCCCGGCTGCCGCGGCCGCCTTCTGGTCCAACCCGAGGGCCACATCCAGAGCCGTACCGGTGGTCATGCCGGCGGTCTGACGGGCCATGGCAGCGGCCAGGGCCTCTTCCAGTTCGCGACGGCGCCGCCGGGTCATGATCCACCCGAAGAGCACCACCGCCAGCGCCAGGGCGAGGCCGACCCCCACCGGAACCAGATCAGGCGTTCTGCCGGGGCCTGCCACGATGGGCGCCGTGGTCTCCGTCTCATCGTGGAAGGCCATGGCGATCACGCTGACGGCCCCGATTTCCGCGCCGGTCGCACCGGCCACCATCTGCTGGATCTGGGCGATCTGTTCCGCCGTCAACGAAGGCCGGTTGATGGCGATGCCTACCGAGATCCGCTTGATGGAACCCGGCGGTGTCACCCTCACCTCGGTGCGCTGGCTGAGACCGTAATCGGTCCGGGTGGTCTGACGCCAGGTCTGACCTCCGGCGCCCTGCCCTTGATCCCCCGTCTGATAGACCGGAACATTCGTGGTGTCGCCTGTCAGCGCCACGCCGGCGCCCAGGCCGCTTCCCATCTCCTGGGTGGTCTCCGTATGGGTGGGAGTGGCCCCCTCCACCGTCTGTGATTCCACCCGGGTGCTGTCCATGTTCAGTTCCAGGTTGACGCGGGCCACCACGTTTCCGGTCCCGAAGATGGGCTCCAGGAGCGTCTGAACTCGTTCTTCCATCTCTTCCTGCAGAGCCCGCTGCAGTTCGAGCTGGTCCGTATCCACCTCCACGGCCAGCCCGTCGGAGGTCCCCAGCCCGGCAGACAGCAGCCGGCCGGACTGGTCCACCACCTTGACGTTTTCCGGTTCCAGCCCCTGCACGGAGCTGGCCACGAACTGAACGATGCCCTCAATCTGTTGGCGGGAGAGCTTCTTACCAGCCTTCGTCTTGATCAGCACGGCCGCGGTGACCGGCTTCTGGTCCCGGACAAAGACCGACTCCTCGGGAATCGCCAGCTTGACGTTGGCGTACTCCACCTCGGAGATGCGCATCAGCGCCCGCTCCAGCTCCCCCTGTTGGGCCCGCAGGAGGTTGACTCGCTTATCGAACTCGGTGGCGCCAAAGCTGGTCTTGTCAAACAGTTCCATGCCCACCGTGCCGCTGTTGGGAAGGCCCGCCTGGGCCAGAGCCAGTTTCGCGGTGTACACCTCCGACTCCGGCACCAGGATGGTGTAGCCGTCGCCGGTGGGCTTATAGGGCACTTTCAACTCGTCCAGACGGGCCACAATGGCGGCCGCGTCCTTGGGCTCCACGTCGCTGACCAGCACCACCCACTGCGGGCGGTTCAGCCACAGGCCAATTCCCACCGCCAAGACCAGGGCCACGGCCAGGCCCACCGCCAACCAGCGGTGCACCGGACTGCTCCCCGTCCAAGCGGTCTTGATCCGGTCCCACAACTTGGCGGCCCAGTTCTTCAAGAGGTCTCCCTCCGGTGCTCAGAGACTGTGCTCCGTCAGCGCTCCACTTACAACGACATCCGCATGATTTCCTGATACGCTTCCAGAGCCTTGTTGCGGATCTGGACCGCCAAACCGAGCGTCAGGTTCGCCCGTTCTGCCGCGATCATCACCTCGGCCAGATCATCTACCTGACCCGCCGCCAGGCGCACGGCTGCCTCTTCGGCCAGGCGTTGATCCTGCTCCACCCGCTCGATGGCGTTTTTCAACGCCTGTGCAAAGGAAGGGCCGGCGGGCGGGCTCTGCGCTTTCCCGGCGTTTTCGGCCCTGGGAAGGAGCATCGGCTGCAGCAGCGCATTCAGTCGTTGAACCTCCATCCTTTCCGCCTCCTTACAGGGACCGCACCGTTACCCCGTCCCTGCGTCAGCGGCCAATCTCCAGGGCCCGCTGCGCCATCGCCTTGCTGGCGTTGAAGGCGGTGACGTTGGCCTCGTAGATGCGGGTAGCCACCATCAGGTCCGTGAGCTCCTGCAGCAAATCGACGTTGGGCATCTGAACATACCCGTTTTCGTCGGCATCCGGGTGACCGGGATCATACTGCAGCCGGAACGGCGAGGGATCCTCGGACACCGACGTGATGACGACGCCGGCCCCGACCGGAGGCACCGGCCGGCCAGCTGCCCGGTCCAGGATGTCCTGGAAAGTCATCCGCCGTTCCGCCTGGGTTGTCACCTTCCGGCGGTAGGGCCCTCCCTCCGCCGTCCGGGTGGTGTTGATGTTGGCGATGTTATGGGCGATCACATCCATACGAAACCGCTGCGCCGTCAACGCGGAAGCGCTGGTATCCATGGCACGAAAGAGGCCCATGGCTTACCTCCTCCCGTCGTAAATGACCGTCCTGAGCCGGGCAAAATGGTCCGACAGCGTACGCGTCAGGGCGCTGTACCAGATCTGGTTTTCCGCCAGGCGCACCATCTCCGCTTCCACGTCGACGTTGTTGCCGTCCGGGAAAGCGGAACGGTCCTGCTCCACCACCACCATGGGCCGGACGCTGGTAGGATCCGCTTTCTTCTGCAGCGCCTGGGCCAGGTGGCGTTCGAACTCGACCCGGGCCCGTTTGAATCCCGGAGTTCCGATGTTGGCGATGTTGTTGGCCAGGACGTTCTGCCGGAGGGTCGCCGCCTGCAGCGCCTGCTCCAGCACCCGGGTGGTGATGTCCCGCCCGATGGTCATATGGTCCACCTCACAAGCAACGTCTCAGGCGCGGGGAGCGACCGGACTACACCTTGCCCAGGTCCGAAACCGCCAGGGACAACGTCTGGTCCTGCCACTGCAGCGCCCGCTGATTGGCCTGATAGGAACGAAGAGTGATGATGAGATTGGACATTTCCTGAGCCAAGTCCACGTTGGCCCGCTCCAGGTAACCGACGGCCAGCCGCATTTCGGTGCCCCCCACCAGATCGAGGCGGCCTACCGGCTCCCCATCGGCCCAGACGGTGCCATCCTGCTCAACGCGAAGAGTCCCGGCACCAGCACCGACCGGCCTTCCATTGACCAAAACAGGATAGCCCTGGGCGGTCACCAACCGTCCTGCACTGTCGCGATGGAAGGCACCATTGCGTGTGTAGCCGGGGCCTGTGGGACCTAGATACACAAACTGACCAGGCACCAGGAGGGCCACATCCAGCGGGTTGCCAGTGGCCACCAAATCCCCCTGGGAAGGGTCCTCCGCCACTTCTGTCAGTTCAACCCCCTGGCCCAGCGGGCCCACCTCCGGTGAGCCTTGGGGACCTAGGGGGGTATTTTCGAGCCGGTGCATAAGGGCAGCGCCAAACTCGGTCCCCACTGCGGTGGACCGCTTGAAGCCGGCGGTATTCAGGTTGGCCACGTTGTCGGCGATGACATCGGCCCGAACCTGTTCCATCGCCATTCCCCGCCGCGACGCTTCCACCCCGCGAATCATGCTCCTCTCATCTCCCGCTCCTGCGCGGACCAGCCGCCCGTTCCGGCAGCCTCCTCCAGCGCCAGTTGAATGTGAATGGCCCCCAGCGCGGTGGTCATGGGAACCACCACCATGGGGATGGTCACTTCCGTCAGTCGAACAGCCGTGCCCCGTACGATGGCCGGAGGCGATATCCGGCAGGGGTACCCTTTCTCCTCCAGCAGCGTGGAGGCCAAACCGGTAATCAAGTTGCCGAGTTCCCCCAAGGCACTCTCGGCCATGGGATCGTTCAGTTTCAGAGGCGCACCCACCATGGCCTTGACGACGGCCTTGGCCACCGCCAGGTCCATCCCGTAGATCACCAGGCCGTACACGGCGCCGGTGACGCCAATGACAACATTGGCCGCATGGCGGGTCTTGTCCATGCGCACCAGATAGGGCTTGCCAAGTTCCCACCGGGACACCCCGGCTTCCGAGGAAAGCACCTGCATCCCGGCATACACAAACGGATTGAGAAACTCGACCTTCATGGTGCTTTCTGGCTGATCACCCGCTGGATCAGCACCGCCAGGTGGTTGCCGACCTTTCCCGGCGTGGCGGTGAAGGCCTGCCGGTCACCGACGTAGACCAGGACCTCGCCGTTGACTTTGGTGGACAGCGGTATGATGTCCCCCACCTGCAACTCGGTGAACTCCCTGACGGTGATGGTGCTGCGGCCCAGTTCCACCCGCACGGGTACCAGCGCCTGCGCCACCGATTCCCGGATCAGGTGATCCTCCTCCCCATTCCGGGAGGTTGGTGCGGACAGCCATCCCCGGCCGGTGAGGCGGGACAGCACCGGTTCCACCGTCGTGTGCGGAAGAGCAAGGGTGATGTGACCCAGGTGCTCTCCGATCTCCACCGCCACGGTGATGGCGGCCACCACTTCCGTGGAACTGGCTGTCGTCTGCAGGAAGATCGGATTGCTTTCCATGCCCTCCAGATGGGGGCGGACCTCCGTTACGTTGCGCCATGCCTCGGTGAGCGGCCCGAACATCTCCGTGATCACCCGGCGCATGACGCTGAGCTCGATCTCCGACAGTTCCCGCTGGGGCTGGACATCAGAACCGTGGCCGCCGAACACCCGGTCGATGATGGCAAACGCGATGTTGAGGCTGATCTCCATCAGACAGGTTCCCGGCAGCGGATCCATGCGAAACTTGGCCACCAGCCCCGGGTTCGGCAGAAGCTCCAGGTACTCCGCATAGGCATACTGGTTCACGCCGCGAACGCTGACCTGCGCCTGGGTCCGCAGATTGGCCAAGAAGAAACTCTGCAGCAGCCGGGCAAACGTGTCGTGGATCACCACCAGGGTCCGCATCAGGTCCTTCTTGAACTTGGTGGGCCGGCGAAAGTCATAGGGCCGGACCCGGTGGTCCCGGGACTGAAAGAGCTCCTCTCCTTCCGCAGGCAGCAGGGACCGCATCAAGGCATCGATTTCAGCTTGGGTGAGCGGATTCTGCACTGCGACGGACCCCTTCCTAGGAGACTCATTCCGCGCTTCTATATTTCATCGTTTCGCCTGAATCAAAACCCTACTGTACAATCGTCTATACATTAGCGAAATTTTTCAAGCCAGTAAATAGACGGAGATACTTCCTCCGGGTGAACCGAGGGAATATCCCATGGCTGCCCGAAAGTGGATACCAATGGCGAAAAAGTTGACATACATTGGTTTATCCCTTGCCAAGAACGTGTCTAGATATGCGCTATATTTCCCTGTTTGTGTAAGAGTCTGCCAGATGATGTCTTTCCGCAGGCCCTTTTCCCGCATGACGAAGCCGGCCGGCTCCCGCTTTGCCAGCGGACTCCGGCCGGCGCATTTGTTCCAATTATGCAAAAGCGCCACCCCGAAAGAAGGGTGGCGCGTTGCAGCCATGCACCAGTGAACTAGCGCAGTTTCCGCAGTTCCTCTACCAGGCGGTCGTTGAGCACCTTGATGTGAGTGCCCTTCATGCCCAGGGAACGGGACTCGATGACACCTGCGCTCTCAAACTTGCGAAGGGCGTTGACGATCACCGAGCGGGTGATGCCGACCCGGTCGGCAATCTTGGAAGCCACCAGCAGACCCTCGTTGCCGTCCAGCTCATCGAAGATGTGCTGAACCGCTTCCAACTCGGAGTAGGAGAGGGTGCCCAGCGCAATCTGCACGGCGGCCTTCTTCCGGGCCTCCTCTTCCAGCTCGCCGGCGTGGGCCCGCAGGATCTCGATGCCCACCACCGTGGCCGCCTGCTCCGCCAGGATCAGGTCCTCATCGGTGAACTCATCGTCCCGGGCCAGCACCAAAGTGCCCAAACGCTCGCCTCCGCCGTTGACTGGCACGATGGTGATCAGGCGGGCGTCGAAGGTATGCTCCTGACCTTCTTTGACGATGGTCAACCTGCCCTCGGGGGTATTGGAGGTGGTGTCGTCCATCTTCATCAGCCGCTGGTTGAAATCCTCCGGGAACATACCTCCGTTCAGGTCCTGCTCGATCTGGCCGGCGCGGTCCGCGGCCCCGAGGATCTTCCCCTTGCGGGACGCCACGTACACGTCGGCGTTGAGCAGTTCGGCCAGGACATGGGCCATCTCGTTGAAGTCAACGGCGCTTCCGGCGCTCTTCTGCAGCAGACGGTTGATGCGACGGGTTCTTTCAAGCAGCGTTTTCACGGAAACAGGCCTCCATTCAGGTAGCTTGATGATTGTAGGACGAAGCAGCCTACGCTTCTGCGGCTACGACTTCCAGCGGCGAGCCGGCACGCATCCCCTTGGGTGTCCGCCCAGACTCGCCCCCTGGAACCATCGAAGGCCAGGTGTTGCAGCGGCCTGTCCACAGGGTTCGTCCCTGTGCCACAGGGCACTTGACCTTAGTAATGAACCGTGGGACAAGCTCCCCTTGGCCAGTTATGAAAGCAGCGTGCATCGGCGGTGTGCCGCCTGTCTAGATATAGAGTCTCCCCATTCGACCTAACCTCAATCGTGCGGATTCTCACGATTGCCAGGCCGCAATCAGGAAACTTCTGGTTTGGGTGTCACCGCTCATCCCGGCAGGAGGACTCCCCGCGCCGGATCTTTACCTCACGGGGATGGGTCTGCAGATACCCTTCCCGCAACCGCTCCTTTGTAATATGCGTATAGACCTGCGTAGTGGACAGGCTGCTATGTCCCAGCATGTCCTGCACCGCCCGCAGATCCGCCCCGCCGTTGAGCAAGTGGGTGGCGAAAGAGTGGCGGATGCTGTGGGGCGTCACATGGCGCTGCAGGGCAAGCTGCTTCGTGTACTTCTCCAAAATGCGCCGAACACTCCGGTCCGTCAGCCGAGTTCCCCACCGGTTGACGAACAGCGGCTGGCGCTGCCGGGCGCCGGCCGGCTGCGCTGCGGCACCAGCCGCGGCCACCAGATAGGGCCGCCCGCGGCTCAGGTAGACGCCCAAAGCCCGAAGTGCCTCACTGCCCACCGGAATGGCCCGCTCCTTCCGCCCCTTGCCCATGACGGTGACCCAGCCTTCTGTGGCATCGATATCCCCGACGTCCAGTTCCACCAGTTCCCCCACACGCATACCGGTGGCGTACAGCACCTCCAGCAGCGCCCAGTCCCGGATTCCCAGGGGAGTGGTCCGGTCGGGCAGCTGCAGCAGCGCCGCCATCTCTTCCTCGTAGAGAAAGACCGGCAGCTTCTTCTCCAGCTTTGGGGTGCGTACTCCCAGGACGGGGTTCTCGGCCAGCAGGCCGGTACGGCAGAGGTACTTGAAGAAGGAACGGATACACGAGAGCTTGCGGGCAATACTGCGACGGCTGAACGCCTGCTGATGCAGGTACGCCAGGTACGCCCGGATCGTCAAATGATCCACGGCTGCCAGGGTCTCCAGCGTCACCGGCGGAATCTCGGCGACAACCCCCTCACGGAAATCGTGGGGGCGGGAGCGTCCCGAGCCCCTGCCGCCCACGACTGGGACCGCCTTGCCGCCGGTGGCCAGCCAGGCGAGAAACTGGTCGAGGTCCAGTTCATAGCTCCGGATGGTGTGTACCGACGCCGATTTTTCCACCTGGAGGCTGGCCAGAAACCCGGCCACCTCGGGGATCCGGTGTGCAACGGTGAGGGCCACCATCTGCACCTCCCAAGCCAGTGGCCAAGGCCTCAGGCAGAGCGGCCATGCCCAGAGCACCCGGCCCGTCGGCCCTGTTTATCCTAACACACGCATTTCCCCTGGGCAAGACCACAATTCAGAATATATCTCAATCGGCCGTCAATTAGTCCAAGTTCACCCTCCGGATCAGTCGCCTGAACCTTTTTGCTTAGTTTCACCCTGCTCCGGCAGGATCCATTCCTCCCTCCTGGGTAGGAGGGTGACCCCCAATTCGGAAGCGGCAAAGGCCTCCAGCACGTCCATCGCCCGCAGGGAAAGCTGCCGCTTCCGCAGCCGCTTATCCCGGATCCGGACGCCGGTCAGTTCCGGCAGAAGCCCGAAGGCGATGTTCATGGGCTGGAAATGGTCCGGATCCGCATGGGTGATGTAGTGCAGCAGCGCTCCGATGGCTGTTTCCCTGGGGAACACCACCGGTGCCTGACCCAGGGCCAAGCGCGCGGCGTTGATGCCCGCTACCAGGCCTGCGGCGGCGCTCTCCACGTACCCCTCAACGCCGGTGATCTGGCCGGCAAAGAAGAGATTCGGGCGAGCCTTGGTCTGCAGGGTGGGGAGGAGCACCTTGGGAGACTTGATAAAGGTATTGCGGTGAATCACACCCAGTCTGGCAAATTCGGCCCTTTCGAGTCCCGGAATCATCCGAAAGACTCGCAGCTGCTCCCCCCACTTTAGACTAGTCTGAAACCCTACCATGTTATACAGGGTACCGGCCGCATTGTCCTGACGGAGCTGAACCACAGCGTAAGGCCGGCGCCCGGTGCGCGGATCCTCCAGGCCAACGGGTTTCAGCGGTCCGTACCGGAGCACGTCCCGGCCCCGGCGGGCCATCTCCTCCACCGGCAGACAGCCTTCAAAAAAGCGAATCTGCTCGTCCTCCGGATGATGCGGAACCACCGTCTCCGCGTGGATCAGCGCCTCGTAAAAGGCGTCGTACTCCTCTTTGGTCATCGGGCAGTTCAGGTAATCCTCGCCCTCTCCCTTGCCATACCGGCTGCCCCGGAAGACCCGGTCCATGTTGATGGAGTCCCGGGTAACGATGGGCGCGGCGGCGTCGTAGAAGCTGAGATACTTCTCTCCGGTAAACCGACGGATGTTCTCCGCCAGCGCGTCCGAGGTGAGGGGGCCGGAGGCGATGATCACGATGCCCTCCGGCGGAATCTGGCGCACTTCCTCCCGGATCACTTCGACGTTAGGGTGCTCCATGAGGGCCCTGGTCACCCCTGCAGCAAATGCCGCCCGGTCCACCGCCAGGGCGCCGCCCGCGGGCACCGCATGGGCCAGGGCCTCCCGCATGATCAGGGAGCCCAGCCGCCGCATCTCCTCTTTCAGCAGTCCCACCGCGTTCTCCGGGCCGCTGCCCCGCAGCGAGTTGGAGCAGACCAGTTCGGCAAACTGGTCGGTCACGTGGACCGCCGTGCTCCGGACCGGCCGCATCTCATACAGACGGACCCGGACACCACGGGAGGCGGCCTGCCAAGCCGCCTCCGAACCTGCCAGTCCCGCTCCGATGATGGTGATCTCCGGTTGGGTCATTACGATGGCACCTCTTCGATCTCTTCCACCGCCTGTACATAGCCGCAGCTTTCCTGCTTGCACATGTGCACCAGGCCCAGGTCCTTTACCCGCTTCTCCACCAGATAGGCAGCACCGCACTCCGGGCATTTCACCGGCACCGGCTTCTCCCAGGAGACGAAGTCGCACTCCGGATACCGGGAACAGCCGTAGAACCGGCGCCCGCCCTTCTTGGACCGCCGCTCCACGATCTGTCCCTGCCCGCAGACCGGACAGGTCACGCCGGTCTCTTCCAGCAGCGGTTTGGTGTTGCGGCATTCCGGGAAGCCGGGACAGGCGAGGAACCGCCCGAAGCGGCCGTGTTTGATCACCATCCGCCGGCCGCATTTGTCGCAGACGATGTCGGTCTCCTCGTCCTGGACCTCGAAGCCGCCGACCTTCTCCTCCGCCTCCTTCAGCGTCGCCTCAAAGGGGATGAAGAACTCCCGGAGTACATCGCGCCAGTGGACCTGTCCTTCCTCCACCTGGTCCAGTTCCTCTTCCATGTGGGCGGTGAAGGTGACGTCGACGATCCGCGGGAAGTACTCCTTTAATATTTCGGTGACCACCTGGCCCAATTCTGTGGGCACAAAGCGCTTATCTTTTTTCTCCACATAGCCCCGGAGCTGGATGGTCTCGATGATCGGGGCATAGGTTGAGGGCCGGCCGATGCCCTTCTCCTCCAGAGCCTTCACCAGCATCGCCTCGGTGTACCGGGGCGGCGGCTGGGTAAAGTGCTGCCTGGGCACCAGTTCCACCAGCCGGAGCAACTGCCCCTCGGTCAGCTCCGGCAGCAGGGCCTCTTCCTCCTTCGGTCCCTCTTCATCTTCGCTCTCAATATAGATCTTCATGAAACCCGGAAATTTGATGGTGGAGCCACTCGCCCGGAACAGGTGCTTCCCCGCCTCAATCTCCACGGTCACCGTGTCCAGCACGGCCGGGGCCATCTGGCTGGCCACGAACCGCTCCCAGATCAGCCGGTACAGACGGTACTGATCCGGGGTGAGGTACGGCTTCACCGATTCCGGCGTGCGGGTCACATCGGTGGGGCGAATCGCCTCGTGGGCGCCCTGCTCTCCCACCTTCTTTTCCGCCTCCCGCTTTTCCGTGGGAATGAAGGCCGCGCCGTAATGCTGCTCGATGAACCGCCGGGCGGCCTCCTCCGCCTCCTGCGCCACACGGGTGGAATCGGTGCGGATGTAGGTGACCAGGCCGGTGTGGCCCGCCTCTCCCAGCGGCAGGCCTTCGTAAAGCTGCTGGGCCACCGACATGGTCCGGCGGACCGAAAAGCCTAATTTCCGCGAGGCCTCCTGCTGCATGCTGGAGGTGGTAAAGGGGAACGGCGGGTTGCGTCGCTTCTCCTTGCGCTTCACGGAGCGGACCCGGAACAGGCTCTCCCCACCGCCCTCCGGGCGGGTCGCCTGCAGGGCCTCCTCCATCACCTGGCAGGTCTCTGCCTCGGTCTTCAGCTCCACCTTGCCCGCGTCGGTGCCATAGTACTTGGCCTCAAAGGGCGCGGCCCCCGCATCGGTGGCCAGGCGTGCCGTCAGGGACCAGTACTCCTCCGGTTGAAAGGCCCGGATCTCGGCCTCCCGGTCCACGATCAGGCGGACCGCCACCGACTGGACCCGTCCGGCCGAAAGCCCCCGCCGCACCTTTCGCCACAGCAGCGGGCTCAGCTTGTACCCCACCAGTCGGTCCAGGATCCGTCGGGCCTGCTGCGCCTCCACCCGGCACCGGTCGATGGTCCGCGGTTGCTTCAGGGCCCGCTCGATCGCGTCCTTGGTGATCTCATGAAACTCGATGCGGACCGGCTGATCCGAGGGGATGTTCAGGACATGGGCCAGATGCCAGGAGATGGCCTCCCCTTCCCGATCCGGGTCGGTGGCCAGGTACACCTTGTCCGCCTTCCGGGCTGCCTCCCGCAGGTCCTTCAGGATCTCCCCTTTCCCCCGGATCGTGATGTACTTGGGCTCGAAACCGGCCTCCACATCGACCCCGAGCTGGCTTTTGGGCAGGTCCCGCACATGGCCCATGGAGGCCTTCACGGCATATTGCCGCCCCAAGAATTTCTCGATGGTCTTCGCTTTGGCCGGGGACTCCACGATGATCAGGTTCTTGGACACTCAGTCCACACCCCCGCGTTACCTCCACGTGCCACAGCGGCGATCTGGATTCGGTGCTGCGACGCCGCTGGGGTGTCGCGACTATCCTATCCGAATATATTGCCCGCCGGGGACTTGCCGAATCAGCCCCTTGATCTCCAGGAGCGTCAGGATTCCCTGCACCGTACCGGGGGAGAGCCCGCAGCCCTCCGCCAGGTCGCCGGCCCACCGGGGCTCCTGCCCCAGCCAGGCCAGCACCTGCTGCTCTTCCGGCGACAGCCCGTCAGGCAAAACCGAACCCCTGGGATCCTCTTGGGGGCCGTACCCCAGCACCTCGATGATCTCCTCCGCACAGGTAACCAGGTACGCGCCGTCCCGGATCAGTTGATGGGGCCCCACCGACATGGGGCTGTGGATGGGCCCGGGCACGGCAAAGACATCCCGGCCCTGACTCAAGGCCGCGTTGACGGTAATCAGCGTCCCGGACTGCCGGCCGGCTTCCACCACCAGGATGCCCTGAGCCAGTCCGCTGATGATGCGGTTTCGCTCCGGAAAGTGCTCGCTGCGAGGCGGTGTCCCCGGGGGCTGTTCCGAGATGACGGCCCCTGTCTCCCGGATGCGCCAGTAGATGTCAGCCGCCTCGCGCGGGTAAATCACGTCGGCCCCGCCGCCCAGGACCGCAATGGTGGTACCGCCGGCAGCCAGACACCCCCGGTGCGCAGCGCAGTCGATGCCCCGGGCCATGCCGCTGACCACCACCGCGCCCAGTTCCGCCAGCCGGCGGCTGAACCGCTCTGCGACACTGACACCGTATGCAGTGGGCCGGCGGGTGCCCACCACGGCGATGATGGGCCGCTGGTCCGGGCGCCAGGGCCCCGCCTGGTAATAGTAAGGAGGGCAGTCCGGCAAGGCCCGAAGCTGCTCCGGATAGTCGGGATCCAACATGGTCACCAGCCGGAGCCCTGCGTGTCGGGCCCGCTCCAACTCCGCCGCGGCGTCCTCGATGGCCGCGTCGTCCTGCCGGATCGCCACCGCCGCCTCCGCGGCCGGGCGGTTCCAGCCTTCGATCTGCATCAGTTCCCGGGCGGACAGGTACCAGGCGGCCTCCGCGTCCTTGCAGAACTGCATCAGGCGGGCCAGCCGGGTCCGCCCCACTCCCTTCGCCCGGGCCAAGGTAAGCCACCGCAACGCCGCGTCCACTGTCCTGCCCTCCCCACGTTCCAGGTCCGCGCTCAGCCCACACGGCGGGGCAGATCCTGACCTGCCAGGATCAACAGGAGAACCTGTTTGAGTCCCCGCACCAGCGGGCTGATGTGGATGTACTCATCCAGCCGGTGGCCGTTTCCCCCCAGGGTGACCCCCACCGTCACCGCCGGAATGCCCATGGCCAGCGGAATGTTGGCATCCGTGCTGGATGGGTACGAACGGGTATGGATGCCCAACTCATCATGCACCCGGCGGACCAGCACACAGAGGGGGTGATCCTCCGGAATCATGCCGGTGGGCCGCTCCCCCAGCAGTTCCAACTCGGCGAAGACCCCTGTCTCTCTGGCCACCTCCGCCACGGTCCGCCGGACCCGGTTCTCCAGCCGCTTCAGTTCGGCCGGATCCAGGGATCGGAGATCCAGCAGGGATTCGGCCCGCGCGGCAATGCTGTTGACCGAATTGCCCCCGCTGATGGTGCCGAAATTGTAGGTCGTTTTCGGATTGACCGGTACACGAAATTCGCTCACCCGTGCAATGATGCGGGCGATGCTGTGGATGGCACTGGGGGTGCCGAACGCCCCCCAGCTGTGGCCGCCCTCCCCCTGGACCACCAGGCGGAACCGGCGACTCCCCACTCCCTGCCGCACGAGGCTGCCCAGGGACCCATCCAGGGCGAGGACGTAATCAATCTCCCCGCCCATCGTCTCCATGATGTGGCGGATGCCCCGGAGGTTCCCCAGTCCCTCTTCGCCCACCGTGGCTGCAAAGATGACATCGCCGGCCAGGCTGACGCCCTCCTCCACCAACAGACGGGCCGCCCTGAGCATCACGGCCACACTGGCCGAATTGTCTCCGACACTGGGCCCGCGGAGGATATCGCCATCCCGCCGGACGACGATCTGGGTCTCGATGGGAAAAACCGTGTCGATATGGGCGGCCAGCAGAAGGGTCGGTCCGTGACCAGCACCCAGAATCCGACCGATCACGTTCCCGACGGCATCCACCGTCACACCGTGCAGGCCGATCTCCTTCATCCGGTTTTCGACATACGCCGCCCGCTGCTCCTCTGCAAAGGTCGGCGCAGGAATTTGACAGATGGCAGTCACTTCCTCCACCAAGTCCGGCAAAACGGCCTCGGCCCGCCGCAGCAGACGCTGTGCCGCCGGGGAGTTCATTTGCAGCGTCACGGAACCAACCCCCTTCCGGCGTTTCAATTTCGCATTATACTTGATGGCTCGAAACTAGGAAAGAGAACCCACTGCCTTCCAGGTCGAATGCGGGCACGGACGCTGGACGGATCCTGCGGCGCCGGAAGGGGCAGGATCACTCCACCTGCTTTCGGATGAGGATCTCCCACTGATGGGCAGCCACCGGAGCCACTCGCAGAACCTGGTCCCCATACATTTCTACGCTGCGGGGGACGTTCCGGGTCGCGGGTTCGTAATCCACCAGCACCCGCAGCACCTGTCCCACCGCCATCTCTTCCAGCGCGATCTTGGTCTTGGCAAAGGTAATGGGGCAGACATCTCCTCGCAGATCCAGTTCACGATCAGGAACCGGAATGGCTGTATCCTCAGGTGCCATGCACGGTGCCTCCTTTACATGGGTCCGGACCCTTACCGATGACAGTCTGACACTTCCGTCCCGGGCAGTCAACGAAACCTATACCGCAAAGCTGGTGGTACTTCCTGCGCCGAACCGCCGGTCGAGATTCCGATATTGAAGTGCCTCGGCGAGGTGGGCGGTTTCGATGGTTTCCGTTCCAGCCAGATCCGCGATGGTACGGGCTACCCGGAGCACCCGGTCGTATCCCCTGAGCGTCAGTCCCAGGCGGTTCATGGCCTGGCGCATGAGCTGCTCCCCCTCCGGAGGGATCCGGCAGAACTTCCGGGTTTCCGCCGGGCCCATATGGGCGTTGCAGGTGATGCCGGTGCCCCGGAACCGCTCCGCCTGCAGCCGGCGGGCCTGCTCCACCCGGGCCCGCACCGCAGCGGAGGATTCCGGACGGCCCCCCTGGCCGGCGCCAGCAATCTCTTCATAGGGGACCGGCGGCACGAACAACTGCATGTCAAACCGGTCCAGCAGCGGTCCGGACAGGCGGGCGCGGTAAAGGCTCACCGCCACCGGTGCGCAGGTGCAGGGGTGGTTGGGATCGCCCAGGTGTCCGCAAGGGCAGGGATTGGCTGCGGCCACCAGCATGGGACGGGCCGGAAAGATGGCGGTGCCGTGGGCCCGGGAAAGCTGCACCCGCCCCTCCTCCAAAGGCTGGCGGAGCCCCTCCAGCACCTGCCGGTTGAACTCCGGCAGTTCGTCCAGGAAGAGAACGCCCCGGTGGGCCAGGGTGATCTCGCCGGGCCGTAGGGGGTTCCCTCCTCCCAGGATCGCCGACCGAGACGCGCAGTGATGGGGCGCCCGGAAGGGCCGGGTCTGCATCAGCCTGCCGCCGGGCAGCTTCCCGGCGACGCTGTGAATCCGGCTCACCTCCAGGGATTCCTCGGGACTCAGCGGCGGCAGGATGCCCGGCAGGCAGCGGGCCAGCAGACTCTTGCCGGCGCCCGGCGGCCCGATCAACAGCAGGTTGTGACCGCCTGCCGCGGCCACCTCCAGCGCGCGGCGGGCGATGGACTGGCCGTAGACCTCCGACAGGTCCGGCAGCCGCTCTTCTTCCTGGGGTTCCGGCGGGGGAGGGGTCGCCACGGGCAGCGGCCGCTGCCCGGTCAAATGCGCCACCGCCTCTCCCAGGGTGGCCGCCGGCCGGGCATCCACCCCCGCCAGCGCCGCCTCACCGGCGCTCTCCGCCGGCAAGAGCAGGTAGCGGCATCCGATCTCCCGGGCCGCCAGGGCCATGGCCAGAGCCCCCTGCACCGGCCGCAGGCCGCCATCCAGAGCCAGTTCCCCTGCCACCGCCACCCGCTCCAGGGCCGCAGCCGGCACGACGCCCACTGCGGCTAGGATGCCCAGCGCAATGGCCAGATCAAACCCGGCACCCCCCTTGCGGGTGTAAGCCGGTGCCAGGTTGACGGTGATCCGCTGCGTAGGGAAGCCCCAGCCGCCGTTGCGCACGGCGGTTCGGACCCGTTCACGGGACTCTCTCACCGCCGCATCCGGCAGACCGACAATATCAAATGTAGGAATCCCCGGGCTGACGTCCACTTCCACCTGGACCGGCACCGCCTCGATGCCTTCCAGGGCGAAACTGAGAATCCGTACGAACATCCGGCCCCCTCCCCCGCCTCCAGGCAACGAGCAAACATCTGTTCCGCTCCCATGGTACCATATCCATACGACTCTGTAAATCCATGGAAATGGAGGGGAAGGGAAGGCCCCGTGGTCCGCCGTCGCCCGGCGCGGCCGGAAGCCGGTGACCGTCCGTCACCGGCTCCGCTCCGGGTTGCCGCAGATCCGCTCCTTCGCCCTGAGGGCCCGTTCCAGCGCCTCCTCCACCGTGGGCGCGGTCACATTCAGATGGCCCATCTTCCGACCCACCCGGGCCTCCTGCTTGCCGTACAGGTGGAGCTTGACCCGCGGGTCGGACAGGGCCGCGTCGATCCGCAACGGATAGTCCTCCCCCATGATGTTGACCATCACGACAGGGGTCAGCAGGTCCACCGCGCCCAGAGGCAACCCGCACACCGCCCGAATGTGCTGTTCAAACTGGGAGGTGACGCAGGCGTTCATGGTGTAGTGGCCCGAGTTGTGGGGCCGGGGCGCCAGTTCGTTAGCCAGCAGCGTGCCATCCGGCAGGGCGAACATCTCCACGCCCAAGAGCCCCACCAGGTCCAGATGCTCGGCAATCCTCACCGCCAGCTTCCGGGCTGCGTCCGCCACCTCCGGTTTCACCCGGGCCGGGACGATGGAGACGGCCAGGATGTTGTTCCGGTGGATGTTTTCCGCCACCGGGAAGGTGGCCACCTCTCCGGTGGCGCTGCGGGCCACCACCACCGAGACCTCTCGCTCAAAGGGGACAAACTGCTCCAGCACCAGCGGCCGCCCTGCCAGCTTCTGATACGCCGCTTCCGCATCCTCGAGGCGGCGGATCACCACCTGGCCCTTGCCGTCGTACCCTTCGGTGGCGGTTTTCAGAACACTGGGCACGCCGATGGCCGCCAGGGCTTCCTCAAACTCCTCCCGGGTAGTCACCGGCCGCCAGGGGGCCACCGGTACCCCGGCCGCGGTGAGGGCCTGCTTCTCGAAAATGCGGTTCTGACAGATCCTGAGCACCGAAACCTTGGGGTGGACCGGCACTTCCTCTGCCAGCCGCTCCAGGACCTCGGGGGCGATGTTCTCCCATTCGTACGTGACCACATCGCACATCCGGGCCAGGGGCGCCACGCCCTCCGGCGAATTCAGGGGGGATACCACCACCTGATCGGAGACCGGTGCCGCCGGACAGTCCGGATTCGGATCGGCCACCACGACCCGGTATCCCATGGCGATGGCGGCCAGAGCGTCCATCCGAGCTAGCTGCCCGCCGCCCACGATGCCCACGGTTGCACCTGGCAGGATCACAGCTGATCCTCCTCCACCTGCCGGCGCATCCGCTCCCGGTACGCCTTCAGCCGGTCACGAATTTCCGGGTACTTGACACCCAGAATCTCCGCGGCCAGCAGCCCCGCATTCTTGGCGCCGGCCTTGCCGATGGCCACCGTGGCCACAGGCACGCCGCCGGGCATCTGCACGATGGAAAGGAGCGAGTCCAGGCCGTGCAGCGCCGAAGACAGGACCGGCACGCCGATCACCGGCAACACGGTCTTCGACGCGGTCATGCCGGGCAGGTGGGCGGCCCCGCCGGCCCCGGCGATGATCACCTCCAGCCCACGACTTTCCGCCTCCTCGGCATACCGGAACATGGCATCGGGTGTCCGGTGGGCCGACACGATCTTCATCTCGTACGGAACCTCCAGCTCATCCAGCACCGCCGCGGCTTCCCGCATGGTCTCCAGGTCGGACCGGCTGCCCATGATGATGCCCACCAGAGGCTGCTTCTCCTGATTCACGGCTGAACCTCCCCTGTACGTCAAGATCACCGTCGAACTGCCGTCACCTGGTGGGGTCAGGAATGGAAAAGAGGCCCGGTCGTTCCGGGCGCTCCTGCTCCCCATCGGCCGGGATCGATTCTGGCACGATGGTACTATTCGATAATTCCACTGTCAACCTGAGGTTGCGCATCAGGCGACCCGGGGTCAACGGGCGCCGAAGGCATCCCGAATCAGTGCGCACTGCCAGCCGCCGTCCCCTGCCGGCTCTACGGTGACCACATCGAACCGGCAGGGTCGATCGGCGCCGATGCGGGCCAGGTAGAGGGAAGCCAGCCGAATCAACTGCGCTTGTTTGCGCGGGGTGACAGCCTCCGCGGCGGTGCCGTGGCTGCTGCCCGAGCGCGTTTTCACCTCCACAAAGACCAGGATCCCATTCTCTTCCGCCACCAGGTCAATCTCGCCGCTGCGGAACCGGAGGTTCCGCCGCAGAATCCGGTACCCCTGATCCTCCAGGAACCGGGCAGCCACCTCCTCGCCGACCCGGCCCACGGCTGTGGGGGACCTGCGCCCCACCTCAGTCATCCGCGAAGAGGGTGCTTGTCAGCGGCAGCGGCTGCCGCACCGAGCCGGTGTTCCTGCGATGGAGAGGACAGGGGCCATACCGTTCCAGGGCCATCCGGTGTTCCAGGGTACCGTAGCCCTTGTGGCGGGCAAACCCGTACTGGGGATACTGTTTGTCCATCTCCACCATGTAGTCGTCCCGCACCACCTTGGCCACGACGGCGGCCGCCGCAACCGAGCACGACTGGCTTTCGCCCCCAACGATGGGTGACTGCGGCTGGGAAACCCCGGGCAGGTGCAGGCCGTCGGTCAGCAGGTAATCCGGGGTGACGGAAAGGTTGCCCACCGCCTTCACCATGGCCTTGTAGGTGGCGATCATCACGCTGGCCTCGTCAATCCCTTCGGGTTGGACCATGCCCACGCCCACAGCCACGGCCTTCTCCCGGATCTCCTCATACAGCTTCCGGAGTCGCTTGGGCGTCAGCCGCTTCACATCGTCCAGGCCGTAGAGTTCCACCTCGCCGGGCAGAATCACGGCGGCGGCCACCACGGGACCGGCCAGAGGGCCCCGTCCCACCTCATCGATGCCCGCCACCAGTTTGTACCCCATGGCCCAGATCTGGCGCTCATAGGCGTACATCTGCTGCAGGCGCTGCCGCTCCTGTTCCAGAGCCGCCAGGCGGTTGCGGCACTGGCGAACCAACTTCTGGGCGCCGCCCCGGGGGTCAGATTCCAACGCCTCGATGACCTGCTTGTACACATCGGGTCCCCCTTCGTTGATCAGCGCCTGCAGCTGCTTCAAACTCATGCGCTTGATGTTCATCCCCACGCCTGTGATCCCCCTGACGATGGCCGACCAGCCCTCCCTACACAACTCCACTTCGACCCGCCGTTTTCAGGCAGAAAAAAGACCCGGCATAGTCGGGCTATACTTACGTATTTCGTCTCCGTTTTCCAAAAATCCTGCCGTTCCATCTTCTTATCAGTTGTGAAGATTTTTGCGTACCACCATACAGAGGGGCCGGCAGACGTTGCCCGGGCGCACGTCCCGGACAATCCGCCCCCGCTTGCAGCCGATGTCCATCGCCAGGTCAGCGCCATGCCGGGCGCACCCAAACAAGAAGGACCCCTTACGGGGTTCCCTCTGCCGGCGGTTCCTGCAAGGTCAGCCGGCCCAGCCGCCCCTCCCGGAACTCCCGCAACACCAGGGCGGCCACCTTTTCGTCTTCCACCACGCCACCGGAACGGAGCAATCCCCGGGCCCGGCCGATGGCCTCCAGGTTCTCCTCCGGGACGGGGCTGAGTTCCGTCAGGCCAAATCGCTGCCGTACCCCGTCAGGTACCTTCTCCCACAACAGGGGCAGGATCTGCCCGGCCACTTCCCGGGGATCGAAAACCTCTTCCTTAATACAGCCCACGGCGGCCAGCAAGACCCCATCCCACGGATCCTCGAACTTGGGAACCAGGACCCCCGGCATGTCCAACAGCTCAATACTCCCGCCGATGCGCACCCACTGCTTGCCCCGGGTGACCCCGGGCCGGTCGCCCACCGCCGCCTTCCGGGCGCCCACCAGGCGATTGATGGCCGACGACTTGCCCACGTTGGGAATCCCCACCGCCATCACCCGGGCGGGCCGGGGCTTGCGGCCCCGGGCAGTCCATTCCGCCAGGCGGGGGGCAAAGGCCTCCCGGATGGCGGCAATCAGTTCCCGCACGCCGGTGCCTTTCTGGGCGTCCAGAGGAACGGCCACCTCTCCCTTTCCGCGGAAATAGGCGACCCACCGGCGGGTGGCGTCGGGATCGGCCAGGTCGGCCTTGTTCAGCACCTTGATCCGGGCCTTGTTGGCCACCAACCGCATCAAGTCCGGATTGCTGCTCGCGGCGGGACAGCGGGCGTCAAGGATCTCCAGCACCACGTCTACCAGCGGGGCGTTCTCCTGCAGCATCCGCCGGGCCTTGGCCATGTGCCCCGGAAACCACTGGATCACCGGCATCGCGAACCCTCCTTTCCGGCCCCGCCCGACCGCCGGTACCGGCGGTCACCGCTTGACACACAGAAAGCGCTCCGACCACGGCTCCCCATCCGGGAAGCAGTCGGAGCGCTCTGCCGTCATCCTACTCAGCCTGTGCCTCAGGCGCTGATTCGGCCCCGGGCAGATTCACCTGCCGCTCACGGATCCGGGCGGCTTTTCCGGAGAGGTTGCGGAGGTAATAGAGCTTGGCCCGGCGGACCTTACCCTGGCGAACCACTTCGATCTTGGCCAGGCGGGGGCTGTGCACCGGGAAAGTGCGCTCCACACCGACGCCATAGGAGATCCGGCGAACGGTGAAGGTCTCGTTGATGCCGGCGCCCTGCCGCTTGATCACCACGCCCTCGAAGACCTGGATGCGCTCACGGCTTCCCTCAACGACCTTCACATGGACCCGAACCGTGTCGCCAGGCCGGAAGGGCGGGATATCTGTCCGAAGATACTCCCGCTCGATTTCCTGGATGATATTGGACACTACGGTTTCACCCCTTGGTATGTGACGTTCATGCCGAAGCTCCCGGACCTGGAGCCCCTCGGCAGCGGACCGCCCATGATGACACGCGTTAGATTATACCAATCCAACTTTCCCGTCGCAAGCATTACGGACGGGTTCGTTTCTTTCCCGGACGCGGCGGCGGTTCCTTCCCCTGGATTTCCGCGAGCAGCACCTGATCTTCATAGGAAAGTTCCAGCCGCTCCAGCAGATCCGGCCGGCGCTCCAGGGTGCGGCGCAGGGCCTCTCTCCGCCGCCACCGGGCCACCGCTCCGTGATCGCCGCTGGTCAGGATGGCGGGTACCTCCATTCCTTCAAAGACCAGGGGGCGGGTGTACTGCGGCCCCTCCAGCAGCCCGGAGGAGAAGGATTCCGTGACGGCAGACTGGCTGTCCCCCAGCACGCCGGGAATCAGCCGGGCCACCGCCTCGATGATCACCAGGGCCGGCAGCTCGCCGCCCATCAGGATGTAATCGCCCAGGGAGATCTCATCGGTGGCCAGGGCCCGGATCCGTTCGTCGAAGCCCTCGTACCGCCCGCAGACCAGGATCAGATGGTCCTCCCGGGCCAGTTCCTCCGCCACCTTCTGGGTAAAGGTCCGGCCCTGGGGATCCATCAGGATGACCCGGGGCGGTCGGGCACCGGCCGGAGAGCGCGCCTGACACCAGCGGACGGCCCCGTAGACCGGTTCCGGCTTCATCACCAGCCCGGCGCCGCCACCGTAGGGATAGTCGTCGGTGGTCTGGTGCTTGCTCAGGGCAAAGTCCCGGATGTTGACCACCCGAATATCCAGCAGCCCCCGTTCCTGCGCCCGTTTGAGAATCGACTCCTGCAAGGGACCGGTCACAATCGACGGGTGAATGGTAAGGAGATGAATCAGCATTCAGTCCTCCAGCAGACCGGGAATCGGTTGAATGACCACCCGTCCCTCTGCCAGGTTCACCTCACGGATGAACGCCTGCACCGCCGGAACCAGACACCGCTTCCCGGAGGCCGTCTCGACCACAAACAGGTCGTGGACGGTGGCGCTCCGGTCCACGTCCGCCAGCGTCCCCAGCCAATTGCCCCGGGGATCCACCACTTCCAGCCCGATGAGGTCAAAGACGTAGTACTGCCCGGGGGGCAGCGGATGAACCTCCGACCGGGGCACCAGCAGCAGCTGTCCCCGCAGCTTCTCCGCCTCGTTCCGGTCGGTTACCCCTTCCAGGGCGAGGATCACCATGCCACGAACCGTGCCCCGGTACCGCACCCCCACAGAGCGGGCCTCGGTGCCCAGCAGGACCCTGCGCAGGGTGGTGAACCGTTCCGGGAAGTCGGTGAGGGGCTGCACCCGCACCTCTCCCCGAACCCCGTGGGGCGCCGTAATCCGTCCGATGCGGATGAGCTGGTTGGCAGCTCTGGTCACTTAACCCTCACCCTCGCGAATGGCGATCACCTTGCCGTCTTCCACCACAATCTCGGCCTTCATCACTTTCTCAAAGTCGTCGCCCACCGAGAGGGTCACCACAGACTGGATGGTATCCTGGACGATCTCCGAACCCAGCGGCAGCCGGGAGACCGCCTCCAGTTCCCGCTGCAGCTGCGCTTTCTGCTCCTCCCGTTTGGCCCGTTCCATCTCCACCAGTTGCCGGAGCTGCATCTGCTGCTGGGGGCTGATGGCGGCGGCCAGCTGGGCCTGCCGCGCCTGGGACTCGATCTGCTTCATTTCCTCATCCAGCAGCCGCAGCGCCTCCCGGTACTGGGCGGCCAGGCGCGCCTTGAGGTCTTCGGTCACCCTGGCCTTGACGGTGACGGGCCGGAGAATCTGCAGGCTCATGGCCGGAACTCCACGTTGACCCGCCGGCCGTCCTTGACGGCCGCGGCCTTGACGATGGTCCGGATCGCCTTGGCCACCCGGCCATTGCGGCCGATGACGCGGCCCATATCGGCCTCCGCCACCCTGACCTCAAGGGTGACGGCCTGAGGAGACTCCTCCGCTGTGACCTGCACAGCTTCCGGATGATCCACCAGGTCCCGGACCAGTACTTCTGCTACCCGCTTGAGCATGCGTCCGCCTCCTGGGCGCCGGAGCGCCTTACTTCTTAGCCCTCAGTTCGTCAAACTTCTTCATCAGGCCGGCCTTGGAAAAGAGAGCCCGTACCGTATCGGTGGGCTGGGCGCCCTTCTGCAGCCACTGCAGGGCCTTCTCCTCATCGATCTGCACCACGGCCGGGTTCTTGGTGGGGTCGTAGTAGCCCAGCTCCTCCACGAACCGGCCGTCCCGGGGCGAACGGGCCTCCGCCACCACAAACCGGTAGGACGGCGAATTCCGCATCCCCATCCGCTTCAGACGAATCTTCAAAGCCATCGCAGTTCATCCTCCTTCAATATCCCGACTTTCGATCGGATTGTATACCGGCTCCATACGGAGCGCTGAAGGATCCGGCCCCCAAAAAGGACCGGTCCCCGGCAGACCCATCAGCGCCGGCGCCCGTACCACGGGCCCGGAAAGCCGCCTGGCATCGGCAAACGGGGGAACCCGCCGGCCTTGCCCTTGCGCATCATCTTCTCCATACCGCCCAACTGCTTCATCAGCTTACGGACCTGTTCAAACTGCTTCATCAGGCGGTTGACCTCGGACAGGGGCCGGCCGGAGCCCCTGGCGATCCGCTGCCGCCGGCTGGCGTTGATGATCTCGGGATTCCGGCGTTCCTTGGGGGTCATGGAGAGGATGATCGCCTCGATGTGTGCCAGCTCCTTCTCATCTACCTTGAGATCCTTCAGCTGGGAACCGACACCGGGAAGCAGCTTCAAGAGTTCCTGCAGGGGCCCCATCCGCCGCATGGCCCGCATCTGCTCCAGGAAGTCCTCGAAGTTGAACTCCGCCCGGAGCATCTTGCGGGCCATCTCCTCGGCCTTCTTCTGGTCGATCTGCTCCTGGGCCTTCTCGATCAGCGTCAGGACGTCGCCCATCCCCAAGATCCGCGAGGCCATCCGCTGGGGATGGAACGCCTCCAGGTCCTCCAGCTTCTCGCCGACGCCCACGAACTTGATGGGCTTGCCGGTGACTTCCCGAACCGACAGGGCGGCGCCGCCCCGGGTGTCGCCGTCCAGCTTCGTCAGGATCACGCCGTCGACGCCCAGCTTCTGCTCAAAGTGCTCCGCCACCGTCACGGCGTCCTGACCGGTCATGGCATCGACCACCAGCAGAACCTCGTGGGGCTGTACCGCCGCCTTCATGGCTTGCAGCTCGCCCATCAGTTCCTCATCGATGTGCAGACGCCCGGCGGTGTCGATGATCACCACGTCCCGGCGCTGCTGCGCCGCATGGGCCACGGCGGCCCGGGCGATCTCCACCGGACTGACCTGGTCCCCCAGGGTGAAGACCGGGACGCCGATCCGCTCACCCAGCACCTGCAGCTGCGTGATGGCCGCCGGCCGGTAGATGTCCGCGGCCACCAGCAGGGGCTTCTTGCCCTCTTTCTTCAGCTTCAGGGCCAGCTTGGCCGCCTGGGTGGTCTTACCGGAACCCTGCAGGCCGCAGAGCATGATGATGGTCGGCGGATGCGGGGCCATGCGCAGCGGCTGGTTTTCGCCCCCCATCAGGGCGGTGAGCTCTTCGTATACGATTTTGATAACCATATGGCCGGGGTTGAGGTTCTCCATGACCTCCTGCCCCACGGCCCGTTCCCTGATCCGGGCAATAAAGCTCTTGACGACCTTGTAGTTGACGTCCGCCTCCAGCAGGGCCAGTCGGACTTCCCGCAAGGCGGCATCGACGTCGGCCTCGGTCAGCTTTCCCTTGCCGGTAAGCCGTTTGAAGGCCGCCTGCAGCTTTTCGCCCAGGGACTCAAATAGCGCCATGATTGCCCCCCTTTGACGAGGCTCAGCTACTCCGCCTTCAGTCTGGCGACCAGGGCCAGGGCCTCCGCCTGATCCTGCCGCCGGATGGCCTCTTCCAGCTGCTCCAAAAGCGCCTGCCGCCGCCGGTACTCCCGCACCAGCCCCAACTTTTGCTCATACTCCTCCAGAGCGGCCTCTGACCGTTTGATCAGGTCGTGAACAGCCTGCCGGCTGACCCCGTCCTCCCCGGCAATCTCCGCCAGGGAGAAGTCCTCCAGGTAGTAGGCCCGCATCAGTTCCTGCTGCCGGGGAGTGAGCAGGGCACCGTAAAAGTCCAGCAGCAGGGCCATTTTCTGAAGATCCTTCAACGGCAAGGCCCCCTTTGGCTGCAGGGCAACTGGACGGTGTCAAGGAAAGATACTGGACACCTTCCCAGTATAGGAAGGGGTCCAAGTACTGTCAAGGAAATTTGGGCTCTCTGTGTGGCCAGCCCGTGATATTGTCACCCTGAAATCGGTCTGTGAAAATGTCACCTATGAACAAGGTGATGGTGACATTGTCGCAGGCTGAATGGAATCGTGCGATTGTCCTGCAGCGGGTCGTGGAAGGTCAGCTCCTCATCCGCGAGGCAGCTCAGGTTCTGGGGCTCAGCGAACGCCACGTCAAGCGACTGAAGAAGAAGTTCCTGCAAAACGGTGCCGCC
>DATCKG010000107.1:0-71846 GCA_036562385.1 Symbiobacteriaceae bacterium
AAGTCGGTCCAGTGAAACATGGCCACCACCCGCTCGATCAGGGGACGGGGCGAAGAAGAGGCGATGGCCGTGGTGTAGCGGCGGCTCAGCTCCTTTACCGCCTCATCGGCGCCCGGACGGAGGGGAATGCCCCGGGCCGTCAAAGCCAGGTAGTCTTCGATCCATTCGTTCAGGAGTTCTTCTGGATTTCCGGAAAAACCGTAGTGCTCCTGGTAAAAGCGGATCACGTCGATGACCCGCCGGCCAAGGGACTGGCGCCCCAACTCAGGATCGTAGCGTAGACCTCGGCGTTCCAGGAACAGGGTTTCAACACGGGTCCAGATGGGCTCCGAATCGATCAGCAGTCCGTCTAAGTCGAAAATGATCGCGTGGATGTCGGCCGGTTTCACTGCCATGGACGTTCCTCCTATGTGCATGGTAATGGGGCCCGTTTCCGTGGTCGTGGAGCTACAGGTATGGAACGGCGCGCTTGTCAAGAACTGGAAATCCACAATAGTCACTTTCGACATTGATGTAAGTGTGGACAACGCGATCATTCGCGGCTGAAGGGTGAACAGAGTCTATCCGACAGTCCGTAGGATGGCGAGAGCCGAGGCCGGACGTTTCCCAGGGCGCCGCAGTGGCGCCCACCCGGCAGGCGTTCTCGCGTGCATCCCGCATACAGCAGCGTCTTCGAAACCGTCCCCCAGCGGGGATTCGCGCCGTCTAAACTTTTGCATTTCCCAAGTTAGCGGTCGAAAGGAGAGATATGCGTGGCGGTGGAGCGTCCTAATGCCTTTCAGTTTAAGGGCGGCCCCGTTACTTTGGTGGGGCCTGAACTGAAGGTTGGCGATGTGGCGCCTGGTTTCGTGGCCGTAGCCAACGACCTGTCCACGGTGGATTCTTCGGCGTTCCGGGGCAAGGTACGGATCATCAGCTCGGTGCCTTCGCTGGACACCGGAGTGTGCGACGCCCAGACCCGGCGGTTCAACGAGGAGGCGGCTCGCCTGGGTGAGAACGTGGTGGTGCTCACCATCTCCATGGACCTGCCGTTTGCCCAGAAGCGTTGGTGCGGTGCCGCCGGGGTCGACCGGGTGATCACGCTGTCTGACTATCGGGACGCTTCCTTCAGCAAGGCGTACGGCACCTATATCAAGGAATGGCGTCTCTGCTCTCGGGCAGTCTTCGTGGTAGATGCCAACGACCGCATCGTCTACGCCGAATACGTGCCGGCTGCTGGCCAGCACCCCAACTATGAGGCCGTGCTGGAAGCCGTGCGGGCGGCCCTGTAAACACATACCTAAGCAGCGGCCCCCTGTTTCCGCCTGGGCGGAGACAGGGGGCTATCCGTGCGCTGCGGGGCCGGTCAGAGGACCCCGGACCGGCAGCCTCAGGTGCCGTACGGGATGACGGCATAGATGATAACCCGGCGGAAATCCGGCTCCCAGAAGATCCGGCCCACTTTATAGAAAGGAGAATCGTCGGGGGTGGTGAGGCGGACCGGCAGGAGGAGTTCGCCGTAGGCTATCCGTGCCGGCGCCACCAGTTCCCGGCGCAGAACGCCCACTTCTAGCGGCTCGTAGGCGGCTGTGGATCCCGCCGCGAAGATGAGGCCGTATCGGAACTCCTGTACCGTCGGATTCCACTGATGGACTGCCAGGGGGACCAGGCTTCCGCTACCAGGCTGCTGCTGCTCGGCCGTAAGCTGCTTGATGGTGCGGAAGACCTCCCGTGCCGGCACGTACACCCTACCGTTGATAAACCGGACCGGCGTGGACAGGTTCACGGGCACCGGAGACTGATCCGCTGCCACCTTGACCCAGACCTGGAGGGAAGGATCCACGCCTTCTGCCATGCTGGCCACCGTGCGGCGAACCATGACCACGGCCTCCGCCCGGGTGGCGGATTGCCGCCCGCGGAAAGTGCCGTCCGGGTAGCCCTTCAGGATACCGGCCTGAACGGCTTGGCTCACATATCCCCGGGCCCAGAGTGGGATCTCTCCCTGGTCCCGGAAGCCCAGGTCGCCGGCCTTCTCCTCGATGGCGGCCCGGGCAAGGCCTTGGGCGCGAACGGTCATGACAGCCATCTCCTGGCGGGTGATCGGGCTGTCCGGGTGAAAGATTCCGCCTTCATAGTCCGACGGCACCACCAGGCCGAAGGCCACCGCTGGCTGCAGCCAGCCCTGAAGGTGGAGCCAGTGATTCGGCAGGTCCTTGAGCCCAAAAGTGGAGCCTGCAGGAAGGTAGGGAGCAGCGGCCTGAACCAGGGCCTGCACCGTCTCACTGCCAGGGGTGAGCCGGGTGGCTGCGGTCAGCATCTTAACGAACTCCGCCCGGGAGATGGGGGCATCGGGGCGGAACGTACCGTCGGGATATCCACTTACCCACCCCTCTGCAGACGCCCGGAGCACCTCATCAGCTGCCCAGTGGCCGGAAAGATCCGTGAAGGATGCAGCCACAGTGGCTCGGGGGAGGGCCGCAAGGAGAATCAATGTGACAGTGAGCAGGAAAACGAACCGCTTCACGGTCTGCAGTGCCTCCTGGATCGATATGGGCAGAGAGGGGATCTTATGTATTGCCAACCATTCGAGGCAGGAAGGGGGATCCCCTGCAATGGGACCTCAGGAACATCCTTCCTGCCACTTCCTGTGCCCAGCCAGGAACGAAAACGCCCCGCCTGCTCAGGCGGGGCGTTGAGGATCCTAAGAGATCGAACACTGTCCAAGGAGCTCTCCGGAGGGGCGTCCCCAGAGTGCGCCCTGGCCCCAGTCCACACCGATCTCCCGGAGGACGGCGGCCACCCGATCATGCTCTACTTCCTTGGCGGTCAGGGTCATGCCCAGGGCATGTGCCAGGTCCACCAGGGCCCGCAAAATGGCCTGATCAGTGGGACTGGTGTGCAGGTTGACCACCACCGAGGGCGACAGCTTGAGCATTTCCACCGGCAGCAACTTCAGGTGCGTCAAAGAGGCCGGCCCCACTCCGAAATCATCCAGGGCAAAGCGGCACCCCAGGGGCATGAGACGGCGGATCCACGCTTCGGTCGCCTCCAGGTCCTGTAGGGCGGCCACTTCGTCAATCTCAAACCCGATGCGGCCCGAAATGGACGGTACTTCGGCAACCCAGGCGGCCACCGTTTCCCGCAGTGACTGGTCCTGGAGGCTGGGCTCGGAAAGGTGGATAAACAGCTTCAGGTCCGGCATCTTCCGCAGGAGGTCCACCCCTTGCCGGACCGCCCAACGGTCCAGATCAGGGAGAAGGCGGGCGCCTTCCGTGCCTCGGAGAGCCACATGGGTGGGTGCCAACTCGCCGTCTTCCTTCCGCCAATACAGAACGGTATCGTAATGGTCCACCTGGCCGCTGCTGAGGGAGACCACCGGCTGCAGCAGCAGCTCCATCCGGCCTTCCCGCATGGCTTCCTCCACAGTGCTGAACCAGGCAACATCATTCATCGCACAACGGAGCGGGTTTTGTCCTGGGCGGGCGATGACCATCCGGCTTCCGCCCTTGCCTTGAGCCTTGGCATCGGCCAGGGCCTGCTCCGCAGCCGCGACCACCTCTTCGGCCGAGGCGGTTCCGTCCACCAGCGTGATGCTCACGCTGACGCTCACCTGCTCACCGGCGACCGGGCCGATGGTCCTGTTCACCGTGCGGATCACTTCGTCAGCCATCATCACGGCCTCTTCCAGGGTACTGTCTTCCAACAGGGCGGCGAACTCATCGTCGCCCCAGCGGGCCACCAGGGCCCGGGGCCGGAGCACATTCCGGAGGACCTTAGCCAGTCGGCCCAGCAGGGCATCGGCGGCATGGTGGCCGAGGATGGCGTTGATCCGCGTGAAATCATCTACATCGAACACCATCAGGACGCCGGGGCGCAGTTCCTGGGCATCCTTGACGACCCGGTCCAGGTTTTCCTCCATGGACCGCCGGTTGGGCAGTTCGGTTACCGGATCGTGAAGGGAGAGATAGCGAACCTGTTCTTCGCGGCGTTTGCGCTCTGAGATGTCCTGCTTCACCGCCACGAAGTGGGTGATCTCCCCCTGGGGGTCCCGAATGGGGGTGATGGTCATCTCTTCCGGATAGATGGTACCGTCCTTGCGGCGGTTGTACACCTCACCGGTCCAGATGTGACCGGCCAGGATCGTTTCCCACATCACCTTGTAAAACTGCTGGCTGTGCACTCCCGACTTGAGGAGACGGGGCGTCTTGCCCACAGCTTCCACGGCGGTGAAACCGGTGAGTCGGGTAAAGGCGGGGTTGACCCATCGAATGATTCCATTGCGGTCGGTGATCACAATACCGTTGGCGGCAGCCTCCAGGGCGGCGGTCCGCAGTCGGATCTCCTCTTGGTCCCGGGCAAACACCATGGACACCGCGACCTGCGCTGCAAAGGCCATGAGCAGGTCCACTTTCTCCCGGGTGAAGGCCGCTTCGTCCACCGAGTACAAGGACAGGGCGCCCAGCGGCCCAGCGGACTCCGGCAGGGGGATCGAACAGACGGTGCGGAATCCATGCCGGAGGGCGGCTGTCTTCCAGGGAGACGGAGGGGCCTCACTGACGGACATTACCTGGGGTGTGCCGGTCCGGATGGCCATTCCTGTGGGGCAGACGCCTTCTGCACTCTGGTCCCAACGGAACGTGAGACCCTCCAGAAAATTCACGGCACTGCCTGCCCAGGCAGCGGGGGATACGCTGCCATCGGGGTTCTTCACTGCCACCCAAACCAGGGCGCAGCCGAACATTTCGGCCAGCCGCTGGCACAGCAACGTCAGGGTGACGTTGACGGGCTTCCGGGACAGGATGCTGTGGTCCACCTCTCGCAGGAGGTTTTGCGTCTGCTCGAACAGTTTGCGTTGGGTGATATCCCGGACCAGATGAAGCAGCAGGCCACCGATCTGAGAAGGAGTGGAGCTGACCTCTACCGGGAAGGTGCTGCCGTCTTTGCGGCGATGCACCGTCTCGATGGTGATGCCGGTCTTAAACGCCTGCTCCAATTGCTGTTTGGCTGTATCCAAGGTTTCCGGCGCGCGCAGGTCCAGGACGTTCATGCGGAGCAGTTCCTGCCGGCTGTACCCATACGTTTCGACCGCCGCCCGGTTGGCCTCTACGATGGCGCCGCCGGGGGCGATGAACAGGACAATATCCCTCGTGTTCTCCGACAACAGTTCGTACCGCCGGAGCGCACTGGTCTCCGCGTGATGTTCGGTCAGCATCCGTGCCACTTCGCTTCACCTCCCCGGCAGTGGCCCGGCTACGATTTCCGTCTCAGATCAACTAAGGTAAAGGATCCTAAGGTTACATTTATTGTGGCGAATCCCTCTGGGGGGGACAAGACCAGAAAGGGCTAGTTCATTGGGAAGCGGCCGGGCTGCCGTCTGCGGTGGGGAGGCCCGATGCAGACAGGAGTTCACGGGAAGCCGGGTCGGATACGGACAGGGGATTCTCTGGTAGGGTGCTACCACCAACGACCCGGTCCCCAGAAGGGATGTCGGAAGGGCCGTACAGTCTCGAAGTCTGATCCCATTGGCCAGGTGTTCATGAACCAAATGGATACAGCTACCAGTACAAGGGTGACAGCCAATACGACCCATCCACCCCAACTGGTGCGGCGGCCGATCAGCATGTCAAGCCCCACTGCGACAAGGCCGACGGGCCATAGGCGCCAGAGGAGTTCCCATAGGCTCCAGGATAGGATGCCCAGATTGCTGAGAAGCAAAAGGAGTCCGGCCAGGATCAGGATGACGGGGCCGATCACGCTCGGGCGCGGGCGGGAGGGTGGGGTACCCTTGTGTTCAGACTCCAATTCGCATCCTCCTTCTCAGAAGAGTCAGTTCTGACGCTGGGAGCGGACCAGTTCATAAACGCCCACGGCGATGAGCAGGAGCGGGAACAGGTACTTCAGCACAGCCCCGCTCATGGTTACCAGTCCAATCACGCCGGATACGACGGCGACGATCAGTGCCCATCCGGCTTGCTGGCGGTTCGGGCTGACGGCGTAGACCGCGCCAAAGGTCAGCGCCAATCCCATAAAGAAGAGCCAGTCGACGGAAAGGCGTGGGACGAGGAGCTTCAACGTGTCCATGGTGGCGAGGGTGAGCAGGACGCCGGCTGGAATGAGGGGCCACCAGTGTTCCCGACGGACATAATAGACCGCCAGGAAGGAAATCCCGGTGCCCCCGAGAAAAATGGGCCCGGACAGATCCAGCCGGGGCAGCAAGGCATCCAGGCCGATGACCAGCCCCAGGGCGGGCAGGGCAAAGGCGGGGAACAGCGCCCACCACTGCTGCCGGTCCCGAAGGTAGTAGACGAACATCAGGAGGCCCATGGCCATCAGCGCGGCTGCCACCACCAGGTCCAATGCCAGGGTGATGATGCGCAGGTTCTTCAGGAGCAGGAGAAGACCCAACCCGATGCAGACCACCGCGAGGAGGGTCTGCAGGTCCTGCCATCTGGTGGGGCGAGGATTCATGGGATCCCTTCCTTTCGCTCTGCGGGCTTCTGATAGGTATGACGTACGTACGAGAGGGAACCCGCAGCATGCACCCACCAAATGGGGGCGCATAGGCTAGACGGGGGTGATCCGCGTGAATGGAGCGAACAGCTACGGCATGACCGGCGGTACTTGGGGAAAGCAGTCCTGTTGTGGGTCGGGGATGCCTTCGGGCGGTTGGGGCATGAAGCCCTATGGGGGCGGCATGGGCATGCCTCCTTATGGCGGCTGGGGTATGCCCTCCTATGGAGGCGGCTATGGCATGAAGCCCTACGGGGGCAGCTATGGCATGCCGCCCATGGGCGGCATGTTCGGAATGCCGTACGGCAAGAACTTCGGCAAACCGCCCTTCGGTCTCGGCATGCAGCCGTACGCGGGCGGACCTGGTGGCATGCCGTACAGTGGAGCTGGGAAGAAGCCCTTCGGCGGCGGGTGGCCGTCGACACCCCACGGGACAGGCGGGATGGACGAATAGCCACAGACGAGGCAGTTCCGCCGATTTGTTTCGCCCCCAGTTTCGTTCGGGGCAGATTCCCAGGTGGGATCTGCCCCGGCGGACCTTGGGGAGCGTCGCTTTATGTCCTAAATTTATGGTAAGAGGATGGGGCCCATCGTAGGAAGGAGGAACCTTTATGGTTTTTATGCCCATCGTCGTGGAGCAGACTGCCTACGGTGAACGGTCTTACGATCTGTATTCACGGCTGCTCAAGGACCGCATCGTCTTCGTAGGCTCAACTCTGGACGATCAGGTGGCCAACCTGGTGATCGCCCAGCTCCTCTTTTTGGAGAGCGATAATCCGGATAAGGACATTCACATGTACATTCATTCCCCCGGCGGGTCCACCATTGCGGGCCTCGGCATTTACGACACGATCCAGCACATCCGCCCCCGTGTCAATACGTACGCCATCGGCACGGCGGCCAGCATGGCTGCGGTGCTGCTGGCGGCCGGGACTGGGACCCGCTATGCACTGCCGAACTGCCGGATCATGATTCACCAGCCCTGGACAGCGGGGCTGTCCGGTCAGGTGACGGACATCCAGATCCAGGCCGAGGAAATGGTGCGCCTGAAGAACCGGATTGCCGAGATTCTGGCCAAGCATACGGGTCAGCCTCTGGAGCGGATCTTGAAGGACATCGATCGGGACCAGTGGTTTTCCGCGGAAGAGGCAAAGGCGTACGGCTTGGTGGATGAGGTTCTGGTCCCCAGAGGTCGCACCAAGAAGGAATGAAATGGCAAGGCCCGGCGGGCTTGTGCGCCGGGCCTTTTGCACGTGCGCTCCGAAGGCGGTATTGCTTGTGGTTACCCGACCTGAACGGCGGCGGAGAGGCCTTCCGGCCAGATCAGGTAGACCACGCCGCCCCGCTCAAGCCAGGCCCTCCGGAACAGATCGCGGCGGTAGATCAGCCGAACCCGCTCATCGGGGGCTGCCGCGGGGTCATTTACGATGACATCGCCCCGAGTTGTGAAGCCCCGGACAACCAGAAGGTGACCGCTGGTGAAGTCAATGGGGGCGTTGGGAAGCCAGGTGCGCTGATAGGCCACCGAGGCGATGACGGGTATGCCCACGGCGATGCGCCGCTCCAGATCAGCGAGGGAGCGGAACCGATCCACGTAGGCCACAAAGCCCCGTGTGGCGGCGTACGCCACATTGAAGGCCCAGTTGCCGTGCCCCTGGTAGATCGAATCGTAGACACCCGGGGCCACCTGCTGCGGGATGGACTCGTGCCGGCCCCAATAGGCCATCACCATGGCAAGGGAGGTGGGGCTGCACCAAGCCCGCCCGCCTTCCAGGTACAGCATCTGGGAGCGGCAGGGCACCGGCAGGTCCACACCCCATGCCTCCCGGCAAGGCTCTTCCTCACAGATCGTTCCGGCCCGGGCGGTGGCCAGAAAGACGCGTTTCACCGCGGCTTGCTGCAGCCGAATCCGCATTTGCCACCGGTCTGCGGGCCTTTCCAGCCGGAGGGTGTCGGTATCCATCCGCCCCACTCCCGGCACGACCTGCTCCGGTAGGCTACAGCGCTCGGGCCCTTCTGACCACCGGCCATAGCTGAACCAGGGTCCCCACTCGTCACCGACTGCGGTCCGAACCTGCACTTCGATGAGCTTCCCCCGGCCGTTCCAGGATGCCACCGCCCAGTCGAAGGGCTCGGTGGCGGGAAAAACCGGGCTGATCCACTCCCCCGAATCGGCTCCTTTCACCAAGCAAAGCCCGCCCTGGTTATCCGGGCAGGTGTTGAGATGTTGCCCGGAACGGAAGTCTGAAATGCTGCTGATCCCCACGTTGCGCGCCTCCTGCAGCGACTTGGCAGTCGGAATACCCTGACAGGTGTTACATTCGTGCTCGTGGGGACAGAATCCTTGCGCCGGGACGCTACCGGAGGACCTTGGCCATCATCACTCCCCAGGGCTGAAAGCCGTGCCTGACAGACGCGGCCAGTCCGTTCTGATTGTGGGTGTGAACCCAGTTGGTGATCGTCCGAATGCCGATTTGCCTGAGGTACGCTTCGGCCAGCAGGTGCATCTGTTTGGCGATTCCGTGCCGGCGGTAGGCCGGTTCCACATAGATGTCGGCCATGTAGCCCTGGGGTTCGCCGGTCTTGTCGTTGGCCTGGATCGCGACCAGCAGATATCCCACGGGGCGCCCGTCTTCCTCCGCCACCACTGCGGTGCCCATCGGGGAACTGAGGACCGCCAGGACGTTCATTTGGGCGGCCTGGGCCACCCTTTCCAAGGTGGTATGCTGGCGGTCATCCTCGGGGGTGATATTCCAGGCGGTCACCGCGGCCATCCGCAACAGGTGCGGCAGGTCCCACGGCTGCCAGAAGCGGATGAGAGCCAAGCCAGATCCCCCCTTCTTTCCTGCTCACCAACCTACGCGGCCGCCAGGTGCCTGGTACCAGGAGTCGGGCGGGATCATACGATGGCAGCACCCGGGGGGAGGAGGGGGAGCTGTTGTACACGGTCCGTCGCATGCTCATGGCCGACTTGTTCTGGCTGGAACGGGCTGCGGTGCAGGCCGCCTGGGAGACCCTTTCGGATCAGGAAAGGCTGACGCCGCCTTGGGTGGTGGGGCAGTTGGCCGTAAGCCACTTGCGGAGCCTGCTGATGCAGCCATCCACCCTGGTGTTGGTAGCTCAGCTGGGGGCCTGGCCCGTGGGTTTTCTGGTGGGGGCCGTTGTCCCCGACGGTTCCACAGGGGAACTGAACGGCCTGCTGATTAACCTGTGGGTCGCACCGGCCCATCGGCGCCGTGGCGTGGCCCGGCTCTTGCGTGAGACCGCCGAAGCGCTCTTTCGCCAGATGGGCGTTCGGAAGGCAAAACTGTGGACCGGTTTACATAACCAGGCGGCGGTGAAGCTTGCCCAGCAGGCCGGCTACAAGCCGGAGGGATTGATCGGCATGAAATCGCTGTGAAGGGGGCGGCGTCCGGTTGTGCCGCCCCCGTCCCTTGTGTGCCCTCATGCACCTGTCTTGTGCGGTTACATAAGCTAGAAGTGGAGACGTACCACCCTGATGTGGTGCGGATCGCCCTGTACAGACCGAGAGGAGGTCCCTTTCGTGAGCAAGCGTTCTCGGGTTGTGACCTCGACCGCGTGCCCGGCCACGGTCACCTCGCCGGTTACGGTTACTTGCCCGTCGCACAAGCCCCATCATACCGTTACCGTTACACCTACTGCTACGAGCCCGACCATCACGTCCGATCTGAGCTCGCTGGGCAAACATGGTTTCGACTTCAAGGGCTTCTCTAACCCCACCCAGAAGCTGTTCAAGAACCCGGTGGCCCAGTTGGGTGCGCTGAGCCCCTTTGCGGCCCTGGCCGCGTCCAATCCGGTGGCGGCCCTGGCGGCCCTGAGCCCGTCTCTGAACATCTTCAATCCGGCGGTGAACCCGAACGCCGCCCTGTTGGCCTTCAACCCGGCATCGGCCAATATTTTGGCCCTGAGCGCCAAGGCCGGTAAGGCGACCCTGCCCTTCGGCAAGTTCGGGAAGCCGTTCTTCATCTAACTGACGGCGGCGTTTACGGGTGAGGGCCCCGATCTTCCCGGGAGGTGAAACCTTGCCTTTCGGCTTCAATACGCCGGCCAGCCTGTTTTTCAAGCCGGCGGCGCAGCTGGCCGCACTGGATCCTTTCGCCTCCCTGGCCGCATCCAATCCGGTGGCGGCCCTGGCGGCCCTGAGTCCGTCCCTGAACATCTTCAACCCGGCGGTCAACCCGAACGCTGCCCTGCTGGCCTTCAACCCGGCAGCGGCTCCTTCCCTCGCCCTGTCCAGCAAGGCCGGGTCGGCGACGCTTCCGTTCGGGTTCTTCATCTAGGATGCAAGGGGGGCGCCGCCCCCCTTGCATTGTGGGAGGTGCTCGCCCTTGAACGGTGACCGGGACCACCTGCAGAACACGGTTCACCAGATCTTTCAGGATCCGGTGGTCCAACTGGCGGCCCTCTGCCCTCTCTGTGCCCTGGCAGCGCTCTCTCCGGTGGCGGCCCTGGCTGCGGTTTCTCCCGTGCTGCAGCTATTCAATCCGGCTGTCAATCCGCGGGCCGCACTGATCGCTTTTGCGTCCAGCAACCCGCGGGCCACGATTAGCTTCTTGGTGGGGGTGCGGGTGGGGATGCGGCTGTCGGAACTGCAGTGGCGGCACCACGCCAATGTCTCCATGTAGAGACAGGAGTGAACTGCCATAGGCAGGAAAATCTTCGGAAATGACGTATAAGTGTGTATTGCCACCAGTGCGGCAAGGGGGGCATGAGATGGACGTAAAAGAGCGAAAGGAAAGGTTTGCAGGTGTTTCCGATCGGGAGGTGAAGCGGTTCTACGGTCCCGAGGACGTGGCGGACCTGGACTACCGCCGTGACCTGGGGGACCCCGGCGAATACCCCTTCACGCGGGGGATTCATCCCACCATGTACCGGGGCCGGCTCTGGACCATGCGGCAGTTCGCCGGCTTCGGTACGGCGGAGGAGACCAACCGGCGGTTCAAGTACCTGCTGGAGCAGGGACAGACGGGCCTGTCGGTGGCCTTCGACATGCCGACGCTCCTGGGGTATGACTCGGACCATCCCTTTGCCAACGGTGAGGTGGGCAAGCTGGGCGTGGCGGTGGACAGCCTCCGGGATTTCGAGATTCTCTTCGACGGTATCCCGCTGGACAAGGTGTCCACCTCCATGACCATCAACCCGCCGGCGTCCATCATGCTGTGCATGTACCTGGCGGTGGCCGACCAGCAGGGGGTCCCCTGGAATCAGTTGTCGGGGACGATTCAGAACGATATTCTGAAGGATTATATTGCACAGAAAACATATATCTACCCACCAGAACCGTCCCTACGACTGATCACCGACACCATCGCCTTCGCCACCAAGCACGTGCCCAAATGGAATACGATTTCGATCTCCGGCTATCACATCCGGGAGGCCGGGGCGACCGCAGCCCAGGAGTTGGCGTTTACCCTGGCGGACGGGATGTGCTATGTGGAGGCGGCCATGCGGGCCGGGCTGTCGGTGGATGAGTTCGCACCGCGCCTTTCGTTCTTCTTTGACGTCCATAACGACTTCTTCGAGGAAATTGCCAAGTTCCGCGCCGCACGCCGGATCTGGGCCCGGATCATGCGGGAGAAGTACGGGGCCAAGAATCCGCGGTCCTGGATGCTGCGGACCCACGCCCAGACCGCCGGAGTGAGCCTGACGGCCCAGCAGCCCCTGAACAACGTGGTCAGAGTTGCCATCCAGGCGCTGGCCGCGGTGCTGGGCGGCACCCAGTCGCTGCACACCAACTCCTACGACGAGGCCCTGGCCCTGCCGACGGAGGAGGCTGTTACCATCGCCCTGCGTACGCAGCAGATCATCGCGACGGAGACCGGAGTGGCCAATGTGGTGGATCCGCTGGCGGGATCCTACTACGTGGAGTGGCTGACCAACCGCCTGGAGGAGGAGGCGAACGAGTACTTCGCCAAGATCGAAGCCCTGGGCGGCGTCATCCCGGCCATTCAGCAGGGCTTCTTCCAGAAAGAGATTGCCGACTCCGCCTACCGGTTCCAGCGCCGGGTGCAGTCAGGCGATTACCAGGTGGTGGGTGTGAATGTCTACGTGGACCCCAACGAGAAGCCGGTGCAAAACCTGCTGAAGGTGGATCCGGAGGCGCAGCGGCGCCAGATTGAGCGGACCCGGCAGGTCCGGCAGACCCGGGACCAGAAGAGGGCCAAGGAGGCCCTGGAAGAACTGCGACGCGCCTCTCTTTCCTCGGAGAACCTCCTGCCGTATATTCTTCAGTGTGTAAAGGCGTACTGCACTGAAGGCGAAATCTGCGATGTGTGGCGGGAAGTCTGGGGAGTGTACAGGGAGGAGGCGGTCTACTAGGGGGTAGGACGTATGCAGCGTAGGGTGAGGGTTCTGGTCGCCAAACTCGGGCTTGATGCCCACGACCGCGGCGCCAAGGTGGTGGCGCGGGCCTACCGTGACGCTGGTTTTGAGGTCATCTACACTGGCCTGTACCAGCGACCGGAACAGGTGGCGGCGGCGGCCATTCAGGAGGACGTGGATGTGGTGGCCATCTCCTCTCTGGCTGGCGCGCACCTCACCCTGATTCCGGAGCTGACCCGGCTCTTGAAAGAGCAGGGTGCGGATGACATGCTGGTGCTGGCAGGGGGGGTTATCCCCCAGGAGGACGTTCCGGCGCTGAAGGAAGCCGGAGTGGCTGCAGTGTTCGGCCCTGGGTCGGACCTGGACGAGATCATACGGTTCACTCGCGAGAACGTGCAGCGAACATGATAACCAAGAGGTGTCAGGAATTGGACGTAACGACGCTTTTGGAACGATTTAAGGCAGGTGACCGGCGGGCGCTGGCCCGGGCAATTACCTGGGTAGAAAACGGGGCGCCGGAGGCCGGCGAACTGCTGCGGGCTACCTTCCCCGATACAGGCAAGGCACATGTCATCGGCATTACCGGGCCGCCCGGGGCCGGCAAGTCGACGCTGGTGGACAAGCTGGCCGTCCACCTGCGGCAGCGGGGAAAGTCGGTCGCCATCGTGGCGGTGGATCCTTCCAGCCCCTTCTCGGGTGGCGCGATTCTCGGCGACCGAATCCGCATGCAGCGGAGCGTCGGCGACCAGGGGATCTTCATGCGGTCTTTGGCCTCCCGGGGCCATTTGGGCGGTCTCTCCGTGGCCACGGCCGACGTGGTGGGGCTGCTGGATGCCTTCGGCTTTGACACGATCATCGTGGAGACCGTGGGCGCCGGCCAGTCGGAAGTGGAGATCATGGAGCTGGCCCACACGACCTGCGTCGTGATGATTCCCGGGATGGGCGACGATATTCAGGCCATCAAGGCCGGCATTTTGGAGATTGGCGACGTCTTCGCCATCAATAAGGCCGACCGGGAGGGGGCTGACCGCGCCGTTTCCGAGATTGAGGCGATGCTGGACCTGGGTCATATGGGTGCCCCCGGCATCAACCGGTGGGACGAGAATCCCACCGCGAGTGCCGACGCCCTGAAGCGGCTGGACCGCACCGGCCACCACAGCCCGGAGGAGACGGCCGGGGTTCAGGCTCAGTTCAGCGCGGCGGTGCAGAACGTCGCCGAACGGCACGGACTGCCCCTGCCGGGGCATGTCACCTGGCGGCCGCCGGTGGTGAAGACCATCGCCAAGGATGATCAGGGCGTGGACAGCCTGGTGGACTGGATACTGCAGCACCTGGCCTTCCTGCAGGAGACGGGGCGCTGGGAGCGGATGCTGGAGCGCAACGCCGCCAACAAGCTGCGGGAATTGGTCGGGATGAAGGCTGCTCGCCGGGTGTTGGATCAGGCGGCAGCCTCCGGGCTGTTGGAGCAGTTGACGGCGTCCGTCATCAACAGGCAGACGGATCCCTACACCGCTGCGGAAAAGATCCTGTCCCAGGTCTGCTGCCATGGCTCCAACTGAGGAGGTTGGTGGATGGACTTTGCTCCCACGGAACAGCAGCGCATGCTCCGGGCGGCGATCCGCGAGCTTTGTGAGCGGGAGATCGCCCCGCGTTCGGCGGAATACAACCGGCGGCATGAATTTCCGTGGCACAACATCAGGCTGTTGGGGCAGCAAGGTTTCCTGAACATGCAGATCCCGGAGCCCTACGGTGGCGGGGCCGACTGGGTCAGCTACGCCATGGTGGTGGAAGAACTGGCCCGCGCGTGTGCCGCCACCGCGGTGATCTTCGAGGTCCACTGCTCTCTCCATTCGGAAGCGATTTACCGCTACGGCAGCGAGGAACAAAAAGCGCGCTATCTGCCCTTGCTGACCCGTGGGCAGATGGTGGGGGCGTATGCCCTCACGGAACCGGGGGCCGGATCGGATGCCGCGGCCATCCGCACCACTGCGGTGCGGGACGGAGACTCCTATGTGCTGAACGGGGAGAAGACGTTTATTACCAGCGGCGGGCAGGCCGGGCTGTACGTGGTCTTTGCCCGGACAGACCCGGATCCTGCTTCCCGCCACAGGGGCGTCAGCGCCTTCCTGGTGGAGGCCGGCACTCCCGGGCTGATCGTGGGGAAGCCGGTGGAGAAAATGGGCCTGCATGCGGCCCCGACCACTCCCCTGTATTTTCAGGACTGCCGGATTCCCGCCAGCCAGCTTCTGGGCCGGGAGGGCGATGGATTCCGGATGGCCATGGAATTGCTGGATCGGGGGCGGGTGGGGATCGCCGCGCAGGCGGTGGGAATCGCTCAGGCTGCCCTGGAGGACGCCATCGCCTACGCGCGACTGCGCACCGCCTTTGGCAAGCCCATCGGCGAGCATCAGGCCATCGGGTTCAAACTGGCGGATATGGCCACGGAGCTGGAAGCAGCTCGGCTGCTCCTCTACCGCGCGGCCCATCTGCTGGGCACCGGCGCCCGAGCCACACGGGAGGTGGCGATGGCCAAGCTGTTCGCCTCGGAGGTGGCCATGCGGGTCACCCTGGAGGCGGTGCAGATCCACGGCGGGTACGGTTACACCCAGGACTTCCGCGTCGAACGGCTGATGCGGGAGGCGAAGATTACCCAGATTTACGAAGGTACCAGCGAGATCCAGCGGCTGATCATCGCCCGTTCGTTGCTGCGGGAGTAAAGGCTGGGCCGCGTGGGACAAGGGGGAGTCAGATGGTGCTCAGAATCGGCCACCGGGGCGCCTCTGGAACCCATCCGGAAAACACCCTGGTGGCCTTCCGCCAGGCGGTGGCTTTGGGCGCCGACGGGATCGAGTGCGACGTGCAGCGGACCCGTGACGGCCACCTGGTGGTGATCCACGATCCAACCCTGGACCGGACCACCACCCTGACCGGGCTGGTCAAGGACCGGACCCTGGCAGAGTTGCGGCAGGCCGATGCCGGTCGCTGGAAAGGGCCCCAGTTTGCCGGAGAGCGGGTGCCGCTCCTCCGGGAGGTGCTCCGGGAGATGCCCGGCCACCTGAAGCTCTTCTTGGAGCTGAAGGCCGGCTCGCTGCATTACCCGGGCATCGAGGAGGACCTCCTCAGGCTCCTGCAGGAAGAGGACGCCCTGGACCGGGTACAGGTCTCCTCCTTTGACCACCACGCCCTTCTCCGGCTCCACCAGATGGCGCCTCAGCTCCCTCTGGGCATGCTGTATGTCTGCAATCTCCTGGATCCTGTGGGCATGGCCCGGGCAGTAGGGGCCACCGCCCTGCACCCCCGTTTTGAATGGGTTACACCGGAACTGGTGCAAGAGGCCCATGCCGCCGGCATGCAGGTGTATACCTGGACTGTCAACGACCCTGCGTGGATTGCACAGATGAAGCGGTGCGGGGTGGACGGGATCATGTCGGACTTCCCGGACCGCATCTGACTCCCCTAGGGGACTCGGAAGGAATCGCGGCGCCACATCCCGAAATCTGGGATGTGGCGCTGTCTATTCGTATGAGCCGGCGCGGCCAGCACGGCTGTGGTCAAACCCGGGCAGACTAATTCCCGGGCGGCTTAGATGGTGTAAGCGTTCCAGCACCTGTCGAGGAGGCAACCCCTTGTTGTGGATTCTACAGATGCTGGCGGGTACGCTCTGCATGTCGCTGGCGGTCAACCTGTTCCTGGTTCCGCTGCAGTTGGCCGACGGGGGCGTGGTGGGTGTCGGCGTCATTCTGTACTACAAGTTTGGGATCCCCACCTGGGTGACCACGCTGGTCCTGAACATCCCCATCATCGCCCTGGGGGTGAAAGTGAAGGGCTGGTCCCTGCTCTGGCGCACCATATTGGGTGTCGGTGCCTTTTCCGGGTGCTTGGCCCTTACCCAGGGGCTTCCCCCCGTGACCCATGAGATCGTCCTGGGCATCATCTACGGCGGTTTGCTGATGGGGCTGGGCCTGGGGCTGGTGCTTCGGTCCGGCGCCACCACCGGCGGTACGGATATCCTGGCGATCGTGGGACAGCAGAAGCTGGGCATCTCAGTGGGCACCATGGTCCTGCTGATTGACGGCATGGTGCTGACCGCCGCCGGGATTGTCTTTTCCCCGGAAACCGCGCTCTGGTCGGCCATCACGCTGATGATCAGCAGCAAGATGGTGGACGTGGTCAACGAGGGCCTGTTTGCCGCCAAGGGGATTACCATCATCACGGCCAATCCGCCCCGGGTGGCGGAGCGGATCATGAACGAAGTGGGCCGGGGCTGCACCATCTTAAAGGGGATCGGCGCGTACACCGGTCAGCCCCGGGACGTCCTGTATGTGGTGGTGCAGCGGGGCGAACTGGCGTTGATCAAGCAGATTGTCGCCCAGGAGGATCCCCGGGCCTTTATGGTCGTCTCCGATGCCCACGAGGTGCTGGGGGAGGGGTTCCGGCCCCACATGCCCACTACCGCGTCGCCGCCCTGAGGGGGTAGACGGGCTCTTGACGGCCAGGGACAAAGGCACTAGGATAGAGGCGTAACCCCTACCCCGTAGAGGTACCTGTAAGGGCGCCTGGGGAAGGGAATACCTGCAGCAGGGGGTATGCCAGTCGATGACGAGCACCGTAAAGATTTCTGGTATGTCCTGCAACCACTGCGTGGCAGCGGTGAAGAGCGCCCTGAAGGACCTGCCGGGTATCAAGTCGCTGGAAGTCAAGGTGGGCGAGGCGGTGATTGAAACCGAGGGCGCCCTGGATGTGGAGGCCGTCAAGAACGCCATCGCCGAGGCGGGCTACGAGGTTGTCAGCATCAGCTAAGGACGTACATGGGGTCCCTGTCTCCTTCAGCGGGAGACAGGGACCTTTGTTGGTTTTTGGGGCCAAGTTCCCGGTGCGATGAGCAGGGTGCGGCTTCGCAGCGGTAAGCTCCGCAGGCTTAGGGGAGGCCTCACCCGTGGGGTACAGGCTGCCGGGACCCTGGCCCACGAGCCAGTCTCAATGGGGCCCGGAAGCGGGGTCCTGGAGGGTGGGTTCCTCCCAGGGATCGATGTAGACTGTGCCGGTGGTATCCAGGCACGCGAAAAAGACCTGGGACGGATGCTGGATGCCCTGCTTCCGCAGCTCGTCCAGCAGCCACTTTTCGTCCAGATTGCACTGCTGCAGGGTGCTGTAATTCACCTTGCCCTCGAAGATCAGTTCTCGGGGCAGGCCCTCGTACGCGGTGGAAAGGCCCAGATCTTTGGGCGTCACGGGCCGGGCCTGGGATCGAGGGAGAACGCTCACGGTACCGTCGGTTTCATAGATCGCGTACTCCACATCCGCGGGGTTGAAATAGCCCTTGGAGCGGAGGTAGGCCATCAGGTCGTCCACTCGCAGGAAGTTTCGGCGGAGCTGCTCCTTCATGATCTGGCCGTTCTGGATGAGAATCGAAGGTTCGCCTTCCAGCCATGCGCCGATCCGGCGGTTGCTCAGGGCCAGCACGTCGAGTCCCAGAGTCATGGCGAACCAGAGGATGGTACCGGCCAGCCAGGGAAGGAGGGGATGCTGGGGGTCGCTGAGCTTTTCAGCGGCGATGTCGCCCACGGCGATGGCTGTGATGAAATCGAAAAAGCTCACCTGGCCGAGCTGCTTCTTGCCGGCGACGCGGGTCAGCACCAACAGCACCACAAACGTGATGACGACCCGCAGGAGAATCTGAAGCTGAAACATGGCTCCTGTAGCCTCCCTGTCGCCTGAACGATACTGCACCGTCGTAGCCAGTCTGCCCACTTGGCTGCCCGAAAAGACGCGCCGGCCTAGCGGCACAGCAAGGCCGCCGGAAATCCGGCGGCCTGTGCGCATCTATCGGCGACCTTTTCCCTTCCGTCCCCTTCCGACGCCCCGGTATTGCAGTCCCGCTGCCGCGGCTGCCTCCGGATCCAGTAGGTTCCGGGCATCCAGCACCACCCGTCCGGCCATCCGCCGGCGGATCGCGGCGGGATCCGCGGTCCGGAACACCTCCCACTCGGTGAGGATCAGGAGCGCATCGGCTCCTTCCAGGGCGCTCCAGGGGTCCGGGCAGAGGGTCAGTCCCGGCCACTGCTCGGCGGGGAAGAAGCGGGCAAAGCCCTCCATGGCCGCCGGGTCGTAGGCCCGGACCGCGGCGCCTTGCCGAAGCAGCCAGGGGATCATCTCCAGGGAGGCAGCCTCCCGCAGATCGTCGGTGCCGGCCTTGAAAGCCAGTCCCCAGACCGCAATTTGCTTGCCCTCTATGCTTCCCAGGGCGCCGGCCAGCGCCTCCAGGATCCTGAGCCGCTGGCGCCGGTTGGCCTGCAACGCAGCGGGCAGGAGGTCCAGGCGTACCCCCAGCCGGCGGGCTTGCCAAACGAGGGCCCGGGTATCCTTGGGGAGACAGGAGCCGCCGAAACCCGGGCCCGGCTGGAGGAAATGGCTACCCACCCGGTGGTCCAGGCCCATGCCCCGCAGCACATCGGTGCAGTCTGCTCCCAGCGCGTCGCAGAGCGCGGCGATCTCGTTGGCGTAGCTCACCTTGATGGCCAAAAAGCCGTTGGCCGCGTATTTGATCAGTTCAGCTTCTTCCCACCCGGTGACCACCAGCGGTGCGTCGATGCCCCTGTAAAGCCCCGCCACCAGCAGGGCCGCCTTGTCATCGGCGCTACCTACCACGATCCGGTCCGGATGGAAGAAGTCGTGCACAGCGGTTCCTTCCCGCAAAAACTCCGGGTTGGAGACCACGGGAATGCGGCCGCCCAGGGCCCAGAAGGCCATGCGGTTGGTCCCCGGCGGCACGGTGCTTTTCAGTACTAGCACCATTCCATCTGGATGGGGCAGGCCCTTCAGGTCTCTCAGCAGGCGCCGCAGCGCGGACAGGTCAGGGGCGCCAGAGGGGGCCGACGGCGTTCCGACACAGACGAACAGAACCCGGGCATCCGCTACCGCCTCGGCCAGCCGGTCGGTGACCTGCAGTCGAGTTCCCCGATGCCGCTGCAGCAGGTCTGGCAGGCCCGGCTCAACAATCGGGCACTCGCCTCGCTGCAGCTGACCGAGCCGCTGAGGGTCGATCTCTACCAGCCTCACCCGGTGCCCCATTTCGCAAAAGCAAAGGGCCGAGGTGAGCCCGACATAGCCAGCCCCAGCGACGGCGATGGTCTCTCCTTCTGTACGCATCTTCCCAGATCACCCCGGGACGGAGAATGCCTGCCGTCTGAAGTCTATGCCGTCTGGTTGTCATAATGTGCCGTGCCTTGTAAACCTTTGGGGTTGTGGTGAATAGGGTGGCAGCAGGGATTGGCCAAGAAGGAGAGGCGATGACGTCTCGATGAAAGCCCTGGTTCTCTGTGCCGGCCGGGGCAGGCGCCTGTGGCCGCTGACTCATACCAGGGCCAAGGCCGCTCTGCCGGTGGCCGGGCGGCCGGTATTGGCTCATATTCTGTTCTACTTGAAGCGGTTTGGTTTTCGGGAGATCGGCGTGGTGATTTCCAGCGGCCAGAAGGAACTGAAGCAGCTGGCCGCCGTGGAGGCAGACCTGCAGATCACCTTTATTCAGCAGAAAAAACCGCTCGGTATCGCCCACGCCGTGCAGGCCGCGGCTGAATATCTGGGTAATGAGTCCTTTCTGCTCTATCTTGGCGACAACCTGACCGACGATGATCTGACCCCAGCCCTGGAGCGCTTTCAGCGGGAGCAGCCCGCGGCGATGCTGTGCCTCCGAACGGTAAGCAATCCCCAGGCCTTCGGCGTGGCCGAGGTGGAGGGAGACCGGGTGGTCCGGGTGGTGGAGAAGCCCAAGACCCCCCAGAGCAATCTGGCCATCGCCGGGATCTACCTGCTGAGGCCGGTGGTTCACGAGGTCATCCGTGGACTGGAGCCCTCGTCCCGGGGGGAACTGGAAATCACCGACGCGATTGCGGCGCTGCTGCGCCGCGGTGAGACGGTGCTGGCCCACCGGATGACCGGCTGGTGGCAAGACACCGGGACCCCCGAGGGGCTTCTGACGGCCAATGGGCTCCTGCTGGACACCATTCAGACCCACATCGATCCGGGGGTCTTGCTGGATACCGTTCAAATCCAGGGCCGGGTGGTAATCAATCGGGGGGTCGTTCTGGAAAACGTCCGCCTCCGGGGACCGCTCTGGATCGGGGAGCACTGTCACCTGCGGGATGCATATATCGGACCGTACACCACCGTCAGCGATGGGGTCCGGATCTACAACGCCACCGTCGAGAATTCCATCTTGCTGCCCGGCTGCCGGCTGGAGGGACCCACCTTCCACATGGAGGACTGCCTGCTGGGTCAGGGGGCGGTGGTGGAAGTGCGGACCGGAAGGGCCATCACCCTGCTGATGGGGGACGACGGCCGTGTGCAGCTGCCGCTGATCCGGAGGTAGGCCCATGCGGATTTGGCAAGTGCTGATGGGAGGGAAGGCAAGTGGCCCGGATCCTGGTGACCGGAGCGGCGGGGTTTATCGGGAGCCACCTGGTGCGGCGGCTGGCGGCCGACGGCCATGAGGTGGTCGCTGTGGACCGGCGCCCGGTCGCTGGCGGCGGAGGGCATGGCGGCCCGATCCGCTGGTACCGGGGTGACCTGTTGGAGATGGATCTGGCGCCACTGGTGGCCGGGGTGGAGTACGTGATTCACCTGGCCGGTCAGCCGGGAGTGCGGGAAAGCTGGTCGGAGTTCCGGCACTATTCCCGGGGCAACATCGAGACCACCCAGCGGCTTCTGGAGGTCCTGAGGGGAAAGCCGGTCGCCAAGTTCGTCCTGGCTTCTACTTCCTCGGTTTACGGCGAGGCCCCGATGCCGGCCCGGGAGGACGGTCCTGTGAAGCCTGTCTCCCCTTACGGCCTGACCAAGCTGGCCGCGGAGGGGCTGTGCGAACTCTACGGCCGGACCGCCAAAATCCCCTGGGTGGCCCTCCGTTACTTTACGGTCTACGGACCCGGTCAGCGCCCGGACATGGCCTTTTCCCGATGGCTTGCGGCGGCACGGGGCGGAAAACCCCTTGAAGTGTACGGTGACGGCGGTCAGATGCGGGACTTCACCTACGTGGCCGATGCAGTGGAGGCGACGGTGCGAGCGCTGTTTACACCGGCCGCGGGCATGGCCGTCAACGTGGGCAGTGGGCGCCCTGTGTCGGTGCGGGAAGCCATCGCCGTCATCGAGCAGGTGATGGGCCGGCCTGTACAGATCCGGCACCTGGCTCCGGCCCGGGGCGACATGCGGGAGACCCGGGCCGATACCACCCGGCTGCAGCGGGAGCTGGGGTTTGTACCCGCCACCCCGCTGGCGGAAGGCCTGGCCAGGCAGTACGAGTGGCTGCAGAAAGGGGGAGGTGCGTTGTGAATCGATTCGGCAGCAGCAGCCCGGAACTGGCAGAACCGGAAACACGCCGGACGGTCCTTGGCCTCCTGCTGCGCCGAGGCTGGCTGGAGGTGCATCCCTTCGGCGATCAGACCGCCTTTGCCCAGCAGGTGACCAAACTGGGCCGGAAGGCAGAGGTGGAGGTGATCTGCTTCGGGCCGGAGGACGTGGACCGCACCTCCCGAAGGCTCTCCGCCAGCCGGTATCTCGGTCCCCGGCGCGGCTGGGTCCGGGAACAGACCCCGCTTCCGGATGTCCTGTGGAACCGCTGCCTGCGTCAGGATCACGACGGACTGCTGGCCTGGTTCGCAGAACAGTCGGTACCGTCTATCAACAGCGCCTGCCTGAACAAGTGGGAGATGTACCAGTGCCTGAGGTCGGATGAGATGCTGCAGCCCCACCTGCCAGAGACCCTGCTGGTTACCGGCGGGGAGACGGTGGTCGAAATGCTGCAGCGCCATCCGGTGGTGCTGCTGAAACCGCTGATGGGAACCGGCGGCCGTGGAATCCTGCGGGGGCGCCTGTCTGGACTGGGCGTCATGCAGTTCGAGTTCGTCTCCGCAGAGACGGGGATGCTCAAGGAGGCCTATGTGGAATGGGAGCAGCTGGATCGGTGGCTGCAGCGGCGGAAGGCGGCAGGCCGCTACATCGTGCAGCAGGAGCTCTCCCTGGCGGTCTTTTACGGCCGTGTGGCCGACCTGCGGGTGCTGGTGCAGAAGGACGGTCAGGGATGCTGGAGCGTGACCGGGATGGGCTGCCGGGTAGCCCGGAACGGCCATTTTACCGCCAACTTGCAGACCGGCGGGCAGGGCGTTCCGGCGGACCTGCTGCTGGAGGCTGTGGCTCCCGATCCCGGCCAGCGGGAGGCGCTCCAAGAGCGGGTGGCGTCCCTTGCACTGCGGGCAGCGCACCAGATCGAGGCGTGCCTCGGGCCCATGGGGGAATTGGGTCTGGATTTCGGGCTGGATCGTCGGGGGGACCTGTGGCTCCTGGAAGCGAATGCGCTTCCCGGAAGAGAGATTTTTGCCCATATGGCCCAATGGGAACTTTGGGAAGAGGCCCATCTGAGACCGGTCCTTTACGCCCGGTATCTGGTTACGGGAAAAGAGCAGCAGGCCGCCCCCGCAGAGGCGACATAAGGCTTCGGCAACGCATATCCTGGGGTGGGGACTGATGCGGTACAGCGCCTGAGACTGGCCGCATTTCCCTGGGGAGGAAGCTCAGTGTCGGACAGCCGGCTTCAAGAAATCTTTACGAAAGCAGTGGTAGGCCGGGCCGAGCACCGCATGACCTGGAGCCATACGGTACCAGCCGAAGGCGTTACAGCGGTGCTAGGGGTCCACGTGTCGGACTGCGTGGTGGCTGTCAGGGAAGGGGAGGCCCCACAGGTGCAGGTCCTGGCAGAAATCGACCTGTGGTGCGCCGATTCCCGGACTACCAAGGTGATCCGTGTCAGCGCCCGGCATCCGGAGACCGTCACCATGAACCCGGTCGGACCGGTGCTGGGGCAGGCGGAATACAGTGCCCGACTGCTGGGACCTGTGGAGGCCACCGGCGTAACGGTTGGCCCGGGAGGGATCACCCTGGACCTGACGGCCCGGGTTCTGGTGGAGATGAGCGCCGTCACCCGGCTGTGGGTCAAGTCGTATGCCCTCAGCGATGCGGCGCTGGATGATGTGGAGGATCCGGATGCATCACTGACATCCGACTCCGGATCCGATGAGTAGGGATAGCGCCCGGCCATGTACTGAACATCCACACGAAAGGAGGGGCGGGGAGCCCCTCCTTCGGTTTTCCCCCGGCCCTTACAGCCGGGCGAGGATTTCCTTGATCAGCCTCTGGAAGCGGGGTTTGGTTCGCTCGGCGGTCTCCATCACCTGCTCGTGGGTGAGGTGAATGGGCTGGTCCGGCAGCGCCATGTCGGTAACGCAGGCGATGCCGAGCACCCGGAGCCCCATGTGGGCTGCGGCGATCACTTCCGGGACGGTGGACATGCCCACCGCATCGGCGCCCAGTATTCGGAGCATCCGGAGTTCGGCGCTGCTGTTGTAGCAAGGGCCTGAGATCGCTACATAGACGCCCTGGCGCAGGGGAAAGCCCAGGTCCTGAGCCACACGCATGGCCAGTTCCTGCAACTCCGGGGTGTATGCCCCCACGGTAGCCGGAAAGCGGGGACCCAGCCGCTCATCGTTGGGGCCCCGGAGCGGGTCGACTCCCATCATGTTGATGTGGTCGGTAATCAGCATCAGGTCTCCCGGGGAAAAGTCCGGGTTGAGACCGCCGCAGGCGCAGGTAACCACCAGCGTGTCGCAGCCCAGGGCTTTCATCACCCGGGTAGGGAAGATCACCTGCTCCATGGGGTAGCCTTCGTAATAGTGAACCCGACCCTGCATGGCCACCACGGGCTGGCCCGCGAGGCGTCCGATGACGAGCCGGCCGGCGTGTCCGGCCACGGTACTGACCGGGAAATGTGGGATTTCGCTGTAGGGGATCCGTACCGCCTCCTCGATCTGGTCAGCCAGATCACCGAGGCCGGAACCGAGGATCAACCCGATCCGGGGCGGAATGATTCCCCGGCTGACAATGGCCGCCTTGGCCTCGTCCATTCGCTGGGCCAGATCGCCCTGGGTCCGTTCACACACTGTAGAACACCTCGCTCCAAAATCGTTGCTACAGATACTTTCTCTGCCGCGAAAGTGGTTTTATTGTTATCATGGTGTAAGCCTGCACCCGCACCCCCGTGGTTCCCAATTCGGTGTACCGAAACCGGTTCCTGCCAACAATGAAGTCCCTGCCCCCGGCAGGATTCTATGGCAGGAGTTGGCGAATACGAAGCGGGTGGCTCACCGGTTCAGACCTGCTCTGGCTCCTGAAGTTTTCCCAACGGCTTTCGGCTTCATATCCCGCCTTGCAGTATCGAAAGAACACTTGCACCCAAAGGGTCTGCTGACATTCGGAAGGTCCAGGGACTGGGCGAAGTCCGCAGACCCGATTCCTGCATAAGCAACAGTAAGTATGTGGCTGAGAAGGGGACGAAGCGGATGAAGAAAATCGGCGTACTTACCAGCGGTGGCGACGCGCCGGGCATGAATGCAGCGATTCGTGCTGTGGTACGGCGCGGCTACACTTTGGGCATGGAGGTGGTGGGAGTCCGGCGGGGCTTTGCAGGTCTCATCAACGGTGATTTTGTTCCCATGACGATCAGCTCCGTCGGCGATATCATCCACCGGGGTGGTACCATCCTGCACACAGCCCGCAGCGAGCGCTTCAAGGAGCCCGAAGGGCAGCTGGAGGCATTTGAACAGGCCAAAGCCGCCGGAATCGAGGGCCTGGTAGTGATCGGCGGCGACGGGTCGTTCCGGGGGGCCCTGGCCCTGACCAAGTTGGGGCTGCCGTGCATCGGTATCCCGGGGACCATCGACAACGACATTTATGGTACGGATCGCACCATCGGGTTTGATACAGCTGTCAACACCTGTCTGGAGGCGATCCGCAAGATCCGGGACACCGCTGCCTCCCATGATCGCTGCTTTGTATTGGAAGTGATGGGACGGAACAGCGGCTGGATTGCCCTGGCCTGCGGACTGGCCGGCGGAGCCGAATCAATCCTGATTCCGGAACGGCCAGTGGACATGGACCTGGTGATCCAGCGCCTGCAGCGGAGCTCGGACCGGGGCAAGCGGCACTCCCTGATCATCGTCGCGGAAGGCGTAGGCAGCGGTTTCACCATCGGTGAGGAAATCAAGCGGCGGACGGGATACGATATCCGGGTCACGGTGCTGGGCCACATCCAGCGAGGTGGTGCGCCCACGGCAGAGGACGCGATGCTGGCCACCCGGATGGGCGCACGGGCTGTGGAACTGCTGGCCCAGGGCAAGTCCGGGCTCTTCGTCGGACTGGTTAACAACGAATTGGTCAGCATGCCGCTGGAGAACGTGGTGGGCAAGGAGAAAGCCGTTTCTGCTGAGTTGGTGGAACTGGCTGAGCAACTGGCGATTTAGGGGGTGTGCTGCGGGCCCGGCCTGGTAGGAGGGATCCACTCGCCAATGGTTGTGCGAAAGACCAAGATCGTGGCCACCCTGGGGCCGGCCACGGAACACCCGGATATGGTGTTCAAGCTTCTGCAAGCCGGCGTCAATATGGTCAGGCTCAATCTCAGCCATGGCAGTCACGAGGAGCACCGGCGCCGGATTGAGGCCGTGCGGGAGGCCAGCCGGCGCCTGGGGCGGCCTGTGGCGATCATGGTTGACCTGCAAGGGCCGGAAATCCGCATCGGCACCTTCCGGGGAGGGCGGATTCTGCTGAGGGAAGGCGACCGCTTTACCCTGACTACACGCCCCTGCGAAGGCGACCAGGAGCGGGTGTGGGTACAGTACCCGGACATCGTCCGGGACGTGCCGGTGGGCGGTCGGCTGCTGCTGGACGACGGCAATATCGTGTTGCAGGCGGTGGCCGTCACCGATACGGAGATTGAGACCCGGGTGTTGGTGGGCGGCGTCCTGTCGGATCGTAAGAAAGTGAACCTGCCGGGGACCAAGGTGTCGCTGCCAGCCCTGTCGGACAAGGACCTGGAGGACATCCGCTTCGCGGTGGAGATGAATGTCGATTACGTGGCCGGTTCGTTTATCCGCAAAGCCCAGGATGTGCTGGACATCCGCCGGGTGATCGAAGAACTGGGCGGTCAGCAGGCCATTATTTCGAAGGTGGAGACCCAAGAGGGGTATGATAACCTTGACGCCATCCTGGAGGTCTCCGACGGCTTGATGGTGGCCCGGGGAGACCTGGGGGTGGAGGTGCCCGCCGAGGAGGTCCCATTGATGCAGAAGGCGATGATCCGGCGGGCCAACGAAATGGGCAAGCCGGTCATCACCGCCACCCAGATGCTGGAATCGATGGTGACCAAACCCCGGCCGACTCGGGCCGAGGCCTCCGACGTGGCCAACGCGATCATGGACGGAACGGACGCCGTGATGCTCTCGGCGGAAAGCGCCACCGGCCAGTATCCGCTGGAGGCGGTGCGGACCATGGCCAGCATCGCCCTGCGTACCGAGGCGGCACTGGACTATCGGGCGATGCTGCAGCGGACCGTCCCCCGGGATACCGTTACCGAGGCGGTTTGTCACGGCACGGTGGCCACCGCGGCGGATCTGGGGGCCGCAGCCATCGTTTCGGCCACCAAGTCGGGGTTCACAGCCCGTATGGTGGCCAAGTACCGGCCTTTCTGTCCTATCATCGCCGTGACGCCCGATGAGGCGGTGGCCCGGAAACTGACCCTGGTCTGGGGCGTGACGCCGGTGGTGAAGCCGGAGGCGGACAATACCGACGCCCTGATTGACCGGGCGGTTGAGGGCGCCCTGGAATCGGGGCTGGTGAAGAGCGGCGACCTGGTGGTCATCACCGCGGGCCTGCCGGTGGGCGTCTCTGGCGCGACCAACATGATCAAGGTGCAAATGGTGGCCGACGTGCTGGCCCGGGGAAGCGGCATCGGACGGGGCGGGGTCTCGGGGATGGCTAGGGTGGTGCGGTCCGAGGCGGACCTCGACCGGGTGCAGCGGGGGGACATCCTGGTGGCCCGGTGCACCAACGAAGCCTTCGTTCCTGCCATGGAGCGGGCCGCCGGGATCATCGCGGAAGAGGGCGGCCTCAGTTCCCATGCGGCTGTGGTCGGCCTTTCCCTGGGTAAGCCAGTGATCGTCGGCGCCGAGGGAATTCTCTCCCGCATCAGCGACGGTATGGTCATCACCCTGGATGTGGAGCGGGGAACCGTCTACCGGGGCGAGGTCAAAGTGCGGTAGCCAGGGACAGGAATGTGCCGGACAGGGGAGGGGGCCGGCGGCCAAGGGAAACGGATAGGGCATCCGTACTGAAGACAGGCTTGCAGACGTCTCAAGCATAGAAACCCATCCGCAGGTCGCCTGCCGACTAGGAGGAATAGACACATGGCCATTACCCGTGAGCAGGTGCTGGAAGCCCTGCGTGACGTCATCGATCCGGAGCTTCATCGCAATATCGTTGACCTTGACATGGTCAAGGATATCCAGATAGATGGTTCCCATGTTTCGGTCACCGTCAACCTGACGGTGATGGGGTGCCCGCTGCGGGCCCGTTTTGAGCGGGATGTGGAAGCCGCAGTGCGCCGGATCCCTGGGGTGGAGAGAGTCACCGTCCACTTCAGCGCGATGACCCCGGAGGAGCGGGCTGCGGTGGCGGCCAAGCTGCGCTCCGGCACTCCTCACCAGGCCGCAGCCAAGACCACCATGGCTCTTGCTTCCCGCACCACCGTGATCGGGGTTGCCTCGGGCAAGGGCGGCGTTGGGAAGTCCACCACCACCGTGAATCTGGCGGCTGCCCTCAAGAAGTTGGGCTATTCGGTGGGCATCATCGATGCCGACATTTACGGCTTCTCCATTCCCCGGATGATGGGCAACATGTCCCGGCCGGAGCAGTTGGATGAGGAGACCATCCTGCCGGTCTGGGCCCATGACATTCCGTTTATTTCCGCCGGCTCCCTGGTGAATGAGGACCAGGCCATCATCTGGCGGGGCCCGATGCTGAGCAAGCTGGTGGAACAGTTCCTGACCCACGTGCAGTGGGGCAAGCTGGACTACATGCTGATCGACCTGCCGCCGGGCACGGGAGATGTGGCCCTGTCGGTGGCGCAGATGCTGCCGGGCTCTGACCTGGTGCTGGTGACCACGCCACAGGCGGCTGCGACCCAGGTTGCCAGCCGGGTCGGGGCAATGGCCCAGCGCACCAATCAGCGGGTGATCGGCGTCATCGAGAACATGGCCTACTTCATCTGCGACAATTGCAACAAGCGACACGAGATCTTCGGCAAGGGCGGCGCAGAGGCGCTGGCCAACCATCTCGGCTGCGAGGTGCTGGCGCGGATTCCCCTGGTGGGTGATGTGCGGCTCGGCTCCGATGTAGGCGATCCCATCGTGCTGGATAAGGAGGACCATCCGGCATCGAAGGCGTACCTGGAGGCGGCCGAGAAGATCACCCGCCTGGCCCCGCCCAAGGCCTGGAGCGAGGAACTGCGGGTGCTGTAACGGAGAAAAATACAGGCGGCGGTGCACTCCACAGTGCACCGCCGCCTTTATTGCTGGCTACTGGGTTGTCCCCGTTTCCGAATACGGCGGGAAGGAGACAGTGAAGCGGGAGCCCTTGTCCGGCTCGCTTTCCAGGGTCACCTCGCCGCCCTGTTCCTCCACCATCATCTTCACCAGGGAGAGTCCCAGGCCGGTGCCACCGGCCTCCCGGGCGTACGGGTGGGTTCCCCGGTAGAACTTCTCGAAGATCCGTTTCTGCTCCGCCGGCGGGATGCCGATGCCCGTGTCCTCCACCGCCAGGCAGACACGGTTCTGCTTCTCGTCGTAGTAGACGGAGACCTTCACCCACCCCTTGGGCGTGTACTTGACGGCGTTGCTGACGAGGTTGGAGGTGATCTGGGTCATCCGGTCCGGATCGCCGGAGACCAGCGGGATGCCGGTCTCGGGGGCGTCGACCTCAAAGGTCAGGCCCTTCTGCTCGGCCGCCACTCGGAAGGTTTCGGCCACCTGCCGGACCACCTCGCTGAGCTGCACCGGACGATACTTCAGCGGCATCCGTCCGGACTCGATCCGCTGGATGTCCAGAATGTCGTTGATCAGGTTGGCGAGGCGGTCGGTGTTCCGTTTTACCACCGACAGGAACTCCTTCTGCTGCGGCTGCAGCGGACCGACCTGTTCGTTGAGTACCAGGCTCAGGTACCCGATGATGGAGGTGAGGGGAGTCCGGAGTTCGTGGGAGACGGCGCTGACGAACTCGGACTTCAGCCGGTCCAGCTTGGCCAGTTCGGTCACGTCCTGGAAGGTGAAGAGCCGTCCCATCACCTCGTCGCCCTTGCCCACCGGGGCGGAGGACCACTGGAGGGTGTAGCCGTTGGTCAGTTCGATGGTGCCCTCGGCGACCCCGTTGCGGGAGGCGAAGAGATCGCGGACCTGCTGCAGAAACGGACTGCCGGGCGGCAAGCGCTGTTCCATGGTAGCGAGTACCTGATCCAGTGTGGCGGATTTGGGGACATCGCCGAAGAACTCCCGGAAGGGGTCGTTGACCACCAGCAGCCGTCCCTCGGGATCGGTGAACCAGGCACCGGGGCGCATGGTGGAGACGATGGAGAGGTAGATGTCGCGCTGCGCCGCTGCCCGATCGCGCTCTTCCTGGAGTTGAGCGTTCAGTTCCTCCACCTGGGCGGCCTGCTCCTGCAGGGCGACCAGCGCGCGCTTGACTTCCAGGTGGTTCATGGCCGCCGCCAGAGCCATGGCCGCTTCCCGGGCGATGCCGTTCCACAGCGAGTGGGCCTCGTCGGGGATCTCGCGGCCAGGAGGAAGGGCGACCACCGCCACCGCTATGGTCCGGGCGGTGTGGACCAGCGGGATGTAAACCTCCCGTTGCACCTGGACCTCGGAGCTCCAAAGGCTGATCTGGGTCACGGTGTCGGGAATGTCGGCCACCACCAGTTCGCCCTTGCTGACGCTCCGGTCCAGGGGCCCTGTGGGTCGCACGCGGCGCCCCAACCACTCAGGAGAAGCCCAGCGCTCCGCCTGGACGATCATTTCCTCGCTGTTGTTGTCCGCCACCAGCAGGAGACCGGCCTGACCACCGAAGAGGTCCAGGTACTCATCCAGGATCAGGTAGCTGAGCTGATCCAGGTCGATGGTGCCCAGGAGGGCCTGTCCGATGCGGTTGAGCCGGCTGAGCCGCATGTCCCGCCGCTCCAGCTCAGCGGCGTGGGCCTGGAGCTCTTCTTGCTGGGCCAGAAGTTCTTCGTTCTGGGCGATGAGCTGCTCCCGCTGTTTCTGCAGCTCTTCTTCCTGGTTTGCCAAGGTCTGACTCATTGCCATGAAGGCGTCCGCCACTTCCTGCAGCTCACCGTCGGGGATCCTGTCAATCACGACACCCCGTTTGCCCGCGGCAATGGCCGCTGCGGCGCTGGAGAGCGCCCCGACGGAACGGGTAAAGCTGCTGGCGAGGACGAAGAAGCCGAGGTAAGCCAGGAAGCCGGCGATGCCCACGCCGGCCCAGGTGATGATCCTCACCAGCCGGGCTGCCTGGGCGACGGAGTTCATCTCCTGGTTCAGCCGATCCGATTCCGTGCGAATAAACTCGTCCTTGGCCTTGCGGATTTCATCGGAATAGGCCTCGCCGGAACCCACCGCCAGCAGCGCGGCCTGCGGGCTGTTGGCCTGCCTGGCCGCAATGGCCGGCTTGGCAACTTCCTCCTGCCAGTCCCTCACCAACAGGGCTACCTGTTCGACCCGGTTGGCCTGGTCCCCATCTGTTTTGGCTCTGAGTTGATCCAGGATCAGGTCGATACGGGCCTGGGCGGAGATGTACGGTTCCAGGAAAGGTTCGGAACCGGTCAGAAGGTAGCCCCGCAAGGCAGAAGTCATTTCCGAATAGGTACCGGCAGCCTGTTCCATCAGTAGCACATTCTGCCGGGTTTTTTCTACCTGTTGTTGCAGGGCTGTTACATGGGAGTAGGTACGGGTCAGGGCGATGCCCAGCCCCACCAGCAGAGAGGTCAGGAGCACCAGAAGCCCCAGGACTCGTACTCGGAAGCCCTCGTCCCACCTGTGTTTCCGGGTGTTCAAGCCAGCACCTCCTGGATCGTCTTCACCAGCTGATCCAGGGGAAAGGGCTTGACCAGGTAAGCTGCGGCACCGGCCTTCAGCCCCGCTTGCACATCCTGGCTCTGGGCCTTGGCGGTCATCAGGATGACTGGGATGTGCCGCAACTCCGGGTCAGCCTTCAGCGCACTGACGGCCTGAAGCCCGTCCATCACGGGCATCATCCAGTCGATCAGCATGAGCGACGGCGCCTCTTTCCGGGCGAGCTGGAGGGCTTCGGCCCCATCCGAGGCCGTGATCACCTCGTAGCCGTGAAACTGCAGCTGGAACTGGATCAGCCGGGCGATGTCGATATCGTCCTCTGCCACCAAGATGCGTGCCAACGCTCCACCCTCCCCGGTGTTCCTAATCTATTTTGTACCCACTTCGGTTCACTGTGGGGTTATCTGTTTACACTATGATCCCCTATTCTGTTCTACCGCAAAGAGGTTCTAGTTCTCTATGGGTTCCAAGTCCGACTCCACACCGCCGAGGCAGTATGTTGGACAGGCAACAGGATATGGTCCGTTAGGACTATGAATGCCGCCGTTATCCTACTCAAGTGGGCATTCGATTGGACATTGCCGCCCAAAGTTGACGCGCAGTAGGGTGTGCACGGTTTCACACCGGAGGGAAGGTTCCATCTGGCTGTTGAGGCTGGGGTCAGCCTCAGGCTGCGGACGGAGGGCGCAAAATCTGTACGAGAGTAGGTTCGATTTCCGGAGGGAAGAGGGGCAGCCTATCGGACTGTCCTCCTTTTGTGTTTCGAATCTTCCTAACCAACAAGGTATCATCGCTGGGTAATATGACGCAACGGTAACAAGCAAGCACTGCCGTAGTTACTGTACTGTGCCTGTACTGGATGGCTGCAAATAGAAAAGGCTTCCAGGGCCGAAACCCTGGAAGCCGCATCAATACTGGTGCCGAAGGCGGGAGTCGAACCCGCACGGGGGGTTACCCCACTCGATTTTGAGTCGAGCGCGTCTGCCAGTTCCACCACTTCGGCTTGTGCGCCCTGTTATCATAGCACAGCCTGCTGCCAAGGTTCAAGCACCACTTTGATTTTTCCCGCCATCCAATGCGCGGTTTTCCCGGCCAGAGCTGTTTCGACTGCCCGCCTGTGGTCGCTACATGCTGATTTCGAAAGCCAACCTCCAGTGGCAGAACGTCGGATCTGATGGTTGCTTACCCATGCCCTGGGGTTGGCTTCATCGCGTCGCGCACTGCCCTTTCCAGTCTTTCACGGCCACGTTCCCCCACGTTTTCTTGGCCTTTAGCCCAAGGAGTTTGGCCCGGAAATCTTGAAAACAAAAGAAGCATAAGGGGGTCATGATCGCATGAGGGATCGGCGTATCTTGTCAGTCAGCGGTGTTCTTCCCTTTGCTTTACGTGTGTGGTAAGTCGTATGATGTTACAGTGTGTAGACATCTCGGGTGTGGACGCGAACAGCGGGCTGTACCGTGGAGCCTGGGGACCGGGATTGGAAGCGGCCTCCTGTGATGGGAACAATGCGCCTTCCCGTTACGTCTCCAACAATGCCCCGACGTGGGGGAGGAGTGAACCAGGTGTCGAAGTCCCTGGACGAATTGCTCGTAGAACGGGCGAAACGGGGCGATGTCCAGGCGTTTGAGCAATTAATCATCCACTATGAGAAGAAGGTGCTCAACACGGCTTACCGCCTGACCGGCAACCTCGAGGATGCCATGGATATTGCCCAGGAAGCCTTCTTGCGGGTATACAGCTCTATGCCTGAGTTCCGTGGTGACTCCTCCTTTGCTACGTGGCTCTTTCGGATCGTTCACAACGCGTGCCTCGACGAACTGCGCAAGCGGCGCAGGGAACGGATCTCCTCCCTGGATGAACCGGTGCAAGGCACCGACGGGGATATGGTGCGGCAGTTAGCGGTGGCTGACCGTGCCGATGGTCCTGAGGAGACGCTTGAACGGTTCGAAATCCAGCGGGCTGTTCAGGAGTCGATCAACGCCCTGGACGAAGAGTACCGAATTGTCGTAGTCATGCGTGACATTCAGGGGTACTCCTATAATGAGATTGCCGAAATGCTGGGGATCAACCTCGGCACCGTGAAGTCCCGGCTTAACCGGGCACGAAATGCGTTAAAAGAAATGTTCGGGCGTCGGGAACTTTTGGAGCCGAAGGTCGTCTACAGCGGTAGGAGGAGGAAAACCAATGAACTGTGACGGAGTGCGAGGTCTGCTCTCCGCATACCTGGACGGCGAGCTAACGCCGGGAGAGCTCCTCCGAGTGGAGCAGCACCTGCGGCGCTGTCCTACGTGTGCGGATGAAGTGGACTCCCTCCGCCAGACGATCGCACTGGTAGCCTCTCTGGACGAGATTGAGGTTCCACCATCTTTCCATCCCGAACTCCGTAAGCGCTTGGTGGCTTTGCAGCCTCCTGCCTTGCAGGAGCGCCATAAGACAGCCGCCGGCACTTGGCAGCGACGCATCATCCGATGGGCCCTGCCGGCTGCAGCAGCAGCCCTCGCGATTGCTTTCAGTTCGTTGCCGCAGGTTCGCGGCATGCTGGGGCTTGAAGCGCCGACTAGCCGCTTCCAGGTTTCCAGCAATGGACCTGATCCCGGAACCACGGGCACGGTGGTGTCAGGGATCATCCCGGGCACCGGAGAGAAGGGTGGAAAGTCAGGACCCGCCAATCCCGCATCCGGAAACGGTTTCCAGGATCCGTCTGGCGGACACGACATAGCCTCCCTGGATCCGGGCGGCGCAGTGGATCTTCCGGACGGTACGAGCAGCCAACCGGGCAGCAGGGGCACCGTCACCGGCGGTACGTCCGGTGAGGCTCGGGCCGCTGGCGGCGGGTTCACCACGCCCGAAGAGCCGGCCGAATGGGAGCCGATGTACAGCTATTCCATCACGATGGTTGTGTCGGGCGTCAGCCAGGAACAGGTGGTCAGCGCCCTGCGGGATTTTAAGCCCAGGGCCGAGTCCGACAGCATCCTGATCACGGTTCCGGCGGCACAGCGGTCGGCGGTGGTGTCGGCTGTGCGTTCCCTGCCTGGTGCTCAGTTGCCGGTTGAGCCGGCGGAGACGGCCGTTGACCTGGCTCCGCAGATCCATGACATGACTTCCCGTCTGGAAGCGGATCAGCAGCAACTCCAGAGTCTGAAGGAGCAGATGGCTTCGCTGGATGACCCGGCGGCCCTGGAGGATGCCCAGCGGCTGCAAAAGGCGCTGGAGGAGCGGATTGCTGAGACTTCCCAGGCGCTGGACCTGGTGAAGGGGCAGGTGGATTCCGCCCTGATCACCGTGCGGGTAGAGTCCGGCGGTCAGTAGGGGTGGCGGGTTTTCGTGAAGCCTCAACAGTTTGTGCTCCTGGCGGGTTCGCTGGCTTTGGTGGCTCTGCTGCTGTTGGTGGCGGTGCAGCCGGCGAACCCGTCCGGGAATGTGGCGGTTTCATCACCCCGGTTCCTCTCGGCTTTGGGTGAGGGGGCTGTGGTGGTACGACCGGATCAGGCTGAACTGCGGTTTGGTATTTGGCAGTGGGGGCCTTCTGCGGTGGAGGCAGAGGCCCTTGCCCGCGCGTCGGCCGACCAGGTGGTGGCGGCCCTGAAGAGTGCAGGGGTGGATGCCGACGCCATTTCCGTGTCCGAAGCGGTGGTTTCCGCTGAGACGCAGCCGTCTTCGGGATCCACGACGATTGCCGGCTTTACAGCCACCCGTGAGATCCGGGTGGTGCTGCGGAATCTGAACCGCTTGCAAGCCGTGACCGAAGCTGCTTTGGCGGCAGGGGCCACCTCTCGGGCGGCGCCGGTCTACAGCCTTCAGAATCCGGAACATAGCCGGCAGGCGGCCATCAAGGCCGCTCTGGAGGATGCCAGACGTCAGGCTGAGGCGTTGGCCCGGGCGGGAGGCGTCAGTCTGGGCGAGATGCACGGGCTGGAGGTGCTGGAGGAGTCGGGCGAGACCTGCTCCACACCCAGCGGTTGCCGGTTCCGGGCCCGAGTGCGCGTCACCTTTGCGTACTGAATAGCGTATTCAGCCAGCGGAGGGACGGTTGTCGCCTCCGCTTTTTGTATGCCTATGTGCGAAGGAGTCTGCGCTGCGAGCCTTGAACATACTTAGGAACCGGCAGCTTCCACATATAAGGTGATCAGCTTGGCGGTCAGGCTATCTCGGGATGGAGGAGAGGTGAAGGCCTTGACGCAAGCCCGGAAACTGATCTTGCTCGATGGCAACAGCCTGGCGAACCGGGCTTTTTACGCGCTACGCCTATTTTCAACCAGCGATGGGATTTACACCAACGCGGTGTATGGCTTTCTGACGATGCTCTTTAAACTGCTGGAGGAGGAAAAACCCGATTACCTGGCAGTCGCCTTTGACATGGGCCGGGAGACGTTCCGCCATGCCGAGTACGCTGCCTACAAGGGCACTCGGAAAGCCGCACCTGAGGAGTTTCGGCCTCAGCTGGAGCTGCTCCGGGAGGTGCTGACCGCCCTCAACGTTCCGTGGTTCCAGGTAGAGAAGTACGAGGCCGACGATCTGCTGGGCACACTGGCCCGGCAGGCGGCGGAGCAGGGGATCGAAGCGTTGGTGGTCACCGGTGACCGGGATGCCTTGCAGCTGATCGATGACCGTGTGACGGTCCTCTTTACGAAGAAGGGCATTTCGGATGTGGTCCGCTACGATCGGGAACGGCTGATGGCGGATCTGGGACTGCGACCGGAACAGATCGTGGACCTGAAGGCGCTGGTGGGGGATCCGTCGGACAACATCCCCGGCGTGCCGGGGGTGGGGGAGAAGACCGCCCTGAAGCTGCTGGGCGAGTACGGAAGTCTGGACGAGATCTATGCCCATCTGGAGGAAATCAAGGGGGCTCTCAGGGAGAAGCTGGCTGCCGGGCGGGAGTCTGCGTACCTTTCCCGGCGCCTGGCTACCATCGATCGCAATGCTCCCGTGACCTTCGATCCGGAGGAGCTTCGGGTGCGGGAGCCAAATTACGCCGCGGCCGTGCCCCTGTTTAAGCGGCTGGAGTTCAAGAGTCTGCTGCCCAAAGTGACGCCGCCGGAGGGCGCACCGGAGGCGGCGGCGGTGGCCGAGGTCGAGGCCCGGTCTGCCTTTCCGGTGGTCCAGCCGGTGGTGATGCTGACGGCGGCGGAATTGGTCAGCCGGGTAGCGGAGGCGAATCCGGCGGAACTGACCCTGGTGGCCTCCTGCCGGGTTCCTCCGGACAACCCGGGCTGTCCGGAGCCGGTCCGCGTCGCCGTAGGCATCGGGGAGGCCGTCTTGTATGCGGAAGGCGAGGCTGCCTGGGGCGTGGCGGAGCTGCTCGAGTCCGGACGTCCCATTATCGGGTTCGACCTGAAGCCGCTGTACAACTGGGCCTACGGGCAGGGCCGGCAGCCCGCCGAGCCGGTCTTCGACATCATCGTGGCGGCCTATCTGTTGGATCCGGGCAGAAGCGTGTACCGGCTGGAGGACCTGGCCCGACAGCATGGGCTGGGCGAGCTGCCGGAAGGGGAGACGCCGGAGGCCCTGGCCACGCGGGCCGCGGCAGTGCCTGCCCTGCGGCAGCGGCTTACGGAGGCGCTTGAGCGGGAAGGCCTCATGCATGTGTTCCGGGACATCGAGATGCCGCTTTTGCCCATCTTGGCGGAAATGGAGGCCGCGGGCGTCGGCATCGATCCGGTGGCGCTTCAGGAAATGAGCCGGGAGGTCGGGGAGCGGATCGAACAGCTGACTGCGGAGATCTACGCCCTGGCCGGCACGGTCTTTAATATCGGAAGCCCCAAGCAGCTGGCCGAGGTGCTGTTTGAGCGGCTGGGCTTGCCTGCGAGCAAAAAGACCAAGAGCGGCGGCTACAGCACCGACGCGGAAGTGCTGGAAGAACTGGCGCCCCAGCATGAGATCGTCGCCAAGATCCTGGATTACCGGACCCTGACGAAGCTGAAGGGGACTTATCTAGATGCCCTGGGCACTCTGGTGGCCCGGGACGGCCGGGTCCATACCACCTTCACCCAGACCGTGACGGAGACCGGCCGCCTCTCCAGCAAGGATCCGAACCTGCAGAACATCCCCATCCGCCTCGAGGAGGGACGGCGGATTCGCCGGGCCTTTGTGCCCCGTGAAGGGTGCGTGTTCCTGGCGGCCGACTACTCGCAGATTGAGCTCAGGGTGGTGGCCCACTTCAGCGGTGATCCGGCGCTGCGGGAGGCCTTCGAGCAGGACGAGGATATTCATACCCGCACGGCGGCGGTGGTTTGGGATGTGCCGATGGACCAGGTGACGCCGGAGATGCGGCGCAAGGCCAAGGCGGTGAACTTTGGCCTCATCTACGGCCAGACCGATTTCGGACTGGCCCGGGCGGTGGGCATGAGCCGGCAGGAAGCCAAGGCTTTCATTGAGACGTATTTCCAGCGATTTGCCGGCGTCAAAGCCTATATGGATCAGAAGAAGGCGGAGGCCCGGGAGAAGGGCTACGTCACCACCCTGGATGGGCGGAAGCGGTACCTGCCGGAGATTCACCACCGGGTTTTCAGCATCCGCCAGAACGCGGAGCGGATGGCCATCAACACGCCGATCCAGGGGACGGCGGCGGATCTCATGAAAAAAGCGATGGTGGCCGTGCACCGGGCCCTCAAGGCGTCGGGGCTGCGGGCCCGCATGATTCTACAGGTTCACGACGAGTTGCTTTTCGAGTGTGCCGAAGAGGACCTGGAGCCCCTGAAGGAACTGGTGAAACGGGAGATGGAGGGGGCCATGCAGCTGTCCGTGCCGCTGAAGGTGGAGCTGAAGGCAGGCAAGGATTGGTACTCGATGGAGAAGGTGTAGCAGACGATGCCGGAGCTGCCCGAAGTTGAGACGGTACGCCGGACCCTTTATGATAAGGTCATAGGGCGGCGCATCGTACGGGTAGAGATTATTACGCCCCGCCAAGTGTACTACCCGGAACCGGAACGCTTCCGGGAGGAACTGGAGGGGGCCTGCTTTACGGATATCGAGCGCCGGGGGAAGTACCTGCTGTTTAGGCTGGGCTCCCGCACCTTGGTGGCCCATCTCCGGATGAGCGGGCACCTGTATGTCACGGCGCCGGACAGGCCCCGGGACAAGCACCTGCATGTGGTCTTTCACCTGGATGACGGCCGGGAACTCCGCTACGATGACCAGCGGAAATTCGGCGGGTTCCACCTGCTGGGGCCGGACGGGGAGGGAATGCCTCCCGGGCTGGCCTCCCTGGGGCCGGAACCGCTGGGTGAAACGTTTACGGCCAGCTACCTGCACCAGAAACTGCAGCGGCACCGGTCGCCGGTAAAGGCGGCGCTGCTGGACCAGTCGCTGGTGGCGGGCCTGGGCAACATCTATGCGGACGAGGCGCTCTTTTGCGCGGGCATCCATCCGGCCCGTCCGGCCAACACGCTGACGGAGCCGGAGGTTTGCCGGCTGCATGGCTGCATCCGGAACATCCTGAGGGAGGCGGTGGCCCTGAGGGGCACCACCTTTTCCCTTTACTTTGACGGCGACGGACAGGCCGGACAGATGTACGACCGGCTGCAGGTGTTCGACCGGACGGGGCAGCCGTGCCCCCGCTGCGGCACGCCGATCCAAAAGGTGGCGGTGGCCCAGCGGGGAACCCACTTCTGCCCGCGTTGCCAGCCGGTGCCGGAAGGGGTTACGCTGAGGCCGCGCCGGGCCAGGGCCGGGCGCCGGGGCAACAGCGTGGCCGTGGCGGCAGAGCCGCCCGGGCAATACCGGAGCGGGCGAGGATCCGACGAGAAAGGTGCGTGATGGGATGGAAACCCTTACTTTTGAGTTTGAGAGCGAAAAGGAACTGCGCGACGTTGTCAAGAAGCTGTGGGACAACATCGGGGTGACGGGAGAGCTGGCCATCCGCCCGCTGGGCGGTGGCCGCTGGCGCATGGAACTGACGCCGGAGCGGGAGCTCCGGTCCAGCACCCTGGAGAAGCTCGCGCCTTACCGGGTGGAGACGGGGGACTGAGCGATGCGGGTGATTGGCCTCACAGGCGGCATCGCCAGCGGCAAGAGCACGGTCAGCCGCATGTTGCGAGAACTGGGCGCTCCGGTGGTGGATGCCGACGCCATCGTGCATGAACTGCAGGCGCCCGGAACGCCGGTTCTGGCGGAGATCGCCCGGGAGTTCGGTCCCGGGGTGATTCGACCCGACGGGTCGCTGGACCGGGCCGCCCTGGCACAGGTGGTCTTCCGCGATCCCGAGCGCCGGAAAGCCCTGGAGGCCATTGTCCATCCGGCGGTCCGCCGGGAGATGTGGGCCCGGGTGGAAGAGTACCGCCGGCAGGGGAAACCGGCGGTGGTGCTGGACGTGCCGCTTCTGCTGGAGACAGGCCTGAACCGGCAAGTGGATCAGGTCTGGGTGGTGTATGTGGATCCGGAGACGCAACTGGCCCGGTTGATGGCCCGGGACGGGCTGGACCGGGAGGAGGCGGCCCGCCGGGTGGCCGCCCAGATGAGCCTGGAGGCCAAACGGAGCCTGGCCGATGTGGTGATTGACAACCGCGGTCCCGTGGAGGCCACCCGGGCACAGGTGGTGGCCGCGTGGCGGCGGGTAGTGGAGGGAGCCTCTGGTCGGTAAGCTGGTGTAAAGGAGATTCGGCTGTGCTGCGTGGCTGGAAGCGCACAACCAGGCTGGTGCTGTGGCTGGCGCTGGCATGTACAGTGGCGTTAGTGGGCGGGCGGTGGCTGCTCGTGCAGGTCTACCCGCTGGAATATGAGAACATCATCTTCCAGGCGGCCAGGGAATACGGGCTCGATCCGTTCCTGGTGGCGGCGGTCATTCGGACCGAGTCCCGCTTCCGGCCTGGTGCCACCTCGCCGCAGGGGGCCCGGGGGCTGATGCAGATCATGCCGGAGACAGGCCGGTGGGCCGCGGCTCAGATGCAGATTCCCTACTCGGAAGAGCTGCTGTACGACCCGCACTACAACATCCGGATGGGCTGCTGGTATTTGGCGGAGCTGCACCGGGAGTTTGGTGGGGACACGGTGCTGGCGCTGGCCGCCTACAACGGCGGGCGGACCAACGTGGCCCGCTGGCTGCAGATGCGGCAGTGGACGGGCGAACATCGGACTCTGCAGCAGATTCCGTTTCCGGAGACCCGACGGTACGTGGCGTTGGTGCTCAGGGATCACCGGGTGTACCGGTTCATTTATGGGAGCCTGGCCCGGGAGGAGGTGGCCTATGCCACGGCAGGGGCCCTGGAATGACGAACTGGCCCTCCGGCGGGAGGCACGGAAGCAGCGCACCGCGTCCGAAGCGCACAGGGATGAGTCCCTGCCGCCGCTGGGGTGGAAGGACACCCTGGCGATGATCCTCGCAGCCTACCAGGTTCTCCTGCCCACGTTGCTGGGGATGTTTGCAGCTTTTGCGGCGATTTTTCTGTTGTTTCGGTGGGCCTTTCCCTGAGATCCTCATGAAGACAGCGGGCCGCTGCCCGGCTTCGGCCGGTGGCGGCCCTTTTTGCCAGGCAGCGGCGCAATCACTTCGAAGGCCGAGGCGGCGTATGATCTGGGATGCGATGCCGCGGCCCGGGCGGGAAGAGGAGGGTGCCCGGGCGCAGGCCGGAGATCCAGGGCAGGTGGGATGAGGCGATGCTGTGGGTCAGTGGCAGACCGGACGGCCACCAGTTGGGAGAGATCACAGCCCCCGACGGGGAGCGGATTCCCTATCGGGAATGGCACCGGGCGGACGCCAGAGCAGTGATTCTGTACCTGCATGGACAGGGGGAGCACAGCGGGCCCTTTACCGCCATGGGGGACTGCCTTTTTGACATGGGCTTCAGTCTGTACGCCCACGACCAGCGGGGGTTCGGTCTCTCCCGGGCCCGCCGGGGCCATATCGATTCCTACGACCGGTTTCTGGACGACGTGACCGTGATGCTGAACCGCGCCCGGGCGCGCAACCCGGGGCGGCCCTGCTTTCTATTGGGTCTCTCCATGGGAGGGCACCTGGCCCTGCGGGCAGCATATCGCAACGGGCATCTTTTGGCCGGGGTGATCGCCCTGTCCCCGGGGCTGAAGCTGAGGCGCCGGCCTCCCCTGGGGGCGGTGGCCAAGGTGTGGCTGTGGGCCCTGCTGGACCCGGACCGGTACGTGCCGGTCGTCGCCGAGCCGGTGATGACCACCCGCAACCTCACCCACCTGGAGCGGGCACGGCAGGATGAAACCTGGGTGACGACCTACACCGCCCGCTTCTACCTGGAGACGCTCCGCTCCCTCCGTAAAGCCTGGCGGGAGGCCCGTGGGATCCGGATCCCGGTGCTGATCCTGCACGGGGGAGCCGACCAACTGGTCTGTCCCGAGGCGAGCCGCCGCTTCAGCAGGCGCATCGGCCATCCGGACGTGGAGTTCCGGCTCTTGGAAGGACTGGGCCACAACCTGGTGGCGGAGCCCGAGATGCCGGAGATCGCCCGGCAGATCGCCCAGTGGATTGACCGCCGCATTCCGCCTGAGGACGCGGGCGCTACTCGGGCACAGGCCCATGTCGCTCCCCCCGAGGCCTGAGGTAGGGTCCCTGCGCATACGGCCTCCGCGGGATATACAGCGACTGGAAAGTCGGATAATTTTGAATACAGAGAAGGCTTCGGCAAGATCACAGAGAGGGGAGCGATGGGCATGGCGGCGGTAGCTCTGCGCTGGCGCGGGTTGTTGATTTTGCTGCTGGGCGCCGCTACCGTAGCGGGGACCCTGGTGCTGGACACGTGTGCGGACGCCGGGCATTTTGCAACGATGGCCAGCGGCATGCAGGCGCCCATGCGCTGCACCTGGACGGAACGGGCGGTCCTGGGAATCGGCGGACTCGTGATGGTCATCGGCCTGATCATGACCGCGGCCCACCAGGCAGCGCGGCTGATCAGCGCGGTGGCTGTGGCCTCCGGGGTGCTTCTGCTGGTGGTACCGATGTGGTTGATCCCCACCTGCGCCAATCCGGCGATGCCGTGTAATCTGAGCCTGAAGCCGGGCGTTCTGCTGCTCGGCGGGCTGATCACCCTGGGCGGCCTGGCCGGCGCGGTCCGGGTGCGGCGAGCGGAGGGCGCCCCGGAATTGCGGCAGGTGGAAAGCGCGCGATGAAACGCGGCGGGTGGCCGGACTCCTTCCTGCTGCTGGTCTGGTTCAACTTGCTCCGAAGGCCCGGACGGACCGTGGCGGTGGCGCTGGCGGTGGCCCTGGCAGCGGGTATCTTGCACGCGGGGGCGCTGACCGGCCTGGGGGTGCGGCGGGCCCTGGCCATTGGCACCGCCCGGCTGGGCGCCGACCTGCTGGTGGTGCCGGAGGGGGCGGCGGAGGCCACCCACACGGCGCTGGTGGTGGGGGAACCTATGGCCTTCTACATGGACGGCAGCGTGGTGGACCGCATTGCCGCCCTGCCCGGGGTCCAGGCGGCCTCACCCCAGGTGTTCGTGGAGACCATGGCGTCCTCGGCCTGCTGTACCGGACGGCTTTTCCTGGTGGGGTTTGACCCGGAGACCGACTTTACCGTCCAGCCCTGGCTGATGAAAGAGCTAGGCCGCCCGCTGGGCCCCCGGGATGTGCTGGTGGGAAACCACATCCTGGGACTCACAGGAGACCCGCTGCGGTTTTACGGCACGGAGTTTCGGATTGCCGCCCGGCTGGATCCCACCGGAATGGGCATGGATGAGACGGTCTTTCTGCCCCTGGAGGCTGTGGCCGAGATGACCCGGGCCTCCGCAACGCTGGCGGAAAAACCTCTGGCCATTCCCGAGGGGCACATTTCAGCGGTGCTGGTCAAACTGGCGGAGCCGGAGCGGGCGGCGGAGATGGCCCGGTTGATCACGGAGCGCATCCCAGGCGTGGCAGTGCTCACCGGGGGCGATGTGACCCGGGCTGTCATCCGGAGCCTGACCGGGCTGATGGCGCTTTTGGTGCCGACGGCCCTGGGACTGGCGGCCTTGGCCGGGGTGCTGCTTGCGCTGCTGTTCTCGACAGTCAGCGCGGAGCGGTGCCGGGAGATCGGGCTTCTGCGGGCCATCGGGGCCAGCGCCCGGCAGACGGCGCTCGTGCTGTTGGGAGAGGCGGCGGTGCTGGGCGCCGCCGGCGGCCTGGCCGGGGTGGCCGCGGGCTTCGGCATTTTCGGTCTATTTCAGCGGGCGATCCGCTTCAGCTACACACTGCCTTTTCTGTGGCCGTCGCCTGCCGTACAGGCAGGTGTGGCCATCGCTGTCTGTGCCCTCGCGGCGGGACTGGCGGTGCTGGCGGCCGCCGTGCCGGTCCGGCGGATCCTGAGGCTGGAGCCCCACCACGCGATTCACGGAGGGAGAGCATGATTGAACTGCGGCGGGTCAGCAAGAGTTACCCCACCCGGGGCGGGCGGGTGGTGGCTCTGGCGGAACTGAGCACCACGATTCAGCCGGGCGAGTTTGTGGTGCTCACCGGCAGGTCCGGCGCCGGCAAGTCGACGCTGCTTTCCCTCGCCAGCGGCCTGCTGAAGCCCGACACCGGTGAAGTGCGCATAGCGGGCCGGAACCTGTGGGACATGTCGGACGGGGAACGGTCCTTGCTCCGGTGTCGGACCATGGGCTTCGTTTTTCAGTTTGCCAGTTTGATCCCGACCCTGACGGTGCTGGAGAATGTGCTCCTTCCCAATGCCTTTCTGCCCCGGGGGGAAAGGACCAGCCGGCAGCGGGCGGAGGAAATGCTGGAGCGGGTGGGCCTCCCGGGATTCGGCCACCGGATGCCCTGGCAGCTTTCCGGCGGCCAGCAAAAGCGGGTCGCGGTGGCCCGGGCGCTGTTGCTGCGGCCCGCCCTCATCTTCGCAGACGAGCCCACCGCCGACCTGGACGCGGAGACGGAACAGGTCATCAGCGATCTGCTCCAAGAAGAGCACCGGCGCGGCTGCACCGTAATGCTGGCCACCCACAACCGCGAACTGGTGGGACTGGCCACCCGGCACCTGGGGTTGGCGGAAGGGAGGCTGGTTCTTGCTTCGTAGTCATCGCCACGTGACCCGGGTGATCCTGATGTGGCAGGGGATCGTCCGGTCGCCGTGGCGGAGCCTCGCCGGCTTTTGTGCCGCCGTGGTGACCGCCGGGGCTTTCCTGGGCGCCGGGGCGCTTCTGACCGGTATGGGCCGGGTCCTGGAGTCGGGGCTGGAGCGGCTGGGCGCGGACCTGGTGGTGGCGCCCCGGGCGTACAGGCACGCGGTGGAGCGGTGGCTGGTGGAGGGAACGGCGCCCTCGGTGCCTACGGAGGTCCCGGGGGAGTGGCGGCACCGCCTGGAAGAAAGGCCCCTGGTAGGCGTGCGGGAGATCGTGCCCTGGGACCTCACGGCTGGCGGGCAGGGACATCCGGCGGCGGGGAAGGCGGCGTCGGTACTGCTCATCCGGCTGGAGCGCTGGGGCCAGCCCATGATGGTGCTGCCGGAGGTGGAAGAGGCGCTGCCAGAGGCCGCAGTGGTGGTGGCTGAGCAGGTGGCCCGCCGGGTGGCCCGGGATCTGCAGCCGGTGGTGCGATATCTGGCGGCGGCTGCCGGGGGGGCCTGGGTGGGCCTGCTGCTGATGGTCGGGGTGCTGACCGCGGTGCAGGTGGCCGAGCGGCGCCGGGAGCTGGGGATGCTGCGGGCCGTGGGAGCCAGCCGCCGGGCGCTGGTCGCCCTGGTGCTGGGCGAAGTCCTGTGCCTGGCCGCCGCCGGAGCCGTAGCGGGGACGGGCCTGGCGCTGGGCGCCCTGGTTCTGGCGCCAAGGGAGCTGACCGGCGCCTTGGCCCCCTGGGACTATGTGCGGCTGGCTCTGACGGCGGTGGGCCTCACCCTTGCCACGGCGCTGGCGGCCGCCACAGGCCCGGCCCTGCGGGCGGCCTGGATGGATCCCCTGGCCGCGGTTCAGCAGGGACGGTAAGAGCCGAGAACCTCCCAGGGTATTCTCCCTGTGACGCAACAGTTCTCCGCCAGGGTGCCGAGGGCGATGTGGCGGGACCGCACCCGAGCGGGGGATTGCGGCTTATACTCGGATCTGGCCTTTGCTAACCAACAACCGGCCGTCCACGTACAAGTCCGCATCGAGCACGACCGCATCGAGATGGACCCCCGCCTTGACTGTACCGCCGAACGTGTCATTGCTGCCGAAAGCGACGTGGACCGTACCGTAGATCTTTTCATCCTCAAGAATGTTGCCTGTCAGCCGTGCCTTGTCGTTCGTGCCGATGCCCAGTTCGGCCACGTTCCGGCCCATGGGTGACTTGTCCAACATGGCCAGGAAGCGGTCACCTTCCGGACCTTCGGCAGCGATCAACCGTCCGCCCGCAATTTTCAGAAGCACCGGCGCGTCCAACCGGCCAATTCCTGCGATGGAGCCATTCACCAGCATTTCGCCTTCGGCGGTGCCCTCGACAGGGGCCAGGTAGGACTCGCCGGAGGGCAGGTTGCCAAATTGGCCGGGCTTCCGGTAGACGCCCGTAGAGGAGATTGCCTTCCGACCGGCGATGCTCATCCGCAAGACGTGCCGGCCGTTGCCGGTTACAAGGCGGACTTCCGCAGCGTCGTTCAGGATGGCCGTGACGCGCTCGGTCAACTGCTCCACTACGCTGTAGTCAGCGGTGATCGCACCTTGCCGGAACATGTCCTCCGTAATCCCGGGCATCGTGGCCACGCGTGCCCCTCGCTCACTGGCCCTCAGGCGGGCTTGGGTATGGGTGAGGGAGTGGGTGGTGGGGGCCACGATCACGTCTGCAGCCAGCATGGCTGCGGTCACGTGATCAGGTGGCTCCTGCCCGCTGACCTCACGGGGCGACATGACCGCAAGGACCGCGTCGGCGCCCAATTCCTGCCCTGCCACAAAGAGAGCATCGCCAATTGTCCGGCGGGCTGGATCGGTGACGACCAGCAATTTTTCGCCCGGCTGGAGGTTCAGCGAGGACTGGAGAAGTCCCTTGGCAATCTCGGTCAAAGTCATCTCATCTCACCCTTTCGATCTGGAGAGTCCAGTCAAGTGATGGAGGGGCACCAACCCCGAAACGGCGGGGTTGGTGCCCTAACCGTGTGGTCTGCCTTACTTTCTGAGGCGCAAGACGGAGTTGAAGAAGCCGTAGAGCGCATCGCCGGCGATGAAGCCAGCAGCCAGAATCTCCATCGGGCTGTTGGCCTTCTCTCCGTACTTGCGGCTGACCAGGAACCGGATGAGGAGGCCAGCCAGCACCGCCCAGCCGGCATTCGGGTTGAGGATCAGGAGGCCTGTCGCCAGCAGGATCCCGAGTTGGCGGGCCGGACCGCCAATGAACTGGATGGCGGCACCGGGAATAGCCCACAGAAAGATGCGCATCGCAATGCTCGGATCCTCTAACCCCGCCTTAATCGTAGCGACGAAGACCCTGTCCACCGGTGGGAAGAGGTCCTGGCTAAAATAGGCCCGCCAGGAGATGGCCACCATGATCAGAGCGACAACGAACGCGATGTTGTTGGCCAGGTACTGCTGGAAGCGGCCCGCCCGCTCGAAATCCGGGTTGTTTTCGCGGCGGCGGAGCAGCCAACCGGCCTTCAAGTCGTAGCCCATGTCGGCGAAGGCCGGTCCGCCAGAGGCGATGTAACCCGTAAGCAGGGCCAGGGGTACTTCCGGGAATCCAAGGATCATGCCCAACACCAGGAAGATCAGCGTTGTAGCGAAGGCCGGGAACCAGCCCGCGTGCATGGCCGACAGGCCGACAATCACCTCGGCGGCCAAGCAGGAGAACGCCGCGAAGACGACCCACAAGACGAGCTTCGCCGGAGACATTTGGGCGTGCAGGCCGCTGAGTACCGCAAGCAGTGCGGCAAACACGATGTATAAGCCGAAGCCCATCCTAATCGTCCGGGCCAGGGTCGCGTCATCGGTGGTCAGTTCGACCTCTTCTTTGGCCTCCGCCTCCTGCTGATTGCCGACCTTACCGCGCAAAATGGCCAGAATCTGAATAAGGGCGACAGTACCTGCACCCACCATCACTCCATGTGGGATATACAGCGCGTTCAGGTCGATGCCGAATAGGTTCGTGGAGTAGCCACGGATGAGGAGGCCGACGCCGAACATGGCCAAGGCCCACATGTTGCCGATGAAGGCGACACCAAACGCGGACATCGGAATCTTGAGGTAAGAGCCGAGCAGGCCGCCGGCAATGCCGTAGATCAATAGCCTGGCCCTTTGACCGCCTTCGTCGCCGGCTCGAATCGCTTCGGCGCTGGCAACGCCGGGCGGCCATGCTGCAGAACCCGGGAAGGCTCGGGAGTCGAAGACCCGCCAGAGCATCCACGCGTCCGTAAACATGCCTGCAGCCGCGCCGATCAGCATCGGCCAGACCAAGTCCTGACGGCCGAGCAGATAAGGGATACCAATCGGAAGCAGCAACGAGTTCGCTGCGCCAAAAGTGGCGCCGGAGATGGAGGTCTGAACCAGATTCTGCCGATGAATTGACCGAAAACCACGCAGGAAGCTCAGGGGAATTCGGGCGAGGAGCATGGCGACCAGTGCGCCGATAATGGATGTGTTCGGGGTGATGCCCAGCTGGGTGATCAACTGCATGCCGATGATGGCGCCGACCACACCCAGTACCACATTCAGGATCAGTACGCCTGGCTCCAGAGCGCTGGGGTGATGGTAGGGGAGCTGTGTACTTGACATAGTTCCCTTCCGGTTAAAAAGCATGGGTAAGCTCCTTTCGAACTACGAATTACCGGGCAGCGTCTGAAGGATTTTCATGCTTCCATAAAGTTCAAGAAGCCGGTTGAACTCCTGCTCATCGTAGAACTTGAACTTGCCCTGGCCGTAGCTCTTGGCAACCTCCAGGACAAACCGAACCGCCAGGGCGATATCGACCTCGTGGCTGGCACCGGTGGCGCAGCCGGGCACTGCGCTCTCGGTGGTGATGGCCACTCCGACCACGGGCGCCGTGGTAGCCACACTGGGCTGCATGATGCTGTTAATGTGATGGATCCCGTTGCCATACGGGGTAATGTCTTGCATGTTGATGGGAACCACCACGGGGGCGTGGCCGCAGACGATCTGGTAGGTGTTCAGGAGATCGTCGGTGATGCGGAGAATCCAGCCTTCCTTCACGGGTGACGTGATGGCAATGCCCCTGTGGTTGACCAGACGGTTGCCTTTCGTGGTATCGATGGAGAGGATGGCATCCATCTCCGGAGTGACTTCCATGGCGTTCATGACAGCCATGTCCACCGGCGAGCCCATAAAGGGAACCGGGTCATGGGGCTGAGTAGGCGCATTGGGGCACACGTGGGTCGTAATGACCACATCGCCCTCCAGTACATCGCCCTGCATATGCATATCCACCAACTTTAGCGCGGCGGCGAGGGCTGCCACAGCACCATCCCCGTCGGACACAAGCCCAATCATGGCCGGGCGGGCGCCAAGACCGCCCAACCTGCCCACCACGCCGAGCGTGGGGGCGCTGCCACCCCGGCTCTTGCCATTCCGCCCCGGAACGGTCACCTTCACAAAGTCGGTGGAGCCCTGAGACCCCTGCACGGTCTGGACTTGCACCTCAGTCCAGCCACGCTGGGCGAACAGTTCGCGAACCGTATCGCCGCTTGCCTTTGGGCTGTCCACGACGCTGAGAATCTCCAGAACATGCTTCAAAGACATCGCGTTTGTCCCCCTTCGGCGTGTCACTCGTGCAGCACCATTCAGAAGTAGCGGACCAGTTCCTCGCCGAGCACAGCCTCCACAGGCCTCAGCGTCTCAGCACGGCGAACACCGGCGCCCAGGATCAGTCGGGTCTTGGGCACCGCCACCACCACCACCCGCTGTCCGTTGCCAATCATGGCTGAGGAGACGGGCAGGCCGGTGTCCACGGAAATGGTGGCAATCAGATCGGGGAACGTGGCTAGCCTCTGTCCGTTCCGGTCGGCCGTCATGTACTCGTTCCAGAAGGTCAGACGGACGTCTTCCACCTCGAGCCGGCCCACATCGTACCCGCCGGTGGTCTCCAGGTGGTAACCCGTCACCGTGCCCTCGGTCAGAATCGTTCCGCCCAGTCGGTCCACCAGCGCAGCCGCCACGGCCCGACCACCCTTGGAGCGCGTCTCATCAATAATGCCGCCCAGTTCCAGGGCGAGGCTGATAGCGCCGGGGGCGCCGTTTTCCTTGACATACGCTGCGGGTACGGGATTGCGGGCCACTGCCACCATGCCGCCTGCCTCCACCGCCGCCTGACGAACCATGCGGTCCACGACCCCGAGGGCGCCTTCCGCCACGATCTGCAATCTACGCCCCTTGGCGGGGTCGCCGCCCACAGCGGCCATCACCGAGTGGTAGTCCGGGCGGGTGTCAAGACCCATGGAACCCATGACGCCGGTGGGATGGGCCCGGCCGTTACACGCAGCGTCCACCACCGGAATGCCGGTCATGGCCGACTGGAACCAGCCGTTTAGGGTAGCCAGGCCCCCGTTTTCCGAGGTGATTAACCCAGCCACTTTTCCGCCCAGTCGATCGTTGATTGCCTTCAGGGCCACCACGAAATCTGCCGGCTTTACATACTGGTCCTTGGCGGCGGGGGCACCTACTGCGGAGACCGTGACAATCAGGTCATCGGGCTTCAGATCGGCTAGGTTCACCAGTCGAGGTTCACCCACGGCGATGGCCAGTTCGCCAAGGGCGATGCCCTCGTCCATGGAACCGCCTCCACCACCGCCCAGAAAGGCGCCTCCAAGCGCTGCCTTCCGGACCGCATCCCTTGTCAAGAGCATGTGTCACCCTCCTTCAGGGTTGCTTGGTTGCCCAGTACGTACGAAAGCATGAGCCCGCCGGCCAGAACGGGGTCCACGGCCGGGACGCCCAGTTCGGCCTGGATCTTCGGCGCCATGCCGATGGTGACGAACCCCGTGCAAGCAAGCAGAATGACTTGCGCACCCGCGGCCACCAACTGGCGGGCAGCCGCCATGGATCGTTCGACGCCGCCTGGTTCCATCAGGTGGGTGGTGTTGCTGACGCCCTCGGGAACGCAGTGGGCGACAATCCGCTCACCCAGGACCCGGGCCACGGCAGCCGGAACGTCGGGGGTAATGGAGAGGACGCCGATCCGGCCTCCCAGCGCCAGCGCCAAGGCCGCACCTGCGGACCCCGCGCCCACCACGGGAATCCTGACGGCGGCTCGTGTTTCTTCGAGCGCCGGGTCAGCGGCACAGCTAATGAAGATGGCGCGGGCGCCTTCCGCTTCCAGTTCCCGTGCAAGGGCCACAATCTTCGGTCGGGCAATTTCCTCGGTCGCGTCGTCGTAGATCCCATGGGGCTGGTCTGGAATGCACCGGCTCACGGTTTTCAGGCCGTATCGGGCCTCCAGAAGCCGGCCATGTCGGCTGAGTACTTCGGGATCGGAGATGGTAAGTACACGAATGAGGCCAATCATGCCAACACCTCCGCAGCCAGTCGGGCGACGATGCTGCGAGCCAGCAGGACCGGAACACGTACCTCCGCCCTGACCAAATCTTTCATGGCCTTGGTGTAACCCATGCAGTCCAGCACCACATACTCGACCGCGGTCTCGCGCAGCCTGCGAGCAGCCTCCCGCAAGTCCGAAAGGTCACCGTAAGGCGATCCTGCCTCTACGTGCAAATCAGAGGTCACACTGCTCCACTTCTCGTAGGTCAGCTGCACTTGAGCAACCAGAGGGCAAATCACGCCTAGCCGGCTGCCGGCGGCAATGGCCCTTACGCCGCCGACAATCAGTCGTTCAGCTGTCAGGAGGGGCACTGTGTGCCGAAAGGGCGGGAACTCACCCGTGCAGACCAGCACGATCGCATCGACACCGGCCGCTTCCATCTCGTCGATAGCTGCCTGCATACGGGGCAAGATGTGGCGTTCTGCGATCACGGCGGAAGAGCCATCCCGCAGGCGGGTGATCAGGGTGTAGTCGCCGGGGCCGGGCCGCAGGTGGAGGATTTCCTCCGCCGTGAGACCATCCAAAGCACCGCGTTCGAGGGGTTCCACATCTCCGAGCAGAGGAAGCATTTCGGGTACCATGTCCACGCGGGGCGACTGGCCAATCGTAATCAGCCCCACCTTGGGGCGGGCGCGGAGCGTGGTCATGCCTTCGTCCTCCTTTCCCAGCGTAATGGCGCACCTCCATGGCACCGCCGAGGTCGCGATCTTTGGCGCTTTACGGGTGTGACATGTCCTATTCGCTTCAGCAAACAAGTTAACTTCATATTTTGGGAACAAAAAACGCGGTTCGTGGCTGTGCACAGTGCACAAAAAAGGGGTGACCTCGCAAGGTCACCCCATCATCCCACCAAACGGCGAATCCGGAAGCAAACACCCAGCAGGAGGCGCACCTCCGGATTGTCCAGGTTCATTCCGAGCAGTTTTTCGGCCTTCCGAAGGCGATAGCGCACGGTATTTCGGTGCAGGAAGAGGCGTTCTGCCACTCGCACGTGGTTCCCGTCTTCCTCGCAATAGGTCTCCAGGGTGCTTAGAAGCGCCGTGCCGTTCTCCTCGTCGTACGCCACCAGCGGGCCCAGGTGTTCCCGTGCGAAAGCGGCTAACTCGTCCGGGTCCATTCGATGGAGAAGGCGGTACAGCCCCAGGTCCTGCCACAGGGTGATGCTGCCGTTTCCCCAGACCCGCCGGCCGATCTCAAGGGCTTCACGGGCTTCCTGCCAGCTTCGGTGCAACTCGAGCACATCGGGACGAGGGTTGCCGATGCCGATGGAGACGGAAATGGCGGAACGCTGGGCGCAGAGGTCTTCCTGGATCCGTTCAGCCAGACGACGGACCTCCTGGTGCCACGCCTCAAGCCGGGACACATGCGGCAGCACGAGGATTCCCTCGGCGCGATACACGGCGATACTCTTTGGCGAAATGGCCTTCAGCAGGGTACGAACAACATCAAACACTCTGCTCTTTACCTCTCCGATCAGTTCCAGGCGTGTCTCCTGGGCCAGTCCGTCGATTCGGATCAGCATGGTTCCGTATTTGTCCGTAAGGTCCCAGCCGAAGTACCTGGCCCGCTGCTCGGCAATATCCCGTCGGGAGATGCGGCCGGCAAGCAGATCGTCGACGAAGTCGCGGGCCAGGCGCCCCTGCGCTTCCTGCACCGCCCGGTCCTTGACCATTTCCAGGGCGACCAATGTGGCTGCTTGCTCGGCTGCCACAATCTCCAGGTCGCCCAGGGGGCGATTGCTCTCCAGAATGCAGACATAGCCTTCCAACTGATTGTCAATCAGAATCGGGCCTATGACGCGCTTGCGATCCCCTTCGACCAGGGGCTCCAGCCTCAGCGGTTTCCTCTCTTCAGCCAACCGCTTGAGGAAGCCCAAATCCTCCAGTTTCTTGTAGGTTTCCGGAGGACTGCCGCCCAGACTCAGGGTCATCAGCCTGGTGGGGTCCAGGGTTCCATCGTGGGAGGATGCGCCAAGGAGACGGAGGTTGCGGTCTTCAATGGTGACTGGGTTGCCCACCAGACGGGCCAACGTCTCCGCAATGGCGCCGTAACCGCCACCTTCCAAGGCGACGCGGGTCAACTCCCGGTGAATCTCCTCCCCCTTGCGGAGCAGGGTGGCCTGGTGGTCCAGCAACGCTCTAACGATGGGGTCAATCATGTCGTGGCCGGAGACATGGGCCGGCCATTCAAACAGTGGCAGTGATCGAGCATTTGCCCGTTCGATCATCTCGGCCGGCAGTTGGTCGATGAACTGCCCTGTCTTGATAGCCAGAGCGGCCGCATTTCGATCGGCCAACTTGTCGATGAGGGCAATCAGCGCCTTTCGATCTTGGTGCAGGGCGTATCCGGTGGTGACAATCAACTCGCCACCCCGCATCCAGGGTGCAATATCCGGGACCTCCATGGTTGTCACAGACCTGACCTCCCGGTCGAGGCCTGCTTCTCCAGCACGAAGGGTAGCCAGGGAGAGCGCCCCCAGAGCCATCACGTCACGAACGGTAAGCGCCACCGTCTCACCTCCCGCGAGCAAAATTGGACACAGACCCATCCCATCGGTTGGGCCACTGCGTTGAGCCACCGCCTCGTGGTTTTCGGGGAAGTCTGGAGTCATACCCTTCGTCCGTGACGTGTGCACGCAGTCTTATTAATTGTCAAATTAACTAGGTACGCTACAGACTGCAAGATGGCGGCAAGAAGTCTCTGATGCGCAAACAAAAAGTGCTCCCCTTAGCAGGGAGGAGCAGGGCAGCCCCGCCACACCTGGCGGGGCTGCCTGAGTCGTCGGCTTCCACTTGACACCATAGCCGCTCGGGGCGTGTGCCTTGTTGATGATCATCGGGCGGGGTTCGGCCCTGGTCAGGGATTCGCAAGGTATGCCCTGGCCTCTTCCCAGGAGGTAAGCGGCGGGGAACAGGTGAAGTTCCGGCAGACGTAGATGGTGGGGTGATGATCCTTCGGCATCTTTCCAGCCCAGATGGGCACGTCTGACCGTGGGCTGTCTGTCCGGGTCAGTACCAGATTGGGCACGTAGAGGCGGCCCAGTTCCTTCAGCCATTCCTCGGGTGCCGGTCCTACCAGCGTAACCTCCGTGGGACCGCTGAGGTAAAGATCCAGGGCCAGCAGCAGGGTGGCGCAGGCGCCCGGCATCCGCTCCATCTGCTGGCGGTGGGCCCGGAAGACGGCCTCGGGAATCTCCCGGAAGGTATCGTCACCTGTAAAGGGGAGCAGGCGCAGGAGCGTCATGACGGCTACGCCGGTGCCGGAGGGGGTTGACCCGTCGGAGGTGTCGCGGGGGCGGTGCAGCAATGGTTCGCCGTCGGCCGGGGTGAGGTGGAAGGCGCCGCTGCCATCGTAGAAGCGGCGGATCGTTTCCCGGGCCAGGCGGTTGGCCTCCTGCAGATGCTTCTCGTCAAAGGTGGCCTCGTACAGGTCCAGCAGGGCAGCGGCCATGAAGGCGTAGTCCTCCAGAAAGCCCGGTATGCCGGACTGCCCGTCCCGGAACCGCCTGAGCAGGCCGCCTTTGCCGTCCGTGAGCCGCTGCAGGATAAACTGCGCAGCCTTTTCGGCGGCTTCGGTGTAGCGGGGTTCCCGGAAAATCCGCCCGGCCCGGGCCAGGGCGGAGATCATCAGGGCATTCCAGGCAGTAAGGACCTTTTCATCCCGAAAGGGCGGTACCCGCCGCTGCCGGTAGGCGAGCATTTTCCGGCGACCCTCTTCGAGGCGCCGGCCTACCTCCGCCTCGGACAGCCCGAACTGCCGGGCCAGTTCCTCCGGCGTGGCCGCCACATGCAGCACCGTCTTGCCCGTCGCCTCGAAGTTGCCCTCTGGGGTGACGCCGTAGTACCGGCACATCAGGTCTGCCAGGTCGGGGCCCACTGCCGCCTCTACATCGGCCGGGTCGAAGAGGAAATACTTGCCCTCCTCGCCCTCCGAGTCGGCATCGGTGGTAGAGTAGAAGGCCCCCTCCGGATGGGTCATCTCCCGCAGCACGTACTCCAGCGTTTCCAACGCGATGCGCCGGAACAGGGGGTCACCGGTAAGCTGCCAGGCCTGGAGATAGACCGGCGGGAGGAGTGCATTGTCGTAAAGCATCTTTTCGAAATGAGGCACGGCCCAGCGTTCATCCACGGAATAGCGGTGAAAGCCGCCCCCCAGTTGGTCGTAGATGCCCCCTTCGCCCATTTTCCGGAGGGTGAGGGTGACCCGCTCCAGGGCCAGGTTATCGCCGGTGCGGCGGTGGTGGCGAAGGAGCAGTTCCAGGCAGGCGGTGTTGGGGAACTTGGGCGCTCCGCCGAAACCGCCGTGGACCGGGTCCGTACGCCTCAGCAGGGCTCGTCCGGCGTGGGTGAGGGTCTCCGCGTCCGGCAGGTTCGGATCCGGCGGCACCAGGGAATCGACCCGGGCGATGGCCTGGCTCCAGTTTTCGGAAACGCGTACAACCTCCTCCGGTTTTTCCTGCCACGCACGGGCCAGGGCCAGAAGTAGTTGTCGAAATCCCGGCCGGCCGTAGCGTTCGTTGGGGGGAAAGTAGGTCCCCACGTAAAAGGGTTTCTGTTCCGGCGTAAGCCAGACCGACAGCGGCCATCCGCCCCCGCCGGTCACCAGCTGGCAAATGGTCTGGTAAAGATGATCCAGGTCAGGTCGCTCCTCACGGTCCACCTTGATGCAGACGAAGTGCTTGTTCAGGATGGCGGCGATGTCCGGGTCGGAAAAGGACTCCCGCTCCATGACGTGGCACCAGTGGCACGCGGCATAGCCGATGCTCAGGAAGATGGGTTTCTGTTCCGCTTTGGCTTTCTGCAGAGCCTCTTCTCCCCAGGGATACCAGTCCACCGGGTTATAGGCATGCTGCTGGAGATATGGCGATGCCTCGTGGATGAGGCGATTGGGTTGGCGGATCTCCCCCATGGGATCAACCTCCCTTTTGCCGCCGGGGGATATGGTCTGCCAGGCACGGTGGCCCGGAGACGTTGGCTACCTATAGTATCAGCAAGCGCTTTTTCTCTCCATGCCCGCCGCTTGACGCAGTCGGACGTTTTGTGTTTTTGAGACGAAAGGGTACACAGACGAGTAACGGGCTCCACGCAGCCCGTCGCGCTCCCAAGTCTTGGTCGGAGGCCGTCAGGCCTCCGGTTTCTTTTTTGTTGGGGGCCATCCTTACGATTTGATCTGATTTGTGATCTGCTGAGTTGCCAAAAGTACTATTGCGTTCCCGAAATGAATACGGGTAAAGTGGAGACAAAACGTTCCTCCGTAAACAACAGTCAAAGACGAAAACATTTTTCACCAAAGGGGGCAGTGAACGGTGGAGCGCAGCAGTGAGCCCGGCGGGTGTCTTCATCGTCTCCGCAGCATTCTTGACACCCTCAAACATGCCGAGCGGCGGGCGGCAGAGTACATCCTCCGGCAGCCCCACGAGATCATTCACCTGTCCATCAGTGAACTGGCCGAACGCTGTGGCGCCAGCGAGACGACCATCTTCCGGCTTTGCCGACGGCTCGGTTTCTCCGGATACCAGGGCATGAAGATCTCCCTGGCCCGGGACTTGGTGGAACCGCTGGCTCTGATTCACGAAGAGGTCATAGAGGGAGACAGCCCCTGGGCGGTCACCCAAAAAGTGTTTCAGTCTACCATGCGGAGCCTGGCGGACACCTTGAAAGTCCTGTCACCTCAGGAGCTGGAACGGGCGGCTTCTGTCTTTGTCAAGGCTCGTAAGGTGGAGTTTTACGGGGTAGGCGGCTCCGGGATCGTGGCACTGGACGCGATGCACAAGTTCATGCGCACCGGGTTGCTGTGCGCCGCCTACACCGACCCTCACCTGCAGGTGATGAGTGCCTCGCTGCTGGGTCCGGAGGACGTGGCCGTGGGGATTTCTCACTCAGGGAGCAGCAAGGACACGGTGGAGGCCCTGGAGGTCGCGAAAAAGGCAGGAGCCACCACGGTGGCCATCACCGACAAGGCCCGCTCGCCCATCGTGAAAGTGGCGGACATCGTGCTTTGTACCGCCTCCGCTGAAACCGGGTTCCGTACCGAGGCCATGGCTTCCCGCGTGTGCCAGCTCGCCATTATCGACAGTCTCTTCGTCGCCGTAGGGCTCGCCCGGAAGGAGGCCACGCTGGCCAGCGTCCAGCGTGTCCGGGAAGCGATCGCCCTGAAGCGGTATTAGCGTGCAGACGACCGACCCGAATCCGGAGGTGCGCAGGATGTATGTGATCGGAGCCGATATCGGCACCACCAGTGCCAAGGCGATCCTCTTCGACCTGGATGGGCGCATTGTGGCCAGCCACAGCGTCGAGTACCCTCTCTACACCCCACGTCCGGGCTGGGCAGAGCAGGACCCGGTGGAGATCCTCGAGGCGGTGGTTCAAAGCATCCGGGAGACGGTGGCCGCGGCCAGAGTCGACCCGGCTCAGGTGGCGGCGGTAGGTTTCTCCAGTGCCATGCACAGCCTGATTCCCCTGGACGGTCAGTTCCAGCCCCTCGGTCGGGCTCTCATCTGGGCCGACAACCGGGCCGCCGAGCAGGCGAATCGAATCAAGCGGGAAATGGGCGGTCACGAGATCTACCGGCGGACCGGGACCCCAATCCATCCCATGTCCCCGCTGACAAAGTTGCTGTGGATCAAGGAGCAACAGCCGGACCTCTTCCAGCGAGCCCGGTATTGGGCGGGACTGAAAGAGTTCGTGCTGCACCGGCTCACCGGCCAGTGGGTGATGGATATCGGCCTGGCCTCCGCTACCGGTCTTTTCAACTTGGAGCGGCTGGACTGGGATGAGGAGGCCCTCGCCCTGACCGGGGTACGTCGGGAGCAACTGCCCAACCCGGTGGATACCACCCACGTTCTCCGGGGCGTAAAGCCGGATTATGCCCGGGCGATGGGCCTGCCGGCGGGGGTGGTGCTGGTGGCGGGTGCGGGGGATGGCACCCTTTCAAACCTCGGCACCGGCGCGATTGAGCGGGGGGTGGTGGCAGCCACCATCGGGACATCGGGCGCCATCCGGCAGGTGACAAACAGGCCGGTGACAGACCCCAGCGGCCGGACCTTCTGTTATGCCCTGACCCGAAATCACTGGGTGGTCGGCGGTGCCATCTCCAACGGTGGCATCGTCCTGCGCTGGTTCCGGGACAACTTTGCCGGAGAGGAGAAGACCGTTGCCCGCCTGCTGGGGGAAGATCCCTATGATGTGATCACGCGGTATGCAGCCCGGGTCGAACCAGGAGCCGGTGGCTTGATCTTGCTTCCTTTTCTCAGCGGGGAGCGGGCGCCATACTGGAATGCCAACGCCCGAGGCGTGCTCTTCGGACTGGCCCTCCACCACACCCGGGCGCACATGGCCCGGGCCGTCCTGGAGTCGGTGATCTACGCCATGTACAGCGTCCATCAGGCGTTGGAGGAGCAGGCCGGGCCCAGCGTGGAGATCCGGGCCACCGGTGGCTTTGCCCGGTCGCCTCTGTGGCTGCAGATCATGGCGGACGTCTTCGGGCGGGAAGTGGTGGTGGCCGAGAGCCATGAGAGTTCCTGTCTGGGTGCCGCGGTGCTGGCCATGGTCGGGACGGACCTGGTCCCGGGCCTCCAGGTGGTGCATCGGATGGTCCGTACCCGGGAGCGGCGGATGCCGAACCCGTCGGCCCATGCGGTCTATCAGGAGTTGTTCTCGCTCTATCAGCAGGTCTACCGCCAGACCGAACAGGCCATGGATGCGATTGCCGCTTTCCAGCGCCGCTGAGGCGCTGTGAAGTCAGGATCCGCCACAGGGGGTGGGATATCGGGAAATTCTGGGCCCATCTCACCGCGCCGGCCCTCACCATAAGTACCCTGCGATACATTGCGAAACGGAGGAAGGGAGAATGTCTCTGCTTTGGATCGCAGTACTGGGCATCGTCGCACTCCTGGTCCTAGTAATCGTCTTCCGGCTCCAAGCGTTCGTTGCACTCCTCCTGGTCTCGCTGGGCGTAGGCATTGCCGCAGGCATGCCTGCGGATGATGTGATCAAGTCGATCCAGAACGGGATGGGCTCCACCCTGGGCTTCATCGCCGTCGTGGTCGGCCTGGGTTCGATGTTCGGTGCCATGCTGGAGGAGACCGGTGGCGCCCAGAGGTTGGCCAAGACGCTCGTCAACAAGTTGGGGCAGGATCGGGCATCCTGGGCCATGGCCGTTACGGGCTTTCTGGTCTCGATTCCGGTCTTCTTTGACGTGGGCTTCATCATCCTGGTGCCCCTGGTCTACAGCTTGGCCCGGGCCACGAAGCGTTCCACCCTCTACTACGCCATCCCGCTGCTGGCCGGCCTGGCCGTGACCCACGCCTTCGTGCCGCCCACTCCTGGTCCGGTGGCGGTAGCCGAGGTGCTGAAGGCCGACCTCGGAAAGGTCGTCCTCTACGGGATGCTGGCCGGCATTCCGACCGCCATCGTGGCGGGCCCGCTCTTTGGCCGGTATATTGCCAATCGGATCCACCTGAACGTCCCGGACTGGGTGGAAGTTGGCAAGGATGAACTTCCGGAGGAAAAGTTGCCGAGCTTCGGCCTCGTGGTCTCGCTGATTCTCCTGCCGATTACCCTTATCGTTGCCGGTTCCTTCGCGAACCTGGCGGCCAAGCCCCTGACCGCACAGAACCTGCCCGTGCCGTTCCTTTACAAGGCCCTCGGTTTCCTGGGCCACCCCTTTACGGCCTTGATCATCGCCACCCTGCTGGCCTTCTACACTCTGGGCACCATGCGGGGGCTCACCCTTGATGCAGTCCAGAAGATCGCAACCAAATCCCTGGGTCCGGCGGGCCTCATTATCCTGGTCACCGGTGCCGGCGGCGTCTTCAAGCAGGTGCTGATCGACTCCAAGATCGGCGATGTCATGGCCCAGTCGATGGGGCAGCTCGGGCTTTCCCCCATCATCCTGGCTTTCCTGATCGCATCGGTGGTGCGGATCGCTCAGGGTTCGGCCACGGTGGCGATGATGACCGCAGCCGGCTTCATGGCGCCGATCCTGACCGCCTTCCCCAACGTCGATCCGGCCTGGGTGACGATTTCCATCGCCGCAGGCGCCACCATCTGCTCGCACGTCAACGACTCCGGCTTCTGGCTGGTGAAGCAGTACCTGGGCATGGACGAGAAGACCACCTTCAAGACCTGGACAGTCATGGAGACCATTATCGCCGTGGTGGGCGTCAGTTGCGTGCTGATTTTCAGCCTGTTCATCTAGTCCATTCGTAGACACTTGTAGGGGGTGGTCCTGCTAAGAGGCCAGGGTCACCCCCGAATCTAATTTATTTTAAAGAAAACGGCTTCGATCCACTTTGCCAAGGCATAAGGAGATGGTATCAGGATGGCAGCAAACCAGTACGGCGTCATTGGGCTTGGCCGCATGGGCGGAGCCCTGGTACGGAATTTGATCCGGGCCGGACACCGGGCCGTGGTCTACGATGTCAATCCGGAAAGTGTACAGGAACTGGTGAAGGCGGGCGCGACCGGAGCATCCAGTCTGGCGGAACTGGCGGCGGCACTGGGACGGCCGCGCGTGATCTGGATGATGGTGCCGGCCGGAGATCCGGTGGATCAGGTGATTGCCGAACTGACCCCGCATTTGGAACCCGGGGACGTGCTGATCGACGGCGGCAACTCCTTCTTCCGGGACTCGATCCGCCGGGCGGAGGCGTTGCGGGCGCGCGGGATCCGCTTCCTGGACTGCGGCACCAGCGGCGGAATCGAGGGAGCCCTTCAGGGCCTCTGTCTCATGGTCGGGGGAGATCCGGAAGCGTACCGGCTGGCGGAACCGCTCTTCGCTGCTATTGCGCAGCCCGGCGGATACGGGTATGTGGGTCCCAGTGGCGCGGGCCATTTTGTGAAGATGGTTCACAATGCCATCGAGTACGGCATGTTGGAAGCCATCGGCGAGGGGTTTGAACTGCTGGCCAAGGGGCCGTATTCGCTGGACCTGGCGCAAGTGGCCCGGCTTTGGACCAACGGCAGCGTGATCCGGGGGTGGCTGATGGAACTGACCGCCCGAGTGCTGGCGCGGGATCCGAAGCTGGAGGGAATTGCCGGGGTGATTGGCGGCGGTGATACCGGATCCTGGGCCATCGAAGAGGCCTGGAAGGCCGGAGTGCCGCTGCCCGCCATCGCCATGAGTTATGCCATGCGGCTTCGGTCCCGACAGGCGGAGACCTTTGCGGGCATGGTGGTGGCCGCGCTCCGTCACGAGTTCGGGGGCCATGCGGTGTTCCCGGCCGGGGAGTAGAGCGACTTGTCCGCAGAATGCGGATTACCAGGGCTCGGAAAGATCATCCTGATAGCAAGAGGGTGAGATGCAGCGCAAGTCTGCCCGGATGACTGAAACCACCGTCCGATCTGTTCCCGTCTGTGCAGGTAGAAGGGGGCGTCGGGCTGGCGGATGCCGGGTGCCGCCCCCGGACCAATCAGGAGGAGGGTGCGCATCATGAGGGCAATCATGGCAGCGCTCCTGAGCGGTTTTCTCGTCTTCGCGTCCATGGCGGCGACGCGCAACCTGGGGCCAGGGGACGATGCCGCGCCGCCCCGGCCGGGGACGGTGGACCGTCACCTGGCGGCGGCAACGGACCGGTTTGGCATTTCCCTGCTCAAGGAGGTTTCCGCCGCAAGACCTGGCGAGAACCTGTTCCTTTCGCCCCTCAGCGCCCAGGTGGTGCTTACGCTGACGGCCAACGGCGCCCGGGGCGAGACGCAGGCGGAGATGCTGAAGGCCCTGGGTTACGGCGGGATGGATCTGGCGGCCATCAACGAAGGGAACCAGGCGCTGCTGGGGCTGCTGCAGAATCCGGATCCGGATGTGGAGCTTTCCATTGCCAATGCGATCTGGTATCAGCAGGGGCTGCAGGTGGCGCCGGAGTTTGAGCGAGTAGCGACACAGCAGTATCGGGCAGCGATTCAGGCAACCCGTTTTGGTCAGCCTGAGGCGGCAGCGGCCATCAACGGCTGGGTTTCTGACCAGACCCGGGGGCGGATACCGCAACTCGTGGACCGCACCAGCCCGGACGACCGGATGTGGCTGGTCAACGCCGTCTATTTCAAGGGGAAGTGGGAAAAGCCGTTCGATCCTGCGCTCACCAGGGCGAGACCTTTCCACCTGGTAGACGGCAGCGTCCGGAACGTTCCCTTCATGCACCAGCAGGCTGTGTTCGGGTATCTGAAGGAAGATGGCATCACGGGAGTTCGCCTGCCCTACGGTGAGGGAGGACTGAGCCTCTACGCCTTCATGCCCGACCGGTGGGAGGGCTTTCTGGACAAGCTGACGCCTGAACAGTACCGGGAGTGGGTCGCGGCCATGGGCCAGCGGGAAATTCGCCTGGCCATGCCGAAGCTCAAGCTGACGGATCAGGCGGAACTGGTGGAACCCCTCACCGCCCTGGGCATGCAGAAAGTCTTTGACCGGAGCCAGGCGGATCTCAGCGGCCTTTTCGTCGGGCTTGACCAGCAGCTTTACATCAGCCGGGTGATTCAGAAGACCTTCCTGGAGGTCAACGAGGAGGGCACGGAGGCGGCGGCCGCCACGGGCGTGGGCGTGACGGTGACCAGCCTCCCCGTTGACCAGCCGCCGGAAGTGGTACTGGACCGTCCGTTCCTGCTGACCATCCGGGATGACCGAACCGGCGTGACCCTCTTCATGGGCGCCATCCTGAAAGTGGACGGGGCTTGAATGGAAACGGGGGGCTGTCCCCCAGGCCATCTGAGATGGTCTGGGGGCAGCCCCGCTGCCATTATTCCTGACTGCGTTGGGGCATCAGAAAAGGGGCTGCCTGGCCGGGCATCCCCTCTCGTTTTCAAATCGAGTCCACAAACTCCTTCGCTTCTTTCAAGGTAAGACCGCGCACCTCCCGCACCCGCTGAATCGCCTGGACGGTTTTTCCCTGAGCGAGTAGCTGGCGAATCTCCGTTTCCAGCGGATCCTCGGGCACCCCCAGCCTGTCTGCCACCTTCCCGAGCAGTTCCTGAGTGCGCTTCACCCGCCGCTCCAGCGCCTGGACCCGTTGATGCAGGGCATAGATCGGCCACTCCGCAGCCGCCACCAAGGCAACAACCCCCACGAAAAGCCATTCCACGAGCACCACCCTCCCTGAGAACAGACAGTTTCACAACAACATGACGGGGGTGGACTGCCCACCCCCGCTTATTCCCTCAGGCGTTCTTTCCGCGTGCCATGAGCGCCTTCCGCTTGCCGATCGGCACAACCCTGACCTGGCTGTACAGGCCTTTACGGATTGGCATGGGCCTTGCTGGGGTTCCTGCCGGCTTCCACCAGGGGCCGGCTGCCCAGCAGCGCAAAGCTCATCAGGAACTGAACCAGCCCAGTGCCCACCAGGAGCCATTCGATGGGGATCAGGTCCGCGATGGGGCCGAAGACCACCATCCCCAGGGGCATCATGGAACTGGTGATCATGCTGAGGATGCCGAAGATGCGGCCGAGGAAGTCCGTCTCGACCTTCTCCTGCAGCAGAACATTGGCGGGAGTGTTGAACATCGGCATGGCGATGCCGATGGTGGCCATGAAGAGGAGATAGATCCAGAACACGGGGACCACGCCCAGGGCCACGGTGCAAATGCCCACGATGGCGACGGAGAGGGCCATGGTATGAACCCGGTTCCGGAAGCCGCCCCATGCTCCGATAATCGCTCCTCCCAGCATCATGCCGAGGGAGTACGCCACCTCGATGGCCGACAGGCGCCAGACCTCCTCGCCAAAGCTGCGGGCCACCTGCAGCGTCGTCAGGAATGCCCCGGGGGCTGCTAACACGAAGAAGATCGCACAGAAAACCAGAAAGGCTTTCAAGTACGCGTGGCGCCGGACGTACCGAACGCCTTCCCGGAGATCGTCCAGGTAGCCGTTTTGTTGGGCCTGCATGGCCTTGGGGTGGGTGGAGACCCTGACCCAGGCCAGCATGGTGAAAATCGCAATGGCCGCCGTCGCCGCGTCGATAAAGAATATCGGCTCGATGGGGATCACGCTGAGCAGGGTGGCGCTGGCCATGGGGGAGATGAGGGAGACGATGGCCCGGATGCTGCTGTTGGCAGCGTTGACCCGGGTAAGCTGATCCTCCGGTACCATGTCCGGAAGAATCGCCCCCACGGCGGGCATTTGAACACCGGCCCCCACGGAGCGGACGGCGGACATGGCAAACAGCAACCAGATGGACTTGTACCCCGCCAGGAAGACCAAGGCCAGGATCAGCGTGGCGAAAGCGGTAAGGCCATCGGAGAGGACGATCAGCCACTTGCGGTTGTGGCGGTCGGCCCACACCCCCGCAAAGGGGGAAAGGAAGAAGGTGGGCAGATACTCCGCCACGATGGAGACCGTCATCATGAGGCCCGACTCAGTCTGGAGGGTGATGTACCAGAAAATGGCGTAGCCGACCACTAAAGAGCCGAAGTAGGAGATCGTCTGACTGGTGAGGAAGAGGATGATGTTCCGTTTCCAGTCCGATTGCATAAAGGTTTGGACCTCCAAAAGGGATGGCGCGTGGGAGCTTTTTTCATCGTCGGAAAACGAACCGCCGGGGTACGGTGGTCATCCCCGACGGCCGCTGCTCGGGGGATTATGGGAGAGTAAGTCCGTGTCCCACCGGGTAGAGCCCCGGAATGCTGACGGGCAGTTTGCCCTTGGGAGAAGCCTTACCGAAGACCAGTGCTCCCACGCCTCGGAGGTTGGGTACTTGGTAGCCGTACGCAGCGATATAGGTCTGGATCTCCGGCAGGGCGATCAGGTCGTAGGGTTCTCCGGCGCCCACCACGATCACCGGTTTACCGGAGGCGATCAGTTCCTGGATCAGTTCCCGGTGGCCAGGGTAATCGGCCGGATTGTAGGCGGCGTAGACGATGGCCGCCGCCTGAGCCGCCAGGGTGCGCACCTCGTCTGCCTGCTGGGCGGTGGGAACCGTATCCACCAATACCTCCCGTACCGTCGGATGGTGGGCTTTCAGACCGGCACCCAGACCCGTGAGACCTTCCGGCGAATCGGGAACCCGTTCGGCCTGCGACGGCGCCACCGCCAGTACCAGGTCACCCGTCGCCAGCCTCAGGGGAAGATGCTGATTGCGCACCAGGGTGAGGGCATCCATCCCCACCTGCAGGGCAAGTTGCCGGTGGGACTGGTTGTTCACCGCGGCCAGAATGGCACTCTCCTCTATCGGAGGAGGCGCTTCGGCTCCCTCTGCGGGCAGCAGGCCCCGCTTGGCCTTGAGGCGGAGGTGCCGGCGGACGGCGTCATTCAGCCGCGCCTGCGGGATGCGGCCCTCCTGTACAGCCCGCAGGACCACCTGGTACAGATATTCCTGCTGTCCGAAGGACTCGGTCACCAGCAGGGCATCTGCCCCGGCGTTGATGGCCATCACCAGAGCCTCTTCCAGGCCCCAATGGTTGGTGATGGCCTTCATGGTGTCAATGGCGTCGGTGACCACCACACCCTCAAACCCCATCTGATCCTTCAGCAACTTCTGCAGCACATGGGGCGAGAGGGTGGCGGGCAGCCCGTCGGTGGCCACTGCGGGGAAGGCAACGTGGGCGGACATGATGACGTCCACGTCCGACGCGATCGCACTGCGGAATGGTACCAGTTCCACCTGGTTCAGGCGTTCCCAGGGGTGGTCGACGATGGGCAGAGCCCGGTGCGAATCGGTGGTGGTATCGCCGTGGCCGGGGAAGTGCTTGGCGGCGGCGCTGACATTCTGCGCCTGGGTACCCCGGACGGCGGCGGCCACCAGCTTGCCGACCGCTGTCGGATCCTCGCCGAAGGAGCGGATGCCGATCACCGGGTTCAAGGGGTTGTTGTTCACATCGGCAACAGGGCTGAGGTTCAGATTGATGCCCACCGCTGCCAGCTCCTCGGCGATGGCCGCCGCCACTTGCTCGGCGTACGCCGCAGACCCTGTAGCCCCGATGGCCATGGCGCCCGGCCAGGTGGTAAAGGGGTAGGTCCACCGCTGCACCAGGCCGCCTTCCTGATCCACGGCGATCACCAGACCCGGCAGCGGCCGGCCGTGCTCAAACGTGAGGGCCTGCATGGCCTCGGTCAGCCGGCGCAGCCGGACAGGATCGTTACCCTGGCGGGCGAAGAAGATAAAGCCGCCGGCTTTGCCCTCCCGAATGAGCTGCTCCGCCTCCGGGCTGAGGGTTTCCTCTGGCATGCCGAACCAGAAGAGCTGGCCAACCTTTTCCTCCACCGTCAGGTGCTCCAGCCACCAGTCCACAGCACGCTCCTCCCGGGGTGGAGAGTCACCGGGCTCCTGTTGGCCGGGTGACGCCGGCTTCCAGCACCCGGTAAGGAGCAGGGAGAGGACCAGGACCAGAACCGGCAGCTTCAAGAAGCACGGCGGTGTGCGGAAAAGGTTCACGGGCACGGCCTCCTACTGGTTGATGGAATGGCGTTGCCTTCACAATGATAGGGTGCCCTGACCCTTGCACACAGGGCACTCTGATTGAAAATTTGCCGCGGAAGGGACATCAACCTGCCCGCGGACAGAAAAGTGCGGGAAGGGAGAGGAGCACATGGACCAACAGGGCACCGCTGCGGTGCCGCGCATCGTCATCGGGGGTGTGCAGTCCGGCGCCGGCAAGACGACCGTCGCCGTGGGTCTGATGCGGGCGCTGGCCGCCAGGGGGCTGAGGGTCCAGGGGTTCAAGTCCGGGCCCGATTACATCGACCCGCATGCCTACGGCTGGGCCACCGGCCGGCCGGGCCGGAACCTGGATACCTACTTCATGACCCCGGCGCAGGTGCAGAACGCTTTTGCCCAGGGCGCCGCCGGAGCAGACGTGGCGGTGGTGGAGGGCGTCATGGGCCTCTTTGACGGCGTGGACGGCAGCGGGGAACTGGGATCCACCGCCTACCTCGCGAAGCTGCTGGGGGCTCCTGTGCTGCTAGTCATCGATGCCTCCGCCAGTGCCCGCTCCGTGGCGGCGGTGGCCCTGGGGTTTCAGCACTTCGATCCGAACGTGCGGCTGGCCGGGGTAATCTGCAACCGGGTAGGCGGAGATCGGCACGTGGCGATGCTGCGGGAGGCGCTGGCGGGCGTGGGCATTCCGCTGGTGGGCGCCCTGGGCCACCAGCCGGGCCTGCAGATTCCGGAAGGCCGGCTGGGCCTGGCCCTGTCGGGCGAAACCGAGGGCCTCTCCCGATGGATCGCCGCGGCCGGACAGTGCGTCGCGGAACAGGTGGACCTGGATCAGGTGCTGGCCCTGGCCCGGGGGGCGGGGCCGCTGCCTGACCATGGCACCCCGGGGGCGCAACCGGACCCGGACCCCTTTGCCCCTTCGGCAGCGGGGCAGTACCGGGGGCTGCGGATCGGGGTGGCCCGGGACGCCGCGTTTTGGTTCTATTATGAGGATACCTTTGACTTGTTCCGCCACTGGGGGGTGGAGCCCGTCTTCTTCAGCCCCCTGGCCGATTCGAAGCTGCCCGCAGGCATCCACGGCCTTTACCTGGGCGGCGGCGTGCCGGAGCAGCATGCCGCGGCCCTGGCGGGCAACGAGGCCATGCGGCGGGAAGTGGCCGCGGCCTGCCGGCAGGGCCTGCCGATTCTTGCAGAGGGCGGTGGTTACCTCTATCTATTGGAGGGGCTTATCGGCGAGGACGGCACGTTCCATCCCATGGCCGGGTGCGTACCGGGGGTAGCCCGGGTGCACCCCTGGCTGCAGGCGTTTGGCTACCGCCAGGCGGAGCCCGGAAGCATTCGAGGGCACCTCTTCCATTATGCCAGGGTCGAGGGAGATGGCGAAGGCCTCCCGGCCTGGCGGCTCTATCGGCCGGACGGCACCTTTGAGCGGGCCGACGGCTATCGCCGGGGCCCCGTGACCGGTTCTTTCCTGCACATTCATCACGCCTCCCAGCCGGCGGCGATGGAGGCCTTTCTGGCGCAGTGCCGGGAGGCGGCGGCCGGCGGGAAGGGCAGCGACTGAAAGGGAGACGGAAGGATGCGCGCGCGGACCATCATGATTCAGGGAACCGCCTCCAGTGTGGGCAAGAGTCTGCTGACTGCGGCGCTGTGCCGGATCTTCCGGCAGGATGGGTGGCGGGTGGCACCGTTTAAGGCGCAGAACATGAATCCGTATACCTATAAGACTGCGGACGGCCTTGAGATCAGCCATCCCCAGGGAATCCAGGCGGAGGCGGCCGGGGTCGCCCCGACTCCGGACATGAACCCGGTGATCCTCAAGCCCATGACCGACTGTACGTCCGAGGTGGTGATTCACGGTCGTTCCCGGGGAATCATGCACTACCGCACTTACTCCCAGCAGGGTTACGAGGAAGCAGCGGCGGCCATCCGGACGTCCCTGGCCCGCCTGAAGGAGGCCTTCGACATCGTGGTACTGGAGGGTGCCGGCTCCCCCGCGGAGGTCAACCTGCGGGAACGAGAATTGGTAAACATGCGGATTGCCGCCTGGGCGGAGGCGCCGGTGTTGCTGGTGGCGGACATCGATCGGGGCGGCGCCCTGGCCGCGCTCGTGGGAACGCTGGAACTGCTGGAGCCGGAGGAACGGGACCGCGTCAAGGGGCTCATCATCAATAAGTTTCGAGGAGATCGGTCTCTGCTCAAGCCGGCGCTGGACTTCTTGGAGCAGCGGACCGGCCGGCCTGTGGTGGGCGTCGTGCCCTACTTGCCGTTGCCTCTTGGTGAAGAGGACGGGCCCCTGCTGGGGGACTCAGGGGCCAGGGCTGAGCGCGAAGCGCTGTACGACCGGCTGGCCGTGGCGGTACGGGAGGCGCTGGACATGGAGCGGATCTACCGGATCATGGGCCTGGGGCCACGGTGAGCAGCGAGGCCGATGGAACGCCTGCCGCGCCATTCGCCTGCGCGGGCGTGCACGACCGATTCGGGCCCTCGGCTGGGGGCCGTCCGAAGGCCATTTGTGCCCGGACGGCCCCTTTGGCATGTCCGTAGGTTCGGCCTCGGGTCCGAATCTTGGCGGAACGGCGAATGAATGCGGCAGCTTTCTTCCATCGGCCTCTTCTGTGCTGCCTTGCGGAAGCCGATGGAACCGCTGCCGCGCCCTTCGCCTTCGCGGGCATGCACGACTGATTCGGACCCTCGGCCGGGGGCCGTCCGAAGGCCATTTCATGGCCCCAGGATGTGGACGAAATCGTGCGTAGAGTGCACGATCTGGCTAATCGGCTGCGGGGGCCACTAATCAAGGCGTGGGTCTGCAATACCCAGGAACTTCAGGGTCTGCTAGACGTTTGGAGCCGCCCTGGGCTACTACGGAAGGAGGGATAATCATGCTGCGGAGGCGTGCGGAGACGCCTACCACTTCGGTTCTGCCGATACCAGGGCTGGTGCAAGCGGTGGCACCTGACTCCATCGAGTTTCACGACCCCTGGATGCAAATCGGTGACTACGCTGCCAGCGTGTTGGCGATCACAGCCTATCCACCCCAGGCAGGTGTGGCATGGCTCTCTCGATTGTTTACCCTGCCTGGCGTCTTCGGGAGCATCCACTTAGGGCCAACCGACAGCGGCCAGCTAGTCAAAGCGATTAACTCTAGCCTAACTGAGTTTCGGTCCCGATTGCTCGTAGGGAGCCGCAACAGCCTGCTGGTCCAGCGCACTCAAAAGGCCACCGCTGATGCTGGAGAACTCCTGCGCACGATCGACCAGGAACAGCAAACTGTGTTCGTTTTTACGGCCCTCCTTCTGGTGATAGGGGCAGACCGAGAGGAGATGGAGCAGCGTCGGCGGGCCGTAATCTCCACAGCTCTTGCCCAGGGCATGCGCCCCAAGGTACTGACGTAGCGCCAGCAGGACGGATTGATTCGCCTGCGGCCCCTGGGTACAACTACCCGACGACATCGCTGCGGCACATCAGCATGTGCCCAGCAAGACGGTGGCGGCATTTCCCTTTGTAGGCTCCACGATCAATCACGGCTCCGGCATCATTGTGGGCCGCGATAGCAGTGGCGGCTTGGTGATTGTCAACCGCTGGCAGCCGCCGCCCGGCCTCGGTGCCGAGGGGCCGAACATGGTGGTTATCGCCCGCACTAGGAGCGGCAAGACTTTCGCCGTCAAATTGATCGCACTTCGGGAGTATGCCCAAGGAGCGAAACTCATCTTTATCGACCCGGAACGGGAGTATAAACCGCTGGCTGACCAGCTGGGCGGCGTGTGGGTCGATGCGGCCGGTGGTGGCGCCGTCATCAACCCGTTCCAAGTCCGGCCGGAGCCAGGATGGGATCGGCACCAGTCTGGCAACCCCTTGTCTAGCCCGCTTGCACAGCAAATCCAGCGGCTTCGGACCTTTTTTGACTTATACCTGCCCGACTTGACGGACCTACAACGTTCGCATCTCGAGCACGCGCTGCTGGAGTTGTACGCCCGCTTCGGGATCACATGGGAAACAGATCCGGCAACGGTTGAGCGCTGGCCAGATATGCGAGATCTGCATCAGCTACTCCTTGAGTACGCTGCACAGACTCCGGACCCGTGGCAGACCCTGGCAATATACCTGGAGCCAGCAGCTACAAGAGTTGATTCCGGTCTGTGGTGCGGCGATAAGACGGTCCCAGAAAGTACCGACGTGTTGGTCCTCGACGTGCATAACCTGCACAACCTGCCCGAAAACACAAAGCGAGCGCAGTACTTCAATGTGTTGACGTATTGTTGGGATCTCATCAGGCGAGACCGGACTAGCGAACGGAAACTGCTGGTCGTCGATGAAGCTTGGTATTTCGCTGATCCACGAGTTCCCGCTTCCCTCGACTTCCTAATGCAGATGTCCAAGCGTATTGCCAAGTATAACGGGGCTCTCGTCACAATCACCCAAGACGTGGTCGACTTCCTGGCTGCCGACGTGGCTCGTCAGGGTGAGGCGATCTTGGGTAACAGCACGTACAAATTGCTCCTAAGGCAGGGCGAACGGGATCTGGAGCCGCTGATGCGTCTTCTGCAGCTGTCCGAGGCAGAATGCACCCTCTTGCGGAACGCCACACAGGGCCAGGGACTGTTTATCGCAGGGAACCAGCGGACAGAGATCAGGATCGAGGCAGCCCCCTTTGAGCTAGCCATCAACGACCCAAAACAGGCGCGGGAACGGGGTCTCGTACAGGTGGCTGAGGCCTCATGATGCGATGGATCGGGGGGCAATAGCAGTTTTCCTGCTAGCTCCTATCTCGATGTTGTGCACTCAAACTCTCTCAATCTCGCTGTTTCACACCATTTCACGTCCTGCCACTTGGCTCAGACACACCCGTTGGACGAAAGACTCAGACTTCTGGTACGAGACAAACGTGGGGTGGCAGAGAAGAGCCCCGTGCGACTCTTCAGACATGCCCTGTATGCTGCCGCCTGGACGGGTCCCACGTACTCCGCCCCCGGCCACCCTATCATGTCTCCCGGGGTCCTTGCCCTCAAAGTCCTTCGTCCTGCCTAAATGGGGGCGGGTGGGGCGCCAGTACTCTGCTGCAGGGTCATGCCCTTCCAGCCATAGTCGGCTTCCCCCACCCAAAGCGGCACATCTATCGGCACACCGCCCTCTCAGGCGGCGAGACCTAACTGCTCCGCCCGCCAGGCCCCCAAGGCCCTGGCCGGATCATAGCTACACTGCTTCCTGACCAGGGTGAACAGCACCCGCAACAGCTTGCACGCCAGCGCCACCAGGGCCTGCTTGCCCTTGAGCGGGTTCTGCTG
>DATCKG010000112.1:0-91250 GCA_036562385.1 Symbiobacteriaceae bacterium
ACTTCTGCCGGGTCAGCTGCGCCTCTCGACGCAGGTTACCAGCGTTGCTGGCGTCCCGGCAGACCTCCCCGGGTAAGAGCACTGACTTTCGCCCCGTACCCGCCCCATCTACTGCACCACCCTTTGGCAGCCCGGGGTTTCACTGTGTGTTGCCAGCTCACCCAAGTGGTACAGCCTCATATGGGGTTCGTGTTCCTCGGGTCGTGGCTTTGCCTCCGGCTTCCTTCGGATTCCGTCTCACGACGGACACCCTTGCCTTTGGCTAGCGAACTCGTGCTGCCTCGCCCGCAGCGGACTTACACCGCTAAGTCAGCGCCCATGCCGGGCGCACAACGAACCGCCCCGGGGCGCCGTGCCCCGGGGCGGTTGCTGTTAGTTCTCTCAGTGCACCAACACCACCAGCACCTCGCGGGGGCCGTGGGCCCCCCGGACCAGCGAATGCCCGATGTCGGCGGTGCGGCTGGGGCCGGTGACCCACTGCAGGGCGCTGGGCATGGCTCCGGTCCGGGCCTGTTCGCTCAGGACCCGGAACAGGGCCGCAGTGTCAGGCAGCAGCCGGTCGGCCTTCAGCAGGGCGATGTGCAGGGGGGGCAGGAGGTGGGTGACCCGGGGGCGCCCGGGCCCCGCCATCAGGACCAGGGTTCCCGTCTCCGCCACGCCCCAGTCGGCGCTGGTCACGCCGGCGCCGGCCCGGGCTGCCGCGCGCCGCACCGCGGCCGGGTCAATGCCGGCAGGGGGTACAAACCACTGGATGCCGGCCCGCCGGACGGCCGCCCCGACGCCCAGTTCCTGCAGCCAGGGGTCCGACCAGGCCACCACCTCGGTGACGCCCCGGGCCGTGAGGGCCCGGACCACCGCCTCGGCGGCCCCGGCCCCTCCCCGAACCACCACCAGTTCACAAGCCAACGCGGTCAGGACCTGGCGAAACCGGCCTTCCAGGGTCATCCCCATCCCCCTCCTCCTGCAGTTCGGCCCAGCGGGCGTGAAACGGCTTCACCGCCGGCGCCGGAAAATCCCGGCCCTGCCCCCACCGGGCCAAGGGGCCGGGGAACCAGGCGAGGTACCCATCCCGGGCCGCGGGCATGGCCAGGCGGGAGGCCAGCCAGGTGGAGGCACGGTAGCGGGCCGGGTCAGACCAGGCCCAGGCCCAGAGCCGGAACAGCCACTGCTCTGCCTCGGAAAAGCCAGGCAGCGGCATGGCGGGATCCGCCGGCTCCGGGGCCTCGGGCACCGGCACGCCACGGGCCCGATCGGCCCGAAGTTCCAGGATCAGCCGGTGCAGCGGCACCTGCACCGGACAGGTTTCGGTGCAGAGGCCGCACACCGAGCAGAGATCCGGCAGTTCCCAGGCCTCCCCGCCCCTGAGCAGCGGCGTGATCACCACGCCGATGGGCCCGCTGTAGGTGGAGCCGTAGGCATGTCCCCCCACCTGGCGGAAGACCGGGCAGGCATCCAGGCAGCCCCCGCAGCGGATGCACCGCAGCGCGTCCTGATACTTGCTGCCCAAAAGGCGCGACCGGCCGCCGTCCAGGACCACCACGTGCAGTTCCTCCGGGCCGTCCACCTCCCCGTCCCGGCGCGGCCCGGTGATGGCGGTGACGTAGACCGTCATGTTCTGCCCGGTGCCCGCCCGGGGCAGCAGGGTGATGAGCGGTTCCAGGGACGCCCAATCGGGGACCAGCTTTTCCAGCCCCATCACCACGATCATCACCCGGGGCAGGCTGGTGGTGAGGTCCGCATTCCCCTCGTTGGTCACCAGCACGATGGAGCCCGTCTCCGCCACGGCGAAATTCGCCCCGGTGATGCCCACCTCCGCGGACAGGAACTTGCTGCGCAGCCTCCGGCGGGCCAGGGCGGTCATGGCCTGCGGATCCACAGGCACTTCTTCCCCCAGGCTCCGCCGGAACACCTCGGCCACGTGCTCCTCGCTCAGGTGGATGGCCGGAGCGGTGATGTGAGAGGGCGGTTCCCCCTTCAGCTGCATGATGTACTCGCCCAGGTCGGTCTCCACCACCTCGACCCCGGTCTCGGTCAGGGCCTGCCGGAGGCCGATCTCCTCGGTCACCATGGACTTGGCCTTCACCACCAACCGGGCGCCGACCTGCCGGACGATGGCCAGCACCTGCTGTACGGCCTCCGCCCCGTCCGCGGCAAAGTGAACCTGTCCACCCACCCGCCGGACGTTCTCCGCAAACTGGCGGAGGTACCGCTCATGGTGATTCAGGGCCTCATCCCTGGCTGCTCTGGCCCGCTCCCGTAGAGACTGGAGGCGTCTCTCCGCGGTGAGGCGCCGCCACTGCTGCACGGTGGCCTGATGGCCGCCCCAGGTGGCGGTGGCGCTGGCCCTGCGCTTCTCGGTGTTTGCAAGCTCCGCTTTCACCCGCTCCCGCAGCCCGCTCACCGCGCTCCCCCCTTCACCGGATCGGCGCTGCTGGCCGGCCGTTTGTCATAGGCAGAGCCGCCGGCATTGCCCGGCCGGGTGGCTTGCTCCAGCAGTTCGGCCAGGTGCATCACCCGGGCGGTTTTCCCCAGCCGCCGGAGCCGCCCCTGCAGGTGGATGAGGCACGCCGCGTCAGCCCCCACCAGGTACTCGGCACCGGTGGCCTCAAAGTCCGCCAGTTTGTCGTCGGCCATGGCCTCCGCCACCTCCGGCATCTTGACGGAGAAGGTGCCCCCGAAGCCGCAGCAGAGGTCCGCCCGCTCCAGGGGCCGCCGCCGGAGCCCCTCGATCTGGTCCAGCAGGATGAGCGGCTCTGACCGCACCCCCAGTTCCCGGGTCATGTGGCAGGAGTGGTGGTAGGCCACCGTCGCGGGGAAGCGGGCGCCCAGGGCCCGGAGGTCCACCCTCAGCACCTTCACCAGGAACTCGCTCAGTTCGTACGTCCTGCCGGCCAGGCGGCGGGCCGCCGCCTGCCGCTCCGGCTGATCCGCAAACAGCGTGGGCCAGACGGTGCGGATCATGGCCGCACAAGAGCCGGAAGGGGTCACCACATACTCATCCTCGCTGCCGGAGAGTGCCTCCAGGGTGCAGGCAGCCACCCGGGCCGCCTCCTCCCGGTACCCTGCGTTGAAAGCCGGCTGCCCGCAGCAGGTCTGTCCCTCCGGAAAGGAGACCTGGCAGCCCAGGCGCCGGAGGAGCCGCACCGTGCTGACCGCCACCTCGGGCCAGAGGATGTCCACCACACAGGTGGCAACAAGCGACACCCGCATCCCGCTTTCGCACCCCCATATCAATCAGGGGCCTTCCGCAGCCGCGGACAGGCCCCGCACAACGCCGCTTTATTGACGCAGCACTTTCGCCAGCAAGGCCACGCCCTCCTGCAGCGCCTCCGACGGGAGGTAACTGAAGGAGAGGCGCAGGCAGTCCTGCCCCGGGCCCTCTTCGAAGAAGAAGTACTTGCCCGGCACGTACGCCACCCCCGCCTCCAGGGCCCGGGGCAAGAGGGCCGCCGTGTCCACCCCCGGCGCCCGGAGCCACACGAAAAAGCCGCCCCGGGGCTCGGTCCACGAAACCCCGGCGGGCATCTCCCGCTTGAGGCTGGCCAGCATGACGTCCCGCCGCTCCCGGTACGCCTTCCGCAGGGCGGCCACCCGGGCCTCCATGTCGACGCCGGAGAGGTACTGCGCGGCCACCGCCCAGGCGAAGGGATGGTCCAGATCCTTCTTGAAGACGGCCATGGCCGAGAGCAGAGCCGGCTCCGCGACCGCCCAGCCGATGCGCAGGCCGGGGGCCACCACCTTGGAAAGGGACCCCACGTGGATCACCCGGCCCCGGGTGTCCAGGGCCTTCAAGGGCACCGGCGGGGGGCCGAAGGAAAGCTCCCCGTAGGCGTCGTCCTCCAGGATCAGAAAGTCGTAGGTCTCGGCCAGTTCCAGCAGGCGCCGCCGGCGGCTTAACGAGAGCACCGCCCCGGTGGGGTTTTGAAAGGATGCCACGGTGTACAGCAGTCTGGGCAGGGGCTTCCCCTTCCGCCGCCGGCGCTGGAGGTCCTCTTCCAGAAGGTCTACCTGCAAGCCCTCTTCATCCACCGGGTACCCGACGATGTGGGCCGTGTAGTTCCGGAAGATCTCCAGGGCCTCCATGTAGGTGGGGGCCTCCACCGCCACCAGGTCCTCAGGGCCCAGCAGCGCCCGAGCCGCCAGGTCCAGGGCCTGGGCGGCCCCAGCGGTCACCAGCAGCCCCTCCGGTGCCACCCTAAGCCCCCGGGCCGTGAGGCGGGCTGCCAGCAGCGCGGCCAGTCGCTGCATGGAAGGGCTGCCCAGGTAGTGGAAGGGAAGATCCCCCTCCGCGGCCACCAGGTCCCGGACGGCCCGGGCCAGGTCCTCCGCGGGCACCGATTCGGGAAAGGGATACCCGGCGCTGAGCCGGATGACACCGGGCGGCAGGGGCGGCATCCAGGATCCCGGCGGCGGATAGGACAGAGCGTTGTGCACCGCCGGAGGAAAGAACCGGGTCAGATCCACGGCCTACAACACCTTCCGGAGGAAGGCCCGGGTCCGTTCCTCCCGGGGTTCCCGGAAGATCTGCTCCGGGGGCCCTTCCTCGATAATGCGGCCTTCGTCCATGAAAATCACCCGGTGAGCTACTTCCCGGGCAAAGCCCATTTCATGGGTGACCACCATCATGGTCATCCCCTCCTGGGCCAGCTGCTTCATGACGCCCAACACCTCGCCCACCAGTTCCGGATCCAGGGCGGAGGTCGGCTCGTCAAAGAGCATCGCCTTGGGCTGCATCGCCAGGGCTCGGGCGATGGCCACCCGCTGCTGCTGGCCGCCGGAGAGATGAGCGGGATAGGCGTTGGCCTTCTCCCGGAGGCCCACCTTGGCCAGAAGATCCAGGGCCAGGGCCTCTGCCTCGTCCCTTTTCATCCCCTTGACCTTCATGGGCGCCAGGGTGATGTTCTGCAGCACGGTCATGTGGGGGAACAGGTTGAACCGCTGAAAGACCATACCCAGCTCCTGGCGGACCCGGTCCAGCTCCTTTCCGCCTTTGGGAACCTTTTCACCGGCCACGTAAATTTCACCGGCGGTGGGCTCCTCCAGGCGGTTGATGCACCTCAGCAAGGTCGACTTGCCGGAGCCGGAGGGGCCGATCACCACCACCACCTCGCCGGGGCGCACGTGCAGGTCGATGCCCCGCAGGACGTGGAGGTTGCCGAAGCGCTTTTCAAGACCATGGATTCTAATCACTGGCCTGCAGCCTCCTTTCCAGCACGCCGGCAAGACGCGAGAGCGTCAGGGTCATGATCAGATAGATCAAGGCGGCTGCGATGTAGAGCGGGAAGCTGCGGAAAGTCCGGCTGCCGATGAGCTGGGCCGTCCGGGTCAGTTCCACCAGGGCGATGGCCGACACGAGAGAGCTTTCCTTGATGAGGGCCACCAATTCGTTGACCAGGGGCGGAATCACCCGCTTGAAAGCCTGGGGCAGAATCACGTACCGCATGGCCATGCCCCGGGACATGCCCAGGGAACGGGCCGCCTCCATCTGCCCCTTGTCAATGGACTGGATGCCGCCGCGAATGATCTCGGCCACGTAAGCGCTGGAGTTGATGCCGATGGTGATCACCGCTGCGGGAAACTCGTCGAAGGATACGCCCAACAACTGCGGCAGGCCGAAGACCACCAGCAACAGCTGGGTATACAGCGGAGTCCCCCGGATCACTTCCACGTAGACGCCCAGCAGGGCGGAGAGCCAGCGGATCCCGGAGGTCCGGCCCAGGCCGATCAGAGTGCCCAGCAGGATCCCCATGCCGCCGGACAGGCCTGCGATCTTCAGGGTCATGAGGGCGCCCTTCAGCAGAAGGGGCAGGCTCTCCCATACAAGCTGCAGATCTTTCATCTTAACACGCTCCGTAAACGGAACAGCGGGGGCGGTGGATCCGCCCCCAGTGCCTGTTCCTGTGGGTGATCAAACGTACGGATTCCTTACTTGAACCACTTCAGCATCAACTGCTCGAGTTCACCGCTGGCTTTCAGGTCTGCCAGGACCTGGTTGACAAACTGGGTCAGGTCCGGCGTGTCCTTGCGCAGCGCATACGCGGTCTCCTTGGTGGGGGTTTCCAGGACGATCTCCAGATTGGGATCCTGTTCGATGAAAGCCTTGGCCACCACGGTGTGGAGGAAGACCGCGTCAGCCTGCCCGGCGCTCACAGCGGCAGCGGCTTCGGTGAAGAGGTTGTACTTCTTCACGTTGACGCCGCCCAGTTCATCAAGAATGTCTGCGTGAATCGTGCCCGCCTGCACAGCCACGGTCATGCCCTTCAGGTCCTCCAGGCTGCTCAGGGACAGGTTCTTGTCCTTGCGGGCCACCACGGCATCGGTGCCGCCGATGTACGGATCGGAGAAGTCGACGACTTCCTTGCGCTCATCGGTAATGGTCACGCCGGCGGCCATGATGTCGAACTTACCGGCCTTGAGCGCCTCGATCAAGCTGTTGAAGTCCATCTGGACGATCTCCAGCTCGACGCCCAGCCGCTCGGCGACTTTCTGCATCACGTCGATGTCGAAGCCGACGACGTTGTTGTTCTCATCCAGGGTCTCAAAGGGAGGATAATCCGGGGAGGTACCGATAACCAGTTTGCCTTCTTTCTTGATGCGATCGAGGGTCGGAGTGTCGGACGCGGACGGCTGCGAGGCACCCCCACAACCGGCCAGAACGAAGAGAGCCAGGACGACAGCAGCGATGGGCTTCAGAAAATGCTTCATGACGCTCCCCTCCGGTGTGGTCTGTACTGTTGTATAATTATACAGCCGTTTGCATGTTTGTCCACCCTGCAGGAGGACTCACTATTCCGACTCTATTCCGCCCGCACCAACCCCAAGTATCGATCGTGGCGATCGTCCCGGCACTCCCAATAGGGTCCGGTGAGAAAGGCCGGATAGACCGGCTCCGGCAGCGCACGTAGTTCCTCCCGGGTAAACCACCGCACCTCCCGCCGGGGGCCGTCCACGTCCTGGATGTACCAGGCCCGCCACGGACGATCCGCCGGCCCTGCCGGCTGAACGCGCGGCGCCGGTTCCGGATGTTCCGCGAGGGCCCGGGCAGCAAAGGCCACCTCGATGACGTGCTCCCGTCCTCCGGCCGGCCGGAATTCCTGCAGATACACCAGCGGCCCGACCTCCACCGGCAGCCCCGCCTCCTCAGCCGCCTCCCTGACCGCCGCCTCGGGCAGCGACTCGCCGGGATCGAGGGTTCCCCCCGGCGGCACCCAGGCCCGGCCGCTGCGGCTTCGGCACAGCAGCAGTTCCCCGGCGCTGTTCTGGATCAGCACCCGGGCCACGGCCCGGAGTCCCTGCCATGTTTCGTGCATACGACCACCTCTTTCGCTGGCGGTGACGGGTCCATGATACCATGAACCGGCAAGCCCGGGGCCATCCCGCCGACATGCTCACATGCGCAGGTGACACAAACGGGCGCCCGGCCTGCCTGAACCGGCAGCGCCGGACGCCTTCTGACGTGCTCATTTCTTGATGCAAGGAAGGTCATGCCAGGGAGATGACGCCCCCCGGTTCCACCTCCACCTCCCGCCCCTGCCAGCAGAGGGTCACGGGCGCGGTGCCGCGGTTGACGGCATCCAGGCTCTCGGGGCGGATCACCAGATCCAGCACGGCCCTGCCCACGGCGATGCCGCCCACCCGTACCTCGGGCCACTCCACGGGCAGGTGCGGACTCACCTCCAGCCGCCCGGCCACCGCATCGGGACGCAGCCCCAACAGGTACCGGCCCACCGCCTGCAGGATCACAGACAGGGACCAGGCCTGCTGGAAGCAGCCGTTGTAGGCCTCCCGGCGGTCGCCCCGGTACAGTTCGGCCACGTGGCCGAACCCTTCGATCAGGTTCCGGGCCAGGGTCCGGATGAGGCTGTAGCCCTGCTCCGTGCGGGCATGGGCCAGCGCGGCCATGGCGGTCCAGCCGGTCACCAGAGGCCAGACGCAGCCGTGATGGTAGCTGATGGGATCGTACTTCTCCTCACCCTCCGCCAGGGTCCGGATGCCGTGGGGCGCCCGGATGGCCGGCGACTCCAGGGCCCGCAGGGCCGGGGCCGCCCGGTCCGCGGGCAGTCGGGTGCTGAACATCAGGTTGACCGCGAAGTTGGGCCGCAGAGCCGGATCCGGCTTCCCTTCCAGGTCCAGGCGGTCATAGGGATACGGCGCCTCGGGCGGGTAGAAGACCTGCCAGAAGCGATCTTCCAGTTCGTCGGCCTCCCGCCGCCAAGCGGCGGCGTCCTGGGCCTCGCCCAGCCAACCGGCCAGTTCCGCCGCGCTCCGCAGGGCCTGCCAGTAGACCCCCTGCACTTCACAGCCGCTCTTGCGGCGGTCGATATGGTCCATCCAGGTGGTATCCGGAATGGCGAGGGCGTGGGACGTGGTGGCCGCATTCTCCACCCCGTGCTCCAGGAAGCCGTCGCCGTCCCGGTCCTGCCGCCGGGCCCACTGCAGGACCCGGCGGACGCCCTCGTAGTGGCGCCGGGCGAAGGTCAGGTCTCCGGACTGCCGCACGTATTCGGTCAGCAGCATCACGATCAGATGGGGGCCGTCGGCCGAAGTGCCCCAACCCAGCCGGTGCATGAAGGCCTCCCCGCTGATCACCGTGGGCAGGTCCCCGGCCTGGGCCTCCGGCCGGTCTTCCTTCAGTTGGTGGGCAAAGTAGTTCTCCACAATCTCCCGGGTGAAGTCCACCTCTCCGGCAGCCAGCAGCCCCATCCCGGCCCACGCCGAATCCCGGCTCCAGTAGTTGGGGAACCGGGGCAGCCCGGCGCAAATGCCGGCGCCGATCTCGGGATGCCGGAAGCAGAGGTGCTCCAGCCCCAGCCGGGCCCAGCGCCATGCCTGGTTGACCAGCGGATCGGGAGTCTCCACCGTCCAGGAGCGGGCCAGGGCGCCCCGGAAGGCCGCCTCCACCTCGGCCAGCAGCGATGCGGCCTGCCGGCAGCACTCCGCCACCGCCGGGGCCGGATCCGATCCGTCCACGGTGCCCGCCACCGCAAAGTCCAGCGTCCGGCTCCCGCCGGCGGGAATGTCCAGCCGGTAGACCAACCGCCCGGATGCCCCCGTGGCGGTGAACCCGTCGGGCGGCAGGGAGGCTCCCAGGGCCACCCGGTACGGCAGCGCCGGTGTGCTGCACCAGGCGATGCCTTCCGGCGAAAGCTGAGCCCGGATGGTGCGGATCTTGACGCCCAGCAAGCCGTAGGGCACCAGGGCCGCCTCGAAATCGGCACAGAGCCGGGCGGAGACCGCCTCCTCCCCGTCGTTTTGCAGCCGGAAGCGGACCACCGCCACCGCACCACCCCGGGGCACGAAAACCGTCCGTTCGACCTTCAGGCCCGGGAAGGGAACCGCCGTCGCCACCAGGCGGCCGGGGAGCAGCCGGGCCTCCACTGCCGATTCCGTCAGGCCCACCTCCGCCTTCCCGACCCCCACGCTGAAGCGCAGCGACCGGAGAAACCGGGCCGGCGGCAGGTAGAGGCCGCCATTGTCGTTCTCTTGGCCAAACCAGTTCCACTGGGCGGACAGATCGCCGGCCCGGTTCACCACCACAAAGGCCTGGCCATTGGTCAGCGCCACGGGGTCCTCAAACCGCTCCCGGGCCGTAAGGACCGGCTCCGGTTCGGCCACCTGATCGGAGAAGGAAAACACCGTATAAATTTCACCAAAACCCATGGGCTTGATGACAATCTCCACCTGATGTTCGCCAGGACTGAGAGGTTCGCCCCAAACGGTCATCTCAGACTCTTGCCCCACGGTGAAGGGCAGGGGTTGGGCGCGCGTGACGGAAGCGGCCCGGCGGGACTGCTGCCCGGTGCGGATCCAGACCCGGTCCGGATCCACCCACTGTCCGTCGACCATGAGCAGAAACTCCTCGGCCACCCCCGCCAGCGGAATGGGGGGATTCTCCAGGGTAAAGGCCCATCCGGAGCCGTCTTCCAGGTTGCGCAGCGAACCTCGTACGTAGGTCAGTTCGGTGTAGATGTCTGCCAAGTTTTTGCAATCCATCCGCGCCGGTTTCCTCCTGTCACCACGCCCGAATGCAGAGGCGTTCGTCCCCCACGAACCAGTAGACCTTTCCCGGTACAGCCGTCAGCCAGACCTGCACCCCCGGCGGCGGCGCAGTGCCGGCGGGAACCCGGACGCTCACCAACTGCCGGCCTACCTGCACCACCAGATAGTCATCGGAACCCATCAGTTCCACGAAGGCTGTGGTGCCGGGGATGCCGCCGGGGACCGGCTCGGTATGGATCCGCAGATCTTCCGGCCGGATTCCCAGAGCCCGGACGTCTGCCGTCTGCTTCGGGGGCACCAGAGTGCCACCCAGCTGCACCCCGATGCCTTCCGTTTCAAAGTGATTGCCGTTGATGCGTCCCTCAAAGAAGTTCATGGGGGGGCTGCCGATAAACCCGGCCACAAACTGAGTCCGCGGGTTGTTGTAAACCTCCGTGGGCGTGCCCACCTGGACCAGGCGTCCCTGGTCGTAGACCGCGATCCGGTCCGACAGCGTCATGGCTTCGGCCTGGTCGTGGGTAACGTAGATGATGGTCAGTCCCAGTTTTTTATGCAGGTTCTTCAGTTCGGTACGCATCTTGAGCCGCAGCTTGGCGTCCAGGTTGGAAAGCGGCTCGTCCAGCAGGAGCACCTCCGGCTCAAGGACCAGGGCGCGCCCCAGGGCCACCCGCTGCCGCTGGCCGCCCGAAAGCTGGCCGGGCTTGCGATTCTCCAGGCCCTTCAGGTCCAGCAGATCGGCGGCCCACTCCAGGCGCCGCTGCCGCTCCGCAGGAGGTATCCCCTTGATCTTCAGGCCGAAGACGATGTTGGCCGCCACCGTCATATGCGGAAAGAGCGCATAGCTCTGGAAGACCATCGCGATGTTCCGGTCTTTGGGGGGCAGGTCGTTGGCCCGCCTGCCGCCGATGTACAGATCCCCTTCGGTGATCTCCTCCAGGCCCGCCACCATCCGCAGGGTGGTGGACTTGCCGCACCCGGAAGGACCCACCAGGGTCACAAATTCGCCCTTGGCCACCTCCAGGTCAATGTGGCGCACCGCAAAGGTAGGGCTCCGGTCGTAGCGCTTGCCCACGTTCTTGAGCACGACGTGTGACATCTGCTTCCCCCCTACTTGACCGCACCGGCGGTCAGGCCGGCCCGCATGTACTTCTGGACAAGGAACGTAAAGAGAATCACAGGCAGGGAGATCACCAGCGAAAGAGCCGCCAGCAGGTTCTTCTGCGGCGTCCAGTTCAGAATCCGCAGCAGGTAGACCGGCAAGGTCGTCCCCTCGGGGCTGGTGAACGTCAGGTAGTAGCTGAAGATGAACTCATTCCAGGACAGCAGGAAGGTGTAGATCGCACCGGCCGCCAGCCCGGGTGCGGCCACCGGAAGGACGATCCGCAGGAAGGCCCCGAGCCGGGAACAGCCGAGGATGGCCGCCTGCTCCTCCAGATCCTTCGGCACCGTTTCAAAGACGCCCATGGCGATGTAGATCACGTAGGGCAGGGACAGCAGCGTGTGGGAGAGGGCCACCTGAATATCCACCGGAAGCCGGCTGAGAGGAGAGTTGAAGAAGACTTCCACCAGCGGAATGACGGTGGAGATGTCCGGGAAGAGCCGGATGGAGATCAGGGAGAACAGCAGGACCCCATAGCCGGGGAACCGGAAGCGGGCCAGTGCGTAGGCCGCCGGCGTCCCCAGCAAGAGGGAGAGGGCCACCGTATACAGGGCGACCTTGACGCTGATCAACCCGGCCACTGTGAAGTCATCGCGGCTCAGCAAGTACTCGAACATCTCCGTGGTGGGATGGAAAGGCCACAGGGGTTCCGGATACATGCCGCCGGTGATGATGGAGGCCCGGTCGGAGATGGAGTACTTGAACATGACATAGATCGGGAAGACGACCACGAACAAGGCCACAAACAGCCCCAGCCACCATGCCCAGTTGGTGCGGATGTGCTTCAGCATCGCCTTCCCTCCCTAAGCCCTCACCAGTGCGTCCTGGAGCCACCGGAGCAGGAGGTTCAGGACGGCGGTGGTTATGGCGATCAGCGCCACCAGGAAGAGCGCAATGGCAGCCGCGTAGGACGGGCGCTGCATCACGTGGTAGGCGTGATCGATCAATGTGCCGAGGATCGGGTAGTTGGGTGCGAGGATGTAGGGGAAGATGAATTCCTTCCAGGCCTCAATGGAGCGCAGTACCAAGACCGTCGAAATCGCAGGAACCAGCTGGGGCAGGGTGATCAGCTTGAACTGCGTCCACCCGGAGGCGCCCATGGTTCGGGCGGCCTCGTACTGCTCCTCGCTGATGGCGCCCAGACCGGCCAGCAGGATCAGCATGGAGATGGGCATGTCCCGCCACACCTTCCCGAAGATGGCCAGGCCCAGGGAGATCCATTCTGACGTGTACCAGTTGATGGGCGCCCGGATCAGCTGGGGGAACCAGTCAAACCGCCCCATCAGCAGGTCGTTGATATGGCCGAAGGGATAGCTGAACAGCATGCTGATCACCACCGCCGTCACCGTACCGGGAATGGCGATGGGAATCAGAAACACCGACCGGACCAGGCCCCGGAGCGGAAACTCCTTGTTGATCAGCAGAGCCAGCCCAAGGCCCGCCAGAAGCTGCGCGGGAGTGGCCACGGCCACAAAGAGAATCGTGCGGACCAAGGCTTCCCGAAACTGCTGGGAGCTGAACATTTCCTGGTAGTTGCCGAGCGATGGGTACAACTCACCAGTCGGCCCGGCGTGCAACGAGAGGTTGATCATCTGGAACAGGATCAGCCCGAAGGCCGTCAGCAGGTAGAAAAACGCCGGGCCCAACATCAGCATGAGGAAGAGGCGCTCTCTGCGCCGCACCTTACCACCCCCGTGATAGGAAGGGGCCCGCCGGGTAAGCGGGCCCCGTGAACCCTAGTCCGTGACACCGGAGATGCTGCGAATCTTCTCGGCATGGGGCTTCATCGTGGCACGGATCTTGTCGTAGTCGATCTTGCCGTCGGTCTTGTAGTTGCCGTTGATGCAGACGTCGTAGTACATCTCCAGGATCTCCGCGCTGATCTGGGCCCAGTTGGCGTGGATGGGCTTATACCAGGCACCGGTTTCGATCTGCCGGCGGGAGACGTTGAAGACCTCCTGCATCCACGGCTCGTCGAAGACGCTGTTGACCTGCTCCAGCACGTCATTGCGGATCGGCATCATGCCGAAGGTCTTGGACTCAGCCAGGTGGTTCTCGTAATTGGTGATGAACCGGGCCAGTTCATAGGAAAGCTTCGGATCGGGCGAGGTCACGGGGATGCCCCACCACCAACCGCTCAGGTTGGAGTAGTGACCGCCCCGGCGGACCGGCTGGCCGTTGTCATCCAGTTCCAGGGAGACACCCTCCGGCATGATGGCCAGGCCCATGTCATCAGGGTTGGCCAGGTAGCCGGTCATGGTCGGATGGGTACCGCCGTGGATGAAGAAGGCGTCGATCTGGTGCATGAAGGCGAGGAAGACCTGGCCTTCGCCGAACGCCGTGTAGATGGAGCCGCCGGTCCATGCCTCCTTCAGCATCCGCTCGTTATAGACACCCAGTTCCTGGAACAGCCCTTCCCATGCGAAGACGTCCACCAGCGCCTGGGTGTCGCCCTTCAACATATCTTCCGGCTTGCCGCCAACCTGCAGCAGTTTGGTGAAGATCTCGGAAGTGGTGCCCTCGTACTTGCGGGTGCGGTGGGCAATCTTGCCGCCCTTAATGCCGCCGTAGTCGGTGTTGGCCCAGTAGTAGCCGGCCACCAGCAGGTCATACCAGTCCCACTGATTGGGGTCTTCCTCCAGGGTGTACCCCTTGGGCAGACCATAGCCGTTGTACTTCTTCAGGGCCTCGTTGAGCTCCGACTCGTACTGCTTCCAGTTGGCTACCGCTTCGGCCACCTTGCTCTTCACGTACAACATCAGGTTGGTTTCGGCCTTACGCGGGATGTAGTAGACGGTCCCATCGATGGTGCCAAACGCCACGGATGCCTCGCTGTACTCCGCCAGGTCCTTATTGAGCTGCTCCTCACCCACGATGTCCTTCAGCGGGATCATGTAGCCGGCATTCACCATGGGGTTGACGACGGTTTCCGCGGTCTTGATCAGGCCGATGGTGTTCTTGCCGGAGTCCTTCTCCAGCTTGACCATGGCCATGACGTCTTCGTCCTTGTCAAAGACCACGACGTTGAGCTTGACGCCATACTCCTTTTCAAATTTCTTTAGAATCTCCTCCCGGAAGAACTTGTCCTGCGCGTCCATCATGCGGATCAACACGGTCATCTCTTTGGTCGGCTGGTTCTGGTTCTGGGACGTCTGGGGCGAGCCGCAGGCCGACAGGACCAGGCTCAGCAGCGCGCCAAGGGCCGCTACCCGAAAGAAGCGCCGTCTCATGGAGTCAACCTCCTATCTGTGTGTTAGGACTACTGGACGCGAAGGGGCCGAAACAGTTGACTTATCACCAAGCTCCCGGCACCGATGGCGGGAACATCGGGACCGAGGGTGCTCAGGAGCAGGTGAACCTGGTTTTGAAAGACCGGGTAAAGCCGCTGCGAGGCGGACTCCGCCGCGGCCTCCCAGTAACCGGGCGCCTCCAGCGCCAGCATGCCACCGAGCACCAGGGACGCGGGATTGTACAGGTTGATCAGGTTGGCGATGCCGACACCGAGGTACTCCCCCGCCTCGCGGATAATGCGAAGGCAGGTGGGGTCGCCCTCCCGGGCCGCCTGCAGTACATCCTGCAGGCGTACCTCCCCAGACGCCCGACCAGCCAGAGCAGGAATCGGCGTGCCTGCGTCCATGGCCTCCCGGACGCGACGGACGATGGCCTTACCGGAAGCCATCATGCCGAGGCAGCCGCGATTGCCGCAGTGGCACTGCAGTCCGTGGACGTCGATAGTCATGTGGCCGAACTCGCCGGCCGCTCGATCCCGGCCCCGGTACACCTCGCCGTTGATGACGAAGCCGGAGCCGATGCCGTAATCCGCGAAGATGAAGACGCTGTAGCTGCTGTCTTTTGTGGCGCCGCACCAGTACTCACCGAAGACCGCAGCGTTGGCGTCGTTCTCCAGCAGGGGCCGGACCCCCAGCCGATCCTCCAGCATGGGGCCGAAGAGCACATTGTGCCACTTCAGGTTGGGGGAATAGATCACCAGCCCTTCCTCGGCATTCACCGTGCCGGGGATCGCCACTGCCACTCCCAAAAGCTCTTCCGCCTTCATGCCGGCGGCGGCCAGCACTTCCCGGGCGAGGTCGGCGATCAGGTCGGCGCAGGTGCCGGGGCTCTTGTCATCCCCCAGCGGCGCACTCCGCCGGATCACCGGCTGCGCGGTGAGGTCGAGCAACAGGCAGGTGACGTAGTCAATGGCCAGGGAGATGCCCAGGGTATGGCGGGCCGATGCCTCCAGTTGCAGCATGGTGGGCCGCCGGCCGCCACTGGAGGTGCCGAGGCCGACCTCCTTGACCAGGCCGCTGGCGATCAGCCCGGCGGTCAGGTTGGAAAGGGTCCCTGTGGTCAGCCCGGTGACCCGTGCGATCTCGGCCCGGGAAATGGCGCCATACCGGCGGATGGCATCCAGGATCAGCGATTGGTTGATCTGCCGGACCAATTCCTGGTTCCCTTTGACCTTCACCAACTCTCCCACACCCCCTTCGACCCCCTCCGGTTGCGGCTGTCCCCCGCGCAAAGCAGGTCTGGCGAACTTTCATTGGGATTTCGCTTAACCCTTCGTTTAATGTCTAAGCATAGTATACGAGATCCAGTGCCCTACTTCCTTTCGAAACGGGATTGTTATAAAAATGTAATCGCGCTGCAACTTTTTGCAGCCCGGCAGCTCCGGCCGGCGAGGGGTTCCGAAGAGCCGTGAGGGACCAGGCGGCCTGTGCTACACTAAGCGTGATGCGAGGGGGGTGATGGCACTGGATCTGCACGCGCTGAAGCAAGCGCTGAAGGCGTATGCCCGGCAGGTGGGTCTTGACCTGGTGGGCGTGGCCTCCGCAGAGCCCTTCGAAGCGGAAAGGGCCCTGCTGGAGCGCCGCCAGGCGGAGGGCCGGGGGCCCAACCCCTTTGAGCCCCGGGAGATCGAGCTGCGGGTCTATCCGGACAGGCTGCTGCCCGGCGCCCGGGCGATCATCGCAGCCGGCATCAGCTACCTGATGCCTGAAGCGGAGCCGGCCGCCGACCGCCGCCACACCCTGCGGGGCTGGCTTTCCCGGTACTGCCGGGGCCTGGACTACCACCCCCTGCTGCGGAGCCGGCTGAACAAGGTGGCCGCGTGGCTGCAGGAGCAAGTGCCGGGAACCCGGACCCTGGTCTGCGTGGACACCGAACCCCCCTTGGAAAAGGCCGTGGCCCAACGGGCGGGCCTCGGGAAGATCGGCAAGCATACCAACCTGCTGACCCGTCCCTACGGCACCTGGGTGCTGCTGGGGGAGATCCTCACGGATCTGCCGCTGCCGCCGGATGAGCCGGCGGCGCCCGCCTGCGGGTCGTGTACCCTCTGCATCGACGCCTGCCCCACCCAGTGCCTGACCCCTTGGCAGCTAGACAGCAGCCGCTGCCTTTCGTACATCACCCAGATGAAAGGCATCATCCCCCCGGAGTTCCGGGAGGTGATGGGCAACCGGCTCTTCGGCTGCGATGACTGCCAGACCGTCTGCCCTTACAACCGCCGGGCAAAGCCAGGCGGCCATCCGGAGTTCGCCCCAAACCCGGAGGTAGGCGCGGAGCCGGACCTGCTCCTGATCATGAACATGACCCAGAGCGATTTTCGGCGCTGGTTTGCGCCCACGGCCGCCGGGTGGCGGGGCAAGACCACCCTGCAGCGCAACGCCGTCATCGCCCTGGGGAACTCCGGCGATCCCGCGGCCCTGGAGCCCCTGGCCAGGGCCCTGCAGAGCGAGAGCCGGGTGATCCGGGCCCATGCCGCCTGGGCCCTGGGACGACTGGCCCGCCTCGCCCCGGCCGCGGCGCCCCGGGCCCGGGAACTGCTTACGCAGCGGCAGGAGATGGAGCCGGACGGCCTGGTGCAGCAGGAAATCGCCACGGCGCTGGAGTCCATCACGAGCCGGATCCCGGAACACAAAAAATGACGCCGGCGAAACCCATTCGCCGGCGTTATTGTCCTCCCTGAGGCTACAGGCTAGCAGGAACACCCACCGGTGCTGCAGGAGGAGGGTTTCCCTGCCTTGTCCGCAGTCCGGAAGCTGTGGCCACAGCCGCAGGTGGCTACCGCGTTGGGGTTGTTGATGGCGAAGCCGCCGCCCATCAGGCTGTCCACATAGTCAATCGTGGAACCTTCCAGGAAACGAACGCTGTAGGGGTCCACGACAACCTTGATGCCGTCGACGGTGGTGACATCATCATCGGCCCTAGGGCTCCGCTCAAGCGCCATGCCATACTGAAAACCGCTGCAGCCCCCCGGCCGCACCATCACCCGCAGAGCCAGGTCCTCGCCCTTGGAAGCGATGATCTCCTTCAGGCGGGTGGCAGCCTTCTCGGTGAGATGGATATTCATCGGTACACCTCCCTCCCACTCACCATTGTAGTCGAATTGTACCATAGAAAACCGATTTGTTAAAGTTGTCCGGGTCTACCCGGGTGTGGCCGGATCGTCCGTTGGTGGGATCGGCTCCAGGCCTTTTTGCCTATCCCGTTTCACCCATATTGACGAACGCGTCCAGATGAGAGGTATCGCCCAGACGGATCACCTTCAGCAGCCGCTTGCCATCCCACTCGATCTCGGTCAGGCTGGCCGGTGCTACCGACAGGGACCAGAAGGAACAGCCCAGCCAGTGGGAAAGCAGCACCCGGATCGGCCCGCCATGGGTGACCACCACGGCGGCGTCCGTCCGGGGCAGAGCCGCCAGCACTCGCTCCAGGAGCTGGCGGTGGGTCTCCCCGCCGGGAGGGGCCACCTCATCCGGTGCCGCCAACCACCGCTCCAGCCTATCCGCATCCCGCTCCCGCATCTCCGCATAGGTAAGCCCCGCCCAGGCGCCGAAGTGGAGCTCCCGCAGCCCGCACCGGGGCACCACCGGGAGGCCGTGGGGAGCAGCGATGGCCCTGGCGGTCTCCAGGGCCCTGTGCAGGTCACTGCTGTAGACGCCGGAAAGGGGCACTGTGGCCAGCCGCCGGGCCAGTGCCTGCGCCTGGCGGCGCCCGCGGTCAGTAAGCGGCACCGGGTCCCAGCCGAGGCAGCGGCCCTCGTGGTTGCCTTCCGCCTCGCCATGGCGGATCAGATACAGCCTCATCATGCGTCTGCTCAGGCCCCTCCTCTCCAGGCGGCGGCGTAAAGGGCCAGGATGACGATCTCCACCACCTCGTTGATGGCCCCGTAGGTATCTCCGGTCAGGCCGCCCAACCGGGCGGAAAGGGCTTGGGCCGTAAGGGCCGATGCCACCAGGGCTGCCAGCCAGGCGGCGGCTCCCCGCCACCCCCCGCCCACCAGCAGGGAAAGGCCCAGCCCCACCGCCAGGGCGCCCGCCACCTGCCACGGGCCCACGGCGGCCGCCACGCTGCCGCCCATGCCCTGCCCCCGTCCCCGGGCGCTGGGCCACACCCCCAGGACCAGCCCCATGGTGGTGCGCCCCAGCAGGGGAGCCGTAAGGAGCGCCCGCCAGCGCAGGGCCGGCGGCATCTCCAGCAGCAGCGCAAAGCGCATGAGCAAAGAGAGGGTTCCCGCCACCACTCCCATGGCCCCGACCCGACTGTCCCGCATGATCTCCAGCATCCGCTGCCGGTCCCGGCTGGAGAGGACGCCGTCGGCGGTATCCATAAGGCCGTCCAGGTGAAACGCCCCGGTCACCGCCACGGAGGCGATGACCGCCGCGGCAGCCCGCACGGCCGGACCGAACAGCAGCCCGGCCGCTGCGTCGGCAGCCAGGGCGCAGAGTCCGACAATCAGCCCCACCACCGGAAAGAAGGGGACCGCCCTGCCCACCGCCGCGGCGTAGTCCTCCACCACCAGGTTGCCCACCGGCAGCCGGGTGAGAAAAGAGAGCGCCACGCGCATCCGAACACCTCCCGCACCCCGGCCGTCCGGTTACTCCGGCCCGCCATCGCCCAGGGCAGCCGCCAGCCGCTTGATTTCCACCGGAATGCCGGCAAAGCAGACGAAGACCTGCTCTGCCCGGGCGGCCAGAAACTGATTGGCCCGGCCCACCGCGTCCCGAAATAGCCGGCCCAACGGGTATTCCGGCACGACCCCCATCCCCACCTCGTTGCTGACGGCGATCACGTCCGCCTCCAGGGTAAGAAGCGCCTCCAGTTCCGCCAGGGCGGCTTGTTCGCCTCCGGCCTCATCCCGCAACAGATGGTTGGAAACCAGGAAGGTGACACAGTCCAGGAGGACCACCCCGCGGGCATCCCGGACAGCGGCCGCCGGATGGTAAGGTTCCTCCACCGTCCGCCAGTGAGCAGGGCGGGTCGCCCGATGTCGGGCGACCCGCTCCGCCATTTCGGGGTCCGTCACCACGCCGGTGGCCAGGTACGTTACGGTATCGTACCGGGAAGCGAGCGCCTCAGCGAACCGGCTCTTGCCGCTGCGGGCACCTCCCAGAATCAAGGTCAGCTTGCCCATCGTCACCGGCCCCCGCTTATGCGTGTTCCTTACGATTCAAATAGCTCCGGATGCAGCAGACGGGCCATCCACTCCAGCCCCTGCACCAGCCGCGGTCCCGGGATGGTGACCAGGTCGGGATCCTCCACCGGATAGACCCGGCCTTCCTTCACCGCCCGGATTCCCTCCCAGCCCGGACGGGCCGCCACGGCGGAGGGATCCTCGGTGTAGGTACCGGCAATGATGATGTCCGGATCGGCAGCCACCACCTGCTCCAGGCTGAAGGTAGCCCAGCCCTCCACCTCGGCGCCCACGTTCTCGGCGCCGGCCAGACGGATCATCTCATCAATGAACGTGCCTTTGCCGGCAGTCATGAGCGGATCATTCCAAACCTCGTAGAAGACCTTGGGCCGGGTCGTGGCCTGGGCCGCCTTCTGAGCGATGGCGTCCACCTTCTGCTTCATCTCCGCGACCAGTTCCTCGGCCCGCTCCTGGCAGTTCAGAATCTGCCCCAGCAGCCGGATCGCCTGGTAGACCTCCTCGAAACTTTCGGCATCGATCACCACCACGGGCAGCCCGTACTCCTGGGCCAGCTTCTCACGGGCCTCCACGGTGCCGCCGATCATCAGCACCAGGTCGGGCTGCTTGCTGACGATCAGCTCATAGTTGACCGGATCGATGCCCCCGATGGAGTCGATGTTCTTGGCCTCCGGGGGATAGTCGTCAAAATCGGTCCGTCCCACCAGGACGTCGCCCTTCCCCAGGGCAAAGACCAGTTCGGTATTGGAAGGGGCTACGGAGACCACCCGCTTCGGCTCTGCGGCAATGGTGACCTGCCGCCCCGCGAAATCGGTGATGGTCAGGGGATAGACGGTCTCCTTCGCCTCAGACTGGTCACCGGACGGGGTCTGGGCGCCCGGCGTCTGGTCCGGTGTCTGTGTCGCCCTCCCGGCGCAGCCGGTCAGGGCCGCCAGGAACAACATCAGGACAGTGGTCAGGGCCAGAAACCGGCGGATCATGAATGGGGACTCCTCCTTATCCTTTTAGCAGCCTCACCGGAGTTATTGCCGCCGGCGGCTTCGCTCCAGGATCTCCGCCGCGCCGCCGGCCACCAGGCCGTTGGCGGTGGCGCCGAAAATCATGGGAAAGATCAGATACCCGTACAGGGCGCGTCCCATGGGATTGGGCAGGAGCGCAAGCACCCCGGGGCAGGCGAGGCAATAGAGCAGGATCATGATCAGTGTGGCATTCAGACGGCCGATAAGCCGCCTGCAGAAGCCGCCCACCGCGCCCACCGCCGCCAGGGCCAGGGCCAGTTCCATGTGAAAGACCGGGGTGAGCGGAAAGCCGTTGATGGCCGCCGCCACCAGGTGGCCCAGCAGGCAGACCAGGGCTCCCTCCGCAGGGCCGATCATCAAGGCAGCAAAGAAGCCCGGTGCCGTATCCAGGGCGATGGACCAGGGGCCTGCGTCACCGATCGCAATGGTCCAGGGAGCCAGCTTTACAAAGGATCCAACTCCGCTCAGGGCTACCAGGAGAGCCACGTTGGTTAGCTGTCGCGCGTTCATGGGATCGCCTCCCTGACATGAAAAAGCCTGGCCGGACGGCCAGGGGTATGGACGATACCAGCTCCACCAGGACTCCGTCTCCCCCTTTCGACCGAAGGTTGAGGCCGTACCCCGTCAGGCAGGTTTCCTGACTTACGGATCATCGCCGGTCCTCCGGGCCTTCCCAACTCATCGTCAGTGGCCATGAAAAGATGGGGACCGACTCCCCGATCACAGTGGCGGGACCGTGCCGGATTTGCACCGGCTTCCCTTTTACCTTCCGGCGCAGCGCCGGAAGCACCTGACGGGCCCTATATTCGTTTGTCCAAAGTATATACCTGGAAGACAGTACTTGGCAAGAATCAGCTATAAAGCGAAAGATTTCCGCGCGGCCTACAGCCCGTGGCGCCGGGCCGGGATCCGCCCCGCCACGGAGATGAGCCGCTCCATCTCCGAGGCGGTCATGGCCCCCACCCGGCCGGCGGCCAGTTCGGCCTTGTCATACTCCATGTAGGTACCGCCCATGTCGTCGGCGCCGCCATCCAGGGCCACCTGGGCCACCTTGGCGCCCTGGTAAAGGAAGTTGGAAGCGACGCGGGCCACGTTGGGCACCAAAATCCGGGCCAGGGCCAGCATCCGAAGGTACTCCAGGCCGGAGACCGTGCTGAGGGTGAAGACCTCCAGGACCCGAAATACCGGGAACCCGGCGGCCGCGGCCTCATCCTGCACCTCCCGAACCCGGAACAGGTACTCGACCCGCTCCTCCGCAGTCTCACCGAAGCCGAAGACAAAGGGAGCCGCCATGGGGATCCGGTAGGCCGCGCAGCCCAGGACCACTTCCCGCCACTGGGGCCACGGATCCCGCAGCAGGGCCCGGTACTCGGGAATGCGGGTGCGGAGAGAGGGCGATCCGCCGCCCAGCATGGCGTCCAGCCCGGCCTCCTTTAGCTCCCCGATCAGCCGGTCGACGCTCTTCCGGTAGACCGCGCCGAAGGTGGCGATCTCGCTGGGGGAGAAAGCGGCCACCTGTACCTCCGGGCAGCGCTTTTTTACCGTGCGGATCAGGCTTGGATAGTATTCCCAGGGCAGGTCGTCCCGATGTCCACCCTGCAGGATCACCTGCGTGGCGCCCCTGGCGGCGGCCTCCGCCGCCTCCGCGGCCACCTCCTCCGGGGTACGGGTGAACGCCTCCGCGGATTCTTTGGTCACTGTCCCCTCGCAGAAAGGGCACTGGGGCCGGCAGACGTTGGAATACAGGATGGTCTTGTTGACGATGTACCCCACCCGGCCGGCGGGATTGACCCGCCGCACCAGTTCACCCGCGGCGCTGGCCAGATCCAGCAGCGTCCCCTCCCGGCAGAGGGAGACTGCCTCCTCCCGCGAGGGTCGCCCGCCCCGAAGCACTTTGGTCAGAATTTCGCCGGTTTCTGTCACGCTGGGATTCATCCTTTCTGCCTCCGTGGCTGCGAATGGCACGCTTACCCTGCGGCGCGCTGCGGCTCGTAGACCTTCAGGATGTTGTAGACCGTATCCCGCTCCGCGGGGATCTTGCCGGCCTCCCAGATCAGGCGAATCAGTTCCTCCTTCTCCTGCAGCATCGGCGTGGTGGCGCCGGCGAAATGATAGATCTTCTCCTCCCGCACGGTACCGTCGATGTCGTTGGCGCCGAAGTGCAGGCTGATCTGGGCGATGCGGGGCGAGAGCATGATCCAGTAGGACTTGATGGCCTTGAAGTTGTCCAGCAGCAGCCGGGCGACGGCGATGATCTTGAGGTCGTACCAGCCGGTGGGGCCTGGCAGGTGGGACATCCGGGTGTTGGTGGGATGGAAGGCCAGGGGGATGAAGGCGGTCTCACCGCCGGTCTCATCCTGCAGGTCCCTGAGCCGGAGGATGTGATCCACCACGTGGCGGGGCTCCTCCACATGGCCGTACATCATGGTGCAGGTGGTGGGAATGCCCAGCCGGTGGGCGATGCGGTGGATCTCCAGGTATCGGTCCCCGGACATCTTCCCCGGGCAGATGCGGTTGTGGACCTCGGGGTGGAACATCTCCGCGCCGCCGCCGGTGAGGGACCCGTGGCCGGCTTCCCGAAGCCGGAGCAGCACCTCCTCCACCGACATGCGGAATTTCCGGCTGAAATAGTCGATCTCCACCGCCGTAAAGCACTTCAGGTGGGCATGGGGAACAGCCTGCTTGATGGCGGAGATGAAGTCGGTGTAGTAGGAGAAGGGCATGTCCGGGTGGAGACCGCCCACCATGTGGAACTCGGTCACTCCCAGACGGGCATACGCTTTCGCCTTTTCCACCATCTGTTCGATGGTATAGGTGTACCCTGCGGGATCGTTCCGGTCCTTGCCAAACGCGCAGAACCGGCAGACGTTCCGCAGGGCGCAGATGTTGGAGTAGTTGATATGGGCATTGTTAATGAAGTAGACATAATCCCCCACCCGACGGTGGCGGGCGAGATCCGCCAGCGCTCCCACGGCAAACAGGTTGTCGCTCTCCATGAGCTTCAGGCCGTCTTCGAAGGTAAGGCGCTGGTCGGTCATCACCTTCTCGTAGATGGGCATCAGGTCGCGGGGGATCCGGCTGAGCGCAAACGACATGGACATCTCCCCACCCGTTATACCAAAGTCGTATTTCATTCTATTCTTTTGTGCTTCTGGACACAAGGGAGGGAATACTAAGGAAAAAACCGCCTTGAGGGGGTACCGACCGTGATCGAGGTGACCGAAGTCACCCGGCTCTACGGCCGGAAGGTTGGGGTGCGGGACCTCACCTTCCGGGTGGAGGCCGGGGAGGTCCTGGGCCTGCTGGGCCCCAACGGGGCCGGCAAGAGCACCACGCTGCGGATGCTCACCGGGTACCTGGCCCCCACCGCCGGCACCATCCGCATCGCCGGCCGGGACCTGTGGCAGCGGCCGGAGGAGAGCCGGGCCCTGATCGGCAGCCTGCCGGACCGGCCCCCTCTGTACCGGGAGATGACGGTACGGCAGTACCTCACCTTTGCCGCCGCCCTGCGGGGTGTGCCCGCCCGACTGCGGCGGGACCGGGTGGAGGCGGTCCTCCGCCAACTGGGTCTGCAAGGCGTGGCCGGCAGGCTCGTGGGCAACCTTTCGCGGGGCTACCAGCAGCGGGTGAGCCTGGCCCAGGCCATCGTCCACGATCCGCCGGTGCTGGTGCTGGACGAGCCCACCGTGGGCCTGGATCCGGTGCAGATCGCCGAGGTCCGGGATCTGATCCGGGAACTGGGCCGGAACCGCACGGTGATCCTCAGTTCCCACATCCTCCCTGAGGTGGAGCAGCTTTGCACCCGGGTGCTGGTGATGGACCGGGGCCGGGTCATCGCGGAGGACACGCCCCAGGGCCTGGCGGCCCGGCTGCAGCCCAGCCGCCGGTACCGGCTGGAAGCAGCGGGGGATCCGGAGTCCGTACGGGCCCTGGTATCAGCCATCCCCGGCGTGCTGCGGGTGCAGGCGGAGGGCCGCCTCCTGCTGGTGGAGACCACCCCCGAGACCGATGTACGGCCGGCGCTCTTTTTCCGGCTCGCGGAGGCCCGGATGCCGATCCTGCAACTGACGCCGGTGGCCATGAGCCTGGAGGACGTCTTCCTGCGCCTGATCACGCAGGAAACCGCAGCAGGGGAGGCGACCGGATGAGTCGGTTCTGGTGGCTGGTGCGCCGGGAACTGATCGCCTATTTCCTGTCCCCGGCCGCCTACGTGGTGCTGGCCCTCTTCCTCATGCTTTCCGGCTTCTTTTTCAGCACCTGGGTGATCCCTTCCCGGCAGGCGGACTTGCGGCCGGTGTTGAGCCAGATGGCCCTGCTCTTCCTCTTCCTGGCCCCGGCCCTGACGGCCCGCCTCTGGGCGGAGGAGCGCAAGCAGGGAACCGATGAACTGCTGCTGACCGCCCCCATCTCCGCCGCCCCGGTGGTGATGGCCAAGTACGTGGCCGTGCTGCTGCTTTTCCTCCTGTACCTCGCCGTGACCTTTGTCTATCCGGTGATCCTGGAGATCTGGAGCCAGGCAGACTGGGGCGCCACCCTCACCGGGTACCTGGGCCTGATCCTTTTGGGGGGAACTGCCCTGGCGGCGGGGCTTTTCGCCTCCAGCCTCACCGACAGCCAGATGGTGGCGGGGCTCCTTTCCTTCGTGATCCTGCTTGCCTTCTGGATGCTGGCCTGGGCCGGCGGCGCCCTGCCTGCCCGGTGGGCGCCGGTGCTGCAGCTGCTCTCCCTCACGGGCCACTACGGCGACTTTGCAAAGGGCGTGCTGGACAGCCGGCACGTGGTTTACTTTCTGAGCCTGACCGGCGGGTTTCTCTTCCTGACCGTGCAGCGGCTGGAAGGGGCCCGCCGGAAAGCCCGGCTCGCCACCCTGGCGGTGTTCGCGGCCCTCGTGCTGGTCAACCTGGCCGCGGCCCGCTTCCCCTGGCGGCTGGACACCACCATGACCCGCCGCTTCTCCCTGTCACCCCAGACCCTGCAGGTCCTGCAAAGCCTGCCGGGGCCCGTCCACGCGGTGGGCTTCTTCACCGCCCGGGAGGCTGCGCTGCAGGCGTACATGGAAGATCTGCTGCAGGAATATCGCTACCATAGTGGCGGACTGCTCACATGGGAGATGGCCGACCCCGCGGTGAACCCGTCGCTGGCCGGGCAGTACGGCGTCAGCCGCTCTGGTGTCACGGTGCTGACCTATCAGGACCGGCAGGAGCAGGTGGATGAGTGGGACATGCTGGGGGAGTTCGATCCCTTCACGGGCCAGCCGCGGCTTTACGGCGAGCAGGCCCTGACCAACGCCCTGCTGCGGCTTACCGCCTCCCGGACTCCCCGGGTTTACTTCGTGGAAGGGCACGGCGAGCCTGCGCTGAAGGAGTGGCCTGACCAGCTACGGGCGGAGGGGTACCAGCAGCACCCCCTCTCTCTCCCCACGCTGCCGGAGGTGCCAAAGGACGCGGACGCGGTGGTGATGGCCGGCCCTGTCCGGGACCTGAGCCCCCGGGAAGTGGAGGTGCTGGAGCGGTACCTGCAGCGGGGCGGCCGGATGGCCGTGTTGCTGGACCCGGGCCGGAGGCTGCCGGTGCTGGAAGAGTGGCTCCGGCAGTGGGGGGTGACGGTTCGCAATGACGTGGTGGTGGACCCCGCCCGCCACTACCTGTATGACGCCACCTCCGCCGTACCGGTGTACCAGGGCCACGCCATCACGCAAAAGTTGGACGAGGCCCGGGTGGCCATGGTGATCCCCAGCGCCCGGAGCCTGGAGGTGGACGAGCAGCGGGAGGGCTACCGCTACGAGCCGCTGCTGACCACCTCCACAGAGGCCTGGGGCGAGACCCGCTGGGGCGAAGGGGCGCCGGTGAAGGACGGAAACGATACGAAGGGTCCCCTGACCCTGGCGGTGGCCGTCACCAGGACACAGACAGCAACGGAGACGGACGGCTCCCAGCAGGCGCCTCCGGAAGCCCGGCTCCTGGTGGTGGGCTCCTCGGGCCTGGTGACGGACGACGGCCTCACGTTTCAGGGGAACCTGGACTTCGCGATGGCCGGCGTGGCATGGCTGACGGACCGGGAAGAGGGAATCACCATCCGGCCCAGGGGCCCGGATACGCCGCCCATCTTCTTGACCACGGCACAGGCCGCGGCGATCCTGGCCGGCACCACCGTGGGCATCCCGCTGCTGTTTCTGGCAGCGGGAGGCTGGGTCTGGTACCGGCGGCGGTACCTGTAGCAGGCCCGGGGCTGGTATCCCGAACTCCGCAGCAGGCAGGAGACGGGAACAGGCAGGGAGAAGCACTAGCCAGACGAATACGCACATTCCCTGTCGAGGAGGAACCCCTCTTGTCGAAAGCGGACATGTACTTCGACTACCTCAAGGAAGAAGGATACCTGCCCCGGTACGACGAGGATGGCGACATTGTCTTCAAGGCGGAGGGGGTCACTTACCTGCTCTTCGCCTCGGAGGATGATCCGGAGTATTTCCGCCTGGCCCTGCCGGCTTTCTGGCGGATCGACGATGAGCAGGAGCGGCAGCGGGTGCTGGCCGCCGCCGCCCAGGTAAATGCCGAACTGAAGGTCATCAAGATCTACCCGGTGGGAAACAACACCTGGGCTTCCGTGGAACTGCTCTTCGCTTCGCCGGAACAGTTCAAGCCCATCTTCAAGCGGGCCCTGCGGATTCTGCGCCACGGGGCCGGCCGGTTTACGGAGATCATGCACTCGGCGGTGCAGTAGGTCGGATTCTCTCGAAACTCCTGGTACAGGCAGACTTCTTACCAGCACAGCCTTCTTGCCACCAACTGTAACGGTTTCCAGCCGATCACGCGGAGCCCAGGCGTGAGCGGCTCTGCCGCTGAACCAGAAGAACCGCCCCGGTGTCGGAGGCGGTTCTTTCTTGTATCAGCGAAGCCAGGCGGCGCAGGCGTCGGATACCAACAGGAAAAGAGACGGATTATCATGAAAAGACATACCAATCTGTTGATGATGGGAGGAATGGACATGAGCGAAGCAACCCTGCCGGAACCCCGGGCGGTGGCCGCCGTCCTGGATCGTTATGTGCGGCCCGACACCTTCCCCGTGGGCATCCGGGTCTTCCGCAAGGGTGAACCCCTGCCGCCCCGGGTGCGCCGGCCCAAGGCCGACCTGGGCATTCCGATCAGCATCTGCCAGGGGATCAGCATGGCCCGGCGCTACGGGTGGAGCATCGCCATGGGTGCGGAGGATCTGATCTGTCCCATCGCCCAGGTGGCCTTCGGGTATCAGCCGGCGATCCAGTACTACACCGAAGGGAACCTGGCCGCGGGCATGTACGTGGAGACCTGCGCACAGGGCCGCCTGACGGAGCAGGAGGTGCCCAAGTTCGACCTGGACCCGTCCCGGGTCGTGGTGGTGGCGCCCCTGGAGCGATGCACCTTCCAGCCCGAGACCCTGCTGGTGTACGGGAACTCGGCCCAGGTGATGCGACTGGTGACCGCCGCCCTCTGGAAGACCGGCGGGGCCATCACCTCCACCACCTCCGGCCGGGCGGACTGTGCCGATATCGTCATCCGCACGGCTCAGGAAGGAAAACCTCAGTTCATTCTGCCCTGCCTGGGCGATCGGATTTTCGGCCAGACCCAGGATACGGAGATGGCCTTCACTACCCCATGGAACCGGGTGCCGGAACTGCTGGAGGGGCTGGAGGGGACCCACCGGGGCGGGGTCAGGTATCCGATCCCCCACTTCCTCCGGTACACGCCCCAGTTCCCGGAGACCTATCAGAAACTGCAGGCGCTGTGGGAGACGGGCCCCGAAGGGACCGATCCAACAACTCCGCAAGACTGAGGACTTCGACCTGACCCTCCAGCCCCGCCTGCTGCACGCCCAGGCGAAGCTGCAGATAGCAGCCGGGATTGGCGGTGACCACCACCTGGGCGCCGGTCTCGGCCACGCGGGCCATCTTCTCCCGCAGGACCCGGTCCGCCATCTCCGGGTGCACCAGGTTGTAGATGCCGGCGCTGCCGCAGCACCGGTCCGCCCCGTTCATCTCCCGGTACCGGATGCCGGGGATGGTGCGGATGAGGTCCCGGGGCTGCCGCCGGACCTTCTGGCCGTGAACCAGGTGGCAGGAGTCCTGGTAGGTGACCGTAAGGGGCAGGGGCGACAGGGCATCCGCGGGCAACCCCACCTCCGCCAGCCACTGGGAGAAATCCATCACCCGGGCGGAGAAGGCCCGCGCCCGCTCTGCCCATTCGGGGTTGTCGCGCAACAGGTGGGCGTACTCCTTCAGGTGGGCGCCGCAGCCCCCGGCATGGGTCACGATGGGGCCGGGGTACCGCTCAAATGCTGCGATGTTCTTTCGGGCGAGCCTCCGGGCGGTTTCCAGGTCGCCGCTGTGCGCGTGCAGGGCGCCGCAGCAGACCTGCCCGGCCGGCACGATGCAGCGGGCGCCGGCGGCCGTCAGCACCCGGATGGCCGCCTCGTTCTGATGAAACAGGAAAGCATCCTGGATACAGCCTCGGAAGAAAAGCACCGTCTGGCCGTTGGGGGCCTGACCGGCCTTTTCCTCACCGGTGCCACCGGATAGGACACGAGCTGTCCGGTAAGCCCGGGCTGCCCGGTAAGGCCGGGCCGGGTGGATGCGCGGCAGCGCCCTGGCGAGATCCCCGAAAGCGCCGGGCAGCAGGCGCAGCAGGCCCAGCCGCTGGGCCAGGGCGGCAAGCCACCCCACGGCCCGCAGGGGGCCGGGATAGGGGATCAGGTGGCGCAGGCCAAATCGGATCAGGCGCCCCGGAGGCTTCAGCGGTGCGGTCAGCACCCGCACCTCCTCCAGAAGGCGGCCGTACCGGACGCCGCTGGGGCAGGCGGACTCGCAGGCCCGGCAGCCCAGGCACAGGTCCAGGGGCTCCGCCAGGCCCTCATCCAGAGGAAGCTTTCCCTCCGCCAGGGCCCGCATCAAGGTCAGGCGGCCCCGTGGGGAAAGGGTTTCCAGCCCCGTCTCCCGATAGGTAGGGCAGGCCTGGGCGCAGAAACCGCAGTGAACGCAGCGGAGGAGCCCTTCATAATCCAGCCCGGAGATGGCGGGCCGCAGGGGCGGGGGTTCGGGAACAGACCAGGACTTACTCATCGAGACGCATCTTCCCCGGGTTCAAGATTCCGTCCGGATCCAGGGCCCGCTTGATCCGGCGCATGACGTCGATGCCGGTCTCCCCCACCTCCATCTCCAGGTAGGGGGCCTTCAGGGTGCCGATGCCGTGCTCGCCGGAAAGGGTACCGCCCAGTTCCAGTGCGATCCGGGCGATCTCCTCCAGGACCTGCTCCACCTTGGCCATCTCCTCCCGGTCCCTGAGGTCGGTGACCACGTTGGGGTGGATGTTGCCGTCGCCGATGTGGCCGTAGATGGCCATGGTCAGGCCGGTCTTTTCCCGCAGGTACTGAATCCGGCGGATCAGTTCCGGAATCCGGGAGGGAGGCACCGCCACGTCCTCGCCGATCTTGGTGGGCTTTACCTGGGTGATCGCGGTGCTGATGGACCGGCGGGCCCGCCAGAGTTCCTGGGCCTCCTCGGGCGTCCGGGCAATCCGGACCTCGGAGGCCCCCAGTTCCCGGCAGATGGCCGCGACGGTGTCCGCCTGCCGCTGCACCGCCTCCCGGAAGCCGTCCACGCTGATCACCAGCACCGCCTCCGCCTCCACCGGCAGCCCCAGGTGCAGGTAGTTCTCCACCACCCTAAGGGAAAGCTGGTCCATGATCTCCAGGGTGGCCGGCGTCACCCCCCGGGCCACCAGGGCGGCGTTGGTTTCGGCGGCATCCTCCAGCCGCGGAAAGACCGCCATCAGCGTCTGGGTGGCCTCCGGCCTGGGCACCAGCCTGAGCGTCGCCTCCGTGACCACCCCCAGAGTCCCCTCTGAGCCCACCATCAGGCGGGTGAGGTCGTAGCCCGTCACGTTCTTCACCGTGCGGCCGCCGGTCCGGAGCACCCGGCCGTCGGCCAGGACCACCTCCAGCCCCAGCACGTAATCCCGGGTGACCCCGTACTTGAAGCAGCGGGGCCCCCCTGCGTTTTCGGCGATGTTGCCACCGATGGTGGACACCTGGGAGGAGGCAGGATCCGGCGGGTAAAAGAGGCCCGCCGCCTCGGCCGCCTGCTGCAGGTGCGCGGTGATGACGCCGGGCTCCACCACCGCGATCAGATTCTTGCGATCAATCTCCTTGATGCGGTTCATGCGGGTGAGGGACAGGACGATGCCCCCCTTGGGAAGGGCACCGCCGGACAGTCCCGTCCCGGCGCCCCGGGGCGTCACCGGCACCTTGTGCCGAGAAGCGATCCGCATCACCGCAGCCACCTCGGCGGTGCTCTCCGGCAGCACCACCGCCTCCGGGCGCCCGACATGGTAGGTGGCGTCCAGGGCGTAGCAGAGCAGGGCCTGCGGCGACGTCAGCACCCGCCCGGGCCCCAGCGCCTCCTCCAGTTCCGCAATCACTGCCTTGTCCAGTGAAACCCCTCCCCCTGAGTAGAAGCGCTCCGGCCAAGGGCCGGAGCGCCATCATGCGCATATGATTCAGGTCTACCTATTTCCCCAGACAGGCTGAAAGAACGCCTCGCTACTAGGCAGCGGGAGCCTCTTCAGCGGGGGCCTCCACGGGAGCCTCGCTGTCGGGCTGCCCCTCAGTAGGCTGCTCCTCAGCAGGCTGCTCCTCGGCAGGCTCCTCGGCCGGGATCTCTTCCGCCGGCTCCTCCGCGGCCGGTTCCTCACCGGTTTCGCCGGTGATCTCCGGCGGGAAGATCACGGGCTCCTCATTGGGCTGGAACCAGAACTCACCCGCAGCAAAGCTCACCATGACGGGAGCGCCCTTGACGTCCAGGAGAGGCATGGACATGGCCATCGTGGTGTTGACCTTGTGGGTGAAGCCGTTCTCATCCAGCCAGTAGGTCAGCACGAACCGCTCCAGGGTAACGTCCGTGGGGATCTCCATGTTCTCCCCGGGCACCGTAAACACCATGGTGAAGAACGGAGAATTGGTGAGATTCAGGCTCACCTTGAAGGTGTGGACACCGTCCAGGTCCTCCTCACCCACCACGAAAGCCTCACCGTCGGCCAGGATCTGCTCGCCCAGCCGGGTCAGCGCCACGGGGTCCAGGGAGAAATCGCCGGGCAGGCCCAGCATGGAGGTAGCCTCGCCCAACTCCGCCACATCCACCTTGAACCAGCCCTGGTCCGGCAGGTTCAACCAGATCTCGCCCTGATAGAGCGCGGTCTGGGTGGTGAAGGTCTCGCCTTCCATGGTGGCCTCAACGGTCACCAGCCCATCCTGCCCGTAGGTCTGAACCTCCATGGTGCTGCTGACGGACGGCATGACAGGCAGGTCCAGCCCCTCCGGCACATCCCGGAAGGACCAGGACATGGTCATCCGCCCCGTGCCCTTCACGCCAACAGGCTGAGCCTCCCGGGACTTCCGCAGCAGCGCCCACGCCAGGTCAGACAGGGGGCCCGGCGGCTCCACCGAAGCGGTCCGGGTCTCCTGGTTCCACGAGACCTGGGCGCCCAGATGCTCGGAAACGAACCGCAGCGGTACCACAGTGCGGTCGTTCACGATCCGGGCCGGCACGTCCAGCTTGACCTCCCGGCCGTTGACCACCGCGATGTCGGAGCCGATGGTCAGTTCCAGGGTCTTGGGCCACTTGGACAGCGTGACCTTCTGGCTTGCCTGGTCCCAGGTCACGTCAAACCCCAGCCGTTCCGCCAAGGCACGGACAGGCACCAGAGTCCGGCCGTTCTCGATGAACGGGGCCACGTCAGCGACCAATTCCTGGCCGGCCACCTCCACCCGGACCTGAGGGGCCGCCGCCACCGGCGCTGACAGGGTCACCACGAGGGCCGCTGCCAGGGATGCAAACCACTTGCGCACCCTTCTTCATTCCTCCCTTCTACTTTTTTGCCCTTGTTAGGGCTAAAGTTGTGACAATTTACGGTGGTTCCCATGTTTGTCAATACGACGGATAAGCCATTGTTCCTCCCCCTATCGGGCTATCCGAATAACGCAAAAACGGAGAGCACTTGTGCCCTCCGTCTTGTACCTGCCCCTGCCGGCGGCCGCCAGGCTGCGGCACCAGCCAATCTGATCCCTCAGCGCACACAGGCAGAAACTCGTGCACCCTCCGTTCTTGTCCCAATTCCTATGTAGTACTTCCGCGGGCCCGTTTCAGCAGGCTGTACCCGTGGAAACGGCCGAAGACCTCGTCAGTGCTCAGCACCACCAGGAAAGCGCCCGGGTCCACCGCCGCCACGATTTCCTTGCACTGGGCAAGTTCATAGCGAGTCACTGTGCAGAGCAGGATCTTTCGCGGCGCCCCGCTGTACGCGCCGGTGGCGTCGAGGATGGTGACCCCTCGGACCATTTCTTCGTTGACCCGGCGGGCGATCTGCTCGGCCTTGTCAGTCACCACCAAGATCGTTTTCTTGCTGGTGGCGGCGGTGACGGCATCCACCATCTTGCCGGAGACGAACATCGCAATCAACGTGTACAGGACGACCTTCAGGTCGTTGTGCAGTCCCGCCAGGCTCACGATCACCGCGTTGACCGCCAGCATCACGTCGCCGGCGGGAATCGAGTAGCGCCGGTTCAGGGCCACCGCCAGCACATCCAACCCGCCGGTGGAACCCCCGCTGCGGATGGCCAGGCCGGTGCCAGCGCCGAGCACGATGCCGCCGAAGATGGCGTTGAGCATCTGGTCATCGGGGATCACGGCCTGCACCGGCAGCACCGCCAGAATACCGCTGAGGCTGACAATCCCCAATACCGTGAGGAGCAGAAACTTACGGCCCAAATACTTCTGGCCCCATAAGAGGATCGGAATGTTGTAGACCAGCACCTGAAGGCCCGTCGACCAGCCGAAGATCTGCCACAGCAGCAGGGCAACACCGCCCACCCCGCCGCTTACCAGGTGATGCGGCCCGAAAAACCACTGGTAGGCAACCGCCACCAGGAAGTTTCCCAGGATGACGTTCAACACTTGCCACGCCGCATGCATCATGTGTCACCTGTCCGTTTCGTGTTGCTGGTACCGCTCACATCACCACACCTCCGTTGGGGCTCCAGACCTGGCCGGTGATGAAGCCTGCGCCGGGGCTGGCGAGGAAACGAACCACCGCGGCGATCTCCTCCGGGGTGCCCAGTCGGCCCACCGGCGTATGGGCCAGCCATTCCTGCAGAGCCGGCCCCGTCAGATCCTTGTTCATCTCCGTGGCCACCGCCCCCGGTGCCACGCAGTTGACCGTGATACCAAAGCCCCCGACCTCCCGGGCCAGCGCCCGGGTAAACCCGATCTGGCCGGCTTTGGCGGTGCTGTAAGCCACCTCGCCGGCGGCGCCGCTGATGCCCCAGATGGAACTGATGTTGATAATGCGCCCGTAGCGCCGTTCGATCATGCCGGGCAGCGCCGCGCGGGTGCAGACGAACATGCCCCGCAGGTGCACCGCCATCAGCCGGTCCCATTCCTCCACCGTCGTGTCCACCAATAGCTTCTCCAGGGCGATGCCTGCGTTGTTGACCAGGATATCCAGCCGCCCGAAGCGGGAAATGGTCTCTTCCACCATCCGGGTGCAGTCGGCAGGATTGGCCACATCCCCCTGGCAGGCAAAGGCGCGGCCGCCGCGCCCGGTGATCTCGGCCACCACCGCCTCCGCGGCCTGCTGCCGCTCACGGTACACCACGGTCACCGCCGCCCCGGCCTCGGCCAGCGCCAGTGCCACCGCCCGGCCAATGCCGCGGGAGGCGCCGGTCACCAAAGCTGCCTGACCAACCAGCTCCATCCAGATTCCCCTTCCTTTCCCACTGGCTCGTGCACAGGGTCACGTTCACGCCGCATGATGTTACCACCCCACGATGATACCGTCCAGCGTCCTTTGGGCATCAGCGTGCCCGAGTGTGCTCACACTAACAACCAGCGACTTTGGAAGAGAGCCGAAAGGAGAGGGTCCGCATCATGTCATTCTGGCGAGGAGTGCTGTGGGGCGCCGCCGGCACCGTTGCCGGGGCCGGGCTGGTAGGAGGTCTGCTGACCAGGCGGGTCACCCGGGGCCTCATGCACCGGGCCGCGGCCAGGGTCACCGGCGAGATCATGGAAACGGGTAAGTATGACGCCAACATGGCCGAAATGTTCACCGCCATGGTGGGCCGCCATCCCAGGGTGCTGCTGGAAACGGCCCTGCGGGCCGAGCGCGGCCAGGCGATCTCCCGCCCGCTGTTTACCACCAAACGCTTCATTCATTTCGATGACCTCATGTTTATTCCCGCACAACTTTCCACTCTGCCCACCGACGAAAACCAGCGCATCGACCTGACCACCGTGATCGGTCCCCGAGCAGGACGCCCACTGAAGCTGGACCTGCCCGTCTACATCTCGGGCATGGCCCTGGGGCTGTCCCTTTCCGACCGGTGCAAGATCGCCCTGGCCAAGGGCGCGGCGGCAGCGGGCACCGCCACCAATTCCGGGGAAGGGGGTTTCCATCCCCTGGAGCGAAAACACGCCAAGTACTATATCCTGCAATACACCCGGGGCGGATGGCCGGCGGATCCGGAGGTGTTCAGGCAGGCCGATGCCATCGAGATCCAGGTAGGCCAGGGCGCCCAGGCGGGCTCTCCCCAGTCCACCCCCGGCTGGAAGCTGACCGACGAGCAGCGCCGGGCACTGGGGCTTTCCGAAGGACAGGACGCCGTGATCCACAGCCGCTTCCCCGAAGTGGAGAAGCCCAGCGACTTCCGGAAGCTGGTAAGTCGCATCCGCAGCATGGCGGGTGAGATCCCGGTGGGCATCAAACTCGCGGCCGGACACCGCCTGGAAGACGACCTGGAAGTGGCCCTGGAGGCCGGCGTGGACTTCGTGACGGTGGATGGCGCCCAGGCCAGCAGCCACGCCGCTCAGCCGATCCTGCTGGACGATTTCGGTATTCCCAGCCTGATCGCTCTGTGCAGAGCCGCCCGAGTGCTGCAGGGCACCGGCGTGAGTCTGGTGGTCTCCGGCGGCTTCATGACGCCCGGGGAGATCCTCAAGGCGCTGGCCCTGGGAGCCGATGCGGTGGCGGTGGGCGCCGCCGCGGTCATGGCCGCGGTCCACGGCCAGTGGCAGAAGATTGCCCCCTTCGATCCCCCCACCTCCCTGGTCTGGCATGACGGCAAGCACCGGGACAAGTTCGACGTGGAGGAGGGCGCACGGGACGTGGCCAACTGGTTTGCCGCCGTGGCGGACGAACTGGTGACCGGTGTCCGGTCCGTGGGCAAACGTTCCGTCCACGAAGTGAGCCGGGAGGATCTGTGCGCTCTGACCCCCGAAAGTGCCGCCATCACCGGACTCCCCCTGGCCTGGTATCCGCCGGGGGAAGAACCGGCCGGGATTCTGCAGTGGCCCGCCGCGCACTTTCAGGAGGCGACCGAATCACCAGCCCCCGGGCCGGTTCACTGACGGCCGTTTGAAATCGAGCAAGAGGAGGCGGACAGATCCGCCCCGCCTCCCCAGTAAACCATGCGTCCCGTTTCCCACAAATGGAGAGCTCCAGGCGTCCATGTACTAACTATGATCCACCGGGTGGGCCGGTCGTCTTTTTCGTCGGCCGTACGGGCTGCCACTCTGGGATACACGCACCCGAAAAGCGACGCGTGGAGAGGCTCGCCTCTGGGGCGAGCCTCTCCACCTTTACGGAAGCCCCGCCCTCTTGCAGGGCGGGGCCAAAGCGGTGTTTCTTAGTTGGGGCGGAGCCGGAACACGGGGCCATCCAGGCCATCGTCGCGGTACGCCTACCAGAGGGCTGCCAGGTCGTCGGCGGTTCGATGGGGCAGGCGCCGGACCCATTCTTTCACCAGAGCGTCCGGGCCACGTTGGGCTGTTGGCCAGTGGCAATATCAACCGAAAGCTGCTGAACCAGTTCCAGGTCTTCAAGACGCTTTTCGATCTCAGTCACCAGAGCAGCCCCCACTCAATGGCCTTGCGAATCATCCATCCGATGGTACGGGCGGTGGGGAGTGAACTCCAACGCGCTCTCGGTCCAAAGCAGCCTCATTGCATTTCCAAGTAGACCGAGAGTCTCCAGGCTTCCTCGCCAAGCACCTCAATCCCTGGCATCACAGCCAATCCAGTCCACGACTGTCAAGACCTAATTCATATGAAGTTTCGAATACTCCCTGAACCGGCCGCTTCCGCCGGCGGTTCCGTTCCCTTGTGCTTGGCGTGCGGCCGGGGATGAAAAGGAGCAGCCAACCCACTCTGCAAATCGCCCTTTATGGATATTGACATAACAGTGGTTAACAGATAGTATGTTGAGGAAGGTACTATCGGAATATACGCTGATAGTGGACTACTCTGTGAACTAGTTAGCGCAATACAAACGCCGTTAATCTAGAATCTCAGAAAGGAGCCGACAAATAATTGAGAAGGGTCAATCCGTGGGACGCCCTGGGCCGTCCTCCGATCCCTATGGCTGGCATTATCTGCATCGTCGGTAAGTGCTAGCGCCTAGGCTGTACCCCCTTCTTATGAGGGGGGTACAGCCTATCTCTCTTTATACAAGCGCATGAACTGAAGCGGCCGAGGACGAAGCATATCTGAGCAAGGGGGTGAAGCGTTTGCAGAGGAAATTTCCTCTCTATGCGCTAATAACAGCTAACATTATCTCCAACATTGGCAACCAGCTAACCTTACTAGCGGTTCCGTGGTTTGTCCTGGAGACTACGGGTAGTGCTTCCAAGGCGGGCATCACAGGCTTCTTCTCCATGCTTCCTGCGATACTGGCCACCTTTTTCAGTGGCCCCATTATTGATCGGGTGGGCTACAAGCGGGTCAGTATTCTTTCTGACATTATGAGCGGTATCACGGTAGCTCTGATCCCGTTGCTACATCATACTGTGGGGCTCTCATTTTGGCAGTTGCAGGTGCTGGTCTTCATGAGTGCTCTTCTGGATGCTCCAGGGAGCACCGCACGTTTCTCCATCGTTCCCGAGTTGAGTCAGGCGGCAGAGATACCCCTGGAACGGACCAACGCGGTGAGGCAACTTGCCAATCAGTTGGCCATATTGGCTAGCCCCCTGCTTGGTGGCGTTCTGGTGACCCGAATCGGGGCCAGCAACGTCCTCTGGGTGGATGCCTTCACCTTCTTGGTATCGGCTGTAACCATTGCTATAGGCATTCCCGCCAGGCTGGTGCCTGCTCCCATAAAGACGGAGGAAAGGAACAGTCTGACGGCATACGTGCGAGATCTAAAAGCAGGCTTTCGGTTTGTCCGCACCGATCGGCTGCTTGCCAGCATGTTCATAGTTCAAGTTCTGCTCAACTTCCTGGTAAGCCCCCTTGAAGGCGTGCTCCTACCGGCCTACTGCAAGCAAGTGCTGAATAGCCCCACGGCTCTGGGTGCCATTCTCTCAGGCATTGGTGCCGGTTCCATCGTGGGTACTGCTCTCTATGCTACGGTAGCTCCCCGTTTCTCGCGGCGGGTAATCTACCTGAGCGCCTGGGTACTGATGGCCCTGCTACAGTTAGGCATGTCCTTCCTGCCGCCGCTGCCCTACATGATTACACTAGCGGTCTTGCTCGGCGTGGCTTACGGGCCGATCAATCCTATTATCCAGACACTGCAGCAAGAACGGGTGCCGACAAACATGCGTGCACGGGTCTTCGGGATGCTAGCAGCCCTGACCGACATGGCCATGCCCCTGGGGCCTGTCGTCGCCGGGTTTGCCATCGAGACAATAGGCATCGAGCGCACCTATCTGGTCATGGCTATCATCTATCTTATCGTGGTTCTTACCCAGTTCTTCAACCGGCGTCTCAGGGAGATGGATCGGTCTCCGGGTACCATTGCCCTGCAGGAGTTCAGAAGTTGAGCGCGTACGGAGCTATCATGACGTGACCGTCACGAGGCGTCCCTCTTACCCCGTCGAAATTTTTCTTACAGTCCAGCAGGAAAGCGGGGAGTTGTGATATACTGTAAAAAGATGTAGGCTTTCATTTAAGCTGCAACAAGAGGGAGGTTGAGTGGATCGTGCCAGCGGAGAAGGAGCTCTACGATGTGATCATCGTAGGAGCTGGTCCCAGCGGCCTGTTCGGTGTCTTCTACGCCGGGATGCGCGGTATGAAGACCAAGGTGATTGAGGCACTGCCTCAGGTCGGTGGTCAGCTCACGGCGCTGTATCCCGAAAAATACATCTATGACGTAGCTGGTTTCCCCCGTGTTACTGCCAAACAGCTGATTGAAAACTTGAAGGAGCAGGCGGACCTGGCCAACCCTGACGCTGTCTATGTCTTGAATCAGCGGGTGGAGACCCTGACCAAGCTGGAAGACGGCACCTTTGAGCTGAAGACCGATGTGGGCGAATCCCACTATGCCAAGAGCGTGCTGATCACCGCCGGCATCGGCGCCTTTGAGCCTAACCGGCTGCCCAATGAATCGGCCCGGGCGTATGAGGGCAAGGGCGTCGTGTACACGGTCACCGACGTATCCCAGTTCGAGGGCAAGAATGTGCTGGTGATCGGCGGTGGCGATTCGGCCGTGGACTTTGCTTTGATGACCGAGCCTGTGGCCAAGTCGGTGACCCTCATCCACCGGCGTGAGGGCTTCCGTGCCCACGAAGAGGCCCTGAAGAAGCTGGCTGCCTCCCGGGTTCAGGTGAAAACCTTCTACGAACTGCGCAGGGTCGAGGGCGACGGCAATTGGGTCAAGCACGCGGTCATCTTCGACAACCGGACCCAGGAAGAGACGGTGCTCGACGTCGACTACGTCATCGTGGGAACCGGTTTCAAGGCCTCCCTGGGACGCATCCTGGAGTGGGGGCTTGAGACCGTCGGCAACAAGCAGATCGTCATCAACAGCAAGGGCGAAACGAATATCCCCGGTGTCTACGCCGCCGGCGACATCGCCTGGTATCCGGGCAAGATCCGCCTGATTGCCACCGGCTTTGGCGAGGCGGCCACCGCCATCAACAACGCCAAGGCGTACGTAGATCCTTCCTCGGCGGTCTTCCCGGGTCATTCCTCCGAGGGGAAACATAAGAAGTAGCATTGATTCCTACTTGCATATCGGAGCCCCGCAGGATTCCGGGGCTCTGTTTGTTTTGGCAAAACGCGGTCTTCCTGCCCGGCCTTGCCGTGACCATCCACCGGCGCCACGACACAAGTCGCAGCGGTGCGTCGATCGCGGCCAGCCTTTGACAAGAAAAAGAAGGCACCAGGGCCTGCTGCGTGGAAGCCTTGGGACAGGGAATACTTGCGTATGGGCGCCCGGGAGGCGGTCACATGCACCCACGGCTGCACCAGGTCCAGTGGCTCTTCCTGGATCCTTCTGTCTTGTTGAATGAAAATGCGACGGAGCAGGCGCTGCGCCAAAGCATTCAGCGCGCCCTGGCACGCCGGGGACGGAAGGTCGACCGCGAGACGGTGGAACGGGCCTGGATGCAGGCCATTACGGCTCCAAAACCGGTTCATCCTCTGGTGGGCGCGGTGCAGATCCTGGCGCCGGACGCGGCCTCGGCCGCGGCGGTACTGGCCGAGGTGATTCGGAGCACCCAGTGCGTGGACACCCTGTACCCCGGTGTTCAGCTGGCGCTTCACGCGCTGCAAAAGGTGTTCAGGTTAGGCATCATCGCACCGTACCGGCTGCCGGGGGTGCGGACGCAGCTGAACCGGTACCACCTGCACTTTGCCCTCGTGGCCCTCTGCGACGAACTCAACCTCTCCAGCCGGTTGGACGTGGGTCCCCGGCCGGACCCGGCGCTGTTCGTCTGGGCCCTCCGGAAAGCCGGTTGCCCGGCTTCCCAGGCTGCCTTCGCCAGCGATCGGGTGGACCTGGGGCTCGCCCCGGCCAAGATGGCAGGGATGACCACCATCTGGATCCGGCAGACCAACCATAAGCTCCGGCATCCCCGCAACCACCTGGAGATGCCGGACCTTACGTTCAATCAACTGAGCGATCTGGCCCGGTTTGTGGAGCAAGCCTAGGCCGGACCGACAAGAGCCTGCACCCCCACCTATCTCCCGCCTCGTCTCGTTGTCAAGGCATCGACCAGCAGGTTCGCCTACTGCGTGACCGGCTCAGGCAGGAGACTGGTCTGAGCCGGCATCCATTCCCACATCGTTCCTTCGTGAAGAACATACAGCAGCGTGCCGTCCTCCGCGAAGGCCTGCATGGGCTGAATATAGACCTCGTCCTCATAGACAAACAGATACCCCGTTTCCGGAGTGACGCTCTGGTCCGCCTGCCCCTCCGCTCTTACCGTCGTCACCCGGGGATCGCTGAAAATCCCCCCATAAGCCGCAACGGGTTTGAAAGTCGGGCCGGGTTCCATGTCACAGCCCATGCCCGCTTTCGTGACGGGGGCATCCGTAACTGCACCGCACTGTGCAAATCCCATCGAAACCCAGAAGGGCCCCGCGCGGCGGACCACTGCCACGAAACAACCGCTTTGCTCACGTTGAACCAGCAGAGCAAGGCCGCCATACACCGGAGTCGTGCGCAGGATCTCGACGTCACCGTCCAACCTTACAGCGAGAGCGCTTAACGGGGTCAACCGGTACCCCCAACGCCAGAAATAGCTTCCTGTCGCCGCTGCCACAACGAATAAGGCTACCGCGATCCACTTCCGCATCCGTGCTTCCTCCCTACCATGGAAACCGCTACCGCCCATAGGTGCTTGATGAGAGTTTCTATTCAAATAGAAAGAAAACCTCTTGCATGGGTCCCAGGAGCGGGCTCATGCAAGAGGTTTTCGTTGTACTCGTGGGAGCCGGCCCCTCTTCAATGAGGGGAATTCGGACGAACCCATGTGTTGCCGCTGTCTTCGGTATAGAGAAGAAAAGTCCTCCGTGGATGCCCTATAATCAGCCATGCAGAGCCATCGGGGTTAGAATCACCCGCAACCGGCCAGCAGCACAGCATATGGTCACGGGATCTTGTCAGCTTGTAGGATTGGCCGTCAATATAACCGGACTGCCAGGTGGTTGACCCGGGCTGCAAACCTTCAACAGCCACCGCATTGAACGATTCGCCAGTCAACAACAGCCCCTCGGTATCAAAGGGAAGCAGTACGCTGCTTTTCGCCAGCGTGTGGTCCACGGCCGGATCATTCCGTCCGGTTACTTCGGTCCAGCCGCTTTCGGCCGTCAGTTTGTAAAGGACCCAATCTTCCGACCCTGCTCCTGCACCATAAGACACCATCACGAGCGCTGAGCCGTCACTCAAACAGGAAGGGGTGCCCAGGCTCTGGGGGGTGAGGGTCGCTTCGCCCCTTTTGATCCATGGAACCTTCCCGGACTCCTGCCATGTCGTCCCCCCATCAAATGTCACATACGCCGTCGCATAAGCCGGTGCTGGCCTACCGATGGCCCAGCCCACCCCCGGATTGGAGAAACAAGCGCGCTCCACTGGCTCTGGAGTGGTAACAGTCTCCCATGTGCGACCACCATCTTGCGACAGGGCCAGTTGCGAGTCGGAGACCACATACCCAAACTCTCTTGTCACGAACCCCCAGTCCTGAACGTCGTCGGGCCATTGGTAGACGGCTTCCCAATCATCCCCACCGTTTGTCGTGGCCAACAGCGTGTTTTCCTCTAATGCCCACCCAGATTGATCATCGACAAAGACAATATCCGAGATATATTTGTCGCCTGATTCATATTGCTTGTTCCAGGAGTTTCCGAGGTCGCTGGACTTCCAGATTCCTCCCTGACCTGCTACCCACACGTTCTGCCCCACCGAAGCCACGGCTTGCAACATCGGCGAGTCCTCTTCCTTACTGGGTTCCTCCTCCACGGACTGACCACACCCCGAAGCAGCCACAAACATAACAAGTAACGCAGCTATAGTTCCTGCGGCTCCACTGACTCTTGCCAAGGCCTGTCCCTCCTTTCATGACGTTGACGTTCAACCCGCTCGATTTGTGCCAACCTCTCCTGTAACGAACCGCGCTGCGCAATTTCGGACTATCAAGGTCGGTAACGGAATCGCCCATATGTACTCGGGCAGCCTTGAACTGGCTGCGTTCAACAACATGGAACTGTGGGACCACCAGCTAACTGGCGGCGCTGCCGCTACAGTGGAAAGACCCCGCCTCTGCCAGCGGGGTCTCCCCATTTCTTTCTCCTTTCCCTCCGATATGCAACCCTTGCGATCTCCGAATTCCTCAACCTCCCATGGCATGGGCCGGGAAATGCCACTTGGGTCATCCCCTAGCTATACTTCGGATTCCGATAAACAACCTTACCGGCCACGATGGTGGCCACCGTCTCGGTCCGCCAGAGGTCAAAGGGATGGCCGGTTAAGATCGCGATGTCCGCTTCCTTGCCGACCTCCAGGCTGCCGACCCGGTCCCCGACGCCGCACAGATTCGCTGCGTTGATGGTAATCGCCTTCAGGGCCTCCTCCTCATCCATACCTGCCTTGTTGCATAGGGCCGCGCAGAGGGGCAGGTACTGGACAGGGGTAACCGGGTGGTCGGTAATGATCGCGGTGGTAATCCCCGCCCGCTGCAGGATCCCGGCCGTCTCCCAGGCCTTGCGGGAAGTCTCGATCTTGCCCCGGGAGGTGAGGATCGGCCCGACGGTGACGCCCTTGACCCGGGGCTCCGCCGCGAGGACATCGGCAATCAGGTATCCCTCGGTGCAGTGCTCGATGATCAGGTCAAAGTCAAACTCCCGGGCCAGGCGGATCGCGGTCATGATGTCATCCTGCCGGTGCGCGTGCATCCGAAGGGGTACCTCCCGCCGCAGCACTGCGCAGACCGGTTCCAGCCGGGGGTCGTAATCCGGCCCCTCCTCCCCCTTGGCCCGGGCGGCTTCCTGCTTCCGCATATAGGTTTGAGCCTTGTAAAAGAGTTCCCGGAAGTACCCGGCGGAGCCCATGCGAGTCGTAATCTTGCCCTTGGGGGAGTAAATCCGCTTTGGATTTTCCCCCAGGGCAGCCTTCAGGCCGCTGAAGGGCTTCAGCACCATCTCCTCCACAGTGCTGCCCCAGGTGCGGCAAGTCGCCGCCTGACCGCCCACCACATTGGCGCTGCCGGGGGTCATCCAGGCGGTGGTGATGCCCGCCTCCACGGCATCCTTCAGGCCGGTATCCCGGGGATTGATGGCATCGATGGCCCGCAGGTGCGGGGTGCAGGGATCCGCCATCTCGTTGGTGTCGTCGCCGGCCTGGGCCACGTCTTGCTCGCAAACGCCCAGATGGCTGTGGGCTTCAATGAGCCCTGGCAGCACCCACATCCCCCGGGCATCGATCACCTCTGCTCCTGCCGGCACCGGCACCTCGGTACCGATGGCGGCGATCTTCCCATCCTGAATCAAGATAGAACCCTGCCCGATGACGCCGCGGGTAATGGTATGGATCCGCCCGTTCTGAATGACCAGCACGCGCGCACGCTCCCTCCGTAGCCATAAAGTATGGTTGCGAAACTTCTCCATCGGTTATCCAGATTCCTTTCCGAGGTACCGGGAGGAAGCGGGCGCCCGAGGGCGACCCGGCCTCAGGTGTGCCGGCCTTTTGCGGTTCCAATCCGCCGGGAGGCCGGCTGCGGATAGAGGGGACGCTTTCGCAAGACCCGGATGGGGGTCCGCAGCAGCCGCCGAACCAGCGGCATCAGCCCGCCGCCTACGGCCCACACGTGCTGGGCCTCAGCCAAATCCTTGATGACGATGGCAGGGGCGCCTACATACTGCTCCTGGCCCATCTGCCCCACCCCTTCCCACTGGCCCAGGGAGGCGAAGATCCCGCGGATTTTCGGTTGAAAGGCTTCCTGGGGCCGGCCCTGCAGGCGCCGCAGGATGTTGCGTGCGACAGCCCTCCCCATCTGCACCGCCAACTGACCGGAAGGGGGCATCTCCCGACCTGTGGCCGGGTTTACCACCGATGCCGAATCCCCTGCCACATAGATGTCCGGGTGGCCCTCCGCCCGCAAAAACGCGTCCACCTTCGCCCGGCCCCGCGGTGTGACCGCCAGGCCCGACTGCGCCAGCACCGCGCTGCCCCGGACTCCCGCGGCCCAGACCAGGAGGTCATAAGGGATCCGGCCGCCGCTTTTGAGCAGCACGGCCTGGGAGTCCGCTCCTGCGATGGGCTCGCCGGTCAGGATGGTCACGCCCTTGCGCTCCAGGATGCCGCGGGCCGCCTGGACCAGTTCCGGCGCAAACCCGGGCATGATCTCGGGCCCCGCCTCCACCACCGTCACCTGCAGCTTGCCGGGAAACTCATCGGCCAGTTCCCCGGCCAGTTCCACCCCGGTGAGGCCGCCGCCGGCCACCACCACCCGTCCGGGGCCTTCGCCGCCCCCGTTTCGGGTGACCAGTCGGCGGACGGCGGCCCGCAGGCGGCGGGCGCCCTCCCAACTGCCCACCTCCAGGCTGTGTTCGGCCACCCCAGGCAGCCCGTAATATTCCGGCTCGCTCCCCAGGGCGAAGACCAGCAGGTCGTAGGGCAGGTGCTCCCCTCCCTCAAGCCGCACCTGTTTCCGGTCCGGCTCCACCTGCACGACCCGGCCCACCACCAGGCGGGCGGGGGGCGCCACCACCCGGGACAGCGGCAGCCGAATCGCGTCGGCTTCCGCCCCGGCCACGTAGGCGTGCAGTTCCGTGGTAAACCAGTGGTAGCGGTCGAGGTTGACCAGCGTCAGCTCACAGTGGCGGGGGAGACGGGCCTGCAGCGTGAGAAAACAGGTAAGCCCCGCATATCCCGCCCCCAGCACCAGCACCCGGCGTGCTCCGGCCTCTTGCGTGTCCTGCACCAACGGCACCCCCTGCATGTGGTTGTAAACTAGTCTTCCCTCCGGGTGGTGCCGCATAACCTGCTCGGGCTTCCGCTCACACTAATGCCGGTCTCGGGGATCCTCCACATCACATCGAAGGGGGAATTCCGGATGGCTGGTACTGGCCCGACGCTGCAGGGCAAGAACATCACCGGGGTCAGCGGAGCGCAGCACGGCGCGCAACAGAACGCGGAGGCGCTGAAGCGGGCCGCTCAGATCAAGAATGAGTTCGGCTCGGAAATGAACGCCAATCAGGTGAAGATTTCCGGCGGAAACATCACGGGCGTGAGCGGCGCGCAGCACGGCGCCCAGCAGAACGCTGCCTCGCTCCAGCGGGCTGGGCAGAAGACCAGCAAATAACGGGACCTGCGGACAGGACCTCGTCCGGACGGACGAGGTCCTCCGCATTGTGAGCGCGGGTCTTGCCTTCGATGCCGAATAATAGTATAAAGTGAGTGAGCGTTCACTTTCGATAAGGAGGCGGTTTCTTGAGCCCCCGGGTCAGTGCCCAACACAAGCAACAGCGCCGCCAGGCCATTCTGGATGCGGCCCTGGACGTGTTCATCGGCAAGGGCTACCAGGTGGCCACCATCGATGACATCGCCACCCGGGCCGGCCTGAGCGTGGGCGCCATCTACCGCTACTTCCGCAACAAGAGTGAGATCATGGTGTCGCTGGTGGCAGAGCGGCTGGGCCGGACCCCGGAGATCTTCGCCCGGCTCACCCAGTCCTCCGGCGATCCCTGGGAGCGGCTGGACAAGTGTATTGACCTGTTTGCCCGCTCCCTGCGGGTGCGCCATCCTGTCACCACCCGCCTCCTGCTGGTGGCCCTGTCAGAGGCCGTGCAGGACGGCGAAGTCCGCCAGGGGCTGCACCGCCGCTTCCAGGGACTGGTGGACTATCTGGCCGGGGTGATTCGGGACGGAATCGCCCAGGGCGCCTTCCGGCCCGACGCCGATCCGGTGGCCCTGGCCTGCCTGCTGCTCTGTACCGCGGACGGCGTGGCCGTCTCCTGGGTCATCGACGCCCCGGAGATCGACCTCGGGGCAATGCGCACCTGCTTCCGGAACATGGTGCGCGCCTACCTCATGAACAGGGAGTGAGCCGCTGCTGTGGAGCGACGTGTTGTTGTAACAGGACTGGGCGTCATCTCGCCCCTGGGCCTCAGCACCGCCGAGACCTGGGAGAATGCGCTGGCGGGCAAGTCCGGCATTGGACCGATCACCCGATTCGACGCCTCCCGCCTTCCCACGCGGTTTGCCGGTGAGGTGAAGGGCTTCGACCCCACCACCGTCCTGGAGCCCCGGGAAGTGAAGCGGTATGAGCCGTTTATCCACTACGCCCTGGCAGCCACAGCGGAGGCCGTGGCAGATAGCGGACTCACCTTTACCGACGAACTCCGGGAACGCACCGGCGTGGTCTACGGCACCGGCATGGGCGGCTTGCAGGCCATCGAGGAGACCAAGATGCTGCTGGTGGAGAAGGGGCCGCGCCGGGTCAGCCCGTTCTTCATCCCGAGCTGCATCATCAACATGGCGCCGGGCCTTATCGCCATCCGGTACGGCCTGCTGGGCCCCAACTACTCGGCGGTTTCGGCCTGCGCCTCCGCGGGCCACGCCATCGCCGATGCCTTCCACATCATCCGCCGGGGCGATGCCGACGTGATGATCACCGGCGGATCGGAGTCCACCGTGACCGAACTGGCCATCGCCGGATTTGCCGCCGCCCGGGCGCTCTCCACCCGGAACGAGGACCCGGAAGGCGCCTCCCGGCCCTTTGACGCCGACCGGGACGGCTTTGTGATGGCCGAGGGGGCGGCCACCCTGGTGCTGGAGGAACTGGAGCACGCGAAGGCCCGGGGGGCCAAGATCTACGCCGAAGTGGTCGGAGCCGGAGCCTCGGCGGACGCTTACCACATTACCGCCCCGGATCCCACCGGCCGGGGCGCCGTGCTGGCCATGCAGGCGGCCCTGCGCAGTGCGGGGGCTCGGCCGGAGGAGGTGGGTTACATCAACGCCCACGCCACCTCCACCGACCTGGGCGACGTGATGGAAACCGAAGCCATCAAGCAGGTCTTCGGCGACCACGCCCGCAAGCTGGCGGTCAGTTCCACCAAGTCGATGCACGGGCACCTGCTGGGGGCAGCAGCAGCCCTGGAGGCCGTGCTCACGGTGCTGGCCCTAAAACACCAGGTGCTGCCGCCCACCATCAACTTGCACCGGCCGGACCCCAAGTGTGACCTGGACTATGTGCCGAACCAGGCCCGGCCGGTAAAGGGGCTCCGCATGGCCCTGTCCAACAGTTTCGGCTTCGGCGGCACAAACGTCACGCTGGCCTTCCGCCGCTACGACGGCTAGGGCTCCGCGAGGCGAATCCGGCTGGTGATAGAGGGATGGGAGTAATCAAGGAACTCCACCCACGGATGGGGATCCACGTCCATGGGGTTGCCGCTGGCCAGCTTCTTGAACGCGGAGACGTACGCCTCGGGATTGCCGGTGACGGTCAGGGCAAAGCGGTCTGCCCGCACTTCCGTCCGACGACTGAAGGCATTCTCCAGCGGAGCAGATAACTGGCCGGCCAGGGTGAAAAGGAGCATCAGCAGTGCCAGGGCCCGGGGGGCATGGGGGGCGGGCAGGTTCAGCGGGGCCACTCCGACCGAACGGCGCAGCATCCAGGCAGCCACCCACAGGATCATGGCGTTGCCCAGCCCATCCAGCACCCATCCCGCCATCACATCCCGGTGGGCTGCGTGGGCCAACTCGTGGGCCATCACCACCTCCACCTCTTCCGGCGTAAACCGCTGCAGAAGCGTGTCATACAGAATCACCTGGCGGGTGGGCCCCAATCCGGTCACCATGGCGTTGACCCGGGAGGTTTCCCCGCTGACCCGAATCTCACTGATGGCCTCCACCTCCACCCCCGCCCGGCCGGCCAGCCGCTGGATCATGCTGTGCAGCGCCGGATCCTGGACCGGGTGCAGTTCGTAATACATCGGGATCACCAGGACCGGCGTCAGGAGAACCCAGATCCCTGTCAGGGCGAAGTTCAGGAGAGAGGCTGGAATCCACCACCGGCGCGGCCAGCGGCGGATCATCCAGAAGATAGGCAGGTACGCCAGCGGCGCCGTCACCAGCCCCAACAGCAGCGACTTGCCCTGCTCGCCAAGCCAGTCGGGGAAGGACTGGCGGGAAAGACCGTAGGCCCGTTCATGCCAGAAGCTGAGGTAATAGGCAAAAGGCAGGTCCACCAGAAACGACAGCACGGTCAGTCCGGCGGTGACGGCCAGAACGGTCACCCAGAAGCGCCCCCTTCCCGCCGCCTCCAGGCGCCGGAGTAGCGCGGCGCCGCCGGGCCGGAAACAGAGCCAGAGCATCAGGGCCACCGTGGCGAAAAAGTTGAGGGTGATGGCCACCTGCGCCTCCCGGGAAAACTGCCGGCCGGTGGTGAGCACCTCTGGGGAAAAGTGGCGCAGCGCCGCCGGATGGAACGACCGGTCCGCGAGGGTCAGAAACAGCAGCAGTAGCACCAGCCCCGCGGCCAGGGTATACAGAACAAGCCAGAAGCGCCGGAGCGACGCAGGCGCTGTGGAATCCATCAGGGGCTGACCTCCTTTTGACGAGGGTCTGCCCCTTTCTTATGCCCGGCGGCAGCCGTTCAGCACGGCAGCCGAAGATCAAGGGTATAAGATAATTCCGCAACCAAAGGGTTTCTTTTGGGGGTGCAATCTGCTATACTAGGTTCGGGTTAAAGTGATTCTAAGTCGCAGAGGTGGTTGTCATGACTGCGGTCGATGTCACCCGCCCGCTTCGTGACGGGGAAGACCGGTTCTCCGCCGGTCTGAAGGCCGCAGGGCTGAAGCTGACTGCCCAGCGTTCTGCCATCTGCCGAGCCTTGGCCGACATGGCCGGGAAGAAACATCCCACCGTCCAGGAGATCTTTGTCCATTCGCGCCGCCATCATCCGGGCGTCAGCCTCGCCACCGTGTACAACACCCTCGCGGTGCTGAAGGAGCACGGGCTCCTGTACGAGTTGGGCCCTGATCTGGAGGGTGCCCTCCACTACGAGCTGGACACCGGCGCCCATGTCAACGTGGTCTGTGTGCGGTGCAAGCGGATCATCGATGTTCATGACGTCCCGGCCAACGGCCTGGATCAGGCCGTGGCCGCACAGACCGGTTTCCACCTGGTGGGCGGACAGTTCCTGTACTACGGCTACTGCCCGGACTGCCAGGAAAAGCGGGAGGAGAGCCCGCAGGAGAAGGAATGAAGGAAGGCCCTCGAACTGGAACATAGTGAGACCGCCGGAGCCGTTGTCGTGACGATCGCGGAACCGGCGGTGTTTTCGTGTCCGGCCCAGCCGGATGGCCCCCATCCGGCTGGGTCTTTTTCGCTCCGGGGCGACTTTCTTGCCAGGGAGCCCATTTTTTTCGCGAAACCCCTTGCCAAATTCGGAGGTGTTGATTTAGAATGATTCCAGGTTAGAACCGTTCTAAAAGAGGAGGTCAGCCCGTGGTACAGAGGATTCGTCAGGCTGGACTCGTTGTGGACGAAGAGCTGCGTCCGCTTCTGTGGGCTACCATAGGGAGCGCTTTCTTCCTTGCCGCCGGGCTGATCCTGGAGCAGATCCCGGTGACCAAGTCCAGTTGGGTCGTACCGTTTGTCTATAGCCTGGCTTACGTATGCGGCGGATACCTGCGCGTCGTAGACGGCCTGCAGGCTCTGCGCCAGGGCAGGCTCAACATCGACATGTTGATGGTCCTGGGCGCCGTGGGTGCGGCCGTCCTGGGCCGCTGGAGCGAAGGAGCCGTACTCATCTTCCTCTTTGCCCTCTCCAACACCCTGGAGGAGTTTGCGGCCGGCCGGACCCGGAAGGCCATCCAGGCCCTGATGGCCCTGCGGCCTGCCACCGCCAGGGTGCTGCGGGAAGGGGGCCGGGAGGAGTCCGTGCCGGTGGAGGCCCTGCGCACGGGCGATCTCCTGCTGGTCCGGCCTGGTGAACTGATCCCCGCCGACGGCGAGGTGACGGCCGGCGTCTCGGCGGTGAACCAGGCCGCCATCACCGGTGAGTCAATTCCGGTGGAGAAGGAGCCGGGCAGCCCCGTCTTTGCGGGTACAGTGAACGGCAGCGGGCTGCTGACCGTGCGGGTGACCCGCCCGGCGTCGGAGTCCACCCTCTCCCGGATCATCCGGCTGGTGGAGGAGGCGCAGGAACACAAGGCAGGCACCCAGCGGATGGCGGACTGGATTGACCGGTACTACACCCTGGTTGTGGTGGCCGTGGCCCTGGGTACCTGGCTGGTGCCGCCTCTCTTCCTGGGATGGACCTGGTCCGAGAGCTTTTACCTGGCCATGCAGCTGTTGGTGGTCATGTCTCCCTGCGCCTTGGTGATCGCCGTCCCGGCGGCGCTGCTCTCCACCATCGCCGCCGCAGCCGCTCAGGGCATCCTCTTTAAAGGCGGCGTCCACGTGGAGGACGCGGGGCGGATCCGGGTGGTGGCCCTGGATAAGACCGGCACGCTCACACAGGGCGTACCGCAGGTGCAGTCCCTGCACCCCGCTCCGGGGGTTTCCGAGGAAGAACTGCTTGCCTGGGCGGCGTCCGCGGAGGCCCATTCGGGCCATCCGCTGGCCCAGGCCGTAGTCAGCGCCGCCCGCAGTCGCGGTCTTTCGCTGCCTCCGGTGACGGAGGTCCGGGAGAAGCCAGGCTACGGCGTGACGGCCATGGTGGACGGCGTGGAAGTCCGAGTGGGCAGCCGGCGCCTGGTCTCCGAAAATGGCTGGAGCTTCCTGAACACGGTAGCGGAGTCCCTGGAGAACCGGGGCGAAACCGCCGTGCTGGTATCCCGGGCCGGGCAGCCGCTGGGCGTCATCGGCGTGGCGGACACCCTGCGGCCCGGCGTGGTCCAGACCTTGGCTGCCCTCCGGCAGAGCGGCATCCAGCGGATCGTCATGCTCACGGGCGACAACGAGCGGGTCGCAGCAGCCATCGCGGCGCGGATCGGTGTCGACGAGTTCCGGGCCAACCTGCTGCCCGAGGAGAAGCTGAACGCTGTCCGGGAGCTGAAGGAGCGCTACGGCAGCGTGGCGATGGTGGGCGACGGCGTCAACGACGCGCCGGCCCTGGCCCTGGCTGACCTGGGCGTGGCCATGGGCGGCGCCGGCAACGATGCGGCTCTGGAGAGTGCGGACGTGGTCCTGATGTCCGACGACCTGAGCCGGCTGCCCACGGTCTTCCGGATCGCGCGGCAGGCCCGCCGGGTGATGACCCAGAATATGGTCTTTGCGGTGGCGGTAATCATCGCCCTGGTCATTCTGAGCCTCTCCCATCAGCTTACGCTGCCGCTGGCGGTAGTGGGCCATGAAGGCAGCACGATCCTGGTGGCCCTCAACGGCATGCGGATGCTGCTGTGGGGCCGGGGAACGGCACTGGTCCAGCTCGCAAGCCAGGCCCGTGTTCCTGCCCTCCGCCGCAGCGCCAGCCTGTCCTCCTGATGCATTCGACATGACGAAAAGGGGCGCCCTCCCTCCTGGGGGGCGCCCCGCTGCGTGTGTGGCGCTTCTACTGCGCCTGTGCGTCACCTGACGGCTCATTCGGCGGGCAGTATCGGCCGAACCACCGCAGGATTCGGTGGAAGCGGTCCACCCGGACGGCCGGGGGACCCTGCCGGGTCAGGTCGTGGTTGGAGCGGGGATGGCGCACAAACTCCACCGGCGCCTTCCCGTAGTATTTGATGGCCATGTAAAACTGCTCCGCCTGTTCGATGGGACACCGGTAGTCGAACTCCGAATGCATGATGGAGATGGGCGTCCGCACGTTCTGCACGTAGGCCAGCGGCGAGATCTTCCAGAGGGCCGCCACGCCCTCGGGGGACCAGGGATCCGCCACCTTGTGCTGCCAGATGTTGAAGAAGGGGCCGAAGTCCGGCGTGCCGCTGAAGGACACCCAGTTGCTGATGGACCGGTGCGTGATGGCCGCCGCAAACCGGTCGGTCTGGGTGACGATCCAGTTGGTCATGAAGCCGCCATAGGAGCCGCCGGTGACGGCGAGGCGCTTGGGGTCGACCCAGCCGAAGGTGAGGGCGTAGTCCACCGCGTCCATCAGGTCGTTGTAATCCCGGCCGCCGTAGTCCCCTCGGACGGCGTCGACAAACTGCTGCCCGTAGCCGGTGGAGCCCCGGGGATTGATGAACAGCACGCCGTAGCCGGCCGCAGCCAGCAGGTGGAATTCCTGGAGAAAGGCGTGGCCATAGCAAGTGGCGGGCCCGCCGTGGATCTCCAGCACCAGGGGATACTGCTTGCCCGGCTCGAAATCCACCGGCTTCATCACCCAGCCGTGCAGGTCCCACCCGTCCCGGGCCTTGAAGTGCAGTTCCTCCACCTCCGGCAGGGCCAGTTCCGCGAAGAGGGCGCCGTTCACGTCCGTCAGGCGGGTCTCCGTAAGGGTCCGGCAGTCCATTACCCAGACGTCGCCGATTGTGTGCATGTTGCCGGCGGTAAACGCCATCCGCTCGCCGCTGCGATCGAAGCTGTACCCGTAGATCTCCCGAGGGCCGCCGGCCACCAATTGCGGACGACCGCCGTCGACGGGGAAGCCGTACACCGAGCAGGCGCCCCGCTCCGTGACGGGCACGTAGATCACGCTGCCGTCCGGCGCCCAGGTCAGTTCCACCATCCGCCCGCCTGGGCGGACGTCGGCGTTGACGGTGCGGCCGATGGACAGATCCCAGTTGTCCAGCACCTTTGGCTCGCCCCCTTCCACGGGGAAGAGCCAGATCCGAAACTGGGTCACCGTCATGTATTCATTCAGATGGCCCAGAACCGCCAGGGTGTTGCCGTCCGGGGAGAAGGCGGAGGCCACGAACATGCCCTGCGAGCCTGTCAGGCACCGCGGGGCAAAGGCCGCCTCCGCCTCCCGGGCCGCGGCGGCCAAACGGTCTGCCAGTTCCCGGGCTGCCTCGCCGGAAGGAGGCTCCTCCCCCGGGGGCACCGGCGCCGGCGTGGCCCGGGCAGCCGGGTGATCAGGCCCGGGCACCGGCGTGATGAAGACGTCCTGCTTGTAAGCGTGCTCATCCTCGCTGCGCCAGGCCACAAAGGACAGCAGCCGTCCGTCAGGGGACCACTGGGGATCCTCGTGGTCATAAAAGCCCCAGGTGACCTGGATGGGCGCCGGCATGGGAGCACCGGGCTCGGGCACGTCCACCACCCAGATCTGGTTCCGCCGCTCCGGCAAGATGCCCGCGGCGTCGGAGCGCCAGATCATGCGGGTAAAGACCCGGGCCTCGTCCGCGGCTTTCCGCTCCTCCACCTTCTTTTCATCCTCCGTCCTGGGCCGGGTGAGCAGTTCGCGGCGGTCCTCCGGTCCCACCGGCGAAAGAAACGCGATGCGCCGGCCGTCAGGGGACCAGACGGGGTGGGAGGCACCGTGCCGCATGGCAGTAAGCTGCCGGGCCTCGCCGCCATAGCGGTCGATCAGCCAGATCTGCGGCGTGCCGCTGCGGTCCGAGACGAAGGCCAGGGTCCGCCCGTCGGGAGACCAGCGGGGCGATGCATCCGTCTTTTCGCTGCGGGTAAACGGGATGGGACTGCCGCCGGATGCCGGGACCAGCCAGATCGCGGACCGGGGCTCCTTGCTCTTCGGATCCACATGGGTCCGGACGAAGGCGACCACCTCGCCGTCGGGGCTGATCTGGGGATCGCCCACGGTCACGAAGCGGTAGAGGTCTTCGGGCCTCATCTTCCGGTGACGATGCTTCTCAGCCATGGAAAGCCTCCCTGTGCAAAAAAGTCGGCATGCATGTGTTTCTTAAACAAGAAACCATCTCCCTGCCGCGGCGCACCGATTTCGCCACCGGTCGCCGGGCAGCGGCCGGAACCCTGTGAAGAAACGGGGACGCCTCATCCAGGCGTCCCCGTGTTGCTTCTTGCCTGTTACCCCTTGAGGGCACCGGACATGAGCCCGCGGACGTAGAAGCGCCCGAGGAAGATGTAGACCAGCAGGGTTGGCAACGCCGCCAGCAGGGCCGCGGCCATCTGGACGTTCCACTGAACGATCTGGCTGCCCGACAGGTTCTGCAGCGCCACCATCACCGGCTGCTGCGTGGAGTGGGTGATGGAGACCGCGAAGAGGAACTCGTTCCAGATGGAGGTAAACTGCCAGATCCCCACCACCACGAAACCGGGCAAGGAAAGAGGCAGCGCAATGCGGGTGTAGATCCCCATGATGCCCGCGCCGTCAATGCGGGCCGCCTCGATGACTGACTCCGGAATGGCGGCGTAAAAGTTCCGGAACATCAGCGTGGTGATGGGGATGCCGTAGATGACGTGGACCAGGATCAGTCCCGGGATGGTATTGTACAGGCCGATGGCCTGCAGGAAGTTGATCAGCGGAATCAGGATGGACTGATAGGGAACGAACATGCCGAACAGCAAGAAGGTAAAGAGCATGTCCGCGCCCCGGAAGCGCCACTTGGCCAGAATGTACCCGTTCAGGGAGCCCACGAAGGAGGAAATGATGGTGGCCGGCACCACCAAGTAGATGGTGTTGGCCAGGTGCGGCCCCAGCTTCTGCAGGGCTGTCTGGTAGCTGGCGAAGCTCAGGTGCCGGGGAAGCTGCCACATCTGCTCCAGGGTGACCTCGCTGGGCAGCTTGAGGCTGGTGACCACCATGACGTAGACGGGCATCAGGAAAAAGGCGCTCAGCAGGATCATTGCAACATAAAGGAGCGCCGTGGTCAGGCGGGAACGGGAGGGCGTAACCTTGCTCTTGTCCACCCTCGCACCGGGGCGGATGACATCAGGTAACGTCAACATCGAACAGATCCCTCCGTCCTCTCGAGAGCAGGTACGGCACCGTCACGATGGCGGACAGCACCAGCATCACCACAGCGATGGCCGCACCGTTGGCGAAGAAGTTCCCGCGGAAGGTGGTCTCGAACATGTAGACGCCCGGCACGTCGGTCACGTAGGCGGCGCCCGGACCGGTCATGGCGTAGACCAGGTCGAACGTCTTCAGGGAGACGTGGATCAGCATGATGACGATGCTGACCGTCATCGGTCTCAGCAGCGGCAGGGTGATCAGCCGGAACACCTGCCACGAGCTGGCCCCGTCCACCCGGGCGGCCTCCTTGACCTCTTCGGGAATCCCCTGCAGTCCGGCGAGGTAGGTGGCCATGGCGTATCCGGACATCTGCCAGACCGCCGCCAGCACCACCGCCAGGATGGCGACCGGCAGGCCGAAGGTGATCTTTCCCACTTGCCAGGCAGGAACGATCCGGGTGCTGACAAACCAGAGCGGCGGATTATCAACCCCCAGCGCCTTCAGCAGCAGGTTGATGCCGGTGGAGGGGTTGAGGATCCACTGCCAGACCACGCCGGTGACGACGAAAGAGAGGGACATGGGGAACAGGAAAACGTTGCGGAAAAAGGCACTGCCCTTCAGCCGCTGATCCACCAGCACGGCCATGGCCAGGCCGAAGAAAAGGCACAGACCGATGAACAGGACGGAAAAGAAGAGGGTGTTCCGCAGGTCGGACTGGAAGCGGTAATCCTGAAAGAGAAAAATGTAGTTCTTGAGCCCTGCAAAGCTGAGATCCGGGACGAAGGTATTCCAATTGCTCATGGAAACATAAACGGTCCAACCGATGAAGCCATACACAAATACCGCGATGGCCAGCACCGATGGCAGGATCAACAAAATGGGCGCGACCCTGCTCCAACTCAGCCGCGTCAAGGCCGGCGTCACCTCCTGATTAGGGGAAAGGAAAGGGGCCAGTCCCAGCGGTACCGGCCCCTACCCTCTCACCAGAGCGTTCCACGCACCTACTTCAGTTCCGCAGAAGCTTCCACGAGGCCCTTGATCGCCTCGTCCACGTCACCCTTGGTGACGAAGACGTTGATCACCTGGTTCATCTTGTCCACGAAGCCAGGCGAAGCGGCAGAGCCGTGGGCGATGGACGGGGTGAGCGCCTTGGTCTTGAAGTCCTGCATGGCGGCCTTGCTGTAGTCGTCATACTTGCTGGTGTCTGCATCGACCCGGGCCGGGATGGAACCCTTCAGCGGGTTGAACACATCCTGACCTTCCCGGGAACCCAGGAGCTTCAGCCACTCGATGGTGGCCTCCCGGTTCTTGATGCCCTTGGGCAGGCCAAAGGTATCGGAGATGACCATGAAGCAGTTCTCGGTCTGCGGGACGGGCACCCAGCCCCAGTCCTCGTTCAGCTTCAGCTTCAGGTCCGTGGTGAAATAGCCCTTGGCCCAGTCGCCCATGACGTTCATGGCTGCCTTGCCGGTGGCCACCAGCTGAGCGGCATCCTGCCAGTTGCGGGCGGCGTGGTCATCGTTGACGTACTGCAGCATCCGCTTGAAGATCTCCAGGGCTTCCCGGACGCCGGGATCGTCCCACTTCTTCTTCCCGGTGAACAGATCCTTATATCCGTCCGGTCCGAGGACGCCGAGCAGGATGTTCTCGAAGAGGTGGGTGGCGGTCCAGGGCTCCTTGTCACCCAAGGCCAGCGGGGTGATGCCCTTGGCCTTCAGGGCCTCGGCCACCTGGAAGAATTCGTCGAAGGTCTTGGGCGGGTTCAGGTTGTTCTCGGCAAACAACTTATAGTTGTAGAACAACACGTTCCCCCGGTGGATGTTGACGGGCACAGAGTAGATCTGGCCGTCCTTGCTGAGCATGTCGATCAGGTCCTTGGGGAACTTGTCCATCCAGCCCTCGGACTCGTACAGATCGTTGAGCGGTTCCATCTTGCCCGCTGCGACCCAGGTGTCCAGCAGTTCATGGCCGGCGTGGACCTGGAACGTATCAGGCGGGTCGCCTGCCTGCATCCGGCTGGCCAGTACGGCCTTCGCGTTGGTACCGGCGCCACCGGCCACCGCGGCGTTGTTGACGCTGATGTCCGGATGCTTCTCCTTAAACAGCTCGATCAGCCCTTCCAGGCCGGCCGCCTCGCCTGCACCTGTCCACCAGCTGAAGATTTCGATCTCCTTGGCCTTCTGACCCGTGGGTTCTTCGGTTCCGGACGGCGCTTTGGAGCCGCCACAACCTGTCGCGGCCAGCAAAACGCCGCAGAGGACTGCGACCAGAATGCGTTTGCCGGCAACCTTCATCGTTCAACCCCCCATGATGATCAGGTTACTTCGAGCGTAGCATCGCCTTGTGAACAGTTCCATGCACATTCTTGTCAAGATGCCGGACAGGATTAGGGGCAAGATTCTCCTGATGGAGGACAAATTTATGCTACGCCGGACGGGACCCTGACCTACCGGAGGTTGTACAAATCCATCTCCCGGTGGTATCCATCCTTTACCACAGTCTCCAACAGATTCCCCGCCGACACCGAGACCGGCTCCAACAAAATGGTGGGAACCTCCTTCCGGCCGTTGAACACGGTGGTGGTGGCAAGCGGTTCCTGTCCCCGGGCCAGGGCCAGGGCGGCTTCAGCGGTCTGCGCGGCGAGCTCCCGGATTGGTTTGTAGACCGTCATGGCCTGAGTGCCCTGCAGGATACGGCGCACCGCTGCCAGGTCCGCGTCCTGGCCCGCCACCAGCACTCCGTCCGCCTTGCCCCGGACCTGCAGGGCCTCGATGACCAGACCCGCCACCGTGTCGCTGGGTGCGATCACCGCGTCGATCCGACCGCCGGCTTCTGCCAGGGCCTGTTCGATCAGACGGTCCACTGCCGCCGGGCTCCGGTCGGTGAGCATCTCATCCAGCACCAGCCGGATGCTGCCCTGCTGGCGGTAGGGGTCCAACACCGCCATCACGCCCCGGCGGTGTAGCTGCGCATTGTGATCCTTCGGATCCCCGCCCAGGAAGACGTAGGCACCGGAGGACCGCTGCCGGACGAGGTACTCGGCCTGCAATCGCCCCACCTGCTCAGGGTCAAAGGCGACGTAAAAGTCCACGTCGGCATAGGGAATCATCCGGTCGTAGGCCACCACTTTCACGCCGGCGGCATGGGCTTTCTCCACCAGGGGGGCCAAGGCCGCCCCGCTGCAGGGCACAACGACCAGCACGTCCACGCCCCGGGCAAGCATATTCTCCGCCTGGGCGAGTTGGAGGTAGTCATCTCCCCCTGCCGCCTGGACGATGACATCAGCCCCCAGCGCCCGGGCCCTGGCCACCAGAAGGTCCCGGTCCCGCTGCCACCGCTCTTCCTGGAGGCTGTCCAGGGAAACGCCGATCTGCACCCGCTTCTCGACGTGGTCGGGCGCCGCACCGGTGCGGGTGCATCCAGCCGCCACGATCAGCGCCATGACCAGGAAAGCCAGACACCTGCGCATCCTGCCTCCCCCCTGGCGGCTCAGGCCAAGCGATTGCGAAACTCGGTGGGGGTCTGCCCGGTCACCTTCTTGAACACCCGGCTGAAGTAGTTCGGGTCGTTGTAGCCCACCTGGTAACAGGCTTCCTTGATGCTGATGTTGGGGTCCGCCAGCAACCGCTTGGCTTCCTCCACCCGCACCCGAGTCAGGTAGTCCATCAGCGTCTCGCCGGTGACCCGGCTGAAGACCTTGCTGAAGTAGTACGGGGTAAGGCAGACCTCCCGGGCCACCTGCTCCAGGGCAACGTCCTCCCGGAAATGCTCCCGGATGTACTCCTTGCCCCGCTCCACGGCCCGCAGTACCGCCGGGGTGGGCCGCCATCCGTTGCCCTCCTGTCCCACCAGGTCGCCATAGTGGGTGACCCGGTGCGACAGACCCTCAAACCGGAAGGCGTTCAGGGCTTCCTTATACGAGCGGGGCGCCTCGCTGATGCCGGAGAAGTACCGGCCGATGCCCACCCGGAACCGGATGCCAGTCTTCCCTTTGACCAGATCCCGCAGCCGCTGGGCCAGGTCGCTGGACCAGATCCGGGTCTCATACTCGTCCACGGGCGCGTTCAGTTCCACCATCAGGACCGTACGGCTGTCCTCCCACGCCCCCACGGCACAGGTGCACAGGGAATGGGCCAGGGAGCGGAGGTACAGGTAGGCCTGCCTGGGGTCTCCGGCTGCAGCCGCTTCGGCCTCCCGGGCTTCCTGACCCGGCTGCTCGGCGATGCCGGCCACCATACAGAACCCGGCCTGAAACTTCAGGCCCAGCACCTGCAGCAGCGAGTTAATCTGGTCCTCCGGCGCCCCGGCGACCATGAGTTGGACCAACTGCGCTTCCGCCAAGGGGCGGAGCTGCTGGAGCTGCTCCTGCTGCTGCAGCTCCTGCTGGCGGCGCCCCCGGTGGGCAGCGATGTCGTCGGCCAGGCGTCGCAGCACCGCCAGCATCTCATCCCGTTTCACCGGCTTGAGGAGGTAATCCACCACCCCCAGCCGCAGGGCTTCCCGCGCGAAGTGGAAATAGTCGTAAGCCGAGACCACCACGCACCGGGTATCGGGGCAGCGCTGGCGGATCTCCCGCAGGGCTTGCAGCCCCGAGAGCCCGGGCATTTCGATGTCCATGAAAACCACGTCCGGATGCAACTGTTCCGTGAGGGCGATGGCCTGGGCTCCGGTGCCGGCCTCACCCACCACCTGCGCCTCCGGCATGTTCCGCTGCACAAGGACCCGCAGGGCTTCCCGTTCGATGGGTTCATCATCAGCCACCAAGATCCGCAACGGGCTCACCCCCTTCTCGATTTGCAGGCAGGTCCAGCGTCACCCGGGTCCCTCGCCCCACCTGGCTCTCCACCACCAGGGAAACGGGGCGGGACCAAAACATCTGCAGGCGCTCGCGCACGTTCTGCAGTCCCAGGCCGGTCGTATGGCCCCGGATGACCCCGGATGCGCCGGCGCCGGCGTTGAGCACCGCCAGCTTGTCCGGGGGAATGCCGACGCCGTCGTCCTCCACTTCCACCCGGACCGTGTCGCCCAGCGAGCGAACCCGGATGGTGACGGTGCCGCCCTCCTCCCGGTTGCCGATGCCGTGGATCACGGCGTTCTCCACCAGGGGCTGCAGCGTCATGCAGGGGACGTGAAGCCCCAGGGCGGAGTGATCGACCTCAAAGCGAAATGCAAACCGGCCGCGGAACCGCTCCGACTGAATGGTGGCGTAGCGCCGCACCTGCTCCACCTCTTCCGCCAGGGTCACGGGCTGATCCAGCTTGCCCAGGCTGTAGCGCATCAGGTCGGAGACGGTCTCCAGCAGGCTGCACGTCCGGTCGGCCCCCTCCAGCATAGCCATCTTGGCCACCATGTTCAGGGTATTGAAGAGGAAGTGAGGGTTTACCTGGGACTGCAGTGCCCGAAGCTCCGCCTCCCGGAGCAGGGTCTCCATCCGCAGCCGCTCCATCTCCTGCACCTGCAGCCGGCGCTCCAGCAGCACTTTCTCGTTCAGTTCCGCCATCCGCCTCCGCAGGCTGTCCTGCATCTGGTTGAAGGCCTGGCCCAGGACCTGCAGTTCCTCGGTGGACTGGATCTGAACAGGCGGGCCGTCAAGGTCGCCGGCGGAGATGCGCCCCGCCGCGGCAGCCAGCACCCGCAGCGGTTCGGCCACGTCCCGGGCGAACCACCAGGATAGGATCAGAGCCAGCGCCGTCACCGATAGAAGTACCAGAAAATTCAGGTTTTGGAGCGTCCACTCCCGCCGCATCACCTGCGGGTAGACCTCCCGGTAGGCTTCCACCTCGGAAGCCAGTAACCGGTCGGCCACGTCCCGCAGGTACCCCGCGGTGAGGGAGGCTTCCCGGTCATGCTGGAAGTACCGCTCCAGATCGTTGCCCAAGAACGCGTAGGCGGCTGCTCCGGATTCGATCAAGAAGCTGTCCGCCACCGCGTCGAGGTCCGCCAGCAGGCGGGCTGAGGCCGGGCTGGCCGTGGCAGTGGGCAGTTCCTGGCGCAGCCGGTAGATGCGATCGCGAATCTGGTTCAATTCATTCAGGGTACGGTCAGGGGAGGGACCCGTGGCCAGCCTCCCCAGGACATCGGCCGCTTCACTGACGGCCTGGGTCAGTTCGGTCACCTTGACCAGATCGGTGAGCCGGTCCTGGTAGGTCCGGGCTGTGGCCCGGGCATGGGCCAGCGCCAGCAGCCCCGCCACAAAGAGGGAGGTCACCACCAGCAGGAAGGTCGCCATCAGACGGGCCTGGAGGGTGTTTCTCACCACGGAAGGTCACCCCCTGAACGCACCGTAATCGGCGTTTCGATGACGGACGCAGGGCGGATATCCCGCCGGAGGTAAGCTTCCAGTGCCTCCACCGCGTACCGGCCCATCAGGTCAGGGGCCTGCTGGACCATCACGTGAACCGTGCCCCGGGCCAGGTAATCATCAGGCTCCACCAGGTAGTCCCATCCGACCACAAAAACGGGGTGGTCTCCCTCAACCCGGGCGACGCTCTGGACCACCCCCAGCGTTGCCACCGCGGAGGTGGCATAGACCACGGTGATCTCCGGATGCTCCCGAAGCATCTGCAGCGCGGAGGTGCCGGCTAGTGTCCGATTCAGTTCGGTGGTCACCACCGCGGCAATCCGGGCGCCGGGGGTGCTCTCCACCACCTCCCGGAACGCCTGCACCCGCTGGTCCTGCTCCAGAGGCACCAGGTTGTCCCGGACAATCCCCACCACGGCCTGTCCCCGGGTCCGCATCAGCAGATCCTCCGCCACAAAGCGGCCCGCGGTCCGGTTGTCGGTACCCACGAAGGCCAGGCGGCGCCGGGGCTGCTCGGCTGACTCGGGCTGATCGGTGTCCACGGTGATGACCGGGATGCCCCGGTCCGTGGCCCGGGCAATGGCCTGGTTCACCCGTGTGTCCGCCAGCCCCTGGGTAATGATGCCGTCCACCTGGGAGGCCGCGGCCATATCCAGCAGCGTCACCAGTTCCTCCAGGGAGGCCCGGCGAGGCCCCATATACTCCACGCTGACCCCCAGTTCCGAGGCCGCTTCCCGGGCGCCGGCGGCCACCCGCTGCCAGACGGGATGATCATACAGCGGGGCAACGATGACGAACCGAAGGGTATCACCCTCCCGGGCAACGGGATAGGGCGTGGCCAGGATCGGCTGGCGGAGCAAGGCCAGGTTCCCTCCCACGGCCCCCACCACCAGGAGCAGCAGCAAAACGGAAATGACGCGCACGATCCGCTGGGGCGATGGTCTCATACCGGGTTTCCCTCCCGGGCGACCATGCAAGGCCGCAATCAACCGGTTCACCAGTGAACCGTCCTGGTTCATGACAATGAATGTTTCATTAGTGTTACGGGCGATTCCTGCCCGCAGCCCGGCCGGGATGACAAAGCGCTGCGGCCTGCCCCACTCAGGACAGGCCGCAGCGCTCCACTTCCTACCGCCGCCGGTCGCCTTCGGACCGGATGGCCCGGTCCAGGATGTCTACCATGCGGTCCGCCTCCTCCTCGGTGAGAACCAGAGGCGGCGTCAGGTTGATGGTGTCCCGGTAAGGCGCCACGCCGATGATCAGCCCTTCCCGGAGGCAAGCCGCCTCCACGGCGAAGCCGATGGCCGGGGTGCCCCCGAACCGTTCCCGGGTCTTGCGGTCCCGGACCAACTCGAGGCCGATCATCAGCCCCTTGCCCCGCACCTCGCCGATGTACGGGTTCTCCCGCTCCCGGAAGCGCTGAACAATCCGCTCGCCCAAGGCCGCGGCTCGCTGGGCCAGCCGCTCCTCCCGGTAAATCGCGATGTTGGCCAGGGCCGCCGCGCAGCAGGCCGGATGGCCGGCGTAGGTAAAGCCGTGGGTAAAGGGCAGGTCGGCGTCGGCGATGGCCTGGATCACCCGGTCGTGGACCAGCACGGCGCCCAGGGGCAGGTAACCGCTGGTGAGCCCTTTGGCGCTGCAGATCAGATCCGGCACGGCGCCGTAGTGGTTCACGGCCCAGTCCGCACCGGTGCGGCCGAAGCCGGTCATCACCTCGTCCGCGATCCAGAGAATATCGTAGCGGTCGCAGATCCGGCGAACGTGCTGCCAGTAGTCATCCGGTGGAATGATGGTGCCCCCCACCCCCAGGATGGGCTCTGCCAGGAAGGCCGCCACCGTCTCCGGCCCCTCCTGCAGGATCCGCTCTTCCAGCAGCGAGGCGTACCGGGCGCCGGCCTCCGGGTCGTCGTAGCCCCAGCGCCCTTCGAAGCGATCCGGGGCGGGGATGTGGCAGAAGCCAGGCACCAGGGGACCGAACCCTTCCTTGTGGGCGGCCATGCCGGTGGCCGAAAGGGCGCCGAAGGTGTTGCCATGATAGCCCAGATCCAGGCAGATAATCTTGTGCCCCTGGGACCGGCCCCGGGCCCGCTGGTAGAGGCGGGCAAACTTCACCGCCGTCTCCACGGACTCGGCCCCGCCCAGGGTGAAGAAGACCTTGTTCAGCCCTTCCGGGGCCATGGCCGCCAGTTCCGCCGCCAGCTTCACCGCCGGCTCGTTGCTGAACTGGAAATAGGTGTGGTAATACATCAGCCGCTCCATCTGGCGGGCCGCCGCCCGGGCCGGCTCCAGACGCCCGTAGCCGATGTTGACCAGCCCCAGGCCGCCCTGGGCGTCCAGGTAGGCCTTCCCCTCGGTGTCATAGACCGTGGAACCCTCGCCCCGGACGATGACCACAGGACCCCGCCGGGAGGGCTCCCGAAGCGGAATTTCGCAGTGAATCAGGTGCTGCAGGTCCAGTTGACGCAGGTCCACGCCGATCCCTCCCATGAGTGCGGTTCCGGCCGTCAGGGGCCGGGCGGTTCCTCGATGTCCACCCAGCGGACCAGGTCGCCGGCGGTGGGGCGGCCGTCGTGGCGCCAAAGGGGGCTGGGCTGCTGGGCGTAGCCCACCGGGCAAACCCGGCTGATGCCCAGGGCGCCCAGGGCCTCGGCCAGGGCCTCCCGGCGCTCCGAAGGTCCGGCGAAAGCCACCGTCTGCAAGTAGCTGCGGTACGGCCGCACAAGCTCAGGCACCGCGGCGATGTCGTCCACAGAAAAGGTCCGAAGCAGCCGGTTGAGGGGACTGGGCAGGAACGCGGCCTCCTCGCAATGCACCACCGTCCAGGCCAGGTCGTCCGGGCTTGCGAAGAGCGCGTCCGCCGCGAACTCAGCCTCGTCCCGGGCCTGGCGCAGGGCCATGGCCTCCTCAGGGGAAAGCCGGCTGCGGGGCATCTCCCCTTCCAAGGCGGCCAGGGCCTGCCCGCAGGCCGCCGCGAAGTCCCGGGGCGAAAGCGGCCCGCCCCGCTCCACGAAGGCCATGTGGGGGCTCACGCAGCCCTGCTGGTCGTACATGGCCACATCCAGGGCCAGGCGGCGGGCGGTTTCCGCCGTGGCCGCCTCCCGGGCCACCACCGCAAAGCCGATCTTGTGACCGTGGCCGATGAACCGGACGCCGGGAGGCACCAGGCGGCGGACGGCTGCCACCGATGCGTCGGAACCATACACCACCACCGCCCCGGCCTGCTCATAGGGCCACGCCTCGTCATGCTCCCACCGCTGCACGGCGAGGCACCGCCCCAGCAGCGGATCCACCTCCGCCACCGAGCGGGCAAAGAGCGGGGCAAAGGCCGGCTCCTCCCGGGCCGGCCGGGCCAGGCAGGCGCTTTTGAGCGCCAGGGCCAGGGCCATGTCAAAGGCGGAGACCGCCGGCACGTTGCCGGCAAAGACCACCACCAGCAGGCCGGGGCCGTAGGCCCTCGAGAGCACGCCGGGCGCCCGCCGGATAAAGCCGTCCAGGGCCAGGCGACTCCCCAGGTCCTGGTCCAGCAGGTCCCCGATTCCCCGCACCCGCAGCATGGTCTCATCCAGGCCCCGCCGAATCATGGCCGGGGCGAGGCCGGTGGTCTCCGCCAGGGCCGCCTCCGCCTCCCGCCGGATCGGGTCGTTGTGATCCAGCCAGCGGGCCGTGACCCGGTCCAGGGCCGCGAGGATCTCCCCCACCGGCCGCCGGGAAAGTTCCTCCTGGGCAGCCAACAGCTCAGCGATCACAGCGGTTCACCTGCAGAAACTCGTCCATCGCGATGGAGCACCCCCGGGCCTCGGAGCCGGGCGCCCGCCCCAGCACCTCGAAGCCGTCCTCGTACATCACCCCGATGTCCTGGGTGAGCAGGAAGGCACAGGAGTAGAGGTTGGCCAGGTCGGTGACCGCGACGATCCCCGGCGTACCCGGGGGCACTTCCGCCAGGGTCTCGGGGTCCAGGATCCGGATCCGCACCCAGGGCGGAGCGGCCTTGTGCCGGCTGCCGGTCACCAGTGTCTGGTCGTAGCAGTTGGAGGACATCTCGCACATACCGTACTGGTTGAGGCAGACCACCTCCGGCCCCAGGGCCTCCCGGATCAGCCGGTACAGTTCCTCCCGGCTCACCTCCCGGGACTTGCCCTTGAATCCGCCGGTCTCCATCACCCGGGAGCCGGGAGGCAGGTGGACCTTCAGCCCGCTGTCCACCATGTGGACGAAGGCAAAGGCAGTCCCCAGCAGCGCCACCGGCCCCTGGACCTGCCGCAGGGCCTCTTCCAGCGCCCCCGCCCTGAGCCCCTGCTCATCCACAAACCACTCCACCCCGTCGCCAAAGGCCTGGGCCTGCTGGTCAAAGTACCAGGACAGGGACGAATGGGGATTGAGCCGGGGCGGCTGGGCCAGGATGAACATGGGGATCCGCTCCCGGTCCGGCAGGACGAACTGCTTGAACACCGGCCGGGAGCAGGCGGCGTACAGAGCGAGGGTCTGGAAGTAGTGCCGCCCCCGGCGCTCCGGTCCCTGGGTGGTGCCGCTGGTCTCAAAGTAGTGCACCGGTTCCCCTTCCCCGCTGTAGATGCGGGCGTACTTGAACGCGGTCACCGGCAGGTGGGGGATCTCCCGCCAGTCGGTCACCCGGTCGGGACTCTTGCCCCGCCGATCGCAGAAGCGCCGGTAGGGCTCGCAGCGCTCGTACTGGCGCGTGAAGATCCGGAGCGCCAGCGTTTCGAAGTCAAAGGGCGCCCCGGAGAAGATCTCCAGGAGTTCCTGCTCCACGGATTACACCCCCCTGGCTATGGGGTCCCAGATGATCTTGTGCAGTTGGATCTGCACCCGGGCGTCGATGCCGGAGGCCAGCACCCACTCGGCCAGGCGCCGGGGCGACATCTGCCCCCAGACCGGGGAAAAGAGCAGCCGGACCCGGCCCTCCAGCCGGTAGCGCCGGATCAGATCCGCCGACCACTGAAGGTCCTCCTCGGTCCCCACCACAAACTTGACCTCGTCCTCCGGCCTGAGCAAGTCCAGGGACTCCATGTGCATGGCATGGGACTGCCCCGAGGAAGGAACCTTCATGTCCAAAACCCACCGCTGCCCCGGGTGGAGCCGGAAGGGGGCGATCGGAACGGCGCCGGAGGTCTCGATGGAGACCTCGTACCCATCCGCGGCAAGCTTATCCAGAAGCTCCTGCACCTCCTGCCGGGGCTGGATCAGGGGCTCGCCGCCGGTCAGGCAGACCCGCTTCACCCGCTTCTCCCGGACGGCGGCCATCACCTCGTCCACCGTCATCGGGATGCTTTCGCGGGTGGTCAGCGCGTAGGGCGTGTCACAGTACGTGCAGCGCAGGTTGCAGCCGGCGGTGCGGACGAAGACCGTGGGCAGCCCGATCGATGACGACTCTCCCTGGATGGAGAGGAAGATCTCACTGATTCGCACGGCCGGCCCTCCAGTCCTCGGCATGCAGGGTCACGTAGGTACTGGGCGTCTCCCAGATCCGCACCCGGACGAGCTCAAGGTGCGGATAGAGAGGGCGCACATGGGCCTCCCAGTAGTCGAAGAACCAGATAGCCAGGTTCTCTGCGGTGGTGTTGATCCCGGGAAGGGTCTCGTTCAGGTACTTGTGATCCAGAAGCGGTTCATAATGCTCCTGATAGATCCGCTTCAAATCGGCAAAATCCACCACAATGCCGCGGGAGTCGGGGACGCCCCGTACGGTTACCTCCAGCTTGTAGGTATGGCCGTGAAGATTGCTGCACTTGCCCACGTAGTCCTCGAGACGGTGCGCCGCATCGAAGTGAAAGACCCGGGTAACCTCCAACGGCACGGGCATGCTTCCCCACCTCGCATTCCGTCGCAAGCAAAAAAGACACCGGCCATCGAGACCGGCGTCAAAACTGGCACAACAGGAGTGGGCGCAGTTTTGATCACGCGGGTCGCTGCCACCGCGGGCGCATGGCCATGCGCCATAGGTCATTATAGCGCGCCGGTCCCTGTCTGGCTAGTCTCACCCCTGGAGCGGCACCTCATCCTTTCCGCTCACGCGCGCAGGATTGCATCCGGCAGCGGTGAACTGAGAGGAGAGGTGAGTTCCATTGGCACGTCTTCCCCAAGTGATCTTGACCGTTTCCGATCTGTCCGCTGCTGCGGCATTTTACCGGGACCGGCTGGGCTTCGGGCTGCAGCGGTACGACGCCCGGGCGGGTCTGGCCGAAGTGACCGGCCCCGGATCGACGCCACTGATCCTGGCCACTGCAGAAGCGGACCTCGGCGACCTGACTCAGGTGCCCCGGGCGGCCCGGGGCGCCGTGGTCTACCTGCAGCGCCCGGACCTGCCGGAGCTTGCGCAGCGGCTTCGACAAAAGGGCCTCACCTTCCAGGGCCCGGAGGAGCCCTATCCCGGATTCCGCCACCTGCTGGTGCGGGACCCCGACGGGTACCTGGTCACCTTCTGGGAGCCGGTTTCCCTGCCCGACGACGAAATCCTGCGGATCTACCAGGAAGGCCCGGCCCGCCTCCGGGCCGCGGTGGAGGGGCTCCCGGATGACCTGCTGGATCAGCCCTGGGCACCGGGCAAGTGGACCCTGCGCCAGCTGGTCCACCACATCACCGACGCGGACCTGGGCACCTTTGAAGTCCTGCGTATTGCCCTGGCGCTGCCCGGGAAGCAGATCCAGACCAACACCTGGAATCCGGACGACTGGATGGCCGGACTCCAGTGCCACCGGCGGCCGGTGGAACCGGCCCTGGCCCTGCTGGAAGCCGCCCGAGCCTGGGTGCTCGACGCAGTGGCGCACCTGCCCGACGCCCTGGATCGGACGGTCTGCTGGCCCAGCGGCTACCGGGCTTCCGTACGGGATCTCCTGCGCCAGGTGGGAGGCCACGCCCTGCACCACATCCTGCAGATCGAAACGGCGCTTGGCCGCTTCCGGGCGGAAGGATGCGGCTCCGGGCAGCAGGGAATGTAAAAGTCCTTGCCATTACGAAGAGGATATCGCGGGGGCTCGGAGAATCCTGCAAAGGACGTGTCTGCCCCCGAGTCCGCCTCAGTCGCGTCGGCCACCATCTGGTCTTCGCCTACACCGTCGGAGCAGTCATCCCAGGGGCCAACCAGGCTGGAAGGTCTGCCCCAGCGGGAGTCGGACTCGCAGCGCTCGAGGAGGATCGCCTATGTCCCCGCAACTGCCTGAGCCTGTGCGCAGCACGATGCGTGCTCTGACCGCCGAACTGGTTTCCGTTCTCGGCGACCGGCTGGTAGGAGTCTACCTGGGCGGCTCCGCCGCCACCGGAGACTTCTGTGAGTCTTCCAGCGACCTGGATTTTCTCGTGGTGACCGACGGCCCCCTGACGATGGAGGATCTGCTGGCCCTGAAGCTGATCCACCAGGATCTGCTCAAGAAGTACCCGTACGCGGCCAGGCTGGAGGGCGACTACGCCCCCTGGGAATCGCTGACGCCGGAAGGCACTACGGCGCCGGTGCCAGGGTGCGAGGTCGGTGTCTTCCTGCCGCGGGTCGGGGAGATCGTCCTGTCGGCCGACAACATGTACGACATGCGGGAGAATGGGATCGCCTTTTACGGCCCAGCCCCCCGGGAGGTGCTGCCAGAGGTCTCCCCGGACCATGTCCGGGCGGCGGTGCGAGCACAGCTCGCCCAGGGTCCCGGCCCCTCCGAGACCCCCAAGGAGATGGCCGCGGAGCTCCTCAACTTGATCCGGCGGGTCTGGGTCCTGGAGACGGGCATCCCCGTGTCCAAGTCGAAGGCGGCGGCCTGGGCAATGAGCCACCTCAACCCGGAATGGTGGCCCCCCATCCAGGCAGCCCTCGCGATCCGCTGCGGCAAGGGTACAGCAGCAGACGAAGCCCTCCTGCGAAAGGCCTTGCCGAAGTTGGAACAGGAACTCCGGAGCCTCTGCATCTGCGCTTCATAGCTTCATACGTTTCGGTCTTATTAATAGAAGAACCACCCGGTGCATCCGGGTGGATTTTGCTTCAAGAGCCGGCCGATCAAACGAGCAGCGAAAGGAGACGATACATGACCCAACCGACCAGCGCGCAGCCAGGCAGCGTAAAGACCCAGGCATAAATAATCTTACTGGCCACCATCCAGCGGACCGACTTGGCCCGCCGGGCCAGTCCCACACCGATGATAGAGCCCGTAAGGGTGTGAGTGGAACTGACCGGAACGCCCTCCACGAAGTTGGCCAGGGCCAGGAAGAGCGCGGCACCTGTCTCCGCCGCAAAGCCGTGCACCGGCTGAAGCTTGGCCATCTTCATGCCGATGGTCTTGATCACGCCCCAGCCGCCGGCCAAGGTACCCAGGCCCATGGCCATGGCGGCCGCGAAGACGACCCAGATGGGAACCTTGAATTCCGGAATGAAGCCGCCGGCCAAAAGCGCCAGGGTGACGATGCCCATCACCTTCTGGGCGTCCCCGGAGCCATGGTTGAACGAAACGGCAGCCACGGAGATGAGCTGCAACCGCCGGAACCAGTGGGTCACCCGGGTGGGAGGCCAGTTTCCCACCAGCAGATGGATCAGCTTCATCAGCAAATAACCAAATAGTCCGCCCAGCAGCGGCGAAAGCAGCATGGCAACCAGCACGGTGGTGATGCCGCCGAACTGAACGATGCCCCAGCCGCCCTTGGCCACCGCGGCCCCCACCATGCCACCCACCAGCGCGTGGGAAGCGGAGATGGGCAGACCCATCAGGGTCATGATCACATTCCACGTGATGCCGGCCACCAAAGCGGCCAGGACCAGCGTCTGGTTCACCTGACTGGGATCCAGGAGGCCTTCGCCGACGGTGTGGGCCACCTTTGTGCTGATGAAGGCGCCCACGACGTTGAAAAATGCAGCCATCGCGACGGCCTGGATGGGCGTGAGCACCCGGGTAGCCACTACCGTCGCGATCGCGTTGGCAGCGTCATTCCATCCGTTGGTGAAGTCAAAGATGAGACCACAGATCACCACCAGAATGATCAGCCATTGAGGCTCAAGCATTCTTCATCGCAACCCCTTCCAGGGTATCGGCCGCGTCTTCCGCCCGGTCCGTGGCCTCCTCCAGGTATTCGTAGATCTCCTTCATGGTGATGAACCGAACCGGATCCTGAGCCGAGTCCTCGAAGATCTGCGAAAGGGCCGAGCGATGAAGCTCATCCGCCTGATTCTCCAGGAAGTTGATCTGTACCACGTGGTCGTGCACCTTCGCCAGCTTGCCGCCGGCCACCACATCAATGGCAGCCACCAACTCACCGGCCTGAGCCCGGAGAATGTTCCCGAACCCCTTGAGGAACTTGTCTGTCTCCTTCACCTTATAAATACCGATCCGGGCGGCGGCGGACTCCATGGCATCCACCACCGAATCGATGGCCACGCCCAGGGCGGCCAGATCCTCGCGTTCCAAGGGCGTGACGAAGGTCTTGTTGATCAGGGCGAACAGGTCGTGGGTCAGGCGGTCTCCCCGAGACTCGAGGTCCTTGATCTTGGGCCCCAGTTCGGGAAACCGGTGAGGCTCCAGCAGGAGCTGATTCAGGAGATTTGCTTCCTCCACGGCATTTTCCGCAGCAGAACGGAGAAGATGGAAGAATTCCTGGTCACGGGAATGGTGAAAAAACACAAGACCCGCTCCTCTCCTCATGGTACTGTCCCGGGGAATCTGGGTTGACGAGTGACAGGGGCACCGGCATTCCGCTTACGCTTCTTCCTGGTTCAGGCGGGGCAGCGTCTCCCAGTCCTTGAGTTGACGGGAGAGCCAGCGGAGATGGTCCAGGATGTCAGGATCCGCCATTAGGATTTCCCAGGCCTTGCGCACCGCTTCGACAAACGTGGGCCGCAGGTCCTCCAGCCGGTAGCGCTCCGTCAGGGGACAGACCCCCAACGCCCAGGGCGCGTAGCAGACTTCCAGCCGGCCATCCTCCCGGAGGTACGGCACCAGCGGATAGGTCCGACACTCCAGGGGCCGTTTGTCTCGCTCCGCTGCACAGAGGCCGGTACACTTCAGAAAGGGAATCGCCCCGTACTGCTCCCAGGACGGGGCAAACTCGTACTCCTCAGTGGAATGGAACTCCCACGAAGCCCAAGCCTCGGTGCCGTCGAACAGGGCAAACTCACCGGGAATCAGGTACACTCCAAGGTTCTTCCCCGGCTCAAAATCGGTACAGCACTTATGGCCGCATAGGAGGCCACAGTCGAAGTCCAGAGGCGTCTCCTCCGCCAGCACCGCCCGTGCGGCCCGAATTCGGTCCAAATCCGCCAAAGACGTCTCGCCTCCCGGTCAACGGTCCCCGATGCACATGATACTCCTTTCATCACGACAAGTGAAAGAGGGGACATATCATCAACTTCCCCCGCCAAATCCCCCATACTTGTGATACGATAAGGCGAAACAGCCAGGAGGAGGAATGATCCAGCCATGGCAGATCTGGGCTTTATCGGGCTCGGACGGATGGGCAGGCATATGGCCCGCAACCTCCTGAAGGCCGGCCATCGGGTCACGGTGTACAACCGGAGCCAGGGAGTCGTGCAGGAGCTCGTCAAAGAAGGTGCGGAAGCCGCGGCCAGTCCCCGGGAGGTGGCCGAACGCTCCCGGGTGCTCTTCACCTGCCTGCCGACGCCGGACGTGGTCATGGATGTGATCCGGCAGGCGCTGGAGGGCGCCCGACCCGGCGACATCTATGTGGACCACTCCACCATCGGCGTCTCCCACGCCCGGAAACTGGCCGAAATGTGCCGGGAAAAGGGCGTGCACTTCCTGGACGCCCCTGTCAGCGGCGGGCCGTGGGGGGCGGAAGCCGGCACTCTCACCATCATGTGCGGCGGCGATCCAGAGGCCTACCAGCAGGTGCTCCCGTACCTGCAGGCAGAGGGCAAGGAGATCTACCTGCTGGGGCCCGTGGGCGCCGGCAGCGTGGCCAAGCTGTGCAACAACCTGCTGGTGGGCATCCACACCGCTGCGATGGCTGAAGCCTTTGTCCTGGGCACCAAGGCCGGTCTGGACCCCCGGGCGCTGTATGACCTGATCTCCAAATCCACGGGCCACTCCAAGCAGATTGAACGCAACCTTCCCCAGTTCGTCTTCCCGGGCAAATTTGACGCCGCGTTCTCTATTGAACTTCTGCACAAAGACGTAGCCCTGGCGGTGGACCTGGGCCGGGAGCTGCAGGTGCGGATGGTGCTGGGTGCCATGACCCAGCAGCTCCTGGAGGAGGCCCGGGCCGCCGGCTACGCCGACCAGGACATGGCTGCCCTGATCCGGCCGCTGGAGGATCTGACCGGCGTGAAGGTCCGGGCCTGAGTCACCGCCAGGGTCTCAACGCAACCAACGCAGGGGCTATACACAGAAAAACGAGGCGGCGCGACGCCGTCTCGTTTTTCATCCGTCTTCCTGAGGTTGTTAGCTGGGCTTCACCCAAGACTCGGTGTTCTTGGGCTCGGCGCCGGGATGCAGCTTCTGGAACTTGGCCAGCAGCGCGTCGGTGTCCTCCTGATGCTCCTCGTCCGGAACGATGGCCTCCACCGGGCAGACCGACATGCACTGAGACTCGGTGTAGAAGCCATAGCACTCCGTGCACTTGTCGGGATCCACCACGTAAATGGTATCGCCGGCGCTGATGGCCTCGTTCGGGCACTCGGGCTCGCAAGCGCCGCAGGAGATGCAGGCATCCGTAATCTTGACAGCCACTGGTATTTCCCCCTTTTGCAGCACTCAAGCTGTGGGCGCCAGCCGGGGTATGCCGCTGGCGGTTAGTTCCCTTGCCGTAACCATGTATCCCTTAAACCATCCTTAGCATACCCATGGCTCCTTCGGCCCGTCAAGAGCGCCCCAACATTTGTTAAATGAGAATGGTTCTCAACGGAGGGGATGTCACCCTCCCTCGGCACGGCGCAGCACCGCCACTTCGTCGCCCTGCTTCAGCAGCGTCGCTCCGGACACCCCCCGGCCGTTGACCAGCACCACCAGGTCCGGCTCCTCAAGCCCCAGAAAGCTGAGCAGCCCTTCTGCCGTGGTGCCGGCCGGGATCTCCTGGGTCCCCCGCCAGTGACTTTGGCCGCGAAAGGGCAGATAGACCTCCAGCCGGATGGTCAGTCGCTCTCCCATATGCGGTCCAGCTCCTCATCCGGAATGTCGAAGACAGCACCGTGGGGCGGCAGGGGTTCTGTCCGCATCCACTCGGGCAGCCGGTCGGTGGCGGGACCCAGACCGGCCCTGCGGTTGAAGGCGATCTCCGTCCGGATCGTCTCCAACGCCAGCTTGCGCAGGGCCTCCTCTGACAATTCCTCGCCAAAGCGGGCCTTCAGCAGCACCGAGAGCCGCTCCGGCGACGCCACCACCGCCGACCGGGAGAAGGAACAGAAGCCCAGCATGTCCATGATGGCGGTGTTGATCTGGGCTTCCCGGCTGAGCTCCACCTTGCCGGCCGGGTCCAGGTGATCCACCCGGGCGCCGATGGTGTTGCCGGCAGTGTGGTCGGCGCCCATGGGACTGGTGGCGTAAGTGACGCCGTTGCCCTTGATCACCCGCGGATCGTAGGCGGCCATCACCTGCCCTTTCACCGCGGCCACCCGCCGGACGCCCAGCACGCGCCCCACCGTGGCGGCACCGGCACCGATCAGCTTGCCCAGCAATCCACCCCGGCGCATCTCGGCAAAGACGTTCATCACCGCCTCCACATCGCCGAAGGGCAGCAGGCCGCCCTCCATCGCGACGCCGATAGCCCCGCCGGTCTCAATGGTATCGATGCCCAGGTCGTTACACTGGTAGAGGAACCGGGCGATGGCGTCCAGGTCGAAAATCTCCAGGTTCGCGCCCAGCAGGGTGTTGGTTTCAAACTCCATGGAGGTGGCGACCTCGTTGCCTTCGCGATCGACCCAGACGTTGGAGCACTGGATCGCGCAGCCCGTCATGCAGGAATGGCTGGTCTGGCCGCCCCGGGCCTGGATCTCCTCGGCCATCCGGATCCCCGTGATCGACTCGGTGGCGGGATCGGACCCCCGGCTGAAGTTTCGGATCGGCAGCCCGCCCAGGCGGTTGACCACCTCCAGGGTGGAGGCGGTGCCAAACTTGCGGTAGCGCTCGATGGCCTTGTTGACGGCCACTTCCTTGAGATACGCCTTGGACTCTGCCCGCCACAGGGCCAGGTCCGCTATCTCGGGCATCGCACCCACACCGGGGTCCAGCACCACCAGCGCTTTCAACCGCTTGGAGCCCATCACCGCCCCCAGACCGCCCCGGGCACAGATGCGGGTGGGCCGCCCCTCCGGGTCGGTATTCGCGATGCCGGCCACGTTCATAAGCTGTTCACCCGCAGGGCCGATGACGGCCACGGCTGCCTTGGCGCCGAAGCGGGCCAGAAGCCGGGCCGCCGTCTCATAGGTGCCCAGCCCCACCAGGTCATCGGCCGGCTCCAGGCGGCATGTGCCCTTGCCGATCACGGCAATCCACCAGTGGTCGTCCTGCGGCTGGCCCGAGATCACCACGGCCCGGATGCCGTGCTGGGCCAGGCGCCAGCCGGTATTGCCCCCGGCGTTGGATTCCTTGATGCCGCCGGTCAGCGGGCTCTTGGCTCCGGCTGAAATCCGGCTGGAACTGGAAAGCACGGTCCCCGCGATGAGACCGGGAGCCAGCACCAGCTTGTTGGAAGGCCCCAGGGGATCACAGCCAGGATCGACTTCGTCGCTGACGATCCGGGAAGTGAGCGCCCGCCCTCCAAGCAGCCGGTACGGCTCGGGCAGGGGGTCAAACCGGCAGGTGCCCTGCCGCATGTCGATACGCAAGATCTGATCCACTCCGGATCCCTCCCCCCTTTCTGTCTGTCTTCTTCGCCGCTGCAGGACACTCCTGCGCTCTTGGTGGTGGTGCCCGCATATCCCACGGGCCGACGATCGGACCGGGGTACGCCCATCCCGCGAGGCGAATATTATGGTTGACGAAATACAACGGATACGGTAACATGATGCACATACGTAGGGTAGGATGGTAGGACTGTAGGATAGCGCAGAGAGAAGCTGGGCGGCCAAGCGGCCGACCCGGTGCTTTTCCGCATCCGCAGGCACCCCTACGGGGTGCCTTTTCTGGTTCATCACACGGAGGGGAAGCAGCATGGATATTCTGCCGATCCTGGAAAAGCTCGTGTTCCCCGTCCTCGAAAACGGCCTGGTCTGGGGGCTGGTGGGGCTGGGCGTCTTTCTCACCTTCCGGATCATCAACGTGCCCGATCTGACGGTAGACGGCACCCTGACACTGGGAGCGGCCGTGGCAGCCCGCCTGCTGACGTCGGCAGCCGGCGTCCCTCCCGTGCTCGCGACCCTGGCCGGGGCAGGGGCCGGCATGCTGGGCGGGCTAATGACCGGGCTTCTGCACACCCGGGGCAAGATCCAGCCGCTGCTGGCCGGAATCCTTACCATGACCTTCCTCTATTCGGTCAACCTGCGGGTGATGGGGCGGGCCAACATCGCCCTGATGAATATCCAGACGCTGGTGCCCCAGAACCCGTATGCCCGGCTGGTCATGTTTCTGGTGACCGCCATCGTCATCAAACTGCTCATTGACCTGTTCCTGCAGACCGACCTGGGACTGGCGCTGCGGGCCACCGGCGACAACGACCGGGTGGTCCGGACCCTCGGAGTCAGCAGCGATACCATGAAGGTGCTGGGCCTGGTCCTCAGCAACGGCCTGGTGGGGCTGGGCGGGGCGCTGCTGGCTCAGTACAGCGGCTTTGCGGATGCCCAGATGGGCATCGGCACCGTGGTAATCGGACTGGCATCGGTCATCCTGGGCGACATGATCTTCGGCTCCCGCACCATCGCCCGAGCCACCTTTGCGGTGCTGATGGGCTCCATCCTCTACCGGGGCATCATCTTCCTCGCCCTGCGCAGCGGGTTCAACGCCTCGGACCTGAAGATGGTGACGGCCCTGCTGGTTATCCTGGCCCTCTCCACCACACGGCTGCGCGAGCTTGTGCGGGTGTAAGGAGGTAAGGCACCATGGAGGCCATGCTGGAGATCATCGGTCTGCAGAAGACGTTCTTTGCCGGTACGCCCAATGAGACCAAGGCCCTCAAGGGAATCAACCTGACCCTGGCGCCCGGCGAGTTCGTCACCGTGGTGGGCAGCAACGGTGCGGGTAAGTCGACCCTGCTCAACGCCATCGCCGGCGTCTTCCCGCCGGATGAGGGGGTCATCCGGCTGGGTGGCGAGGATATCACCCGGCAATCCGAGGTGGTCCGGGCCCGCCGGATCGGCCGGGTGCTTCAGGACCCGATGGTGGGCACCGCCCCCTCCCTTACGGTCGCGGAGAACCTCGCTCTGGCCCTGGCCCGGGGGCAGCGCCGTGGGCTCCGGTGGGCGGTGACTTCCCAAAAGGTCCGCCTCTTCCGGGAAGAACTGGCCCGCCTGGGGCTGGGGCTGGAGAACCGGCTGAACGACAAGGTGGGACTGCTCAGCGGCGGCCAGCGCCAGGCCCTGAGCCTGCTGATGGCCACCATCACCCGGCCGGAGGTGCTCCTGCTGGATGAGCACACCGCCGCCCTGGACCCCCGCACCGCGCAGCTGATCGGCGACCTGACCGCCATGTGGGTGCGGGAGCATCGCCTGACCACCCTGATGGTCACCCACAATCTGGAGCAGGCGATCCGGCTGGGGGACCGGCTGATCATGATGCACGAGGGTAAGATCCTGTTTGAAGTGAAGGGCCGGGAGAAACAGGAACTGACCATCGACGGCCTGCGGAAAGCCTTTACCCGGGTTCGCCGCGAGGACTTCGCTTACGACCGGGCTGTACTGGCTGACTGATTCACGGCGGGGGAGCAACGCCACAACGTGGGGGGTCACCGACGGCATACTAACAGCGTGAGGTGATCCTGAGTGAGCGACCCCAACAGCATTCAAGTGGCCCGCGCTGCCATCCGGATGGCCCTTTCCGCCACCCGGGAGGAGGAGCGGGCGCTGAAAGCACAACTGGCCGAGGAAGGGATTCTGGCTGCAGCCGCCGATTACGGCGGCGATTTTATCAATTTGCTCAAAAAGGGCGTGGAGCGGGCCGTGGTGGTAGCGGTCCGCGAGGGGCTGGTGGCTGATACGGAGGCGGAACAGGGAGTCGTGGCCGGCGCCGCGCACGAGGCCATCTCCCAGGTGCTCACCAAGGCCCTGGGGCTCTCGGTGGGCGGCAAGATCGGCGTGGCGCGGCGCGACTCCGACATCAGCGTTGCGGTCTTTCTCAGCGTCGGGCTGTTGCACCTGAACGAAGTGGCCATCGGCTTAGCACATCGGGCCATTGGGTGAAAGGGCTGAAGGTGCCATTTTTTCGCCACACCGGGACCAAAGATGTTCCAGCTTGTCCATTTCCTGCTATAATCATTTGTTGGAATTGATTATACAGCAGGAGGCGAGTGGGTATGCGGCGGTTCCGTTTCCTCGCGGCGCTGGTTGCGGCGGTCCTCACCATGGCCCTGTTGCCGCCGCCGGCTCTTGCCCAAGAGGCCCCGGTCGTCGAAGTCACCATCATCCACGACACCCACATGCACGGGAACTTCGAGGCGGACGGCAAGAACATCGCCCAGAAGGCCACCATCATCAACGAGATCCGGTCCCGACGCCCCTCCGCTGTCTTCGTCGGTGTTGGTGACGATCTGGCAACCTCGCTCCTGTCCAGTGAATTCCAAGGCGCCCAGTCCATCGACGCCTTCAACCGTATGGGACTGGCGGTCAACGGCATCGGCAACCACGACTTTGACTTGGGTCCGGAAAACCTGCTGACCCAGGTGCAGAAGGCCAATTTCCCGTTTGTAAACGCCAACCTGAAGGATATCCGCACCGGTGAGGTTTTCGGCGCCGAGGCGGGCATCCGGGAATACGTGATCTTGGACGTAAACGGCGTCAAGGTCGGCTTTACCAGCCTGGCTCCGGAAGACACCGCGGAGATCTCCTCCCCGGGTCCATACGTGCAGATCCTGGATTACGCCGAAGCGATGAACAACGTCCTGCCCAAGATGCGGGCGGACGGCGCCCAGGTGACGGTCCTGCTCTCCCACATCTGCGCGCCGGATGCTGAAGCGCTGGCCGCCGAGGTGGAGGGCATTGACGTGATCGTCGGCGACCACTGCGCCAACGCGGACCTTGAGCAGCCCAAGGTGATCGGCAGCACCATCATCTCCCGGGTCGGCGATGAGTACGACTACGTGGGCGAGCTGACCCTGAAGGTGCAGGACGGCAAGATCGTGGGGCACGAGTTCACCCGTCACGAGATCACCGCGGAGACTCCGGAAGATCCCGAAATCCGGGCCCTGATGGACGAGTACCAGAGGCAGTTGGATGAGCGGCTCGGCGAAGTGATCGGCGAGACCTTGGTGCCGCTGGACTCCATCAAGGCGCACAACCGCTTCCGGGAGACTGAACTGGGCAACTTCATCAGCGATGTGACGCGCGATGTGATGGGAGCGGACATCGCCATCACCAACGGCGGCAACATCCGGGCCGATAAGATCTTCCAGCCCGGTCCGCTGACCAAGAAAGATGTCATCGACATCCTCCCCTTCACCAACTACATCCTGCTGGTGGAGGTCACTGGCGCCCAGATTGAGGCGGCCCTGGAGCACGGGGTCAGCACCGTGGAAGAAGGCCACGGGCGCTTCCCGCAGGTCTCGGGCCTGAGCTTCAAGCTCGATCCCACCAGGCCGCCGGGGGACCGGGTCAGCGATATCCTGGTGAACGGCGAGCCGCTGGATCCGGAGAAGATCTATAAGCTGGCCGCCAACGACTTCCTGGTGGGCGGCGGCGACGGCTACGAGATGTTTAAGGACGCCAGGCGACTGGTGGACGTGGAGGCAGCTCCGCTGGTCTCCACGGCGGTCATCGAGGCGATCCAGAAGGCCGGCACCATCGCCCCCCGGACCGAAGGACGCATCCTGTACGTGAAGGGCGTCAGCCTGGAGGTCGGCAAGCCGGCGCTGATCATCGCGACCCGGACCCAGGAGATCGACGTGGCACCGGAACGGAAGGACGGGCAGATCTACCTGCCGCTGCGCTGGGTTGCGGAGCTGTACGGCGCCCGAGTCGAATGGGACAACGATACCCGCACCGCCTCCGCCACCATGCCGTGGGGCAGCAGCGTCTCGGTGAAGATCGGCCAGGACGGCTATATCGTCAACAACCGGACCCTGGTGCCTGCGCCCGTGCTCGAGCAGCTAGGCATCCAGGTCACGGTGGAAGGCAATACCGCCCATCTCAGCCTCTGAACCCCCCATGAACCTCCCTGAATGCAGCAGCAAGGCGGCCGCCGGCCTATGCCGGGGCCGCCTTGCTTTGCGTTTTGACAGGACGCGGATCGCTACCGTACCACCATGACCGGGCACGGAGCTGTGTGAACCACACGGTGGGAAACGCTGCCCAAAAGCAGCTCCTTCACGGGACTCAGGCCGCGGCTGCCCACCACAATTAAATCGTAGCCATCCAGCCGGGCCAGGTCCACGATCTCCTCGGCAGGCTCACCCACCTGCACCTCCGTGCGGACCCGGTCCTCGGGTAAGCCAAGGGCTTCCAAAGTTTCCTTCAAAATCGGTTCAGCCTTACGGCGAATCATCACATCTACGGGAACCTCGGGGGCGATCTTGTGCCCAAACTCATCCGTGATGAAGTATGAGCGCGGCACTTGGGCGACGTTGACCACGGTGATCTGCAGGTCCGGCAGACGCTGCGCCAGTTCCCCCAGCATGCGGGCGGCTTTCAGGGCGCCGGGGCTGCCGTCGGTAGCCAGGAGGACCTTCTTCACCTTGACCGCCTCCCCCTGTAGGGTTTGTTCCTCACTTCCATAGTAAGAGAATAGTGTGTAGACTTACTATCCCACCTGAAGCCGATTCGGCATAGATATTGCGGGTGTCCCAAAAAATGACATCGGTTAGGGGAGGCGGGCACAAAAAAACCACCCTGGCGGAACAGCGGGGTGGTTTTCCTGCGGAAGGATTACGGATCGCCTGCGATGCCCTCGCGGATGGCGTAGCCAACGGCCTCCGACCGGTTCCGGAGGTGCAGCTTCTCCAAAATGTGGCGCATGTGGTTCTTGACGGTGCTCTCCGCCACATAAAGCTTGGCAGCAATCTCCTTGTAGGTCAGGCCGGTGGCAGCCAGGCGGAGCACCTCGATCTCTCGCGGCGAGAGCTGCTGGCCCGCTTCCTTGCCGGCACCCGTCTGACGAGGCTGCCGGAACTCCTTGAGCATCTTGGCCGCCATGACCGAAGAGATGGGCGCTTCGCCGGCAGCGGCGGACTTCAGGGACGCCACCAGCTCGTCCGGGCCAAGGCTCTTGAGCAGATAGCCATCTGCCCCCGCCTTGATGGCCTCGAAAAGGTCCTTATCCAACTCCGAGACGGTAAGGATAACGACTTTCAGGTCAGGGTAGGCGGCCTTCAGCTTCCTGGTGGCCTCGACCCCGTCCATTACCGGCATGTTGATGTCCATCAGTACCAGATCGGGCTTCAGTTTGGGCACCAGCTCGAGCGCTTCCTGACCATTGCTGGCCTCGCCAACTACTTCGACGTCACTATTGGTAAGGATGCTTAGTACGCCCTTGCGAAGCATCAAATGGTCATCGACAATCAGGACTTTCATAGCCCGGGCGCCCTCCTTTCCCTTCAGAGTTAACTGTAACATGTGCGAAAGTCTATAGCAATCGGCTACAGAACCTACCACGGATGGTTTCGGACTATTTCTGCGTTCCGAAAGGAGAGCGGTGTCCCCTCCTTTCGTACTAATCCTTTGGTCGTCAGTATGCCCGCATCGCCAACCGATTCATTCCCATCGCCCCTACCGCGGAATCAGATTCCTGCTGGAGCCGCGGCCAGCAAAGCGGGGCATACTTGTAGACGGAACCGGGCATTTCGCGTAAGGCCGTGGTCCGCCGCCCGCACTCTCGCTGCGGGAAGGTGGGAACGTGTACACCGAACTGCGCCTGAAGCTGCTCACGGGGCGGACCACATCGATCCGTGTGGACCCGCCCTTCCGCCTCGATGACCTGGAATATCTACCGGGCATCAGGGCCGTCAGCCTGGGCAACCTGACCATCCTTTACGAGGGTCTGGTCTACGACGTGGTCCCTGCGGGACAAGTGCTGTAGCAGGCCCGAAGAGGCGGCAGGGCCACGACTTCGCAACCGGTGACCAAACACACAAAGGCGCAAGTCTTCCGGGTGCCAGGAGTTTCAAAGCACCAGGACGGACCTGCGCCCCTTTTTGTGTCCGGTGGGCCCATGTGCTCCGGGATCGAACAGCCGATTACAGATCGTCCAGCTGGACCAGGCCAGTCTTGATCGCAAACTTCGTCAACTCCACCGCATCGTGAAGGTCTAGCTTCTCCATCAGGTTAGCCCGATGAGCCTGGACCGTCTTGATGGAGATAAACAGCTTTTCGGCGATCTGCTGGTTGGTGAGCCCCTGGGCAATCAGCGTCAGGACCTCACGCTCCCGCTCCGTCAGCTGTTCCAGCTGCGGGTGCATGCCGGACTCCCGGTGCGAGTGCTGGGAGGACCCGCTACCGTTGCGCTCTCCTTCCTGAATCGAGTCCACCACCGTCTTGGCCACATCCGGGTGGAGGATCACCTGTCCGTTGACCACCGCCTTCAGGGCCGAGACCAGTTCCTGGGCTGCCGCCCGCTTCAGTACATACCCGGAAGCGCCGGCCTTCAGGATGGGGAGCACGTACTCTTCACTGTCATACATCGAGAGGATCAGGATGGGGAGATCCGGGTACCGCTTCTTCAGTTCGGCTGTGGCCTCGATGCCGTTCATGCGGGGCATGGCGATGTCCATCAGCACCGCGTCGGGGCGGAGCTTTTCCACCATCTCCACCGCCTCCAGGCCATCCTGCGCCTCCCCCACCACATCCACCTGGCCGCTGGCGGACAAAAGGTACCGGATACCCTCCCGCAGAATGGCATGATCATCAACCAGCAGAACCCGTATGCTGCTCACCAACCTCGCCCCCCTTCGTACGGTCCGGCACAGTCACCGTAACAGTGGTACCCTTGCCGGGCGCAGAGTGGATCTGCACAGTGCCTCCCACCAGCGAAGCCCGCTCCTGCATTCCGAACAGGCCTAATCCCCGATTGCGGTCGCTGCAGGTGACCACCGTAACCGGATGGATGCCAATGCCGTCATCCTGGACCCTGCCCACGATGCAGCCCGACTCCCGCTTCAAGCTGACCACCAGGCGCTTGGCCCTGGCGTGCTTGACCGCGTTGGTGATGGCCTCCTGCATCACCCGAAACAAAGCGGTCTCCAGGTCCTCCGGCAGCCGGTCGGTAAACCCGGACGCGTCAAACTCCACCTTGAGGCCGAAGGGCTGCACCCGCTGGCTGATGAACCAGCGCAGGGCAGGCACCAGCCCGAGGTCGTCCAGCACCGAGGGCCGCAGGTCAAACATCAGGCGGCGGGTCTCGTCCAGCGTGCGCTGGGCGATCTCCTTGGTCAGCCGCACTCGACCGGCCACCTCGTCATCCGGATTGGGCAACTGCTGCTCCACGACCTCCAGGTTGACGACAATACTGGTCAGCGACTGGCTGGTCTCATCATGCAGTTCCCGGGCAATGCGCTTGCGCTCCTCCTCCATGGCCCGCAGAATCTGAGCGGCGACGGCCTGCCGGTGCTCAGCCAGCCGGTCCAGCATCACGTTGGCGGTCTCCGAAACCCGAGCAATATCCGGATCGCCGCCCACCAGCGGCACCCGGGCGGAAAAGTCGCCACGGCGCACCCGGTCCAGCGTCCCCTGGAGCACCGTCAGCGGTCGAAACGCCACCCGCAGGATCGCGTAGTTCACCGCCAGGGAAACAGCCACACACCCGAGGATGACGGCCGCCGTCACCAATGCACCGGGGGAATGGTACCTCCACACGTAGGTGGTCAGAGCCACCGACGCGAGGTTCCCGGCTACCATGATCACCGCATTGGCAAAGAGTACTTTGGCAAAAATACTCGTATGGTTATGTATATACGACAGCCAGTAGGAAAGCCCCCGCATTTAGACCTCCACGATCTCAAACGAGTATTCCGTCCTGGCAGTCTTATTCACCATATGCAGCACCCCGCAGTACTTCTCGTCAATGTACCGGAGTGCCTTCTCCACCTTGGCCGGATCAATTCCCCGCCCATACAGCCGGTAATGCATGCGGACATGGGTGAAGACCATCGGATCCTGGTCCGCCTGCTCGGCCTCCACCTCGATGTCGATCCGCTCCACCGGCTGGCGCATCTTCTTCATCAGCGTCACCAGGTTGCTGCCCGAACAGGCGCCGAGCCCCAGGCAGACCAGTTCCTTGGCCCTGGGTCCCACGGGCCGGTCCTGATCGTCCACCCCTACCTGAAGGGAGATGCCCCCTCCGGTAGTGGCGTCAAATGCATACCCGATGCCGTTCCAACGGAGCGCGGCCCGATGTGTCATCGCTGTTCCCCTCACGAATCACCATAATGCCTAGACATTCGCTAAACGAAAGCAGTCTCCCTTTGGAACCCTGCCAAATTTGGACGAATGGCCTGCTCCTTTCGTGACGTTTCCATGGCCTGAATGGGCGGAAAGCCCGCCACGGTACGGCGGGCTCCGCACACCAGCCCGAAGATCCCGGATCCGCCGGCCTTACAGGCAGGTCTTGCAGATCCCCGGGTACTTGCCGAAAAACGGATTGAAGCCCGGAAACGGCAGCACACACAGGGGACAGGCAAAGGGGCCGCCCACAGGGGGCAGAAGACCAAAGGCACCGTAAAGCACTGGATCACCTCCAGCCGGTCTCCTTCAGCTTACGCCCTCACGCCAGGGGTTGTTCCCCCTGTGAAACGCATCTATCCCGAATTGTGTGTGGACGGCCTTGTCCATTTCGGAACGGAAATGTTATGGTATGAGACATGAGTGCACCGGAACATGTATAAAGGAGGCCCAGCCTTGGAATCCCTGACGCAAATTCGCCTGGTGCTTTCCGATCTGGACGAAAGCCTGCTGGGGCCTGACCACCGGGTGGGCGATCGCAGCCGGGCCGCCATCGCCCGGCTCCAGGCGGCAGGCATTATCTTTGCCATCTGCACCGGGCGCGCACCGGAAGCCACCCGGGCCATTGTGAAAGACCTGGGGGTTCGTTACTACATCTGCAACAACGGCGCCAGCGTCCATGACGGCGACCGGATCCTCGCAGAGCAGGTCATGCCGGCAGAGATCACCGAGAGCCTCACCCGCTTCTTTGTCGAGCAGGGGATCCCGGTCTACCTCATGACCCCGCAGGGCTACTTCCTCACCCACCGGACCCCGGCCACCGACGAGGCGGACCGGATCCGGGGCGTCTCGCCGGCCCTGCTGCCGTCCGATAGCTGGGCGCTGCCTGCCCACAAGGTAATGGCCTGGGGCGGTGCGCCGGCTTACAACGAGTGCTGCCGCCGCTTCGGCCATCAGGTCCACATCATCTACCACCCCGATTACTTGGAGATCGCTCCCCAAGGCATCTCCAAGCAATGGGGCGGCGAACAGCTCGCCCGGCACCTGGGCATTCCCCCCGAGCAGATCGCCGCGGTGGGCGATGCCCGCAACGACATTGAACTGATCCAGTGGGCCGGAGTGGGCGCCGCAATGGGCAACGCCGACCCGCTGCTGAAGGCCGCAGCGGACCTCATCCTGCCGGGTTACGAGGAAGACGGTACCGCCCAGCTCTTTGAATTGATCCTCAGGGCGCAGGGGCTGTAATCTCGACCCAGGCCCCCTTCAGATCCAGATCCGCGCCCAGGGGCCGGTCCACCACCCCTCTCACCCACGGCTTTTGAATGACGGTGGTCACCGGATGGTACAGCGGAATCACCGCCGCCTCGGATAGCAGCAGCCGTTCGGCTTCGGCCAGGGCTTCATAGCGGGAGGGATCCTCCCCTGCAGCCCTCGCCCTGCGCACCAGGCTGTCGTAGTCCAGGTTGATCCACTGGGCGTCGTTGAAGGGACTGGCGGTGGTCCAGTTACTCAGAAACGTCAGCGGATCATCATATTCGGCCCCTGTCAGGGTAAGGGCTAGCTCGTACTCGCCCTGGCGGGTTCGCTCCAAGAGCGTGCTGAAAGGAACTGTTTCCAGTTCAACGGTCAGGCCCGGGAGAGCTTCCTGCAGCATCTCCTGCAAGGCCTGGCCGTTTTGCTGGTTAAGGGGGCTGTCGCCGATGAGCAGCGTGAGGGTTACCGTTGACGATTCCGCCCGATCCAAAGCCGCCTGCCAGTGCTCCCGGGCCTGCTCCAAGGAGCGGGTAGATGACAGGACCGGTCCTGCCAGTTGCCGGAAGCGCTGTCCCGGCCCGGCGGCGATGACCGGCGGCACCAGCCCCGCGGCTGGTTCCGCATCGCCGCCCAGACGACGGACGAGTTCACGGCGGTCCACCGCCAGGCTGACGGCCCTGCGCAGATCCGGGTCCTGCAGTTTGCCCTGGCGCTGATTCAGCACCAGATACCAGGTGACGGGCTGCACCAGGGGAATCACTTCCCCGTCTTGCCCGTAGGACGCGGCAAGCTGCCCGGGGATCACCGTCCGGTCCAGGACGCCGGCCTCATACAGCCGGGCCGCTTGCAAACCGTCCGGCACCGTGCGGAACGTAACCCGCTCCAGTCTTACCTGATCGGCATCCCAGTAGGCGGGATTCGGCGCCAGGACGAGCCCCTCGCCGGGGGTCCACTCCGCCACCACGAAGGGCCCGTTGTAGACCATGGCTTCCGGCTCCCGCCCGTACCGCTCCCCGTGCGCCTCCGCCACGTCCTCCCGCACCGGGTAGTAGATCGGAAAGGCCGTCAGCGCCAGCCACTGGGGAGTGGGCTCCACCAGGGTCACCTTCAGGGTGCGGTCGTCGGGAGTCTCGATGGCCACCTTGGCCCGGGCCTCCTCGGCAGCCTGGGCAAAGCCCGGCGCATCGGGCCGGAGGGTGTTGTATTCCTGGGCGCCCCGGATGTAGTACAGCTGGTACGCATAGGTAACGGCCCGGGTCGGGTCCAGCACCCGCAGCCAGGCATATTTGAAGTCATGGCTGGTAACCGGCCGGCCGTCGCTCCAGCGGGCTTCCTCCCGGAGGTGGAAAGTGTACTCAACGCCGTCGCTCACCTCCCATGAGGCCGCCACGCCGGGCTCCGGCGTGCCGTCGGGCCCGAGGCGCACCAGCCCCTCCATGACGTTGCCCAGGATGGTGAAAGCCGCCTGGGAAGCGGTGAAGGTGGAATCCAGGCTTTGGGGTTCGGCGGGCAAGCCGAGGGTAAGCTCCCGGGGCGGATCCCCGGCGAGAGCGCCAGCAGGCTGCACAGCTGGCCGCGGCTTAAAGAGGCCCAGCCCCGCCACCAGGGTGATGGTCAGCATCGTGGTGACAAACCGGCGTCCGCTGCTGCCCATCCCATATCCCCCTTCACCGCCCCAACGATTGTCTGCCAGGATATTTCCAATTTCTGTTTTGAGCGCCAAATTCCTTCTTCTACTTCGCCTCAGGAATGGCCGGGCCCGCGGTGACCACGGAAAGGCGGCTCAGATCCAGATGCCGCTGCGCCACCTCCAGAAGGTCCCGGGGCGTAAGGGCCCAAATCCGGGCCACCTGCCGCTCCAGATAGTCCAGACCCAGGCCGTTCCGCTCAATCTCGCCCAGCCGGGCCGCCAACCGCTCCGCGGATTCGTGCTTCAACGCCGGATAGTCCGTCAGGAACGCCTTGAGGGTGTTCAATTCCGCCTCGGGAATCGGTTCGCTGGCAAGCCGTTCCAGTTCCGCCCGGACCCGCTCCAGGGCAAACTCCAGCCGTGCGGGATTGACGCCGATATGCACGGTCCAGGACGCGGGGCCCGAGGCGGTACCGAAGGAGGCAAACTGGTAGTAGCTCACGCCGTACCGTTCCCGCACGTTCCGGAAAAGACGACTGGTGGCCGGTGTGCCATTGCCGCCCAGCAGCGTGGCCAGGCAGGAAAGGGCAAGCTGGTCGGGGTGATGGCGGTCCACCAGGGCCCAGCCCATGGCCACGTCCACCTGGCTCTTGCCCTCCACGGTGTAGTGCCGGCGACCTCCGGCAGCGGCAGGCACGCCGGGAATCACCTGTCGGCCCATGCCGCCGGACCAGCCGCTGAAAGCCTTCAACACAGCCCGATAGGCCCGGTCGGGATCGATCCCGCCCACCACGGCAACCACGCCGCCCGCGGGACCGTAATGGCGCCGGTAAAATGCCTGCAGATCCTCCAGGGAGAAGGACGCGACACTCTCTTCGGTGCCGCTGCCCGGATGGCGGTAGGGATGTCCCTCTGGGTAAAGCATCTCGTTCAGCCGGCGGGCCGCGATGGCCCGGGTATCGTGGTTGGCTTCCCGAATCGCCACCAGCGCCTGCTCCCGCAGCCGCTCAAACTCCCTGACCGGAAAAGCGGGGGCCGTCAAGATCTCCATGAGATATCCCAGGCCGGTTTCCAGGTCCTCCGGCAGGCACTTCAGGGTGGCCACCGCCGTCTCCCGCCCGGCACTGAGCCGCAGCGAAATGCCCAGGGCGTCGGTGCGCAGGTCGAGTTCCTCCGGGGGCAGGGACCGGCTTGCCCGGCCGACCACCTGGGCAGTGAGCTGGGCGAGGCCTTCCTTGCCCGGCGGATCGAAGACCGCCCCGGCTTCCAACTGAATGCGAACGTGGACGCTGGGCAGGGTCGCGATGGGGTACACCAGCAGCGTCGCCCCGCCGGGGAGCGGCGCCCGCAGCACCGCTTCCGGCCGGATGATGGGAACCGATGCGTCCGGCTGAGCCGGGCTCACCACCACCGGCGCCCCGGCCATGCCCTCCTGCCGCTGGTACGGCGGCGTCGTGCCGCCGGCGCCCCCGCCCGTCGCGGTGGAACCCGCAGCCGAGGCCCGGGAGGACTCCGATGAGCCGGAAACCACATGCACCGGCTGGGAATCGCAGGGTTCAAACCAGCCCACGGTGCACCGCTCCGGCCGGAAGTAGGTCCGAGCCACCCGGCAGATATCCTCCGCCGTCACCGCGGCGTACATCCGAAGAAGTTCGTTAAAGGAATACAAGCCCTGGGTCAGCGCCATGGTTCCCAGGAGCGTGGCTTGGCCCATCACCCCCTCGATACCGTAGAGCAACTGGGCCCGCACCTGCTTTTTGACTCGCCTGAGTTCCTCCTCCGACACCGGCTCCGCCTGCAGCTTTTCGATCTCGGCGATGATGGCTTGCTCCAACTGCTGCAAGGAGACGCCGCGTCCGGGAATCCCGCTGAAGAGGAACAGTCCCGGATACTCCAGGTTCATCGGATTGGCGGCGGCGGTTACAGCCGTGCCGGTGGCCACCAGCCTCCGATAGAGGCGGCTGGAGCGGCCCATGCTGGCCCCAGCGCCGCTGCCAAAGGTCGGCCCTCCGGAAAGGACCGCAGCCAGCAGGGTAAGGGCCGGCCTGTCAGGATGTCCGGCCCCGGGAATCTTGTAGCCCATCAGGAAATAGGGATGGGGGCCGGGCCGCCGGACCACCACCCGGCGAAGTTCCTTCTGCTCCGGCTCCTGCAACGTCAGGGGCTCCACCGGCAGCCCCGGGGGAATGGCGCCGAAATGCTTTTCCGCCAGTTCCACCAGGCGGTCCGGTTCCACATCCCCGACCACCACCAGCGTCGCGTTGTTGGGCCGGTAGTACCGCCGGTAATGAGCTGTCAGCCCCTCCGCGGTAATGGACCGGATGTCTTCCTTGTAGCCCAGCACCGGATGCCGGTAGGGAAAGAGCCGGTACGCCTCCTGCATAAACGCCTCGAAAAGCCAGAAATACGGATTGTTTTCCCGGCCCTCCCGCTCGCTGAGGATGATTCCTCGCTCCCTCACCGTAAGATCCGGATCGAAGGTCATGTTGACCATCCGGTCGGCTTCCATTTCCAGGCCGTACTCCAGATGCCGGGCGGGAAGAACCTCGTAGTACGCGGTGTAATCATAGGAGGTAAACGCGTTCCACATGCCGCCGCGGGCCTTTACGCCTTCCTCCAGCGCGCCGCAGGGGAACCGGGGGGTTCCCTTAAACATCATGTGCTCCAAAAAATGTGAGATACCGGTCTGGCCCGCTGTCTCGTTCCGGCTCCCCACACCATACCAAACCATGCTACAGACCACCGGTGCGTGGCGCAGCCTGCGGCTCAGCACCTGCAGCCCGTTGGCCAGCTTCACCCGGGTGGTCGGTTCCCCTATCGTGTCCATGCCCTTCCTCCTTGCTCCACAGACCGGCGAAAGCGCCGGCCGGGGATCCGGAACTTTTGCCTATTGTGCTTCTGCATTCGGCACGTGCAGAACCACTCCTGCCCCTCGTCCAAGGTAGTGAACCAAAATGTTACGGATTGAACATGCTGCACGGGCAACAGATGTGTCTTACAATAGGAGAATGGTACGCCCCACGAAGGGCTCGGCGATCCGTCCAGTGCCGCGGCAGGCAGCCGTTCCCTGTAGCTGCCGCCAGATTCTTGAGGAGGGAAAATGTCATGTCCCAGGCCAGGGCAAGGCGCAGACAGGCCCGACCCCGAAGCCAATCCAGTGCCGGACAGCGGCTGGCGCTGCTGCTTGTGTTTGTCCTGCTGTTCATCCCGTCGTTCATCTTTGCAGCCCTCCAGGGCTGGATCCCCGCGCAGGTCGTCAACGCAGTGGCCCGGGTCTTCATCTGGCGGCAGGAAGGGGCTGTCCCCTGGACGGGGGACCAGCCGGTGAACGTGCTGATCCTCGGCGTGCAGGGAAGCAGCGATTCCACCAATCCCCTGACGGACTCCATCATGGTGGCCTCGTACCAGCCCCAAACCCGCTCCATCAGCCTCCTGTCCATCCCCCGGGACCTGTGGGTGGAGATCCCCGGCTACGGCGAGGCGCGGATCAACGAGGCCTTCCAGAACACCGGGCCGATGGGAGCCATGCTGACCGTCCAGAAGAACCTGGGGATCCCGGTGAACTACTGGGCCGTGGTCAGTTACAAGGCGGTGGAGCGGCTGATCGATGACGTCGGCGGCGTGACGGTCAACGTCCCCTATGACATCGACGACCCCACCTTTCCCGCGGATGACGGCATTAACTACGACCCCTTCCGCATCACCAAGGGCGTCCATCGCCTGAACGGCCGTGAGGCTCTGCGCTACGCCCGGACCCGCCACGCCGACAGTGACTTCGGCCGGGCCGAGAGGCAGCAGCAGGTGCTGATGGCCTTGAAAAACGAGCTTCTGAAGCCCTGGAACTGGCTGAAGGCGCCGATCCTGATCCGGGATGCCAAGAACCTTGTGAAGACCAACTTCCCGCTCGATCAGGCTCCGGGGCTGATGTTGCAGATCCTTGGCGCCGGTTCGGATTCCATTCGGCGCGCGGTGCTGAGCTACGAAAACAATGCGGTGGTTTCGTACACCGGCGCCGGCGGCGCGAGCCTGCTGCTCCTGAACAAACCGGTGGCGGATGAGATCATCGAGGACCTCTTCGGCCCCTCCCTCGCCATCCTGCGCAACGCCCCACCCATCCAGGTGGCCAACGGCAACGGGTACACGGGTGCGGCCACCCAATTCAGTCAGGTGCTGGCCGGCATGGGGGCGAATGTACTGGAGCCCACCGACGCGGACCGGACGAATTACCCCACGCACCGGGTGTACTACAGAAGTGGAGACAGACGAACGGTCCAGGCAGCGCGGCTGATCGCCGCCATGCTGGGGACCACTGCCGAACGGGGCAGGAGCGACAGCGCGATTGAGGTGATCCTGGGGCGAAACTATGCGCCGTTTGCGGAGTTCACCACTGAGGACTGGCAGAAGTACGTGCCACCCAGGTAAAGGAAAAACACCCGCCGGATGTGGCGGG
>DATCKG010000110.1:0-12079 GCA_036562385.1 Symbiobacteriaceae bacterium
TCCTCATCGGACCCGCTGGAGTCGGAGCCGGAGGTCTCCTGGTCGGTGTTCAGCAGCGTGGCGAAGACCGGCTCGGCATGGATCTGCTGCATCCGCTCCAATTCTTCTTCAGCCCGGGCCAGAAGCTGACGGTCGCTGAACATACGCGGGGTTCCTCCTCCTATCTAGTGCATTCATGATCTAGGATCCGGGTTTAGGATCCGGGCAGGCCTGGAGGCTGCCTGATTCAGAGTATGTAAACAGTTCCCCGACGGTTCGCATATCTCGGTACAAACGGGAAGAAGGAGGGTGCGCAGTGCGGCACTGCGCGCTTGCACTCGGGGAGAACCCATGGGCCAGGCTGGAGTCGGAGCCGGTGGAGGGGGAGTGCCTTTGGGATGGCTGGCATGGCCGGGTGCTGGTGCGGATTCGGGGCGCCCACTCGCGGAAATTTCCCCGCAAGAGCCTGCAGCTGGACTTTCCGCAGGAACCGATGCCCGATGCGCCGCCTGAGGGCCACACGGTCCGCCGGGTCCATCTCAACGCCGATTACGTGGACCCGACGCGGATGCGCTCGGCCCTCAGTTTCGAACTGTTCCGACGGGTGGGCGTACCGGCTCCGGTCTGCCGGCACACTGAACTGACGGTAAGCGGCGCCTTTGCCGGCCTGTACGTGGCGCTGGAATCGGTGGACGCAGATTTCTGCCGGCGCCGGGGGTGGCCGCCCGGCGCCATCTATTATGCCGTGAATCGAAACGCCAACTTCGGGCTGATCAGCCCGTTTACCCGTACTGTCAAGGAGCCTCTGCACCGGGGCTATCAGGCGGTGGATCGCGCGGACATGAAGCCCCTGAGCCGCATGGTGATGGACCTGAACCTGGCATCGGACGCGGCCTTCCCCGCCGTGGTGGAGCGATGGTTCGAGGTGGAGGAGTACCTGCGTTGGTTGATGGTCGCGGTCTTCGTGGGCAACCGGGACGGCTTCGTCCATAACTACGCGCTCTACCGGCACCCCGGGACGGGCCGCTTCTGGGTGATTCCCTGGGATTACGATGCCACCTGGGGCATCGACATCCACGGCCGCCCGGCCCGGCTGGATCGGGTGCCGGTGACTGGATGGAACAAGCTCTCCTACCGGCTGATGGCCCTTCCCCGGTACCGGCGACTGTACAGAAGCCTGTTCCAGCAGACGCTGGACGGTCCCCTCAGCCCTCCGTCGGTGATCCCTCTGATTGATGCCATGAGTGAGGAGGTGGCACCGGTCATCGCCAAGGAGCAGTGTCTGTGGGGCCAAGACCGCTCCTTCGACGCGGAGGTGGCCAACCTGAAGGACTGGGCCATCCGGCGGCGGCAACTCTTACTGGAGGAATTGGCATCCCTGTGAGGCGTTAGGTTTTTCCTCCGCTGGTTACACTAGGGAGGAGAAACCGAAGGGGGGACCCAAACATGGATGCTGTCCTCGGGCTGGTCCGCCACGCGGGCAACGACGCGCTGTTTCGGGCTGTGGAGATGTCGCTGGTGGCCACCGCGGCGGGCCTGCCGCTTCACCTGCATGCCGAAGGGCTGCGGGGCACCGGCAAGACCAGCGTCATGCGCGCCGTCCGGCGGATCCTGCCGCGAATCCGGCGCATCAAGGGCTGCCTGTACAACTGCGACCCCGACCGGCCCCACTGTCCGCATCACCGGGGCCTTACGCCGGAGGAGGTGGCCCGGCTGGGGGAAGAACTGGTTCCCCTGCCGTTTCTGGAAATCTCCCACTCGGCCAAGGTGGGCACAGTGGTGGGCTCCATCGACCTGTCCCGGCTGGTGAGCACTGACCGCCCCGAGGCGGCGCTGCTGCCCGGTACTCTGCCCCAAGCCCATCGGGGGATTATTTTTGTCGATGAAATCAACCGGCTGGCGGAGACCGCCCCGGAACTGGCCGATGTGCTGCTGGACGTGATGGGAACCAAGCCCGGCCGGATCCAGATCGAGGAGACGGGCCTGCCGGCGGTGGAACTGCCGGTTCAGGTGACCGTCTGGGCTGCCTCCAACCCGGACGAGGATCCGGGACCGCTGGAGGAGATCCGGCGCCAGCTTTCCGACCGGTTCGATTTCGTGGTCTATGCAGACCGCCCGGGAGATGCGGCGGTGGTGGAACAGATCCTGGCCGCGGCAGAGGCGATCCCCGGGCTGCGGCCGCTTCCCGGCGGCCCGGAAGAGGTGGAGCGGTTCCGGGAGGAGCTTTCCATGCGGGCACAGCTGGTCAGCCGCGTGCGGGTGCCAGACGCTCTGCGCCAGCAGATTGCGGACCTGTACAGCCGCTTTCAGGTGGAAAGCCTACGGGCGGTACAGGCGATTCACGCAGGGATCCGGATCGCCGCGGCCCTGGAGCATCGGGAAGAGGCGGGGCCGGAGGACCTGGCCCGGGTGGCGCCCCTGGCCCTCCGCCACCGGGTAAGCCCTGAGACCCTCAGACGGGTGGTGGCGCATCTGGCTGGGCTGGCCAGCGCGGGCACCCCGCCGGCCGCGGCGTCTCTAGGCCGCTTGCGGCAGCCTTCGGTGAGCTTCGGGGGCGCTGCACTGCAGACCGCACCGCCTCAGCAGAGCCTGCAGGGTGCAGCCAGGCCGGGCGAAGAGATGGACGCCGCCAAGCTTGTGGAAGGGGCTGGCCGGCGAGACGGCGCCGGGGGCGATGCCGGCGCGACCGGTGATTTCCGAAGGGCGGACGATGCCGCTGCACCAGGTTCTTCCGGCACGGCGGAACCGGCTGCGAAGGATGCCGGCGGGACTTGGGCCGAGAGGGGGACGGAGGATACGCAACCGGGCAGGCAGATGGGGTGGCTGGCCCGGGCCCTGGCCCGGCTCCGGCGGCAGGGGCAGAAGGGCGCGCCGGTGGCCCAGGGCGCCGGTGGGCGCCCCGGGAGCCCCACCCGTACCGGAGGACCGCCCGGGCCAAGCCCGACGCTGGCTGACCCGCTGAAGCACCCGGTGGTGGCGCCGCCCCATCCGGCCCGGTCCATCGGGGACCTGGCTCCCCATGAGCTGGTGCGGACCGAAGAGGAGCTGCAGCAGCCGTGACGTCCATGGGACCTGTCCCCAGGGAACCCTGGTGGTCGGACAAGATCCGGCAGAACCTGCAGCGCCGCCGGGGGGTCCGGCTGGGGGAGGCTGCGGTGGTGAGCCGGCAGGTCCATCTGAGCGAGGGCCGCACCCCCGGCCTGGTTACGATCCTGACCTCCGCCGACGCGGGCAAGGTCTTCTACGGCCGGGCCACCCCCGGTGAGGTGATCCACGTGGACATCTTCCACGAGGTGGCGGAGGTGGATCACCGGCGGGTGGCGGCGGCCCTGCTGCAGGCCCTGGGCACCTACTGGGCCCCGGGGGAAGAAGGCACCGGACGGCTGCTGCTGGACTACTTTGACCTGGTCACAGCCACCGGGGGCGGGCGGGTCACCGGGGACCTCACCCATGGGCGGAGCGCGTCACTGCGGGCGGCCCACCGCAACCATGTCCACCTGGCGGGGAAGTTGCCGGACGATCACCTGGAACTGCTCCTGCCCCTGGTGGCCGCGGTGGAGGCGGAGCTCCGGGCCCAGGGGGTGGAGCCCCGGCGGGTGGAGCGGCTGGCCCATGCCCACTGGTCCGGCGGAGCGCCCCTGGACCTGTCAGCCTACACCGATCCGGACAGCGATTCCTTGCTGTCCGCCCACCGCCGAGAGGGCGCAATTTGGCCCAGCAGTTGGAGCCGCGCTTCCGCCTCTGCCGGGGCGGACGGCGGGCCGGGGCTGCGGCCGGGCCGGGCAGCGCCCGCAGGTGGCCGGGAGGCGGGATCGGAGGGCAGCGGCGGCTCGGGAGGCGAAGCCCTTGAAGGTCCCGGCGGCAGTGGCGCGGCGGCACCGGGCAGCCCGATGTCGGGGGTGTCCTGGCCGGGGAACGCCGGCTTGGTGGATGCCTGGGAAGCGCTGAAGCAAGAGGAGCAGATGCAGACCGCTCTGGAATTTTCCCGCCGCCTGGGCTCGCCGGAGGAGGTCAGGCGAGTCCTCCGGGAGCTAGCCCGCCAGCAGGGATGGAACTCCCTGTACGGTTCCGGCAGTTCCCAGGCCCCGTACCTGCTGAAGGAACTGGAGGACTCGGGGCTGGTCCGGCGGGACATCCGCGGGATGCGGCTGACCGAGAAGGGCATGGAACTGGCGGCCTTTCTGGAGGCCCACTTCCGGGAGGTGAAGCTGCGGTTCCGGAAGCTGATCCGGCGGGTCACCTTCCCGGAGGAGCGGGCGGGCAGTAGGCGCCCGGGTCGGACCACCGCCAGGCCCTCGCCCCACGTGCGGTACGGACCGGTGCGGGGGACCGCGCCGGCGGAACCGGGGACGTGGCTGACGGATCTGGCGGTGCCCGAGACCATTCGGGCGGCGCTGGTGCGGAGCCGGCTGGCGGCGGCAGGCGGGGCCGCTTCGCCGGATCGCCGGACCCTGCGGCTGGAGCGGGGAGATATCCACGTCTGCCTCCGGTCCGTGGAGCCGGCGCTTCACATCTGCTTGCTAATCGACGCCAGCGCCTCCATGGCCGGCCGCCGGATCCTGGCTGCCAAGCACCTGGCCCGGCACCTGCTGGTCTCCACCCGGGACAAGGTCGCGGTGATCGCCTTCCAGGAACGGGAGGTGCGGGTCTGCGTGCCTTTCACCCGCAACTACATGGAGGTGGAGGAGGGGCTTGCCCGGCTTCAGCCCCTGGGGCTTACCCCCTTGGCCGACGGCCTGGTTCGGTCGGTGGAACTGATCCGCCAGTCGCGGGTGCGTCGGCCCCTGCTGCTTCTCATCACCGACGGCATCCCCACCGTGCCCAAGTGGAGCGTCGATCCCCTGGCCGATGCCCTGGAGGCGGCCCGGATGGTCAACGCCTCCCGGATCCCCTTTGGCTGCATCGGCCTGCAGCCAGGGCGGCGGTACCTTGCTGAACTGGCCCGGGCCGCGGGCGGTACGCTGCACGTGGTAGAGGAACTGGACGAGGAAAGTCTGGTGGCCATCGCCCACCGGGAACGCTGGAAGATGGCGCGGCGTTGAAGGATTGAACCGTTCCGTCTCGAACCATCCACATGACAAGCTTTGCGGATCCCCCGCCGGTGGTTGCTGGCGGGGGCCTGCGCGTGGAGGCGGGACGGATTTGGCCAAGCCATACCGACCCAGCAGGTGGCAGCCGGCGCTGGTCGACGCCGCCGCCTGCTGGCTTCTTTCCAGCGAACTCGGCATCTCACCGGTCACCGCTCAGGTGCTGTACAACCGGGGATTTGACACGCCGGAGGCCGCCCACGGGTTTCTCACCGCGGGGCGGGAGCAGATTTTGGATCCCTTCCGGCTGAAGGATATGGACAAGGCGGTGGCGCTGATCCGGCAATGTATCGCCGCAGGGCGGCCCATCATGGTCTATGGCGATTATGACGTGGACGGCGTCACCGGCACGGCGGTGCTGGTTCTGGCGCTCCGGGCGCTGGGAGCGCAGGTGGACTACTATATTCCCGATCGGTTCAGCGAAGGATACGGACTTCACACGGAGGCCCTGGCGGAGATCCGCCGGCGGGGCTACGACTTCATCCTGTGCGTGGACACAGGGGTGAGCGCTGTGGCCGAGGCGGAGGCCGCCCGGGCCATGGGGATCACCCTGGTGGTGACGGATCACCATGAGCCGGGGCCGGTGCTACCCCGGGCCGACGCCCTCATCAATCCCAAGCGGCCGGATTGTAGCTACCCCTTCAAGGGACTCAGCGGTGTGGGGGTGGCCTTCAAGCTAGCCATGGCCCTTGGGGTGCCGGACGTCTGGGATCTGCTGGACATCGTGACGCTGGGCACCATCGCGGACATGGTTCCCCTGGTGGGGGAGAACCGGGCCATCGTCCGGGAAGGGCTGGAGCGGCTGGGGAACACCCGGCGGCCGGGCCTCCGGGCGCTGATGGACCTGGCCGGGGTCAGGCAGCCGGTGACCGCCACCCACGTCGGCTTTGCCCTGGGGCCGCGCATCAACGCGCTGGGTCGGATGGGCAGCGCCATGGCCGGGGTGGAACTGCTGCTGACCGATGACCCGGACCGGGGCTGGAAACTGGCCCGGGAGTTGGACGAAGCCAACCGGCGGCGCCAGGAGGTGGAAATGGCGATCCTCCAGGAGGCGCTGCAGCAGGCGGAGACCCTGCCGCCGGAGGAGAAGCAGTACGTCCTGGTGCTGGCAGGGGAGGGCTGGCATCACGGCGTGGTGGGAATCTGCGCCTCCCGGGTGCTGGAGGTGTACCACCGGCCCACCATTCTCCTGTCGGTGGACGGAGAGGAGGTTCGGGGTTCGGCCCGGTCGATTCCCGGTTTTCACATGTACCGGGCGCTGTCGAAGGTCGCGGACCTGTTCACCAAGTTCGGCGGCCATGCGGCGGCGGCCGGCATGACTCTCCGCCGGAAGGAAGACCTGCCGGAACTGCGGCGGCGGCTCAACCAGCTGGCGGCCCGGTGGCTGCGCCCGGAGGACCTGGAGCCCCGGCTGCAGATCGACGCCTTTCTCTCCCTGGACCAGCTCACCGACCGCCTGATGGCAGAACTGCAGCAGTTGGAGCCCCACGGTGTGGGCAACCCGGCGCCGGTCTTTGCCGTCCGGGATCTGGCGGTGGTCAGCGCCCGAACGCTGGGACAGGATGCCCGGCATCTGAAGCTGATTGTGCAGCAGCCAGGACTGCCGGTGGCCATGGAGGCCGTGGGATGGGGCATGGCGGAACTGCGGCCGTCGCCCCACGACCATGTGCAGGTGGCCTTCCAGCCGGAGTACAACACGTGGCAGGGGCAGACCCGGCTGCGGCTGACGCTGAAGGATCTGCGGACGCTGGAAGCACCTGGATCCGCGGGGCCGACCGGTCCTGTCCTGACGCCGCTGGTTACCGAGGAGGCGTGCCTGAAGTGGGATCCCCTTGCGGTGCCCGGCGGGCCCTGGCGGCGACCTGCTGAGGTGCGGGACGTGCGGGGCCGCGGCCTGGAAGAGGTGGAGGCGCTGGTGACGGAAGACGACCGGCGGATCCTTCTCCTCACAGCCAGCCCCTGGGCCGCGGCGGGGCTGGTCGAGAGCCTGCGCCGGGACCTGCCGGAGTACCGCGAGGAGATCCGGCTCTGGAATCCGGGGGAGCCGGAGCCGGCGGAGGGCCGGCTGGTAGTGGCTCCGTACGGAGTGGATCCCAGGGGACCCTACACGGACACGGTTCTGTATCACCCGCCGTACCGGCTGCAGCAGGTCCAGGGCCGGCGGATCCACTTGCTCTGGACGGAGAGCGATTGGGTCCTGGCGGAAGCTTCCCTGGGATGGCCCTACCCGGACCGGGAGGTGCTGGTGGTTCTGTATAAGCTGCTGAAGCGGGGGGAGGCGGACCCGGACCGCCTCGCCACGGCCCTGCGGGAAGTGCCCGGCCCCTGGAACCGGCTGCGCCTGGCAGCCGGGGAGGCAATTTTCCGGGAATTAGGCCTGCTGGACGGCCATCGCCTCTGTGACGCACCAGGGGTCAGGTTCAGCCTGGAGGCCAGCCCGCGGTACAGGCGGGGCATGGAAGGAAGGACTCACCTGCGGCAGTTGCGCAGGAATGATTGGCCTGATTGTCTGGACGCACTATAATGTAATAAGGAAGGAGGCTGGCAGGATGGACTTTAAGTCGCGGATCCGCACGGTGGAGGACTTTCCGAAGCCGGGCATTTCCTTCAAAGACGTCACCACACTGCTGAAAGATGGCCGTGCCTTTCATGAAGCGATCGAAACCATGGCCAGCCATTTCGAACATCGACAGATTGATATGGTCACCGGGCCGGAGGCCCGCGGCTACATTTTTGCATCCGCGCTGGCTTACCGGCTGGGAGCCGGCTTTGTCCCCGTGCGGAAACCGGGGAAGCTGCCAGCCAAGACCAGGCGGATCACCTACAAGCTGGAGTACGGCGAGGACTGCCTGGAAGTCCATGAGGATGCCTTCCTTCCGGGACAGAAGGTGCTGGTGGTAGATGATTTGCTGGCCACCGGGGGCACCATCCGGGCCACCATTGATCTGGTGGAATCACTGGGTGCGAAGGTGGAGGGGGTTGCTTTCCTGATTGAACTGACCTTCCTGGGCGGGCGGAAACGCCTCCAGGGGTACGATGTGATCTCCCTGGTGCAATACTAGAGGAACCTTCTTCCGGGGGGCGCAGGACGCTCCCCGTCTCCTGTCTCCCGGCGGCCGAAAGGAGGGTAGCGACATGGCTGCGCTGGACGCACTAATTTCCAAAGTTCTCAGTTATATTCCGAACGCAGATGTGCAACTGGTGGAGAAAGCGTATGCCTATGCAGACGCTGCCCACCGGGGCCAGTTCCGCAAGTCGGGAGAGCCCTATATCACCCATCCTCTGGCGGTGGCCGAGATCGTCGCCGGCCTGCAGCTGGATGAGGCCAGCGTGGCGGCGGCGCTGCTGCACGATGTGGTGGAGGACTGCGGCGTCACCCTGGAGGAGCTCACCGCCGAGTTCGGCAAGGAAGTGGCGATGCTGGTGGAGGGCGTCACCAAACTGGAGCGGCTGAGCTTCTCCTCCCGGGACGAGGCGCAGGTGGAGAATCTGCGCAAAATGTTCCTGGCCATGGCCAAGGACCTGCGGGTGATTCTGATCAAGCTGGCGGACCGGCTCCACAACATGCGGACCCTCCGGTACCGGAGCCCGGAGGCGCAGGTACGGATCGCCCGGGAGACCCTCGATATCTATGCTCCGCTGGCTCACCGGCTGGGCGTGAGCGAAATCAAGTGGGAACTGGAAGACCTGGCCTTCCGCTACCTGGAGCCGGAGCGGTATCAGGAAATCGCTCAGCTGGTGGCGAAGAAGCGCAAGGAGCGGGAGGCGCTGGTCGAGGACCTGATGCGCCAGATCGGGGCGAAGCTGGAGGAGGCCGGCATCCACGCCGAGATCTCCGGGCGCCCCAAGCACTTCTACAGCATCTATAAGAAGATGTACCGGCAGGGCAAGGACATCACCCAGATCTACGACCTGATCGCCATCCGGGTGATTGTCGATGAGGTGAAGGACTGCTACGGCGCCCTGGGCGTGATCCACTCCCAGTGGAAGCCCCTGCCCCTGCGGTTCAAGGACTATATCGCCACCCCCAAGCCCAACCTGTATCAGTCCCTGCACACCACGGTCATCGGGCCCCATGGGGAACCTTTTGAGATTCAGATCCGTACGCGGGAGATGCACCGCACCGCGGAGTACGGCGTGGCCGCCCACTGGATCTACAAGGAAGGCCGCACCGATAAGGAGTTTGACCGCAAGCTCCAGTGGCTGCGCTCCCTGCTGGAGTGGCAGCAGGAGATGCGGGATGCCCGGGAGTTTGTGGAATCGGTCAAGGTCGACATCTTCGCCGACCAGGTCTTTGTCTTCTCCCCCAAGGGAGACGTGTTCAACCTGCCGGCCCATGCCACGCCGCTGGACTTTGCTTTTGCGGTCCACTCGGACGTCGGGTATCGCTGCGTGGGTGCGAAGGTCAACGGCAAGATCGTTCCTCTGGACAGCGAACTGAAGAACGGCGACGTGGTGGAGATCCTCACCTCCAAACAGTCGCCGGGTCCTTCCATCGACTGGCTGAAGATCGTCAAGACCGCATCGGCCAAGAACAAGATCCGCCAGTTCTTCAAGCGGGAGCGCCGGGAGGAGAACCTGGCCCGGGGCAAGGAGATGCTGCGGGCCGAGATCCAGAAAACCGGCTTGGAGCCCCACGAACTGATGCGGGACGAGTGGCTGGATGAGGTCTGCCGGCGATCGGGCGTCCGGGACATGGAGGACCTGTACGTCGCCATCGGCATCGGGTCCCTGGCGGCTTCCACGGTGGTGGCCCGACTGCGGGAGTACTACGAGCGGGAGCGCAAGGCCAAGGCCGGGGAAACCGCCCAGACGGCAGAGACCCAGAGCAAGGAATGGTCCGGTTACGGCAAGGCCAGCAACGGCATCCGGGTCAAGGGCGTGAACAACGTGTACGTCCGGTTCTCCAAGTGCTGCAGCCCCATCCCGGGTGATCCGATCATCGGCTACGTCACCCGGGGTCGCGGGGTTACGGTGCACCGGCTGGACTGCCCGAACATGGAGGATCTGGCCAAGGACCCGGACCGGCTCATCGAGGTGAGCTGGGACGAGAACTACTCGGCGCCCCACCCGGTGGAGGTGCAGCTTACCGCCATCGACCGCTCCGGCCTACTGGCCGATGTGGCTTCCATCGTGGCGGAGGCCCGGATCAACATGCTCTCTTCCACCAGCCGGGCGGATAAAAACAAGCTGGCGACCATCGATCTGGTGCTGGAGATCAAGGACGCCCAGCAGCTCAGCTACGTCATGCAGAAGATGCGCAAGGTGCGGGATGTGATGACCGTGGAGCGTGTGACCCGGGAGCGCCGCTACAGCAGAGCCGCCCGGGCATAATGAAAGGCCTGCCACCGGCATGGTGGCAGCCCTCAGGTTGTTATAAAGGGTCGCGACCGCTTGCGGCCTGCTTTGCAGTTCGTCATTGGGAAACGACTCGAGGTGTTCGGCATGCAAGTCATTCTGATCGGCACGGTCGCGGCGCTGTTGGCTTTGGGGGAGTCCGGAGCGAGGTACTTCTCTCGCCTGAGCAGCGATGAGGTTCTCCGTTTCTATCGCAAGGTGGCCAAGCCTGGTGAGGTGGCACGGGAGGGCCAGTCGATTCGATTGCCCGTCCACTACAAGGGGAGCGAGTATCTCATCCTCTTCACCCCTCAGGAGCCCGGCGGGGTGGATCTGCAAATTGACACGCCGTGACTCCACCCACCGATCGAATCGGAGGGGGTGGCTGGAGGCCATCAATCCAATACAACAAACCCGACTCGCCTGAGCAAGGCGGGTTTGTCAGCAACCGTAAGGAAGGAAAACCTGCCACCGTACCGGCGGCAGGTTTTCCTTTTATGGGTGTGGGATGAAAATTGATGGGTAGGAGTAGGAGGAGGGTCCCAGGGAATGGGATAGGGTTCAGGCCGTGTGGCGGGCAGGTTCTCCTTCCGGGGAACCAAGGAGTTTGGCCACCTGCTGCCGGAACCACGGCCGGAACCAATAATCGACGCCCAGATAGCCCGCATAGGCACCGCCAGCGGCCACCAGGATGAACTCCAGGGCCAGCAGGACCGGGTTGCTGCTGATGGCACCGCTCATCAGGAAGGCGAAGTTCATCAGGGCACCCATGCAGGCGGCAAAAATGGTGGCAAAGCCAAGGATGAGGGACAGGCCCACCAGGAATTCGCCCCAAGGAACCAGAAAGTTAAACAGCCCAACATTGGGAAGCGCGAAGCCGTCCAGGAAGCTCGCCCACCATCCTGCCACTACAGGCTTGGCGCCCGGGGAGGCCGGAACCGCCTTGGCGATGGCACCCTTGAGAAAACCGCTGGCGTCAAAGCCATTGACGAGTTTTCCCCAGCCGGCGTGCAGCCACTGGTAACCGACGTACAAGCGGATGGCGAGCCAGATCCAGCTGCCTTTGGCACCACGGAAATAATTCAGCATGTCGTTGCCTCCTATTTCTCGTGGATCAGTGAACGCCCCGTGTTCGGTTTGGTTACTGTTTCGATATTACCTTGCGAATGATTCTCGCTCTATCCCCAATGTGACTTACTTACATAGTACTTAATGATGATGATTAGTCAAGATAAAAGTTGAATAAGGTCTAGGTGTAAACCAACACCATGAGTCGGAAGACAGGAGGATGAAGGGTTGCGAGCAGTAGTGCAGCGGGTGCTGCGGGCAAAGGTGACGGTGGACGGCGAAACGGTGGGCGAGATCGGCCGCGGGTTTGTGGTCTTGCTGGGCGTCTCCCGGGATGATACCCCGGCCGATGCCGATTACATGGCGGAAAAGGTGGCAGGCTTACGGGTGTTTGAGGATGAACAGGGCAAGATGAACCGCTCCCTCCAGGATGTGGGGGGTGCGGTGCTGGCGGTGAGCCAGTTCACCCTGTACGGGGACGTGCGCCGGGGCCGGCGCCCGGGCTTCGACCGGGCGGCCCGTCCCGAACAGGCGGAGCCGCTTTACCTGCGCTTTGTGGAACAACTAAAAGCCCGGGGCCTGACGGTGGCCACCGGGCGGTTCCAGGC
>DATCKG010000001.1:0-5830 GCA_036562385.1 Symbiobacteriaceae bacterium
TCCTCAAAGGTGGCCATCTCCGTCATCACCCGGTGTGCGGCCTCCAGAAGCGGCAGGGCCAGGGCTGCCCCGGTGCCTTCGCCGAGGCGCAGATCCAGCTCCAGCAGGGGCCTCAGGCCCAACATTTCAAGCATCAGCGCATGTCCGGGTTCGGCACTGCGGTGCGAGGCGATCAGGTAGTTGACCGCAGCCGGTGCGATCCGCACCGCCACGATGGCCGCGGCTGTGGTGATAAACCCGTCCACCACCACCGGGATACGCCGGGCGGCGGCGCCCAGCACCACGCCGGCCAGGGTGGCAATCTCCAGGCCGCCCAACGCCGCCAAAACTCCAACGGGATCGCTGGGGTCCGGCTTGTGCAGGGCCAGTGCCCGGCGAACGGCATCGGCCTTTCGCTGCAGGCCGCGCTCATCAAGCCCCGTTCCCCGCCCCACCACGGTCTCGGGGGGCCTGCCGCTGAAAAAGGCCAGCAGAGCAGCGCTGGGCGTGGTGTTGCCGATGCCCATCTCGCCGAGGGCGATCACCCGGGTGCCCCGGCCGGCTTCCTCATCGGCCAGCTCGATGCCGTGGCAGAGGGCCGCTTCAGTCTCCTCCCGGGTCATCGCCGGTTCCCGGCAGATGTTGCCGGTGCCCCGGCGGACCTTGCACACGGTCAGGTCCGGGTGCTCCAGGTCCACCGCCATGCCAGCGTCCACCACCCGCACCCGGGCGCCGGACACCCGGGCCAGGGCGTTGATGGCCGCCCCGCCCCGCAGGAAGTTGAGCACCATCTGGGGCGTCACTTCCGCAGGATAGGCGCTGACCCCTTCAGCGGTCACCCCGTGGTCACCGGCCACCACCAGCACGGTGGCAGGCGAGACAGGCGGAGCCATTTGACCGGTCATCGCCGCCAGGCGGATGGCCAGCTCTTCCAACCGGCCAAGGCTGCCCGGGGGTTTGGTCAGCGAATCCAGGTGCCGGCGGGCGCGCTCCGCCGCTGCTTCATCCAAAGGAGGAATCTGTTGAGCGATCCTGTGCAGTCTCGTCATGAGCATCTCTCCTGAAACCTTCGCGTAAGTCCCCCGGCTCCCCAGGGAGCCGGGGGTCGCTGCCATTGTAACCTGCCGGTTTTCGGTCGGAAAAGCCGCCGGGCGGAACCCGATCAGAGATCCGCTGAATCCCCTACGATTCCGACTTGACGGAGGGCGGGAGGCGTGCTACGCTACCAGTAAAGTTCAAATAATCAAAGTAGTGGCCACTAGGGGAGCCCAACCGGGCTGAGACAGGTCGCCGAAGACCTGAACCCTTAGAACCTGATCTGGGTAATGCCAGCGGAGGGAAGTGGCCGGTCGGTCAGCTTTCTGGGGCCGCCTCCGCGTTTGGCTGCGGGGCGGCTTTCCGTTTGGAAAGGCCGGCAAAGGTGACGATCCGATTCATATCGGTGGTTTGCGTGCAGAGGAGTAGTCTGCCGCCGCCTGTCTCCGGCGCCTGAGCGTCCGGGGTGCGGTGGCTTTTGTTGTCTCAGGGAGGTTAGGTAGGGTGCCAGGCTTTCAGCTTCACCTGATCACCGACTCGTCCGCCGCGGAGGACCTGCCCCGTGCCGTCAGCCAGGCCCTCGAAGGCGGAGTCGACTGGATCCAGGTGCGGGAAAAGCGTCTTCCCGCCCGCTCGCTCTTCGAACTGGCCCGGATGGTTGGAGAGCGCTGTCGGGCAAGGGGGGCAGGGCTGCTGGTCAACGATCGCATCGATGTCGCCCTCGCGGCCGGGGCCCACGGGGTGCACCTGGGCGGCAAGAGCCTTCCGGTGGCGGTGGCCCGCCAGATCCTGCCCCGACCTCGCCTGCTGGGCGTCTCGGTCCACTCGCTGGCCGAGGCAAGGGCCGCTGAGCGGGCGGGCGCCGACTACGTGACCATGGGCAGCGTCTTTCCGACCCGGAGCCACCCCGGTCTTTCCGGGGTGGGGTTGGAGGAGCTACGCCGGGTGGTGGAGGGGGTGGAGATCCCGGTCCTGGCCATCGGCGGCATCACGGCGGCCAACATCGGCGAGGTCCTGGCCACCGGCGTGGCGGGGGTGGCGGTCATCTCTGCCATCCTGATGGCTCCCTCGCCCCGCCTGGCAGCCGCCGAACTGCGCCGGGCGATGGACGAGGCGCCCGGGCGGCCGCGCCGCCCCTTTCCCAGACCGTGACTCGTCCGTTGCCCAGACGGAAGCGATCCAACGCGGGAACGCAGAGGAGGATGTGCGATGCGGATTTGGCTGAACGGCAAGGAGATGGACCTGGAGCACTCCCTCACCGTGGCCGAACTGGTGGACCACCTGGGCCTGCATCCGGCCGGGGTGGCCGTGGCGGTGAATGATCTGGTCATCTTCCGCCAGAACTGGAGCACCACCGTCATCCGGGAGGGCGACCGGGTGGAGGTGGTCCGGGCCATGCAGGGCGGCTCGGACGAAGATGCGCTGGTCATTGCCGGCCACACCTTCCACAGCCGGCTCTTTGTGGGCACCGGCAAGTACCGGACGCCGGAGGAGATGAAAGAGGCGCTTGTCCGCTCGGGGACGGAGATGGTCACCGTGGCCATCCGGTACATGGACCTCTCCGGCGGCGACGGCGGGGACATCCTCCGGCACCTCGACCTTTCCCGCTATCGTCTGCTGCCCAACACGGCGGGCGCCTACACAGCCGACCAGGCGGTGAAGATGGCCTTCTTGGCCCGCGAGGCGCTGGGCACCAACTGGATCAAGCTGGAGGTGATCGGCGACCCGCAAACCCTGCTGCCCGACCTGCAGGGTACCCTGGAGGCAGCCAGACGGCTGGTGAAGGAGGGCTTTGTGGTGCTGCCCTACACCACCTCGGACCTGATCACCGCCCTCCGGCTGGAGGATGCAGGCTGCGCGGCGGTGATGCCGCTGGCGGCACCCATCGGCACAGGACAGGGGCTGGTGGACTGGGCCGGCATCCGCCGGGTGATCGAGCGGGTGAAGGTGCCGGTGATCGTCGACGCCGGCCTTGGCTGCCCCACGGACGCCTGTCGGGCGATGGAACTGGGCGCTGACGCCGTGCTGATCAACACCGCCATCGCCAGGGCACAGGACCCGCCGCGGATGGCCGAAGCGATGAAGTGGGCGGTCATTGCGGGACGGCAGGGCTTTTTGGCTGGCCGGATGCCCATCTACGAGCAGGCCAACCCCTCCTCGCCGACCGAGGGCGTGCCGGTCGCGCCCATTCGGAGGGCAGGGGAAGTGGAGTAGATGACGCGTAAGCCCCCGGCTCCGCAGGGAGCCGGGGGTCGCTGCCATCGGAACCTGCCGGTTTTCGGTCGGAAAAGCCACCGGGCAGAACCCGATCACGCCGGTCAGTCCGCGGACGCGTGGGATACCGCTGCCTGCCGCCGGAAGCTGAGCATCTTGCCCACAGCCACGGCCACCACGCCGACCGACATCAGCATCAGCACGATGTCGGTGATAATCAGCGGCCAGTTCTGGGTCGGCAGGTACTGGTTGACCAGCAGGTGGTAGAGTGCCCGGAGCGTCGTGGCCGTCATGAAGACCGCTGGCAGGACGGTAAACCAGGTGGGCTTCTGCCGGTAGGCGAGCCACACACTCACGGCGATGAGGCTCAGCGCACCGAGCAGTTGGTTGGCGGACCCGAAAATCGGCCAGATGGTCAGGAACTTGTTGGTGTAGCCCAGGTAGAACATGATCGCCACGGAGAGGCCGGCGTTGAACAGGTAGGACCGGAGAACGGCCGGCGCCTTGCCGTTGAAGAGCACCGACCAGAGTTCCTCAAAGAGATACCGGTTCAGGCGGACGGCGGTGTCCAGGGTGGTGACGACGAAGCCTTCGGTCATGAGGATGCCGAAGACCGTACCCACGGCCACCGGCAGTCCGAGGGCCTGGTTGAGCAGAATGCCCATGCTCAGGGCAAAGGCCAGAAGCGGGTTGGACTTGGCGGTTTCCGAAGTGGGATAGACGATGCTCTGGTAGACGTCAAACCGGAGGGCGCCGGAGACCGCCAGCAGGACTACCACCGCCAGCAGCGACTCCAGCAGCATGGCGCCAAAACCGATGGGCCGCACCAGGGACTCCCGGGAGACCTGCTTGGAGACGGTGCCGGCAGCCACAAGGGTATGGAAACCGGAGATGGCGCCGCAGGCGATGGTGATGAAGAGGAACGGCCAGATGGGGCCCATCGCAGCCGTGCCGGCGGCCACGTTCCAGGCAGGCGCCTGCAGGGTGATGCCTGCGCCTGCACCGCCGAGGACGCCGATCACCAGGGCCGCAATGCCGATGTACAGGATGAAGGAGTTGGTAAAGTCGCGGGGCTGCAGCAGCACCCAGACCGGGATCCCCGCCGCCAGGAGCGTGTAGAGGCTGATGATGACCATCCAGATCTCTGGCTCCAGGGTGACCGGAAAGTACAGGCCCAGGATGATGGCCGCGAGGCCCACGACCACGGCGAGGGCAGAGCCCAGGACGGTGCTGATGTTTTTCTTGTACAGCAGCCAGCCCAGCAGCGGCGCACAGAGGGTCATCACGATGACCGAGGTGGAAGCGATGCCGCCGATTCTGGCCATCTCGACGCCATCGACGGTGACTACCTTCAGCAGGGTGTGCTCCGGATCCACCATGAGGTCCTTTGCCGGAACCAGGGAGGTCAGCGCCGTGGCGGTCAGGCCCAGGAAGCTCGAGGTGACCAGGACGATCATCGCGATGGTAAAGCCGATGAAAAGGCCGAAGCCCAGGCGGCCCATGGTGTGGCTGGAGATTTCCGCCATGGACTTGCCCTTCTCCCGCATGCTGACGAACATGGCGGTGTAGTCGTGCACGGCTCCCAGGAAGATCCCACCCAGGACGATCCAAAGCCATGCAGGCATGTAACCATACATGAGAGCAACGGTGGGACCGATGATGGGGCCGGCGCCGGCAATGGATGCGAAGTGGTGGGAGAAGGCCACCAGAGGTTTGGTGGGTACATAGTCCTTGCCGTCGTTCAGGGCAACCGCCGGAGTGGGAATGGAGTCGTCCACGCCGAAGACCCGGTCGAGGTAGCGGCCGTAATACCGGTAGCCGATCCAGAAAAGCGGAAGGGCCGCAAGCAGCAAGACCGAGATGTTCACACTGTTCCTCCTTTCCGGTGATATTGAGACAGCAGAGCGGTCAGCCGCCACTGCCGTAAACGGGAATATTGCGACAGAGCGATTGTCACCCCCTATTCGGAAGGCTCTGGCGGAAACGAAGTGAAAAATTCAACGCATATGTTGGAATTCCTCGTGCAAATGCAGCGGGATGGAAGGCGGTGTTGAAAAGGATGACGGCGGCGCAGGTGGCAAGCCGCATACCCACCTGTGCCGCCGCTTGGTTTGCAGTCAACCTGTGGGCCCCTAATCGCCAGCCCGTTCCGCCAGCGCTTCCACCAGGACCTGGGCCACTTCCGGCCGGGTGAACTCGGGAGGCGGGACCTGCCCGGCCCGCAGCATCTCCCGGACCCGAGTACCGGAGAGCGTCACGTGGCTTTCTCGGGGATGGGGACAGGTCTTGCTGGAAGCCATGCCGCCGCAGGCCCGGCAGTAGAAGGTGTGCTCGAAGCAAAGGGGGATGACTCCCAACTCGGACGGCGTGAATTCATCGAAGATCCGCTGGGCGTCGTAGGTGCCGTAATAGCTGCCCACGCCGGCGTGATCCCGCCCCACGATGAAGTGGGTGCACCCGCAGTTCTTACGGCAGATGGCGTGGAAGACCGCTTCGCGGGGCCCGGCATAGCGCATCGCGGCGGGGAACACGGCCAGGAGCACCCGCTCCGGCGGGTAGTAGGACCGGAGCAGTTCCTCGTAGCAGCGCAGCCGGACGGCCG
>DATCKG010000025.1:0-113604 GCA_036562385.1 Symbiobacteriaceae bacterium
AGGATCAGGTCGGCACCGGCCCGCTTGAAGGCCAGCATGGCCTCCATCACAATCCGGCGTTCGTCAATCCAGCCCCTGGCCGCAGCAGCCTTCACCATGGCGAACTCTCCGGAGACGTTGTAGACCGCCACCGGCACCTGCACCGCCTCCCGCACCCGGTGCAGGATGTCCAGGTAGGCCAGGCCGGGCTTGACCATCACGATGTCGGCGCCTTCCTCCACATCCAGCGCCACTTCCCGGAGCGCCTCCCGGGCGTTGCCGGGATCCATCTGGTAGGACCGCCGGTCGCCGAAGGCCGGAGCGCTGTCCGCGGCCTCACGGAACGGGCCGTAGAACGCGCTGGCGTACTTGGCGCTGTAGGCCATGATGGGCACGTCCGGGAACCCTTCCCGGTCCAGGGCAGCCCGGATAGCTGCCACCCGTCCGTCCATCATGTCGCTGGGCGCCACCATGTCGGCTCCGGCCCGGGCGTGGGAGACGGCCATCCTGGCCAGCAGGTCCAGGGTGGCGTCGTTATCCACCGTGTCGCCCTTGATGACGCCGCAGTGGCCGTGGCTAGTGTACTCGCACAGGCAGACGTCCGTGATCACGTACATCTCCGGGAACCGGGCCTTGATCGCCCGGATCGCCTGCTGGACCACGCCCTGGTCGCTGTAACCCTCGCTGCCCAGTTCGTCCTTGGACTCGGGGAGGCCGAACAGGATGCAGGCCTTGACGCCCAGTTTCAGCATCTCCTCGATCTCCCACAGGATCGAGTCCGGCGAGTAGTGATAGTTGCCGGGCATGGAGGTGATCTCTTCCTTCAGACCCTTTCCGGGCGCCACGAAAAGGGGCAGGATCAGGTCATCCTTGGTGACGACGGTCTCCCGGACCATCCGACGGATGGTCTCGTTGCGCCGCAGCCGGCGCGGGCGGTTCACGGGAAAGCCCATGGCTACTGCCTCCTTCTGAAACAACCGGCACGATGAAGTCCACGCATTCCGTTCGTCATGCTTCCTCTGCGAGTACATCCGCCACGATCGCATCCACCAGGCCCGCCATCGAGGCCTCCCGGGCCACCGCGTGCACGGTCAGGCCTGCTTCCTCTGCGGCCTTGCGGGTTTCCTGCCCGATGACAGCCACCCGCACCCCCGCCAGCGGCTCCTTGCCGCCCAGGAGGGAAAGCAGGTTCCGGACCGTCGAGCCGGAGGTAAAGGTTACGTAGTCCACGGCCCCGGCAGCCAGGTCCGCCTTCAACCGCTCCACATCGCCACCGGCCGGCACGGTACGGTAGACCACCAGATCGTCGACAACGGCGCCCAGAGCCCGGATTCCCTCGGCGTGGGCGGGATCCGCCAGGTCACCCCGGGCCATCAGCACCCGGTCGCCGGGCTTCAGGTAGGGGCCCATGGCCTCCGGCAGCGCAGCCCCCCGGAACTCCCGGGGAATCACATCCACCCGGACGCCCCATTCGGCCAGAGCCCGGGCGGTGGTGGCACCCACCGCGGCCACCTTCAGACCGGCCAGGGCGGTGGCGTCGTAGCCCTTCTCCCGAAGCCGGCCCATGAAAAACCGTGCCCCGTTGGGGCTGGTGATCACCAGCCACTGGTAACGATCCAGGGCCGCAATGGCCTCGTCCACCGGATCCCAGGACGCAGGCGGTCCGAAAGCGATCACCGGAAAGACATATGCCTCCCCGCCCAGGGCTTCGATCCGCTCCACCAGCGCCGCGGCCTGTTCCCGGGCACGGGTCACCAGAATCCGCTTCCCTGCCAGCGGCTTCTCACCCGTTGCCGGCCGGTTCCGCTGTTGTTCCTGTCCGCTCATCTCCGTCATCTCCGTTTCTGAGGCAGGCCGGCTGACTGCAAAATACCCAGTTCCGCAAGCCCCACCGCCACCAGCACGGTCACAACGTGCATCAAGACGGACATCCGGCCCAGCCCCACCCATGCGCCCACCAGGAAGACCATGGCCGCCACCCACAGCAACGTCCCGCCGGCGGCCCGGGACAGCCGGACCGCCGCCAGCACGATGCCAGCCAGGGCCAGCAGGCCGGACCCGATGTGCAGGCTCATGGGGCTCGTCCAGAGGCCAAAGCGGGCGATCAGGGCCAGAATCAGGGCGATCGCGGCACCGACCCGTTCCGCCATGTGCCCGTACCGCAGCAGCAGATCCACCTGGTGTGGCGGCGTCGTTTCCGGGCGCATCCTCATCACCTCACCGGAGGGCCTCCAGAATCCTGCGGCCGCCGTGGTCCAGCAGCCACTGGGCCACCGCTTCGCCGAGCTGCTCCGGAGCATCCGCGGGGCCTTCCGCAGCGTGGCGGATCACCTGGGAGCCGTCGGGCGCCGCGATCAGCCCCTGCAGCCGGAGACTGTCGCCCCGGCGCTCCGCCAGGACGCCCACGGGCACCTGGCAGCCTCCCTGCAGTTTGGCCAGCAGGGCCCGCTCGGCCCGCACCTCCACGGCAGCCGCCTCGTCATGGATCCGGGCCACCATCTGCCCGATGGCGTCGTCCCCGGCCCGTATCTCGATGGCCAGGGCGCCCTGCCCCGGCGCCGGAAGGCAGATCGCCGGGTCCAGGTACTCGGTGATCCGGTGGGCCAGCCCCATCCGCTGCAAGCCGGCTGCGGCCATCACCAGCGCGTCCACCTGGCCCTCGTCCAGCTTCCGCAGGCGAGTATCCACGTTTCCCCGGATCGGTACATACTCCAGATCCGGCCGCATCGCCCGGAACTGGGCCAGCCGCCGCAGGCTGGAGGTTCCCACCCGGGCCCCCGGCGGCAGGTCGGCCAGGCGCCGCCCATCCCGGGTGATCAGCACGTCCCGGGGATCCTCCCGCTGGGGTACACATCCCAGCTTCAGTCCCTCGGGCAACTCGGTGGGCATATCCTTGAGGCTGTGGACCGCGATGTCAGCCCTGCCGTCCAGCAGGGCTTCCTCCAGTTCCTTGGTGAACAGCCCCTTGCCTCCGATCTGGCTGAGGGCCACGTTCAGCACTTTATCTCCCGTGGTTTTGAACGTCACGATGTCAAATGCAACGTCGGGACAGACCTCCCGCAACCGGTCCACTACCCAGCGGGTCTGGGTCAGGGCCAGCTGGGAGCCCCGGGTTGCAACCCGAACCACTGTCACAGGCTTGCCTCCTCGTGGCTGGCGATCTACACGCCGTACCGGTGCATGTAGGAGAGCGCGTTGACCACCAGGTAGTTAATCAGCAATCCGGCCATGCCGATCACCGACCACCAGGCGGCCCAGCGGCCGCCCCATCCCCGTAGGTTGCGCATCAGCAGGTAGCCGGCGTACACGAGCCAGATGAGCACGGTAAAGACCACCTTCGGGTCCCACCGCCAGGGCTGCTGCCAGAGCCCCTGAGCAAAGGCGATGCCCACCGCCATGCCAATGGTCAGCAGCAGAAAGCCCACATACACAAAGCGTCCACCCCAGAGGTCCAGGGACTCCAAGGAGGGAAGCCGGTAGTAGATCGGTCCCCAGCGCTTTACCCGCAGGTTCCGCTCCTGCAGAAGGTACAGCCCGGCCGACACAAAGGACGCGGCCAGAAAGCCGTACCCCAGCAGCATCACACCGACATGCCAGCCCACCAGGCTTCCGGGCAGATGATGCAGCCCCAAACTTTCATGGGCGGCTCCCCACTGGGCAACGCCAGCCACCTGCAGCACTGCGATCAACGGCAGGAGGAACGGGCCGGCCGTCTGGTTCTCCCGGAGCACCTCGATCAGCACGTGGACGCCGACCAGAAACCAGGTAAAGAGAAACGCGAATTCAAATCGGGTGTAAACCGGCATCCTGCCGGTGTAGGCCAGCAGCAGCACCAGGGTGGTGCTGTGAGCCGCCCACGAAACCCGGGTGGCACACCGTGCCACGGCCTCGTACCCATGGCGGAACACACAGAGCAGATGGGAGATGGCAGAGAGGGTATACAGAGCAGCGGTGGCGGCCAGCAGCGTTCCAAGCAAGCTGCCCACCCTTTACCCTCCCCCTTCCTCCAGTACCGGCTCACCCTTGGTCAGGGGCAAGTCGAACAGGCGGGCCACGGTTTGAATGGCCAGATCGGCCTTCCCTTCGTCCGCCATCCCTTTCAGCCGCTGTGTGGGATCGTTCAGGATCTTGTTCACCAGGCTGACTGACATGGCCTCAATCACAGCCCGCTCCCGCTCGGTCAGATTCGGCAACCGGTTGAACGTACGGGCCAGTTCCCGCTGGCGGATGGCCTCGATCTTGTCACGCAGTTGACGGATGGTGGGCACCACTTCCAGGGAGGCTGTCCACGACCGGAACCGGGCTGCCTCCTCCTGAATGATTCGCTCCACCCGTTTTGCCTCTTCCGCCCGCTCCTGCAGGTTCGCGGCCACCACAGCCTGCAGGTCATCGATGTCATACAGAAAAACGCCGTCCAGGGAGCCCACCTGCGGGTCGATATCCCGGGGAACGGCAATGTCAAACAGGAACACAGGCCGCCCCCTCCGGTGCCGCAGCGCCTCGGCCACCATCGGAGCCGTCAGCACATATCCCGGGCTGGCGGTACTGGAGATCACCACGTCCACCTGCTGCAACCTCAGCGGCACCTCGTCCATCGAAACGGCGATGCCGCCGACCTCCCGGGCCAAATCCTGGGCCCGCTCCAGGGTACGATTGGCGATGATGATCTCCCGGACGCCGCTGGCCTGAAGGTGGCGCACCGTTAGCTTCGCCGTATCGCCGGCGCCAATGGCCATGCAGCGGCATCCGCTGAGGGTGCGGAAGACTTTTTTCGCCAGTTCCACAGCCGCGTAGCTGACCGACACGGCATTCTGGCCGATCCGGGTCTCCGTTTGAGCCCTCTTGCCCACGGCAATGGCTTGCTCGAAGAGTTGGTGCAGCACCTTGCCCACCGTGCCGGCCTGGGTCGAATTCCGGTAGGCATCCCGGACCTGGCCCAGAATCTGCGTTTCACCGATGACCATGGAGTCCAGGCCACAGGCCACCCGAAAGAGATGGACCACCGCATCCATGCCGACATGCTGGTACAGATACGGGCGCAGCCCTTCCGGATCGGGGAAGTGGCCCAGTTCGGCCAGAAACTGGGTGAGCTGGGCGCAGGTCTGCCGAGCGTCCTGCCCCACCGCGTAAACCTCCGTCCTGTTGCATGTGGACAGGAGGACGCTTTCCGACACGCCCAGCCCCTTCAGCCGCTCCAGGGTCGCCGGCAGGGCCGCAGGGGGTATGGCCAGTACCTCCCGGATTTCCACAGGCGCAGTCTTATGGTTGAGGCCGATCATGACGATTTGCACGGCAGGTCACTCCGCATGGATCATCCTTACGATAAAGCGATCGAAGTCGATTGGTTCGCCAGACTACTCCTAGTCTACTGATCCAAAGGGATCCAATCAATCAAATTCCTTCTGGTTCCGTTGTTTCATCCAGGAAGAGCATACCGGTACCGGATGATCCATGACAATCGGCCCAAGCATGGAAATCAGAATAGACCAAAGGTACTATTCAGCCGATCATCGCTGGACGGGCCCGGAATGAGTCCTCCTGAACAAAGCTGAGGGCGCCCCGGCAGGCGCCCTCTTCGTACTACGGAAGACTGCGGCCCCGACCGGCCCCGACTCCGTTGCCGGCCCGACCAGCGCAACCAGCGGTTACCTGCCCCGTTCCGCCTCTTCCGACTCGTTCAGGGCAGCGCGTGCCAGAGCCGCCAGGGCCGCATCCTCCATGGGCGGGTTGGAGGTACCGGCCCGGATGTCCCGGTAGTACCGTTCCAGGGGCAGCGTCCGGGTGAGCCCCGCAATCCCCGCCACCCGCATGGCCCGGTCTGCGATCCGCAAGGCGGCGTTGACGGCCAATATCTTCACGGCGCCCAGCAGGGGAACCAGTTCGGGCCGCCGGTCCGGCTCCTCGTCCCACCGCTGCGCCACGGTGTAAAGGGCCGACCGGGCAGCCAGCAGGTCTGCTTCGATCTCCCCCAGCAGGGCCTGGATATGGGGCAGGTCGGCGATGGGCCCCGGCAGCGTGTTGGGGCGCCGGTGACGGGCATAGGTCAGGGCCGTATCCCGGGCTGCACGGGCAATGCCCAGATAGGTGGCCGGAATGTGCAGCACCCAGGCCGCCCCCGCCGCCTTTCCCATCTGATCCGTCTCCCCCTGGCCGAAGGGCTCCACCAGAGCCTCCGGCGGCAGGCAGACCTCCTTCAGCACCAGGTCGTGGCTCCCGGTGGCCCGCATACCCAGCGCATCCCATGTCTCCTCCACGGTCACCCCCGGCGTGTCCATGGGCACCAGGAACCAGCCGCCCCCCGGCTGTCCCTCGATGCTGGCCGAGACAATGGCATAGTCCAGCACCGGCGCCAGGGAGACAAACGACTTTCGCCCGTTCAGCACCCAGGAACCATGCACCATCCTGGCAACGGTGGTGGGGCGGCCGCCCCGGGAGGGACTGCCGGTCTCTACTTCGCTGGCCGCCGAATTGATCAGGGCGCCTTTCTCCGCGACCTCTCGCAAAATCCGCTCCAGGGTCGCTTCCGGCCACGGCCGCGCTTCCGCCAGCTTGCCCACCACCGCCAGGTGCCAGCCGATGGCCAGTGCCGTCGACCCATCCCCCCGGGCCAGCCGTTCCTGGGCCAGCAGCGTCTCCGTCAGCGTCGCCCCGGCCCCGCCGTAGGCCTCCGGGACCGTCAGGCGACTGTAGCCGCTGGCCCGCAGCCGGTCGAAGTGTTCGTACGGAAAGGTGTTCTCCCGGTCGTGGATCGCTGCCCCCGGGGCGAAGCTGTCGGCTAGCTCCGCAGCCAGGCGGACGAAGCGTTCCTGCCGGGAGGTGCGGATGAACAAGTCGTGATTCATGCCGTCTTCCCTCCCAGGTAGGCGCTTTCCACCCGAGGATCCGCCAACAGATCCCCCGCGTTTCCGGAAAGAAGAATCCTTCCTGTCTGCAGCACATAGCCCCGGTGAGCAATCTGCAAGGCCGCCCGTGCGTTTTGCTCTACCATGAGGACGCTCATTCCCTGAGCGTTTACCTGCTGGATCAGTTCCAGCACCCGATCCACCCAGAGGGGCGAAAGCCCCATGGTGGGTTCATCCATGCAGATCAACCGTGGTCGACCCATGAGGGCTCGAGCCATGGCAACCATCTGCTGCTCCCCGCCCGACAGCGTCCCGGCGGTCTGGTTCAATCGCTCCGCCACCCGGGGAAAGAGAGTGAGGACTCGCTCCAAGTCCTCGGCCACGGCGCGCCGGTCCGACCGAAGATAGGCACCCATCAGCAGGTTCTCCCGCACCGTCATGAACGGAAACAGTCGGCGCCCTTCCGGCACCGATCCCAGGCCCCAGGCGATGCGCCGGGGCGTGGGCCAGTGGCTAGCATCGGCCCCGCCCAGGAATACCCGGCCCTGGCGGGGCCGCACCAACCCCAGGATTACCTTCAGGGCCGTGGACTTGCCCGAGGCGTTGCCTCCCAGCAGGCAGGTAATCTCCCCCTCCTGCACCGCCAGATTTACCCCGAAGTGGACTTGCACGGGACCATAAAAGGTTTCTATCTGCTGTAATTCTAAAATGAAAGCCATGAATGCCACCTCCTCACTGGGCCAGGGCGCCGAAGGCTCCCTGTGCCCCCAGGGCCGCCTCGCCCGGCGCCTGGGGCCGGGCCTTGCCCACGTACGCCTCCACCAACCGGGGATCCCGGCGGACTTCCTCCGGTGTCCCGGAAACCAGCACTTGGCCGGCATCCAGGGCATATACCCGGTGAGAGGCAGCCATTACCAGTTCCAATTTATGTTCAATCAGCAGGATCGTCTGACCCCGCTGCTGCAGGAGCCGGATCACTTCCAGCATCTCCGCCGTCTCCGTGGGATTCATCCCCGCTGTGGGCTCATCCAAGAGCAGCAAGCGAGGCCGCAGGGCCAGGGCCCGGGCCAGTTCCGTCCGCCGGCGGTTGGCATACGACAGCGAATAGGCTGGCTGGTGCAGTCGGGGAAGCAGTCGGTCCCCAAAAAGGGAAAGGATCTCCTTCGCCTCTTCAATCAACTCTGCTTCCCGACGGCGCAGCGCCCGGGGCTGAAGTACCGCCTGCACGGTCTCCCTAATGGCGTTTCCTACGTCTCCCAATACACCCGGCCTGTTCATTTCGGCCTGCAGCCGGGCATGGGCGCCTAGCAGCACGTTCTCCAGAACCGTAAGGCTGCCAAAGACCCGGCCGTTTTGGAACGTACGGGCCACGCCCCTGGCAGCCACCTGGTGGGCGGGCAGCCCGTCGATCCGCTCCCCGTTCAGACGGATCTCCCCAGCGTCGGGCCGCTCGGCCCCGGCAATCAGGTGAAACAGCGTTGTCTTGCCGGCGCCATTGGGGCCGATGATGCTGACGGTCTCTCCCTCCCTTACGGTGAGGGAGACCCCTCGGACCACTTCGATCCCCCCAAAGCGCTTGGTGAGGCCCGTTACCGTGAGCATGGGGTCGTTCCTCCTTTCTGGATCATTGGGCCCCCAGCAACCCCCGGGGCCGAAAGCGTAACAGCACCAAGAGCAGGAGGCCGTACATCAGGAACCGGTACTCCGCCAGAAACCGGACCGATTCAGGCAGGAGGATCAGCGCCGCCGCCCCCAGAACGGCCCCCACCACGCTGTCGAGTCCGCCCAGCACCACCATGGTCAGGATCTGGATGGACAGGGCATGGGTGAAGGTATCTGGAGCGATATACGTATACAGGTGGGCCAGCAATACCCCCGCCACGGCAGCAAAGAAGGCACTGATGCCGAAGGCGGTCGACTTATAGCGCTCCAGATGGATCCCGTACGCTCGGGCCGCCACCTCGCCCTCCCTGATCGCCCGAAACGCCCGGCCCAGGTGTGACTGAGAGATACGATGGATACACCACCCCCCGGCCAACAGGGCGCCCAGCGAAAGCCAGTAGAAACCGGCTGCGGTGGTGACCTGGTATCCCAGCAGCGTCGGTGGGGCGATGTTGCTGATCCCCTTGGGCCCCTGGGTCAGTCCGGTCCAGTTCAGGGCCACCAGGGTGATGGCCTGCCCCAGGGCCATGGTGGCGATCGCCAGATACTGACCCCGCAGCCGCAGGGCCGGGTAGCAGAGCAGCACCCCCAGCGCCGCAGTGATGGCCGCCGAAAGGAGCAGCGAGAGTCCGAAGGGAACTTGCAGCCGGGTGGTGAGGATCGCAGAGGCATAGGCGCCCAAGGCCAGGAACCCTGCATGGCCGATGGAAACCTGCCCGGCAGTACCAGCTAGCAGGTTCAGGCTGATGGCCACGAGGCCAAAGACCCAGGTAATGGCTAGCACCTGCAGCCAGTACGGATGGTCCCATACCAGCGGCAACAGCAGCGCCGCGACGACCGCTGTGTACAGGACCGGCCGGGGCACAGACACGGTACGCCCCGCGACGATGAAGGTGCCCACCGTAGGTTCCGGCAGCAGGGTCCGAACCGGGCCGAAGAGACCGCCAGGCCGAAGCAGCAGCACCCCGATCAGCAGTCCGATGGCAATCAGATCCCGGTAACTGGAGCCCAGCCAGGCCACCCCCAGGGACTCGACAATCCCCAGCAAGTACGCCCCGCCAATGGCCCCGGGAATGTTCCCCAGGCTTCCCAGGAGAGCCGCTGTAAATCCTTTCAGTCCGGCAGCAAAGCCCATGGTGGGATGGACGCTCCGGTAGTAAAGCCCGACCAGGAAGCCGCTCACTCCCGCCAACGCCCCGGCCATGGCGAAGCTGATGCGGCTGACCCGGTCCACGTCCACCCCCATTTGCAGGGCCGCATCCCGGTCCTGGGCGGTAGCCCGCACTGCCCATCCGATTCGGGTACGGCTGAGGAACAAGTGCAGCAGCAGGGCCGTGCCGCCGCCCACAGCCAGGATCAGAAAGTCCAGAACCCCTATGCTTCCGCCCCCCACAGGCAGTCGCCAGGCGGAAACATCGCTGTGGAAAGGCTTGGTCTCGGGGCCAAAGAGGATCTGAGCGCCCTGGTCCAGCACCATCGCCACGGCGATGGTGGAGAGCAGCAGCACCGTCCGCCCCGACCGGGAAAAAGGCCGTACGGCTACCCACTCCACCACCATCCCCAGAAGGGCGGTGACTGCCGCCGTCACCAACAGCGCCGGCAGCAGGGGCAGGTGGAGCTGAGTCACAGCGATCCAGCCTATGTAGGCTCCCATCATGTAAATGGAACCGTGGGCGAAGTTAACCACGTTCGCGACCCCGTAGATCTGGGTAATTCCCACGGCTACCAGACTGTACAGGTTCCCCACCACCAGCCCGTTTACCAACTGGTCGATCATCCTGCCGTTACCCCTTTACATGAAAGAGCTTTTTCCGTAGGTCCACCGCTCAAGGCGCCAGCAGTTCAAATCGGCCGTTGCGTACGACCAGCGCAACGAACCGTGGATTCTGCAGCCGGCGGTCCGGCCCGAAACGACTCCTACCGTACAGCACCGTCTCCACTTCCAGGCCTGAGGCCAAGGCATCCCGCACTGCTTTGCGGTCCACACCGCCCGCCGCCAGGGCCTGGGCGATGATTTTCATGCCGTCATAGGCGGCAGCTGCAAATGTGTCAGGGTCCGTTCCGTAAGCCTCCCGATAGGCTTTCACAAAGGCCCGCACCTCAGGCCGTGGATCATCCGGGTGGAAGCGGGTAATGGTATAGATCCCTTCCACCGCTTTCCCGCCCAGGTTGATGAACTGCGGCGAGTAGACAGAGCTGACCGCCACCACCGGCACCGTGAGCGCCACCGCGTCCAACTGCTGAACGATCAGCGCGCCGTCGTTGTAATAGGAGATGAGCACCAAGGCATCCGGTGCCGCATCCCGCACCTTGGTAAGCACTGGCCGGAAGTCCTTTTCCGTCAGCAGGTACCCCTCCTGAAGCAGGACCTCCGCCCCCTTCTCACGGGCGCTCTGAACAAGAAGATCTGCAGTGGTTTTCCCCCAGTCGGTATTCATGTGAAGCACCGCCAGCCTCTTCTTGCCCAGCCGCTCCACCGTGAGGGCGGCCAGGGCTGGGGCCTCATCGGCTTGGCTGACGGAGTTGCTCCAGATGTAATCCCCGGTCTTGGTAAAGTCCGGATGCGAGTTGGTAATCCCCAACTGAAGCAGCCCTGCCCGCTGGTAGATCGGCGAAGCCGCCATGGAAGCCGGCGAACTGAAGTCCCCCATCACTGCAACAATTTGAGGGTTGGCTACGAACCGCTGCGCCACTGCAGGCGTCTGTTTCGGATCACTCTGAGTGTCCTGGAACACATACTGGAGAGGGCGGCCGTGGATGCCCCCGTTGCCGTTGATCTCTTTCAGGGCAAGGTCAAAGCCCTGCTTCCAAATCTTTCCGTACTCTGCGTTGTCTCCTGTCAGCGGCCCGGAGACGCCGATGAGGATCGCTCCCTCCGCACTCTGATCTGGGCTGTTGTCAAATGAACGGGTTCCCCCGCAACCTGCCAGAAGTGCCATCAAGACCACCGCTGCCACGGTCACAAGTCCTTTCCGGCTGTCAGCAGACCGTCCCACTGGCCCCTCAACCCCCGCACGAATTTCCGATTAATCATATCGGAATATGTGTGATATATCTTAGCACGTTGAGAATCGTCAGTCAATCACAACGTTGCCGCTTTCGTTCGGCAAAAAAATGCGAGGGGACACACCCCAAGCGGGGCGCATCCCCTCACCAGATCCTATCTCTTTCCAGTTGCCCGTCCACGACGGTCACCCGCGGCCGGGAGCTTCCGCAACCACCAAGAAGAAGACCGGCGCAATCCTCAGGAAACATCCTTTACATCCGATGTTTGGCAATGGGCTTCTCCATCTGATACCGGGTCACCACATACCCCAGGTTCTCGTACAGCTTGAGTGCGCGCTCGTTGCTGACCGTTACCATCAGGTGTACCGACTCGCAGCCGTAGTTGCGAAGCAGTGCCTCCCCTTCCTTCATCAGCAGCTTGCCGATACCCTTGCCCCGGCAGCGCGGAGCCACGTGCAGGGCCACCACCTCACCGCGGCGACGCCCGCCGGGCTCTACCTCCACCACCAGCCAGATAAATCCGCCCACGCCCAGTTCGTCCTCATAGACCAGGACACACTGTCCCGGATCCCGGGCGGCCTCCTTGAGCTGGGCGCGCTTGCGGGCCAGAAACTCCGCATCCACCGAAAACCCGGGAAAGTTGGTCTCATACAGCTCCGGCAGAAACGACAGAATCGCTTGAATGTCCGATGCGCCATCCAGGTGCCGGACTCCCACAGTGGACCACCCCACGGCTGCGGTGTGTATGGGAAATCAATCCTCTTCCACAAACCTTTCCCTGATCCAGAGTGTACCGAATCCTTCGAGGTTGGACAATCGGTCAGCCACGGCTTTACGCCTTTTCGCTCCCGGAAAAAAACACCGGCGAACCGCCGGTGCTTTCACCTCGCTATTTGGTTCCGTAATGAATGGCCACGGTCCCCATCATCAACAGTTTGTATCCGGTATTGCGAAAACCCGCGGCCCGGAACATCGCCTCCAGTTCATGGGGCATCGGGTAGTTGTCCAGCGAGCGGGACAGATAGGTGTAGGGCCTCACCTTTGCCTGCCTGCCGGCACGGACCACCAGCCGGTCCAGAAGCGGCAGGAATGTTTTGAAATACAGGAAGAAGCCCATCCGTAGGTACACACTGTAAGGCTTGGCAGCCTCCAGGCAGATAAACCGGCCTCCTGGCCGCAGGACCCGATAAATCTCCGACAGGGTCTGCGGAATCGACTTGACGTTCCGCATGGCCCAGCCCATCGTCACCCCGTCAAAGGAATCAGCGGGAAACTCCAGGTTCATGGCATTGCCCCACTGCAGGGTGATGACATCCCGGTACGGGGTTTGCGCAATCCGGCGCCGGCCTACCTCCAGCATTCCCTCGCTGAAGTCGACGCCGATCACCGACCCCCCCGGCACCACCTGCGCTGCGTCGAGTATCGTCAAGTCCCCCGTGCCACAGGCCACATCCAGAATCCGATCTCCCGGTCGAAAGCCCGTCAGGCGGACGAACTCACGATGCCAGCGCTGCCACTGACCGATGGACATGACCTGGTTCAGCGAATCGTAGTGCTCCGCGATCTGGTCGAAGATTGCTCGGACGTATTGCTCCTTCTCCTCAGTGGTCGGGTGCCTGTAAAAAGGAGTCATTGATCATCGTTTCCCCCCTACTCCGGTCGGATTCGGGTCACTGTCGCGCATGAGCCCAGGGACAGGCCAGCTTTTCGAGCCAGTCGGACAGCATGTAGAACCCGAACCCCATGAGAGCCATGGCCATCACACCGGCGAACATCAGATCAAAGGCCCGGGCCGACCAGGCGTCCCAGATCAGGGCGCCCAGCCCCAGCTGCGTGGCGTAGGTCTCCGCAAAGAAGAGGACGGAGACCGCCGTGCCGGTGGACAGGCGGAGGGCGGTGAAGATGGCCGGCAGGCACGCAGGGAAGATCACATGCCGGAAAATGTCCCACTCCCCGCCGCCCAGGGACTGTACGGACCGGATCAGTCCCGGGCTCACCGACGCTGCGGCATCCTTCACCGTCACGATGATCTGAAAGAGAATCACCAGGGTGATGAGGAAGATCTTGGCCGAGTCACCCAATCCCAACGCAACGATGATCACCGGCAGCAGAACCACCTTGGGGATCGGGTGGACCAGGTAGACCAGAATCGAACCGACGGGTCCCCCTGACCGCCCAAGGTATAACCCCAGGGGCACCCCCAGGGCCAGGGAGATCAGCGTGGCCATCCCAACCCGGTAGACCGAGACGCCGAAGTGCTTCAGCAGCGGTCCCCTGGTCATTCCCCGGAAAAAGGCGACATGCGCATCCCAGAACCGGGGCATGGCGGGAATGTCCAGCCAGATGGCCAGCAACTCCCAGCCTGCAATGAGGATAGCCAGGGCGATCAGGTAATGATACCAGCGGCGGCGCTTACCCACGGTCTGCCACCCCTTTCTCCAGAGCGTCCCGGACGGCGTTGACCATCTCATGGAAGGTACGGCTCTTCCGGTCGCCCACCGCCGGGTTGCGGAAGTGGCCCACCACCCGGCCGGGACCCGGGGACAGCACCACGATCTGCTGCCCGATGTAGACCGCCTCCGTGATGGAATGGGTCACCAGGATGATACTGGTCTTTCGCCGCCGCCAGATGTCCAAGAGCATCTCCTGCATCTCTTCCCGGGTGAGGGCGTCCAGGGCCGAAAACGGCTCGTCCATCAGGAGCAGGTCCGGAGAGAGTGCCAGCGCCCTGGCGATGGCCACCCGCTGCTGCTGCCCGCCCGAAAGCTGGTGCGGCCAGCGCGACGCCAGGTGCGAAAGCCCCACCTCCGCCAGAGCCTGATGGGCTGCATCCAGCGGCTGCTTGCGAATCTGCAGACCCAGGGCGACGTTTTGAAAGACCGTCTTCCAAGGCAGCAGACCATAGTCCTGCATGATCAGGGCCGTACCCGGCCGCCGGGGCGCCACCGGCTTTCCGCCCACCAACAGAATGCCCTCCGTGGGCGTCAGAAGCCCGGCGATCATGCTCAGCAGCGTGGTCTTGCCGCAACCGGAGGGCCCGACCACCGCAAGGGTCTCCCCCATAGGCAGGGTAAGGGAGACGTCGCACAGTGCGACCGTCTCCCGATACGAATACCCGACGCCCCTGGCTTCCACTATTGCTCGGGTTGGTTCGGCAGCATGCTGGTGTCCACCAGCTCCTCGTAGGTCAGGGGTGTGTCGATCACCTGTTTGTCCAGCAGCCATTGAATGACACGCTCCAGATCTTCTTTCTTGGGCGCCTGGGCGAAGGAGAAGGGAACCCCCTTTCCCGCGTAGGCAATCTTGGCAGCAACGGGCAGATTTGCCTTTTCCACCATCAAGTCCAGGTACCGGTCCGGATCCAGCTTCAGGTCGGCCACGCCGGCGTTATAGGCGAGCAACATCCGCCGGATGCCGTCCCGCTTCTCCTGTATCGCCTTCTCAGTAAAGACGATGACGGTCTGGGAGTAGTTCTTGCCGGTCTGGCCGTCGTGGATCACCAGCGTCGCCCCTTCCCCCGAGGCCTTGGCCAGGGTCATGAGGGGATCCGGCAGCAGGGCCGCCTGCACCTGGCCGCTCATCACCGCCTCGTAGCGGAGCGGAACCGACGGGATGCTCACCATCCGGATGTCCTCGGGCTGCAGGCCCGCATCCAGCAGCAGCTGTTCCATGACATAGTGAGAGATGGTGTTCTGGGAGTTGGCGATCTCCACTCCCTTGAGCTGACTGACTTCGGTGATCCCTGAGCCGGGGGCGGAGACGATCCCGAAAAGGCCCTCCTCAGGAGTGGCACCCAGTCCCAGGGAGACGATCTTGACCTTGGTTCCCGCGGCGTACAGTGTGGCAGCGGCCAGCGGGTCGGCCAGCATGCCGTCAATCTCGCCCGCCATGAGGGCCGCGTCCCGCTCGTTGGCCGACTTGAACGTCTTCAGTTCGACGTGGACTCCCTGCTGCTCGAAGTAGCCCTTCGCCTCCGCGATCCAGAAGGGCAGGCCGTCGGGCGCTGGCATCTGCCCGATGACCAGGGTGACCGGCGTGGTATCACCGGGTTCTTCGTTGGGCTGATTGTATGCATTCCTGGGCTTGCTGCACCCTGCTACGACTCCAGCAGCCAGGGTCACTGCCAGCAGCAAAGAAGTAATTCTCTTCATAATTGTCGTTATCCTCCGCCAGACCAAAAGTTCCGGGTGTGTCATGCCAGCACGATAGCTGCGCTCGTAAACACGCTGTACGCGATGCTGATGTAGCCGTTGACATTAAAGAAGGCTGCCCCGAGCCGGCTCATATCATCGGGCGACAGCAGGCTGTGCTCATAGTAAAGCAGCCCCGCCACCACGGCCCAGCCCGCCAGATAGACCCAGCTGGCCAGCGACCAGCCCAGCGGGTTGATTCCCTGCAGCAGGCCGGCTTCAAACCCAAACCACAGCGTTACCAGCACCATGCCCAGATGAATCATCCGGGCGATGATCAGGGAACGGGCGAGGCCAAAACGGACCGGAATCGAGTGCACCCCGTTGACCTTGTCCGCCTCCATGTCCTGGGTGGCATAAGGGATGTCGAACCCGGCGTTCCACAGGGTCACCGCGAGGGCCAGGAGCAGGGCCTCCGGCGTAATCCGGCCGGCCACCGCCACGTAGGCGCCGAAGGGCGCCCAGGCCACGCTGAGCCCCAGCCAGAAATGACAGAGCCAGGTGAATCGCTTGGTGAAGCTGTAGATGGTGAAGGTCAGAACCGCCAGCGGGAACAGCTTCACCGCCAGGGGATCCAGCTGCGTCGCCGCGATCAGCAGCAGAACGAGGCAGATCCCCACCATCGCCCACACCGACCGCCGGTCGATCAGTCCGGCGGGAATATGCCGGTTCCGGGTCCGAGGGGTCTTTGCGTCGATGTCCGCGTCAAACAGCCGGTTCATGCCCATGGCCGCCGATCGGGCACCAAACATCGCCACCGTGATCCAGAACACATCCCACCCGTCGGGCCAGCCGCCGGCCGCCAGGAACGCGCCCAGATAAGCGAAGGGTAAATTGAAGACGGTATGCTCAATCCGCACCAGTTCGGCAAAGGTCTTGACCTTCCGCAGTACCAACGTCACCGATCCACCCCCTTCCACGCGCGCACCAGGCCACCCACGGGCCCGGTCCCGCCACTGACAGGCGGACCGGGCCCGTTACGCTACTTCAGGGGCGGCAGGCCGTACTCCGACCACCGGCGGGTCACCAGGTCTTTCACCTCAGGCGACATGACGATCTCCTCCGGCCAGGGCCGCGGATGCCCCTCCTCCGGCAGCTTTCGGGTAGCATCGATGCCCATCTTGGACCCGTAGCGCCAGACCGGGGAGGCATGGTCCAGGTCGTCCAGCGGTCCCTCGGCGAAGAATACGTCCCGCTTGGGGTCGATATTGCCGGCCACGTACCAGAAGACCTCGTTGTAATCGTTGAGGTCGATGTGCTCGTCCACCACGACGATGGTCTTGGTCAGCATCATCAGGCCCAGGCCCCACAGGGCATACACCACCTTGCGGGCCTGCCCCGGGTACCGCTTCCGGATCTTGACCAGCACGCAGTTGTGGAAGACACCGGCCGCCGGCATGTTGTAGTCGATGATCTCGGGAGCCACCATCTGCAGCAGCGGCAGGAAGATCCGCTCGGTGGCCTTCCCCAGATAGTAATCCTCCTGCGGCGGCTTACCCACCACCGTGGCCGGATAGATGGCATCCTTGCGGTGGGTGATGCAGGTGACGTGGAAGACCGGGTAGGGTTCCACGGGGCTGTAGAAGCCGGTGTGATCGCCGAAGGGCCCCTCTGGCCGCAGCGGCTCCGTGGTGTCCACGTAGCCTTCAATCACAAACTCGGCGTGGGCCGGTACCTCGAGATCCACGGTCTTGCACTTGACCAGTTCCACCCCTTCGCCCCGGATGAACCCCGCGAACATCAACTCGGGAATCATGGGCGGCAGCGGAGCACTGCCGGAATAGATGGTCACCGGATCGCCGCCCAGGGCCACCGCCACCGGCATCTTGCCCTGATAGCCGTCATAATGGCGCTGCCCGTCCTTGTGCTTGTGCCAGTGCATTCCAGTGGTCCGCTTGTCGTACACCTGCATCCGGTACATGCCGATGTTCCGGACGCCGGTCTTGGGATCCTTGGTGATGACGCTGGGAAGGGTGATGAAAGGACCGCCGTCCTTGGGCCACGTGGTCAGAATCGGCAGCTTGGTCAGATCGGGTTCGGTCATCACCACTTCCTGACACGGCGCCCGCGAAACCAGCCGCGGCTGAGTCGACTTGGCCATCTCCATCAGCTTCATGCCCTGGCTTAGCTTCTCCAGAAAGCTGCCACCGCCGGCGGTGGGAAGCCTGAGCAGCTCCCGGATCTTGTCCCCCAGAGCGTCCAGGTGAGGCACACCCAGCGCCAGACAGATCCGCTCCATCGAGCCGAAGGCGTTGGTCAGCACCGGAAACTCCGATCCTTCCACGTTCTCAAACAGGAGGGCATAGCCGCCTCCGGGCATCTTGGAGACCCGATCGGTGATCTCCGCGATCTCCAGGTACGGGCTCACCTTGGCCTTGATGCGCTTGAGCCATCCGCGCTCCTCAAGGGCCGCGATGAACTCATGCAGGTCCCGAAACGGTGCCAATGGGCTCAACTCCTCGGAACAAGAGAATGGGAACTCGGCAAGCCGTAAGACTATTTGCTTAGCCGTTTCTTATCATGTCAAAATGTCTTTATCAAGTGTATCAGCGGGGTGAAACCAAGTCAACGAAAGCCACCTGGAAGCCGCATGCGGGGCTTCGGGCGGCTCCCATCCACAACGTCGCCCCGTGGGGTTCGCACTGGCAACCCCACGGGGCATTCCTATGCCCAATTTAAATATGAAACGTCAATTGGACGGAACGCAACTTCGGATCCTGCAGCAGTTGCCGGATCTCCGCGATGCTGCGGGCATCCTCCGGAACCAGCGTCACCACCCGGTACTCCAGGCCGGATTCCTCCAGCACCTGTTCCTCCTGCGCCTCGGCCAGCACCCGCAGGACCTGGTCCCGGATCCACTCCTCTGCCGAAGCCCCACCGGTCTCCGCCCGGGGGTAGATCTCCGCAAAGTACGCCTCCAGCTCCCGCCGGGCCTCCGCCAGCTGCCGGCGGAACGCCTCACGTCCCTCCGGCGACCGCAGGCGCTCCTGGAGCTGCCGGGCCCGGGTTTCAAAGATCCGGGGCCATTCTCGGTTCAAGAACGTCCGGGGCACCAGGTAGTACCCCCGCCACTCCACGCCGTGTTCGGCCAGCACCGCTTCCAGCTCCTGCTTGGTCCGGATCACGTCCTCCAACCGGTAGAGGATCACCTCCACCGGCCGCAGGGCCTGCCCCCACAAACTGACCGGAACGCCGTACTCCCGGGGATCCAGCCGGCGGGTCCGGCGGCTGCCGCGGATGCTGACCCGTACGAAGGCCCCGACCCGCCGAATCTCCTCGCCCAGGCTGCGGGATTCCCTCGTAAGCCGGACCTGATCCGCCAGGTCCGTCCACTCGCGCTCCGAAAGGAGCCGGCCTTCCTCCCACCATCGCTGCAGATCCGCCAGCACTACCCCGCTGTCCGGCAGTTCCACGCCCATCTGGTAGGGGCCGTCCAGCCCGTCCATGGTCAGCGGCGCGGCGGTGACCACCGCCCTGCCCGGCACCGCCGCGTAAACAGAGGCCTCCAGGTCCGGCAGATGACGAATCTCGCAGTGGGGCAGGCTCCGCAGGGCGCCCACCCCGGCCAGGTCCGGATCCCTGTTGAGCGAACCCTCCGGATCCAGACGGGTCAGCACCCGGATTGCCCCGCTCCCCGCCTCCAGATGAGGCAGAAGTGTGGCGACCGCGCCGGCCTCAATCCGGGGGCTCACAAGCCAAAGCTCCTGCCACGGGGCCCGAACCAGTTCCATGAGCACCGTACGATGAAACCGAACCGGCTTGGCCATCCTTCTCAAGCCTCCTGCAGCAGCCTCACCAGCAGCGCGGCCCTGCGGGGCAGGCTGTCCACCTCCACATATTCATGGAGGGTGTGCAGTCCGTCACCACAAGCGCCCAGACCATCCAGGGTGGGACAGCCGGCGGCTGCCGCGAAGTTGCCGTCGCTGACCCCGCCGGTACCGGCCTCCTCCACCGCGAACCCCAGTTCCGCCGCCAGGGACTGGGCCAGCCGGAACAAGGCCCCGGTAGCCTCTCCCCGGACCATGGGCGGATGTTTGATGCCGCCTTCCACCCGCAGCACCGCACCGGGAAGCACCGGCTGGAGGGCCCGAATGGCCTGGTCGACGCGATGGGCCTCCTCCATGCTCATGTACCGCACGTCCACGTCCACCCAGGCTTCCGCCGGCACCACGTTGGGGCGGGTTCCGCCCTGCACCACGCCGATGGTGACCGTGGTTCCCGCCTCCGGATCCGCCAGGTTCTGGATGGCCAGGATCTGATGGGCCAGTTCCACAATCGCGTTAATCCCCTTGGTGGGATCGACGCCCGCGTGGGCCGCTTTCCCGTAAGCCAGCACCCGGTACACGGCCATCCCTTTCCGCCAGGTCTTCAGCGCCCCGGTGGCTGTGGGCGCTTCCAAAACCAGCGCCACGGCGGACCGTCTGGCCTCCGCCTCGATCAGGTCCCGGCTGGCGTCGGACCCCACCTCCTCGTCGGAGGTCAGCAGCGCCACCACATCCCGCCGAGGCCGCAGTCCAAGCTGCTTCATGCAGCGGAAGGCCCACAACAGAAAGATGATACCGGCCTTCATGTCGCAGACCCCCGGGCCGTACAGCCGCCCATCCTCGATCCGCACGGGATTCCGGGCAATGTCTCCCACGGCAAAGACCGTATCCATATGGCACAGTACCAGCGTCTGTCCCGGTTCCCGGCCTTGTCCGAAGGAAATCCGCAAGATGTCTCCCCGCTCAGCCCGGGGCAGCACTTCCACAGCGGCCCCTGTCTCCTCAAACAGGCGGGCCAGATGGCCCCCCAGCCGGTCCACCGCGGCCTTGTCACCCGATGGAGATTCGATGCGCACCACAGCTTCCAGGTCCTGGATCATCGCTTGCTGGTGTTCCAACATGAAGGCCAGTACGGGGTGCATGGCAACGCCTCCTGTCTCGTCCAAGCTGCAGTTCGGTGGCCGCCGAAAACCTGCGCGGTACCTCCGGCCGGCTGCCACCGTCATGTGTATGGTGCTGCGTCTCCTGCTGTCATTATGCCCGCAGCCGCTCCTCCGTCTCGCCCCACTCCTCGGCCCGCAGGCGCTCCAGAGCAACCCGATCCTGCTCTGTCATCCGGCCCTCCCGCTCCAACCGCTCCAGCACGGCGATCATGTTCCGGGCCGCGAGCCTGCAGTAGCCCGGATCAATATCCACGCCGATCCAGCGCCGGCCCAACAGAGCCGCCGCCTGACAGGTGGTCCCGCTTCCCATGAACGGGTCCAGCACCAGGTCATTCTTGTAGGTATACAACTTAATCAACCGGTACGGCAGTTCCAGCGGGAAGGGCGCCGGATGGCCCACTTTCTTGGCGCTGACCGTGGGAAAATCCCAGATCGACTTCGTATAGGTAACAAACTCCTCGGGGGTCAGATCGGTCTCGCCCCGATGCTGCATGGCCCAGGTGTCCTTGGAGAAGACCAGGATATATTCATGCACGTCCCGGAGGGTCGGATTGGAAGGACGGCACCAGGAACCCCATGCCGTCGATACCCCCACACTGGCCCCCTTGTTCCAGATGATCTCCCCCCGCATCCGGAAGCCCAGGCGAATCATCTGAAGGGTGATGTACGCGTGCAGCGGAAGGTACGGCTTCCGATCCACCCCGGCCACGTTGATGGCGATCCGGCCGCCCGGAGCCAGCACCCGGTAGCATTCCCGCCACACCGCCTCCAGCAGGCCCAGGTATTCGTCCAGCGGGAGCGAGTCGGCGTGGGTGGCATACTGAATGCCTACGTTGTACGGAGGCGAGGTGACCACCAGATCGACCACACCGTCGGGAATGAAGCTCAGATCCCGACTATCGCAATTGTAAAGCCGATTCCCAACCATAAGCAGCCCTCCATCCCAGCAGCCATGCCGCCTGGCGGATACGGCAACGATGCAGCGCCGTCTTCTTTACAAGTGGGTATTCGCGGTGCCCTTAGAATCTCCTTCCACTATATCCCCGTGTCCTCACAATTTATGGCGCGATCTTCTAATCCTTGGCGCGTCTCGAGAAGGAATTCGCGGCAAGTGCCCGTTTTCCTCCCCCGTCTCGGCGAAATAGACGAATGCCCTGCAGGCAACCCATACCTGCAGGGCCCTTCTAAATATTATGCTCCTCCGCCCTTATTCTACTCGTCCGCCAGGGCCGGGATGTACCGGACCACCCGTTGGCCCTGTTCGTTGCTGCCGAAGACCCGCCACTGGGGCTGAAGGTAAACCGCTCCGCTCACGACAGAGCGGACATAGACCAGATCCACCCCCGGACCAAACAGGCCGCCGCCCTGCCTGGCCCGCTCCACCGCCTCATCGGGGCTCACTACCGGCCGAAGGCCCAACGCCTGCTCCTGGGCCCGGAGGTGCGCCTCCGCCCGGAAGACTCCGCTGCGGTCCGTCATCCAGACCACCGTGCGACCGTTGACCACCGGCCGCCCCTCCACCCGCGGCGTGTACGTCACCTGGTAAATGTGGCCTCCCTGCTCGCCTGGCTGCACCGTCACCACCGGATGCAGATCCGGCACCGGCAGGGCCGCCCGGCTCAGGAAGCGGCTGGCCGCTTCCCGGGCGCCATGTTCATCGATCACCGCACCCGCATGGGTGAAGGCCGTGCTGTCGGCATACACGATTTGCCCGTCCGCGGACATGGTCAGCGTCTTCCCACCGCTGCTGACCAGGTACCCGTCTCCCACCTGCTGCGGCTGTCCGGTAATTCCCAGGCTGGCTGCCACCCGCCGGAACTGGTCCAGGTCCGCCGGATTCGACACCAGGTACACCTGAACCCCCTTGTCCAGATCCAGTCCGGTCAGGGGCTCCGGCTGCGCCTGGTCATCGGCCACCACTTCGTCGGGCAGGTGGACTACCGGGATCTTCACATTGCTGGAAAGCCGGGGAATCGTGCTGTGTTCATAGCTGTCAAGGCTACCGGGCTGCTCCGGCCCTTCTGCCACCTTGGGAGCCTGAGGGGGGACTGCCCCGAAATCACCCAACAGCGACGGCCCCTGCCACAATCCGAAAGCCACCACGGCCGCTGCGGCCGCCACGGCCACCGTGGACGCCCACAGCACGGGCCGCCGGTACCAGGGGAGCAGCGTCCGCCGGGCCTGAGCCATCAATTCGGCCCGCAGCGCTTCCCGGAACTCCGGCCGGTACGGCACCTCCGCCTGCAAGGCCTCCTCCAGCCTGTCTGCGAGCTCCTCCAGCTGGCGCCGCTCCTCCGGACTGCCCGTCCACTCACGGATCAGGTCATGCACATCCCGGGCATTGGTCATCGCCATACACCACTTTCCCTGAGCTTGCCCTTGAGTCCCCCCAGTGCCCGAAACATCAGGGCCTTCACAGCACCCTCTGTTTTCCCGGTCACCTGTGCGATCTCCCTCAGCTTCAGCCCTCCCGAGAAGCGCAGCAGAATCACGTCCTGCTGATCGGGCGAGAGCGTCGCAATCGCGCGGGCAATGGCCTCCTGGTCATCCAGCCGGAGCGCTTCCTCCACGGGATCCCCTTCGCTGGCCGGCAAGGGTGCTACCCGGTCCAGCGACGCGGTCACCCGTCGCGACCGGTGGTAGTCGGTCACGGCGTTGGAGGCGATCCGATACAGCCACGCCACAAAGGGCTGACCGGTGTACCGGTAGCTCCGGATGTTTGCCAGGGCCTTCGTGAAGGTCTCGGAGGTGAGATCTTCCGCGGCCTGGCGATCGCCCGTTCTTCTATAGATGTAGGCGTAGATACGCGCAAAGTAGAGGTCATAAAGGTGGCCGAAGGCCTCAGGGTCGTGTTTCGCCCGTTCCACCAGTTCGGGCTCGGCCAGGTCTTTCCTTGGGCGGCTCGTAGGGAGTCCCTCCCGTCCACGGCCGCGCCCTGTGGCCTTCATTGCTTCTTAACGAACGGCGAAGCAAGAAGGTTACGCGGCCTGGGTACTCCTGCGCAGGCGGACCCCAACCCTTGAGCAAAAAGGTCCCCTTTGCAATATCAGGACCAGTCTATCGGACAATCGTTACAGAACCATGACGCCGCCACCGCTTCCCCCGTGGCCGGCGCCCGACGTGAGCCGCCTAGATCTGGCCGTGAAATCCGCTGAAGTCAAAGCTCACCTCCGGTCCAAAGAGCCGGTGAAAACGGCCGATCAGTGCGTTCCGCTCCAGGCGCCGCTGCGTCGGCGAGAGGTCAGCCCGCTGATGATTGATGACCCGGATAGCCGGCCGGCCTCCCCTCCGGCGGGTGAGAAGCCCCCGGCGGATCAGATGGTAGACGGGGATGTCCCCTGGCGGCATGGAGTAGCCCACGAAGGTGATCCGGGACGCGGATTGGATCGCCTCCAGCGCCCGGTCCCACACCTGCTGAAGCCCTGCACCCGGATAGCTCTTCTGCAGGGTCGGCGGGATGATCAGTCCCCTCAGCCGGGGATTATCACACCGCTCGCAGCGGGAGACAGGCCCGGTGGCTTCCCTCACGGCCTGGAGATTTTCCGGTGCCGCCACCCGGCCGCAGGCGGGACACAGGGCCCAGTTCAGCGAGCCGTGGAGTTTCGCCAACAGGGGCCCCTCCTGCCGCGTCCCACCGTTGAGCCCGTAGTCGGGCATCACCCCGATCCGGGCCAGGGCATTGTCCAGCAGGGTGTCGTAGTTGAGGGAGATAAACGCGACCTGCTTCAGAAGCCCCCGGGCCCAAAGCCGCCGCACAAGGCGGGCATGGGGGCCTCCCCGCCGATCCGCCGCTCTCTGCACCGCCGCCCGCAGGGTCACCTGCACCAGGTACTCCAGGTCCCGCCGGATTTCATGGAGCCGGGGCGGATCGTAGAGGTGGCCCAGTCCCTGATGGGTCTGGAGGCTCCAATCCACCAGACTGATCACCTCGTCCACCGCAGGCAGATGGTGAAAGCAGGCCGCGCTGCGAATGCGGACACCAAATACCTGTTCCAGGAACCGCCATACCGCTGCTACACGGCGATCGGCGGAAGGGCCCAGCAGTACCCAGGCCCTGGGAAACAGAGCCTCGGTAACCGGAGCACCTTCCGCCGCCGAGGCGCCGGCGCCAAAGACGTAGACCTCCATACCCATAGTCTGTCCGGCGCCGGCTTATTTTCACACCCGGCTCCTCAGGCCTCAGGCCACCGGATCCACCGCCCGGGCCAGAGCGTCCATGGGCACCGGAACATCGCAGCCTTCCACATAAACCCGACCGGCTTCCGTGTCCACCTCACGGATCCGTACGATGCTTCCTTCCTGCAACAGGGCCACCATCGTACCCGTCTCCAGCCGGCGGACCTCAAAGTCCCTGCGCAGCCGATACCGGCGGCCCGCTTCCAGGGAAGACAGATACGCCACCACGGCTCCCCTCCTTTCCGGCGTCGCAAGCGAACCACCCCCCGGCAGACCGGGGGGTGGCGCTTGCCAGAGGCCTTTCCTGTTGTAGACAGACCAGCACTAGCGAAGCGCCTGCTTCACCAGGTCGGCAACCTCCCACGGCAGGGAAGCCACCTTGACGCCCGCTTCCGTCAGGGCAGCCACCTTGGACTGGTAGGTGCCCCGATTCCCTTCGATGATGGCACCGGCGTGGCCCATCCGCTTGCCGGGAGGTGCCGACTTGCCGGCCAGATAAGCCACCACAGGTTTCTTTACGTTTGCCTTGATGTACTCGGCCGCCATCTCTTCCTGGATACCGCCGATCTCCCCGACCATGACGATGGCCTCGGTCTCGGGATCGGCATTGAACAGTTCCAGCGCTTCGATGAAGTTGGTGCCGATCGCCTTGTCTCCGCCCATCCCGATGACCGTGCTCTGACCCAGGCCAGCGTTGCTCAGGGTATAGGCAATCTCATAGGACAGCGTGCCGGAACGGGCGACGATGCCCACGGGACCTGGCTTATAAATGTGATTCGGCATAATACCCAGTTTTGCCTTCTCGCCCGGAGAGATAATGCCGAAGGTATTAGGCCCGATCACCCTGACCCCGTGCCGGCTGGCATAGTCCAGAATCTCCATGGTCTCCTGGGTCGGCACGTGCTCCGGGATCAGCACCAGCACCTTGATGCCGGCGTGAATCGCCTCGAAGGCCGCGTCCTTCACGCCCGGAGCCGGCACGAACATCACCGAGGCGTTGGCACCCGTCTTTTCCACCGCCTCGTGCACCGTCGCGAAAACCGGCAGACCGTGCACCGTTTCCCCGGCCCGCTTGTAGTTGGTACCGCCCACAATGTTGGTGCCGAAGGCCAGCATCTGCCCGGTATGGAACCGTCCCTGGGAACCGGTGATGCCCTGCACCACAACCCTTGTCTCTCTGTTGACAATGACGGCCATACGGGTTACGCCTCCTTCTGGTAGGCAGCCTTCACAATCGCCTGGGCCGCCTCACCCATGTCCGTGTATGCCTGAATGCCGGCCTCTGCCAGCATCTCCCTACCCCGCACATCGTTGGTCCCCACCATGCGGACCACCAGCGGCACGTTGATGCCCTTGGCTTTCTTCACCTGGATAATGGCCTCGGCCACCAGGTCGCACCGGGTAATGCCGCCGAAGATGTTCACAAAGATTCCCTTGGGATTGGTACCCAACAGAGCGTCAAAGGCCTGGGCCGTAGGCTCCACCCCGGACCCGCCGCCGGCATCCAGGAAGTTGGCAGGGCGGCCGCCGTAGTAGGCCAGGGTGTCCAGCGTCGCCATGGCCATGCCGGCGCCGTTGGCCATCACGGCGATATCGCCGTCCAGTTCCACAAAGGCCAGCCCGATGGCCTTGACCTTCTTCTCCAGTTCCGTCCCCTCTTCCACCCGAGGCAGTTCGGGATGCCGGTAGAGGGCGTCGTCCTCCACGTTGAAGCGGCCATCCGCGGCCACCAGCCGGGTGCCGCCGTCCACCAGGGCCAGGGGGTTGATCTCCACCAACTCCGCGTCGTATTTGCGGAAGGCTTCGTACATGCCCATGAGGATCTTGGCGAACTGGTCCATCAGGTCGCCGGTCAGACCGATCTTCCGGGCAATCTCCCGGCCCAGGAAGGGCTGCAGCCCTGTGGAGATGTCGACGTGCTGGAAGACAATCTGGTCGTGGGGAACCGATTCGATCTCTACCCCGCCAAAGGCCGATGCCATGATCAGCGGCTTACGGGCCAGGCCGTCCAGGGTGATGGAAACGTAGTACTCCTTCTCGATTTTCAGCTGCGGATCCACCAGGACCTTGTCAACGATGTAGCCCTTGAGGTTCATTCCCAGGATCTCCTGGGCCCGAGCCCTGGCTTCTTCCGGAGTGTTGGCCAACTTAATGCCGCCGGCCTTGCCTCGCCCCCCCACCAGCACCTGCGCCTTGACGGCACAGGGACCAATCTTGCGGGCCGCTTCTTCTACTTCATCAGGCGTCGAGCACAGGATTCCGCCTCCTGTGGGCACGCCGTGCTCGGCCAGGATCTGCTTGGCGAGGTACTCGTAAAGTTTCATCTGCCCACCTCCACTGAGATGACTCAGAGACTGCCCCCATGAAGGGGCGAAATGGGACTGAATTTACGAATGCACAGGAAAGCGCCTGCGGTAGCGGCCCGCAGGCGAGGCTCTCCAGGTCATTCTACCACATCCACTCAGGCATGGAAATATACCTTATTACAACCATACCCTTGTCAATACCTCCGAGGGCCAAACAACCAACATATGTGTATTATCAATTCCTTCCCCTGGAGGGTTGGCCAGGCAAACCTCTGGCTGCCGGTTCACAGGATTGACCTTCCCGGTCTAACTGTTCCCGCAGCCGGATGACCCGATACATCTGATCGGTGCTGATGTCTTCCAGCTCCGGCAACCCCGCGGCCACCGCGGCCATACGAGCCGCGGCCAGGGCCCGGAGCGCGGCACGCCACTGCGCCGTGCGGACCGCGCGCTCATATTGCTCCATCTCCATCCGGAAACGATCCAGCTCCCGCTGTTTCCCCGGAACGAGCAGGGCAGCGTTGCGCACGGCCCCGGCGTAATCGCCGCGCCTGGCGGCCTCCTTCAGCCTTACCAGTGCCTGACTCGCCTCCATGGGTAGATTCCCCCTCCTTACGCGCTGGATCCCCTACTTTTCCATACGAAGCGCACCTCCTGTTCGTTCGCATTCTTATGGACATTACCCCGAAAACTCCGTCCTCTCACCAATTGACGGGTAGAGGAACGCAAGGGTAAGATGATTGGAAATATGCGGGCGCCCATCTTCCTGGTTGGGTCCTGTGTAGACCCAGGAAGGCCTTGGGCCCGGAAACTGGTCAGAGGGGGTTTTCGTGGGATGCGCAAAGTGGTTGGCATTCTGCTGTCGGCCGTGCTAACGGCAGGAATCGTGGCCGGCTGCGGTTCCACTTCCCAGCCGGATGGCGGCGATGGGCAAGGGGACCAGACCCGAGTCCTGCAGGTGGGCATTACCCAGATTGCCGAGCATCCTGCTCTGGATGCCGCCCGGGAAGGGATCATCGAGGGCCTCAAGGAGGCCGGTTTTGAGGACGGCAAGCAGATCAAGATTGAGTTCGAGAGCGCCCAAGGCGACCCGTCCATCGCTCAGCAAATCGCCCAGAAGTTCGTCTCGGACAAGAAAGACCTGATCATCACCCTCGGAACCATGAGCAGCCAGGCGGTGGTGAACCTCACGTCCGAGATCCCCGTGGTCTTCAGCGCCGTGACGGATCCGGTGACGGCAGGACTCGTGGCGGACCTGGAGAAGCCCGGGGCCAACGTGACCGGAGTCTCGGACCTGGTGCCGGTGAAAGACCAGTTGGCCCTCTTCCAGCAGTTGGGCGACCAGTACAAGCGCATCGGCATCATCTATAACGCCGGCGAGGACAATTCCGACTTCCTCGTGAAAGAATCCAGGAAGGCAGCCCAGGAACTGGGGCTGGAACTCGTGGAGACCACCGTGGCCAACGCCAGTGAGGTCCAGCAGGCAGCCCAGTCTCTGGTCGGCCGGGTGGATGCCATCTACCTCATCACGGATAACACCGTGGCGCAGGCCGTCCAGAGCGTGATCGCCGTGGCCAATCAGAACAAGATCCCGACGCTGGCTTCGGTGGAGAGCTACGTGGAGCAGGGCGCCCTGATCACCCTTGGTCTGGACTACCGGGACCTGGGCCGGCAGACCGGCCGGCTGGCCGCTGAGATCCTTCAGGGCAAGAACCCCGGCGATCTCCCGGTCCAGTACGTGGAGAACGTGAAGCTGATCGTCAACACCACCACGGCCCAAACCCTCGGCCTGACGCTCCCGGAAGAAATGCTGAAGGACGCCGTCCAGGTGAATTAGTCCCTTTGGGATAGCCATCAGCCTCCGGCGGTGCGATGATCCGTACCGCCGGATTTCTTGTTGTCTGCATACCCCTGTTGGGAAGTCTGCGACCCTACGGACGTCTGCGCGGTGCGGCCGCCCCTCCCTTCGATCTTCGCCACTTGGGCAACCAGATGATCCCGGCACCTTACAAGAATCCCATACAATTGGATACCCCCTCTCCCAACCTGTGTTGGTCTCATCTCCACCTTCAAGTATTGCCCGGCGGCCAGGCCCATCCTTCCGCGGCTGCTGCCGCCGGTGCTCGCACGCCGCTCCGCTTCAGGGGCAAGGCCAGCACCATCAAGTTGCTTCCGCGGCTGGGCCGATCGGCCTGACAACAAAGCACTATGGAAAGTTGTCATTCCAGGCCCTTGCCGCCTCCTTCCTCCTCCTCCATCATGAGGAGGGGAGGTGCCGCTGGTGTACAGGGTCCCCACCCACAAGATTCGGACCGGGATGAAGCTAGCCCGCACCATTACCCTGGATAACAACCGGAATTACCTGGTGGCCGGCGCCGTGCTCCGGGAATCCTACATCGGGCTCCTGTTGAAACACGGGATCACCTCCGTGTACGTCGTCAACGAGGTCGCCCCCGATGTCGTTCCCCCGGATGTGGTGCGCCCGGAAACCCGGGCCGAGATGACCAGGGAGCTTCGTGCCGTCGTCCGGGAGATCGAAGCTACCTTCCGCAAGGCCGGCGACCGGGCGTTTCGCCGCCTGCACGTCGAGGTGGACCTTACCCGTCTGAAGCGGTGTGTGGACAAGATGGTCAGCGAACTGCTGTCCCAGCCCACCGTGGTCTACAACCTGACCGATATCCGCCGGGCTGACGATGCCACCCTGGACCATTCCGTCAACGTCAGCATCCTGAGCGCCCTTCTGGGGGCAGAAGTTGGTTATCCGCCCGCTGACCTCAAGGACCTGGCCCTGGGGGCCCTCCTTCACGACATCGGCAAGGTGACCACCCCGGAGGAGATCCTGAAAAAGCCAGGACCTCTCACTCCGGAGGAATTTGAAATCATGACCTGCCACACCGTGGACGGTTGGGAGATTCTTCGCCGCCAGCGGGATATCAGTCCCCGGGTTTCCATCGTGGCGCTGCAGCACCACGAGCGCTGGCAGGGAGGCGGTTATCCGTACGGTCTCGCCGGCCAGGAGATCTACCGCTTTTCCCGGATCTGCGCCATCGTCGACTGCTTCGACAGCCTGACCGCGGACCGGGTCTACCAGCCCGGACTCCCCTCCGCGGAAGCCCTCCGGAAACTGGTGGACCGCATGGCCGGCTATTTTGAACCGTCCTTGCTCTGGAATTTCACCCAGTGCGTGGCCCCCTACCCGGTGGGCTCCCTGGTGGAACTCAGCGGCGGCGTCCAGGCGGTGGTGGTCCGTACCACCCGAAAGCAGACCTACCGACCCAGGGTCCGGCTGGTGCGCCGCCCCGACGGAACGCCCTATGCCAATCCCGTGGAGTTGGACCTGATCGATCACCCCGAACTGCAGATCGTCCGGGTCATCACCGAGTTCGGGGAAACCCTTGCGACCGGCGATCCGCCTTCCGGCGCCGGCCTGACTGACCAGCAGTCCACCGTGGCCACCTGAACACGGCGTCTTTCCGGCCCCGAGTTCCCCCCGGGGCCTTTTCGCGTCACATCGCCTTTCCGTCCTGCGGCGTTTCCAGGAGACTGGCGGGGATGTAATCCCGAAAGTCCAGATGGGGATAGCACCACACCGACTCCAGGAACCGCACGGCAGATCGGACGTCGGGTCCCAGGCTTCTGGCCACCTCCGTCAGCGCTTCCGTGGCTGCGTAGGCCAGATCCAGCCGTCCCGCCTCCATGGCCATGACCCGGGCGGTAACCGCACAGGCAAAGGCCCGGTGTTCGTCTCCCTCCTGCTCGGCGCAGCCCAGCAGCAGCATCAAGCAGTGGAACGTACGGACCGCATCGCCTCTGGACAGGTCCAGGGCTCTCCGGGCCTCTGCCCGGGCCGCTTGAATCTGCCCCATCATCAGATGGTAGCGCCCCCGCTCCAGACATCCCGACCACTCCCAGTCCGCCTCGGGCTGGTGGTGGATGCTGGCGGCCCGCCTGCGGCACTCCGCCACCCGACCGGCATCGCCCTCCCGGGCGAAGTAGTGTTCGGCTCGCCGGAAGGCCCTCCGAGCCGCTTCGGCCTGCCGCAACCGGGCCAGGGCAACACCTACCTGGAAGTGAGCCTCTCCATCCAGCCGCCCGGGGGGAACCCGCATCCGTCGCCGCACCACCGCGTACTCCTTCATCATGCTGAAGGCCTGGCGGCACTGTCCCATCTGGACGTAGCAGCAGGCCATCCCCACCAGCGCCGCTGCCCGATCTTCATCCCGACGGGCCAGCCTCTGCGCTTCCTGATAGTGGAACATCCCCCGGGCCAGGTCCCGGTCCTCTCTCTGCAGGTACGCGTTTCCCAACCGCAGGTGGGCCCGGGCTTGCTCTTCCGGCGGCACCACCCGGGCGATCAAGGGAATGGCCTGGGCGTACCGGCAGAGGCTGTTCTTCAAAATATGGTGCTCAATCCCTGCATGCAGCGCTGCCACCGCCGCCGCCTCTTCTCCCATGGCCCCTGAGAGGAGAATGACCGGCAAGTCGGGGGCCTTCTCCCGGATGATCTGCCGCACCGCGCGGGCGCTGAATCCGGGCAGGACGTAGTCCGTAACGGCCACGTCCCAGGGCCCCCGTTCCAGGGCTTTCCGCAACTCCTCCAGTGTCTCCACCCGTTCCAGGGTAACGTGGTAACCGGCCCGGGCCAGGCAGCGGGTCAGCAGCAGGGAATCATCCTCGTAATCCTCGATGTGAAGGATCTTCAGAGGGATGGCCACGCTGTCCACCACCTTTGCCCTGTCATGTGGCCCCACGCCTGGGGCCCAGGGTGAAGAAGAACACAGCCCCCTCGCCTGGCCGGCTCTCCGCCCAGATCCGTCCCCCGTGTCGCTGGACGATCCGCTGGACAGTGGCCAGGCCGATGCCGGAGCCGGGATAGGCCCCGGCCGGGTGCAGCCGCTTGAAGGGAAGGAAAATGTTCTGGGCCTGAGCCATGTCAAACCCGATGCCGTTGTCCCGCACAAAGAATATGGTCTCGTCGCCGGCGTCGATCTGACCGACCTCGATCATCGGTTCAGGATGCCGGCTGGTAAACTTCCAGGCGTTTTCCAGCAGGTTGAACAGCGCCAGATAAACCAGCCCACTGTCCGCGTAGGCTCGCATTCCTTCTCGGACACGCAGCACCGTTTCCGCCCGGTTGGGATGGAGGCGCTGCAACTCGCCGATGGCTGCCCAGGCAAGAGCAGTGAGATCCACCTCCTCCCGGCGGATCTCCTTCCGTGCCAACTGAGATAGCCGCAGCAGGTCCTTGATCAACTGCCGCATCTTGTGGGCGGCCGCCTCGATGCGCCGCAGGGAATCCTGATCCTCCGGCGTCAACCGATCGGCGCCGTCCTCCAGCAGAGCCCGGGCAAACCCCTCGATGGAGCGCAGGGGCCCCTGCAGGTCGTGGGAGACCGAGTAGCTGAAGGCCTCCAGTTCCCGAATGGCCAGCGTCAGGTTCGTCGTCCGGTCGGCCACACGTTCCTCCAGCTCGGTGTTGACCCGCCGCAGTTCCTCTTCGGCCCGCTTCCGCTTCACGAACTGGGCAACCAGTCCGCCCACCAGCCGCATCAGGTCAACGGTTGTCGGATCGGGTTCCCGGACGCTGGCACTGGCCAGTTCCAGGATGCCCACGACCTCGTCCGCGATCACCGGAAAGGCGCACAGGGTCTCCACCCCGTCCCGCACCGCCTCCTGGCCCCGCGGCAGGTCAGGCTCGTCCCTCGGCGTGACCCACCGGGGCTGCCCGCCGGCTGCGAGAACTTCGCCCGGAAAGCCCTGGCCCAGCGGCAGGGTAGCTGACCGGGTTGCCGCCTCGAAGCACGGGGCGTCAAAGGAAGGCTGTCGCCACAGCGCCTGGCACCGAAGCACGTCGCCCCGGGCATCCGGCAGCCAGACGACCCCCATTTCCCAGCCCAACCCCTCGCAGACCACCTGCAGGGCCTTGGTCAGCCCTGCGGTCAGTCCATTGGCTTCAGCCAGAGCCCGGGCGGCCCCGAACTGCACGCCGTGAAGGCGCTGGGCCTCCGCCCGCTCCATGGCCGCCGCCACCACGTTGGCCACCAACTGCAGGAAGGAGAGATCGTCGTGGGTAAACACCCGAGGCCGCGTGGTGTAGACCCCCATGACGCCGTATGGTCGGTGCTCCCCCTGAATGATCACGCTCATACCGCTGACCACCCCGAGGGCCTGAAGGTGCGGCGCCCGGAACCGGATCTCCTGCGAAAGGTCGGTGACAATCACCGGCTGGCAGGAGATCAGGGTGTAGCCTGCCTGGGATTCCAGCGAGGTCGGAACCGTCAGCGATCCCACGGCACCGTCCGGCCAGCCGCACCCTGCCCGGAGCAACAGCTTGTCACCGCCGGGCGAAAGTTCCAGTATGTTGCAGATCTCCACCTGCAGCACTTCCCGCAGCAGGTTGACCGTCTGGTCCAACAGCTGCTGCAGGTTGGCCCCCTCCAGCGCCGCCAGACCCAGTCGGGCCACTGCCTCCTGCTGAAGAGCCCGGGCCCGGAGTTCACTCTCCGACTGCTGAATGCGCTCCGCCATCTGGTCGAAGGCCCGGGCCGCCACGGCGATCTCATCGGTGCCCTGCACGCCCACCCGGGCGCTCAGGTCACCACGGAATATCGCCCGGGCTGCCTGCTCCAGCGCCATCACCGGCCGGAGCAGCCGCTGGCCGAACCAGAGAAGCACCGCCACGGCGATCCCGTAAGCCAGCAGGACAACCCCCGCGTACTTGATCACATGCCCGTAGGATTCGGCTCGTACCCGCTCCAGGGGCGTGGTGGCGAAGGCTACCCAACCCAGGTGGGCCACCGGCTCTGTCGCGACAACGGAGTCTCCCCCGCCGGAAGCGCCGGCCCACGTCCCCGTGAGGCCCTCACCGGCCGGGAAGTGCGGGGACGGCCCGGCTTGCTGGTAGACCACCTTGCCGGCGCTGTCCACCAGCCCACAGCCTCGTCCCGCCGCGCTGCCGTCGGGCAGCACCTCCCCGAGCCTGGTCACATCCAGCGTTGCCACCAAGATGCCCTGCAGGCTTTCGCCGTCTCGAATTCCCCGGGCCACAGCCACCACAGGGGAACCGTCAACCACGGAATGGATCAGCGGTGAGAGGCTTTTCTCACTTCCTTGCAAAATCTCCGCCACAAATCCCTGCGGGGCCAGGTTGACGCCGCAGGTTGCCCCGTCTGTACAGGCCACCACCGCCCCTTCTGGATTCAGCCAGCTGAACCGAACCACCGCGGGATGATCAGGCACGTGCCGCGCGAGAAACCGCCCAATCTCCTCCGGGTCCGCGTTATGCTGCAGCTGAAGGATGGCCGAACCCAGAACCACCTCCGCTGCCCACAGGCTCTCCAGGTACCGCAGAAAGGCATTGGCCGTGGCAATGGCATGGGCCTGGTTTGCCTGTCGTTCCCGCTCCATGTGGCTCTGAAGCAGGTCGGCGCCCTGGAGGCTCAGCAGCACCAAGTGGGGCATCATGGCCAGCACTACCCACACGACCAGCCGTGCCCTGATCCGAAAAGCCGCCACCCCCAGGTCAGCAGAATACACGGACGATTATACCATAGGTGATTTTATTGGTGATGGGTAAAATTGCGAACCGCATGTTTTTAGGCTTCAAACGAGCGTTTCTGACGGCAGGTGGAAGATGGGGCGATACAGCAAGAAAGCCACCGGGATTCCGGAAGACTGTGCCTTCCGAATCCCGATGGCTCGTTTGATCCAAAAGGATGCGCGGTATTACTTGCTCCCGGCCGCCCCGGGCTTGACCATCGCGTCCGGCTTCGCCCACTGAGCCTGGCCCTCCGTGTACAGGTCACCGCCGTACACGTCGTGGATGCAGACCGTCGGGAAGTTCTCGACGACCAGGCGGCGGACCGCCTCGGCGCCCAGGTCCTCATAGGCGATGACCTCGGCCTCCTTGATGGCCCGGGCCAGCAGCGCACCGGCGCCGCCGGTGGACACCAGATAAAGGCCGCCGTACTCCACCAGCGCCTTCTTCACCTCAGCACCCCGGTAGCCCTTGCCAATGAACGCCTTGACGCCCTGACGGAGCATCTCAGGGGTGTACTTGTCCATCCGATAGGAGGAGGTGGGCCCGGCGGAGCCGATCACCTGACCGGGTTTGGGCGGAGTGGGCCCGACATAATAGATCACAGCACCCTTGGGATCAAAGGGCAGCGGCCGCCCCGCTGCCAGATCTTCCACCATCCGCTTGTGGGCAGCGTCCCGGGCCGTATAGATCACGCCGCTGATGATCACCTCGTCCCCGGCCTTGATCTGGCGAACCTGCTCGTCGGTCAGCGGCGTTGTGACATACACCTTAGCCATTACAGAACAGCCTCCTTATGACGATGGCTGTGGCACTCGATGTTGACGGCCACAGGGAGCGCCGTGATGTGGCAACCCATCACTTCAATATGAACAGCCAGGGCCGTCACGGTGCCGCCCAGCCCCATGGGCCCCACGCCCAACTTGTTGATCTCCGTGAGCAGTTCCTGTTCCCGGGCTGCCCAGTCCGGATCCGGGTTGGGAGAGCCCACAGGCCGGAGGAGCGCCTTCTTGGCCAAGAGGGCGCACTTGTCGAAGTTGCCGCCAATCCCCACGCCAACGATCAGCGGCGGGCAGGCGTTGGGACCGGCATTGGCCACGGTCTCGATGATGAACTTCTTGGCGCCTTCCCACCCGGCAGACGGAGGCAGCATCTTCAGCTGGCTCATGTTCTCCGAGCCGCCGCCCTTGCAGTCCACAGTGATCTTGACCTTATCGCCCGGAACAATATCGACATAAATCATAGCCGGCGTGTTGTTCCGGGTGTTGACCCGCCGGATGGGGTCATCCAGCATGGACATGCGGAGGTAACCTTCCGTGTAGCCCTTGGCCACCCCGGCGTTCACGGCGTCGTACAGGTTGCCGCCCACCAGGTGTACATCCTGGCCAATCTCCAGGAAGACCAGGGCCGCCCCGGTGTCCTGACACATGGGAACCTGCTCGGACTCGGCGATGGAGGCGTTGTTAATGATCTGCATCAAAATCGCCTGACCCACCGGCGCCTCTTCCAGCGTCTGGGCACGGGCCAGGGCCTGGGTCACATCCGGTTCCAGCTTGAAGTTGGCCTCCTGCACCAGGCGGGCGATAGTTTCCTTAATCTGATCCACGTGGATCTCCCGCACTGCCACTCCTCCTTCTTGTCCTAAGCCTGTGCGCTACGACTCGCTCAGTCTGCCGCAGCTGGGAATCTCATGACCGCACTCGGTGAACCGCGCGGGAGACTGTGACCAGCCAGCGGAGCCGTCACCATCTTTCTCCGCTACTTACAAATTTCCTGCCGCCACCCTTTCACTTCGGCAGGCAATACCCCGTGGGCTGAATGAAAGGGCCGTCTGCGAGTCCATCGCGGACGGCCGTCATCTTCGTCGCAGGCTGATCACTCTGGCGCGGCACAGGCCGGTGCCCTCATCTACAGCCCCGGGTGGCAGCGCCCGCCGGCAGCACCCCGACAGCCGAGCCCCCTGACCGCCAGGACGCCGAGATGGGGTGGCGGCGCTCCACCCGGGGGCAGACATGGAAATGGCAGCCAGCACTGCGACACCGGTCAGCCCCCCGACACCGCAGCCCAACTGCCGGCCGATGACCCGCTTGGCGGGGCTCCAGCTTCACCCGCCATGCACGGTCGTTATCGGCTCCATTTCTCCTGCTAATTATAGCATGCTGCACCAAGTGCCGGAACAGCGTTCTTCTCCGTACTGATATCACTTTTCGATGATATTGATCAGCACTGCCGATTACGCCCGCACCTGGCCATCGCCGTAGATCAGGTACTTGTAGCTCGTCAGTTCCGCAAGTCCCATGGGCCCCCGGGCGTGAAGTTTCTGGGTGCTGATCCCGATCTCGGCACCGAAGCCGAATTCGCCGCCATCGGTAAAGCGGGTGGATGCGTTGTGGTAGACTGCCGCCGCGTCCACCTCCGACAGGAACCGGGCAGCGACCGCCTCATTCCGGGTCACGATGGCCTCCGAATGGCGGGTGCCGTACCGCCGGATGTGCTCCAGGGCCTGGTCCAGGCCGTCCACCACCCGGATGGACAGAATCAGGTCGTTGTACTCCGTAGCCCAGTCCTGTTCCGTGGCTTCCCCCGCCCAGGAGATCCAGCGCCGGGCTTCCGGACAGGCCCGCAGTTCCACCCCGGCCTCCCGCAGGTCCGCCGCCACCGCCGGCAAGAACTCCCCGGCGACCTCCCGGTCCACCAGCAGGGTCTCCATGGCGTTGCAGACCGCAGGATTGCTGCACTTGGCGTTCACCACGATGGACCGGGCCATGGCCAGGTCGGCATCCTTATGCACATAGACATGACAGACGCCGGTTCCCGTTTCGATCACCGGCACCCGGCTCTGCTCCAGCACTGCCCGGATCAGGCCCGCGCCGCCCCGGGGAATCAGCACATCCACCAGTCCGGTGGCGGTCATCAGGGCTGCCGCCGCTTCCCGGGTAGCCGGCAGCACCTGCACCAGATCCTCCGGGAAGCCGGCCCGCTTCAAGCCAGTGCTGATGGCCTGCCCCAGTGCGGCGATGGACCGGGCTGCCTCCTGCCCGCCTTTGAGCAGCACCGCGTTGCCGGCCTTGAGGCACAGCACCGCCGCGTCCACCGTCACTCCCGGTCGGGACTCGAAAATCAGGCCGATCACCCCCAGCGGTACCCGAACCTTCCGGATCAGCAGGCCGTTGGGCCGCCGCCAGGACGCGATCTCCGTTCCCAGCACCTCCGGCAGGGCCGCCACCGCCCGTACCCCATCGATGAGTCCCTGAAGCTTCTTGCCGTCCAGCCGGAGCCGGGCCACCATGGGTCCCGGCAGATGGCTGGCCGCCGCCACGTCCTGAGCGTTGGCCTCCAGGATGGCGGGCGCCGCCTCCTCCAGCGCCCGGGCGATCTCCTCCAGGGCCTGATTGCGCTGCTGTGCCGTCGCATTCCCCAAAAGCGGCTGGGCCTCCCGGGCCCGCCTGGCCATCTCCTGAACCGTCATCATCCCTTCTCATCCCTCCTGCCCGCTCTTTCGCAGCGCCGCTGACCGCGGGGGCAAGAACAGGGTGCCCACCGGCTCCCCGGCCATGATCTCCCGCAGGACCCCTGGCCGGGCCCCGTTGGCCAGGACCGTGGGGATTCCGGCCTCCCCGCAGATCCGCGCCGCCTGCAGTTTGGTCACCATGCCCCCTGTACCGTTGGGGCTTCCGGCACCTCCGGCCATCTGTTCGAGGTCGTCGTCCAGCGATACCTCCCTGAGCGGCTCCAGCCCCGGATGCTTCCGGGGATCCGCGGGGTAGAAGCCGTCCACGTCGCTGAGCAGAATCAGCAGGTCCGCCCCCACCAGCCTGGCCACCATGGCGGAAAGGGTGTCGTTGTCCCCCACCCGCAGTTCCTCGGTGGCTACCGTATCGTTCTCGTTCACCACCGGGATCACCCGCCAGGCAAAGAGCCGTTCCAGCGTGGACGCAGCGGCCTCCCGCTGGACCGGATTCTCCAGGTCAAACCGGGTGAGCAGCACCTGGCCCACCAGGCAGCCGTACTCCGCAAACAGCCCCTCGTAGCGCTGCATCAGCACTCCCTGACCCACCGCTGCCAGGGCCTGTTTGCCCGCCAGATCCTCCGGACGCTCCTTCAGATCCAGCCGCCCCATGCCGGCGCCCACCGCACCGGAGGTCACCAGCACCACATCCCGCTCCTCCGCGTGCAGGTCCGCGAGTTGCCGGACAAGCTGCTCCATCCGGCCGAGGTGCAAATGCCCATTCGGGTGCGTCAGGGTGCTGGTTCCGACTTTTACCACGACCCGTTTGCAGTTACGAAGCTGTTCCCGCATCCCGCAGCGCCCCTTTCACCGCACGCTGATCTCCCCGCCAGCGGGGAGGCCCTCCCCTTTTCATGACAAAAACCCCGTCCGCTGCCGGACGGGGTTGCTTACCCGTGGTACCACCTGGCTGAGCCTGCCGGAGCAGGCCCACTCTCATAGCGCTCCAACAAGCGCCCCCGTGGGATAACGGGCCGGGTTCCCGGGACGGTTCCTCACCGCCGGCTCAGGGATGGGTTCGAGCACCGCCTCCAGGCCGGACTCCCACCTGCTGCCCGGCTCTCTGCGCTGGGGTTGGGTGCCTACTATTTCCCGTCAACGCCTTTGTCGTCGTCTTCGATGTGTATCCATGATAGGCAGCGGAAAGAAATCTGTCAATCCCCCCGCTGCTCCATCTGGACCTGCCGGCACATGGCGATGATCGAGCGCCACACCTCCCGGATCGCCTCGGGATCCACCATCTCCGGCGCCATGGCTGCCACCCGATCCAACAGGGCCCGTTCCCGGTCCGGCTGGACGCAGGCCAGCCCCGCCTGCCGCTTCAGCTCCCCCACCCGCTGGGCAATCCGGATCCGGCGCTCCAGCAGTGCCATGAGCTGATCATCCACCCGGTCGATCTCGGTCCGGCAGTCTTCCAGGGTCTCCAGGGCGCCGGGCGGCAGCAGCCCCAGCTCCTGCATGAGGGACCGGAAGCCCTCGAAGTCCAGCTGCTGCTCGGCATCAGACAGGGCACAGCCCGGATTGGGGTGGACTTCCACCATGAGTCCGTCCGCGCCCGCCGCCAGGGCCGCCTTGGCCAGGGCAGGGATCAGATCCCGCCGGCCAGCCGCATGGCTGGGATCCACCACCACCGGGAACCCGGTGATCTGCTTCACCGCCACTGCGGCGCTCAGATCCAGGGTGTTGCGGGTATAGGTTTCAAAGGTTCGGATGCCCCGCTCGCACAGGATCACCTGGTCGTTGCCCGAGGAGGTGATATACTCGGCCGCGCTCAGCCACTCCTTGATGGTGGCCGCCAGCCCCCGCTTCAGCAGCACGGGCTTCCCACACCGCCCCACCTGCTTGAGCAGCGCAAAGTTCTGCATGTTGCGGGAGCCGATCTGAAGCACATCGGCATACTCCGCGACCAGGTCAATGTCCTGGGTATCCATGACTTCCGTTACCACAGGCAGCCCCGTCTCGCGGCCCGCCCGGGCCAGCAGGCGCAGCCCCTCCTCCCCCAGGCCCTGGAAGGACCGTGGAGAAGTCCGCGGCTTGAACGCGCCGCCCCGGAGCATGGTCGCCCCTGCCGCCTTCACCGCCCGGGCTGTGGACAGAATCTGCTCCTCACTCTCGACGCTGCAGGGTCCGGCGATGATCACCGGACGGCCGGAGCCAAAGCCGAGGGCTGCAAATCGCCGGCCTACCTCCCCACTGGTTACCTGGTCCGTCACAATCTCGGCCATGCTCTCAGCCTCCTCCTGCTTCTTTCTCTCTCCCGATGTTCTGCCGCTCACCAAGCTGTCTGCGCCGAAGGGCACCGGACCGGCCTCCCCCGGGCGATCGCCGGAAATAAAGAATGCTCCCGTCCCGGAAGGGACGGGAGCTTACTCCCGTGGTACCACCCTTATTGCCCCAACATAGGGCCACTCACTCCGGTGCGGAAGGGAAACCTTCGACACCGCCCCCGGATAACGGTGGGGAGAACCGGCGCCGCCTACGTGCCCGAAGGCTGTTCAGCGTGCAGCTCCGGAGCGAACTTCAGCAGGGCCTTCCATAGCAGCGCTTTCAGTCACGGCGCCGCCTCCCTGAATGGACGGACTCCTGCCTACTTTACTCCTTCATCGCCATTGGCGGAATAATTTGCTTGCATTATAGAGCCAGATGCCCGGAAAGTCAACCTCAATTTGCGTTTTTCGACCCGTCTTAGGCGTACGCCATCAGCGGCCGGGGCGAAACCACCACACCGTCCTCATCCACGTAGACGTACGCCCCCGGCTCCCAGCGGACGCCGGCAAACTCCACCGGCACCTGTCGCTCGCCCCGCCCCTCCTTCTTGCTCTTGCGGGGGCAGGTGCCCAGGGCCAGCACGCCCAGCCCCATGCTCGCCAGTTCAGCCGCATCCCGGACGCAGCCGTTGATGATCACCCCGGCGATCCCCCGTTCCACGCCGATCGCGGCCAACTGGTCCCCCAGCAGTGCACAGCGCCGGGACGCGCCGCCGTCCACCACCAGTACCGTCCCCGACGGAACCGTCTCCAGTGCCTCCTTGACCAGGACGTTGTCCTCGTAAACCCGCACAGTGGCCACCGGACCGTGGAACCGCCGCCGGGCGCCGAAGGAGGTCAGGATCGGTTCCGCCACCTGCACCTCATTTGGATAAAGATCGCACAGATCCGACGTCCTGAACAGCATGTGAATCCCCTTTCTCCTCCTTCATACTCCCCTCTGGCCTCTGGCTGTTTCGGACTGATGGTGGTGTGCGACTATGTAATGAAAAAAGTATTGGAAGACCCGCCCCTTACGGGGCGGGTCCAGAGTGCGAAGACGCTTAGCCGCGCTCCTCCAGCGGCACGTACTGCAGCCGCTCCGGACCGGTGTACTCCGCCCGGGGCCGGATGATCCGGTTGTTGGCCAGCTGCTCCAGGATATGAGCCGTCCAACCGGCAATGCGGCTGACAGCGAAGATCGGGGTGAACAGGTCGATGGGGATGCCCATCACGTAGTAGGCAGCGCCGGAGTAGAGGTCGACGTTCGGATACAGCCCCTTCTCCCGGAGGACCGTCTGCTCGATCACCCGGGTCATCTCGAACCACTTGGTGTTGCCAGCCCGACGGCCCACTTCCTCGGCCAGGGACTCGAGGATATAGGCCCGCGGGTCCTTGGTCCGGTACACCCGGTGGCCGAAGCCCATGATCTTCTTCTTCTGGGCCAGGGCGTCCTTGATCCACTGCTCCGCCCGGGAGATGTCGCCGATCTCCATCTCCATCCGCATCACCCGCTCGTTGGCGCCACCGTGAAGCGGACCCTTCAGGGTGCCGACGGCGGAGGTGATGGCGGAGTAGATGTCGGTCAGCGTGGAAATGGTCACGCGAGCCGAGAACGTCGACGCATTCAGCTCATGGTCCGCATGGAGAATGAGCGCCACATCGAAGACGCGGGCTTCGAAGGGATCGGGCTCCTCCCCACGCAGCATGTACAGGAAGTTAGCTGCATGGGACAGGTCCATGCGGGGAGCCACCGGCTCCTTGCCGTTACGGATGCGCTCCCAGGCCGCCACCAGGGTGGCCATCTGGGCGGTCAGCTTGATGCAGGTCTCCACCTGCGCCTCCCAGCTGTTTTCCTCCGCATCCGGGGCGAAGTTGCCCAGGGCCGACACAGCGGTCCGCAGGGCCGCCATCGGATGGGTGGTGGGAGGCATCATCTTCATGATCTGGAGTACTTCCTGCGGTACCGCCCGGGAAGCCTTCAGTTTCGCATCAAACTCCTGAAGCTCCGCCTTCGTAGGAAGGCGCTTGTGGTACAGCAGGAATACAGTCTCCTCAAAGGTGGAGTACTTGGCCAGGTCATTGATGTCGTAGCCGCAGTAAACTAGACGTCCTTCCCGGCCGTCGATGAAACAAATGTCGGACGTACCGGCAATAACATCTTCCAGGCCAGCCTTGAAAGCAGGAGACGTAGCCAAACCCATCTTCCTTTCCAGCTTATGGAGGGCCGGCAGACCCGACCCAAGGGATTGGATTTTTGCCTACTGCTTCAGCACGCCCGCCTTCAGCATCTCGATCATGGCCTTGACGCCCTGGGCGCCCTTGTCCAGGGCAGCCTTCTCCTCATCGGTCAGGTCGATCTCGATGATCTTCTCGATACCATTCCCGCCGATGACGGTCAGAACGCCGAGGCACATGTCCCGATAGCCATACTCGCCGTCGAGATAGGCGATGGCCGGGATCACCCGCTTGCGGTCCTTCAGGATGGCTTCCGCCATCTCCACCAGGGACATACCCGGCGCGTACCCTGCCGAGGTCCCCATCAGGTTGACGATCTCGCCGCCACCCTTCCGGGTCCGCTCGACAATGGCGTCCAGGGTCTCCTTGGGGAGAAGCTTCTCCACCGGAACGCCGCCGACGGAGGTGTACCGCACCAGCGGCACCATGTCATCGCCGTGGCCGCCCAGCACAAAGCCGTGGACGTCCTGGAAGGAGACGCCGAGGGCGTTGGCGATGAAGGTGCGATACCGGGCGGTATCCAGCACGCCGGACTGGCCCATGACCCGGTTCTTCGGGAAGCCGGAGGCCTTCAGCGCCACGTAGGTCATGGAGTCCACCGGGTTGGTGAGCACGATGACGTACGCATCGGGGGCGTACTTGGCCACCTGCTCAGCGACGCTCTTCACAACAGTGGCGTTTGTATTGACCAAGTCCTCACGGCTCATACCGGGTTTCCGGGGAACGCCTGCGGTGATGATAACCACGTCGGAGCCTGCAATGTCCTCGTAGTTCGCTGTGCCGATGAAGCGGGTGTCGGAGCCGTAGACAGGCATGCTCTCCATTAGGTCCAGGGCGACACCCTTGGCGAAGTTCTCGCGAGCGGGGAGGTCCACCAGGACCACGTCGCCCAGGTCACGAGCGGCAGTAAAGATCGCAGTACCCTGTCCGGTGAAACCGGAACCGATGATGGAAATCTTGCGCCTCTTGATCATCTTATTCGGGCCCTCCTGTCGGATTCTCCCAGGCGGACTGCCCGGGCGGGCAGCCCGCCCGAGGAACCTACATGTTCTCGATGACGAGCTGACCAAACTCAGAACACTTCACTTCACGAGCGCCCTCCATCAGACGGGCGAAATCGTAAGTGACTGTTCTGTTCGCAATGGTCCTCTCAAGGCCCTTGATGATCAGGTCTGCCGCCTCGTGCCACCCCATATACCGCAGCATCATCTCACCGGAGAGGATCACGGAACCGGGATTGACCTTGTCGAGGCCCGCGTACTTCGGAGCCGTACCGTGGGTTGCCTCGAACACGCCGATACCGCTGGTATACGAGATGTTTGCACCAGGAGCAATGCCGATGCCGCCCACCATCGCTGCCACATGGTCGGACAGGTAGTCACCGTTCAGGTTGAGCGTTGCGATGACGTCCCACTCTTCCGGCCGCAGCAGCAACTGCTGGAAAGTGATGTCGGCGATCCGGTCACGGACCAGAATCTTGCCCTCGGGCAGCTTGCCCTTGTAGGCATCGCTCCAGAGTTCTTCTTCCGTTACGCAGTACTGGCGGAACTCCGTCGTCGCCACCTCGTAGCCCCAATCCCGGAAGGCGCCTTCGGTGAACTTCTGAATGTTCCCCTTGTGCACCAGGGTGACGCTCTTCCGCTTGTTATCGATGGCGTACTGGATGGCCGCCCGTACCAGGCGCTTGGTTCCGAACTCGGAGACGGGCTTGATTCCGATGCCGATCTGATCGCCATGTTCGGCATTCGGCAAGACCTTGCCCATTTCCTTTTCCAAAAATTCCTTTACCCTGCGCGCCTCAGGGGTTCCGGCCTTCCATTCGATGCCGGCGTAGATATCTTCCGTGTTCTCCCGGAAGATCACCACGTTGGTCTTGTGCGGTTCTTTCAGGGGGCTCGGAACACCGGGGAACCACCGCACAGGACGCACGCAGCAGTACAGGTCCAGCTTCTGCCGCAGCGCTACGTTCAGGGAGCGGATACCGCCGCCCACCGGCGTGGTCAGGGGGCCCTTGATACCAACCTTGAACTCCCGGAAGGCGGTGATGGTGTCCTCGATCAGCCACTCCCCGAACTTGTTCAGGCACTTCTCACCGGCGTAGACCTCAAACCAGACCAGCCGGCGCTTGCCGCCATACGCCTTCTGTACCGCGGCGTCAAACACAGGCTGGCTGGCCCGCCAGATGTCCGGACCGGTTCCGTCACCCTCAATAAACGGGATGATGGGGTTGTCCGGAACCTGCAGCCGGCCGTTCACCATCCGAATAGGCTCGCCATCGGTTGGAGGAGTGAGTTTCTCAAACTTCGCCACGTCCGCACCTCCAGTTATTCCCTTGCAGCCGAACTTCGGCTGGGGAGAGCCCAAGCGGCGGCTGGAGCGACCCTGTTGCAGGCATCCCCTGCCACAGGATCCGTGGCCTGGTCCCTCCTATAGTAACCCCGCCCGAGGGGCTGCTCGGACGAGAGGTTATCCCCGGTGGATGGTAGCGTGAATGCCACAAACGTTATTATTTGTGAGTATATACTCTGTGGATTGTACCACTAGAACCCTATGGATCATACCTACCGGATTATTATTCCGATACCTACATCGGTGGTTTTCTTGTTCCTTGGGCTGGTCCTTTACGCCCAGAAGTCTAGATCGATTCATGCACTATAGTACCAAGTTTTTTGGCCGATGCAAAGACCAAATGTGTCATATGCATGATACAAATTATTGCCCCGGCTGCCGTATCTCCCTGGCAGCCGGGGCAGCGATTTCCAGTCAGAGCGAACTTATCCGCGGGTTGAGTAGTCCACGCCACGCCCGCGCGTGCTGTATGTGCCGGACTTGGGGAGGGCCTGCACACGGTGCCCGGTGGAGCCGGACGGCGCACTCTGCCCGGCAGCGGCCGCGTTTTGGGTAGTGGAGACACCACCCGGCAGCATCGCCGCCAGCGCCTGCTGCTGCAGGAAGGCCTGCTGAGCCAGGGCCTGCTGAGCGAGCACCTGCTGCGCCAGCGCTTGCTGTTGGACCAGGGCCTGTTGCTGTGCCAGAGCCTGCTGCTGGGCCAGCGGCGGTTGCTGGGGCAGCACCGCCTGCGGCACCGTCCTCAGCGGAGAGCCTGCGACGGGGAACTTGCCCCCCGCTGGGAAGGTTCCCCCCACACCGGCTGCAGGCCACGCGGCAGGTGCGTTCACCGGAGTAGTACCCTCCCCCTGCCCCCCGCCGGTTCCCGTCTGGGAAGCCGCCTGGGAGGACGTCCCGGTTGTGGACGGGGAGGTTGCTGCCGTATGTGCGGGGGTGGTCTGCTGCTGAGGCACGCCAGGAGGCGGGAACGGCACGGGGCTCCCTTGGGCTCCCCAGGGTGCGGGCGTGGGCAACGGAAACGGCAGGTTCGGCATCACCGAGACCACCGGAACAGCCGGCTGCACTCCGCCCGGAGCGGACTGAGGTGTGGCCTCCGTGTTCGGGTTTGTGGCGGGCGCCTGGGACTGAACCGGCAGCGGCGGTATCGTCGGGATGGTGGTCGGAGGCGGCGGCATCATCGGCGGGGCGCCCGGAACCTGTAGGCCCATGGGTGGAAGAAACGGAGGAGCAGCCACAAATCCGCGTCGCACGTACGAACCTCCTTTGCCATCAGGAGACTGCTCCATTCTATGGGCGGCGCCCCGGGATGACACAGGTGGGACGGGCGGAGCGGCCCGTAGCCCGGCGCATATGCTGGTGCCAAGGGGGTATCGAAACCGGTGTGGAACGGATGAAATCGCGGCTGGCCAGAGGCTACTCCCGAACCGCCCCCCTTTACGACGCGGTCGCCGGGCAGTACTATGTCCAGGGCCTGCGCCGCCTCCTGCCGCTGTTGCGTGTGCCGCCGGCACCTGCGGTGCTCGACGTCGGCTCCGGCACGGGTGTCAACCTGCTGGAGGTGGCTCGGTGGTTCGGCCCCGCCCGGCTCCTATGCGGAATCGACCTCTCGCCCGGCATGGTCCGGGTTGCCCAACACAAGGCCGCTCTGCTGGGCATTCCTGCCCACTTCACGGTGGGCGACGCGGAACAACTGCCGTATCCGGACGGGCTGTTTGACCTGGTCATCTGCAACTCTGTCTTTCACTGGTTCCGGAATCGGGCGGCAGCCATGGCCGAGATGTGCCGGGTGCTCCGCCCCGGAGGCCAGCTGGTACTGATTTGTGCCACGGCCCCTGCCTTTGCCGAGTGGTTTGCCCTGCTGGATCGGATCGGACGCCAACTCCTGGGGCCCCGCGGAGCGGTGGACCCGCCTGATCTTCCGACGGCCAGGGAGGTGGCCGCCCTGCTGGCCGCCAACGGTTTTTTCATTCAGCACCTGTACAACCCGACAACTGTCCGTCCGATCCTGTTTCCCGAGCCCTTCATCCGCCTGATGAGCGTGGTGGCTCCGTACTGGGCCGCCGATTTGACCCCGGCCGAGCAGTCTGCGGTGGAACTGGCTGCGGCAGCGGCCATGCGCGCGTCCCCCGGCGGGTTTCCCGTCACCTGGTCCTCGCTGGAGGCAGTGGCAACCCGGGCGGGATGACGCCGGAGCCCTGAAGGGTGCCCTTCGGGGCTCCGGTTCTGTCTCTGGCGGACCCCCGGGTCCGTTGGGATGGGTACACACTATTTCGCCAATATGGGGAAGGGCTGTCGAGGAAAGTTTCGGTGTGTTAAAGTTAATGTTGAATAATTTCCCGCCGCTGGTACCTCCATCAACGGCAGGCAAGAGGAGATCCCTACATGCTGGAATCATATACCATCACTGATATCAAGCAATTGAAAGCGCTGAGCCACCAGTGCCGTATCCGGATCCTCAACGCCCTGACCGAAAAACCCATGACCGCCAAGCAGTTGGCAGACGCGTTGAATGAGGAACCCGCCAAGACCAGCTACCATGTCAAGCAGCTGCTCAAGGTGGGGCTGGTGGAGCTAAAATTCACCCGGCAAACCCAGAACGGGATTGTCGAAAAGTACTACCAGGCCATCGCCCGGGAGTTTCAGACCGATCCGGGCCTGGCGGGCCATACGGAAAGCAGCAGCCACCAGGAGACCGGGCTTGCCCAGCAGCTTAACAAGGTACAAGCTGATTTCCTCCGGGCGCACCGGGAAGACCCCCAGACCGCCTGCCATGGCCTTCGCCGGCTGGATCTCACTCCGGAAAAGCTGCCGGGTTTCCTGGCCGAACTGGATCAACTCCTGGCGCGCTTTGAAAGCCCCGAGGGCGGCTATACCCTCCAGTATCTCATCTACCCGGCCGAGGGGAAGGAGCCCAAGGCGTAGGACCGGTTCGTCACACCCCCCTTCCCCCCGTCATACTGTGGGATTGAAGCGCCCCACGTAAGGGGCGGGTGACCGTCGTTCATCATGGGTACGCCGGTCACGAGATTGGAAAGGAGTGCGCAAGCGCATGAACTATGGCGGCTTCGGTTTCGGCCTTCCGGCTTTCTCGCCGTTCATCGGCGCACAGGCTGGGGCAAACGACCTGGCCATCGCCCCGGGCGCCGCGGTCTATCCCGCCGCGAAGGCAGCCGGCCGCAAAGTGACCAAAAAAGACCTGTGAGGCCCCTCACGGCTCTTTTTTTATGCCTTCGACCCGCACATTCCCGCGACCCGGTATTCGATCGTGACCAAAAGGCGCTCCTTCCCACCGCCGGCGTCGTCGTGTCGGAGGATTACCCGCCGGATCCACCGGTGAAACAGTCGGCGCAGAAGAGCGCGATCTGCCGGGTCGAACCGGAGACCGGTGCGAACAAGGGCCTCCACCTCTCGCTCCAGGCTGTCCCACCTGTCCGGACCCCGCTCGGCAGACTGCAGCTCGGCAGCCAGGCGGTCCCGCTCCGCCTCCAGACTTCGGATCCGCTCGGCCATCGCTTGGGCGGCTCGCGTCCGGACCGCGGCATCGGACAGATCGGCATCCACCAGAATCTTGGCGAGCCGCTCCTGCGCGGCGGTCAGTTGCCGCTGCACCTCCGCAAGCCGGCGGGAAAGGGCGGAGCGGTTCCCCTCACGGGGGACGTACCGGCTCCAGAATTGTTCCGGGCCAGGCAGATGCCGCCACCGCTCCTCCAGACGGGACAGGATCAGCGCATGCAGCCGGTCTGCCCTCACGTTCCGCTGATTGCAGCAGGCGACCCCTTTCCGAAACTTCGTGGTGCAGGTGTAGTAGTTGAAACCCCGGGAGGCGTTCCGGCCGTGGTGGATCATCGGACTCCCGCAGCGGCCGCAGACCAGAAGGCCCGTGAGGGGATGGCGCGCGTTGGGCTGGTGGGGCTGAAACCCCGGCCGGGCTCGCCGCCTTAGCTGTTCCTGTACCCGCTCGAACAGGTCCCGGGGGACAATCCCTTCGTGGGCGTTTTCCACCACGGTAACCTCGCTCTCAGGCCGGATCTGCATCTTCCGGCGCTTCCGCCCGAAGGCCCGCCCCCCCGTCACCGTGCTCTCCAGTGTGCGGGTGTACCGGTACTCCACCCGTCCCTGGACCAGGTCTCCCACGTAAGCCCGACGGGTCAGCATCCGCCGGATCAGGTTGATGGTCCACACCCGGTCGTCCAGGTGGGCCCACTTGCGGGTTTCGTTCAGGTGGCGGGCAATCCGCCCTGCTCCCATCCCTTCCGCCGCCATGGCAAAGATGTCCAGGATCACAGGCCGGAGCTTGTCGATGGGACGCAGCCGCTTGGTCACGGGATCGTAATCGAATCCGTAGGGAGGAATGCCCCCCTTCCACTCCCCCTTGGTCGCCTTTTGCCGCATGGCAATCTTCACGGCGATGGACTTCCGGTCCGACTCCATGCGGGACAGGAAGGAATGAATCTGAAAGATAGCCATAGCTGAGCCCCGCTCGGCCGAATCGAAGCCCTCCTCCAGGGAAAGCAGCCGAATCCCCTGCCCATCCAGCCACTCAAAGAACATCCGGGCCTCCGCATCGTCCCGGTTGAAGCGGGAGAGGCCCTTAATGAACACGACCTTCACCTCACCCCGCTCCACCACCTGGATCAGCTTCTGCATGGCAGGCCGCTCCAGGATGGAGTGGGACCAGCCGGAGATCCCGTCATCCTCAAATACATGCCGGATCACGTACTCCACTTGCTGGTTGGAGAGGGTTCGGGCCCACTCCCGCAGCGCCATGACCTGGTGCTCCAGGGAATCCCCCTGTCGTACCGTCTCCTGGGAGATCCGGGCGAGAATCGCACAGGGAAGCTGAACCGGACCGCTGCTCATCCTGCTGATCCCCTCCCCCGCCGTACCACCACTTCTTGGCCGTACTTGGCGTTGAGGTAGTCCGCAACGGTATCCAGCAGCATATCTTGAAATGATTCCGTCCCGTCCTTTTCGATCACCTCAAAGGTCTCCCGCCAATCGTCCCGGCCTTTCCGCCGTGTGGTATCCATCCCACCGGTCACCTCCGTCACCCATTCCCTATGACCCGGCGGGGTTGTACCACCACCTGTGGCTTACATGGACGGTCCAGCGATTGTTGTGCTATCATAGAACCGTCTGTGTCTACCTTCAAGGACAGAATGAATGAGGGGGATTCTCCGTGCCGAGCATTCGGGAGTCTGACCTCCCTGGAATTGGCCGCAAGTATCAAATCGAAACCCGGAGCGGCGACAAGCTGGTTGTGGTGATCCATGATGATGGTCGTCGGGGGCTGTACCACTTTGACTATGACGACCCGGATACTCCCATCTCCAGCGTGACGCTGGACGACGATGAAGCGCGGCAGGTGGCCGCCATCATCGGCGGAATGACCTACAAGCCCAAGGACCTCGATTCCGTGGAAGTAGCCCTCGATGACCTCGTCATTGAATGGTACAAGGTAGAGCCCGGTTCGCCGGTGACGGGGAAGAAGATCGGCGACCTGCAAATCCGGCAGCGGACAGGTGCTGTTATCATTGCCATCATTGATCGGGACCGTCGCCAGAAGGTGAGTCCGGGACCCGATGAGGTGCTCACAGCAGGTGCAACGCTCGTGGTTGCGGGTGAACGGCATCAGGTCAAGGCGCTAAAGCAACTTATCCAAAGGGGAAGTGATTAGCGCATGGAGCATGCCGTCTTCGAACTGGGGCTCGCGCTGGCCCTCATGTCCGTTGCAGGCCTCGTAGCATCCAAGTTCCGTGTCTCCACAGTGCCCCTGCTCATCGTGTTAGGCATGCTCCTCGGCCCTCACGCCCCCAGGATCGGGATCATCGACCTGAGCTTTATCAACAGTGAGGCCCTTATCGAATTCATGGGCCGCCTCGGTGTGCTCTTCCTTCTCTTCTACCTCGGGCTGGAGTTTTCCGTCAGCCGGCTCATCCACGCCGGCCGGAAAATCGCGGTGGCCGGGGTCATCCATGTGGGCCTTAGCCTCCTCGTCGGGTTAGGTTTCGGCTTCCTCATGCGGTGGCCCCTGAAGGAGGTCCTGGTGACCGCCGGCCTCATGACGGTCACCTCCACCGCCATCATTGCAAAGATCCTGGTCGATCTGAAGCGCACGGCCAATCCGGAAACGGAACTGATCCTGGGCATCGTGATGGCCGACGACCTGTTTCTTGCCGTTTACCTGTCGATTGTCTCCGGCTTTGTGCTGAGCGGCGCCACATCCTTCGGCGAGGTGCTGATGGCGGGAGGCACCGCGTTGGGGTTCATGCTGGCGATCCTGCTGCTGGGCAGACTGGCCCTGCCATGGCTCAACCGGCTGCTGAGCATCCCGTCGAATGAAGTCTTTCTCCTCATCATCTTTTCCCTCCTGATGCTGGTGGCCGGCTTCGGCGAAACCCTGCACGTAGCCGAGGCCATCGGCGCGCTCCTGTTCGGCCTGATGATCGCTGAAACCGAGCATCGGGAGCGGATTGAACACCTCATCCTCCCCTTCCGGGATTTCTTCGGGGCCCTCTTCTTCTTCAGTTTCGGCCTTTCCATTGATCCCTTTTCGCTGGGAGGAGCTATCGGGCCGGCCGTCGCTGCAGCCGCGGCCAGTGCCCTGGGTAACTTCATCGCCGGCATGCTGGCCGGCCGTTCCGCTGGGCTGTCCCATCGTGCTTCCGCCAATATTGGTCTGACTATTGTTTGCCGTGGCGAATTTTCTATCGTCATGGCCAACCTTGGTGCCCAGGGAGGGCTGATGCCGATTCTGCAGCCCTTTGCCGCCCTTTACGTGCTAATTCTCGCGATCCTGGGACCGTTCATGGCCAAGGAATCCAAGGTGATCTTCAACTTCCTCAACAAGATCTTCAAGTGGCAGCAGCCGAGCCCCAAGCGGCCTGTGATGCCACCGCCCATGGAAGACACGAAACAGGGGTAATCCTGCCGTTCTTACATAAGAAAACAAGCGGGAAGCGGTTCCCTTTCACCAGGGGACACCATTCCCGCTTTTTGACTTAGGGACTGTCGGCACTTGCGCATGCCCTATGCCGAAACACCGGTTATCGTCATGTTGGCTCCTGTCGTAATGCTTCCACCTCCTCAGGTGTTAGGCCCCTGTAGATTCCCTCCGATCCGGTCCACCGAATCTGGGTAAAAGGACAATCACTTTTTTCACCGCCCAGTTGGGTTACCCACCTATGAGCTGCCCGAAACACTCCGGGCAGAGCGCCCGGTTGCTTTAGTTCGGGGAGCAGGTTTTTCAGTTTGGTGGCGGAGATGGGACCGGGGTTCTCCATGAAAACACGCCATACTTGCAATTGTTTTTGAGTGAGACCCTCAGAAAGCCGCCGCAACCGGTTAATCTGATCTGGGTCAACGGTTTGGCGACAAGAGTCAGGGGTGGAAACCTCGGAGCCTGTTGGCTTGGCTCCTCTATTTAGGTAAGCATGGAGAAAATCCTGAAATTCCCTGACAGCGCTTTCTCCCTCACTTAAGTCAAACTCCACGATCACTTTAGCGATCTTCATGCCTCCCGCTCCTCTGGCAAATTGATTTGAGATTAAGTATGTACAGAAGTACGCTCAGCGGAAAGTTCGATGACCACGAACTCCGATCCTCCGTGCACGAAAAGGAAAAGGTGAAGGGGGTTCGCCCCTTCACCTCAAGCTTGCTGGCGTCAGTACAACAAACCCAAGTGGATCCAGATCCAATGCGACAGTTCCGGAATCACCCGTCGGAAAAATAGAATCTGATAGCGCATCCCGCCAGGCAGAGACTTTCCGGGGAGAAACAATACGAAGAGATTCCTTCTGAAAACCAGCGTTGATCGCCACAATCACTGTATCGTCTTGGAGGGTACGGCTGAAGACGTAGGTTCGTTCTTGGCAGCATAAAGTGCGAAAATCCCCTCGTCGAAGAGCCGGGTGATTAGACCGTATCCGGCACAACTTTTTCACGAGCGAGAGTAAGTCGTGATTCCACTGGGATTCATCCCAAGGCATGCACCTGCGACAATCTGGATCTTGTCCACCCTCCAAGCCTACTTCGTCGCCGTAATAGATCATCGGGGCACCTTCAAACGTAAAAAGAAACACATAAGCCGCTTTCACTGGGTCTACCCGTCCCCCCGCCACTGTCCGAATTCGCGGGGTGTCGTGACTACCCACAAGGGTGAGCAAAGTTTGTCTAACTTCCGCCGGGTAGGCACCGCGAAGGGCCTTGAGCTCACGGTCAAAAGTGCTAGCGTCAATCGCTTGTTGCACTAAGAACCGAATCAGAAGTTCCCGTAGCGGGTAGTGGGTAACACCATCGAACTGGTCCCCCTCAAGCCACGGAGATGCGTTGCCCCAAGCCTCGCCGACGAGAAACGCGTCCGGTCGAATCTGCTTCACGACCTTGCGAAACCCACGCCAAAAATCATGCGAAACCTCCCAGGGCACATCAAGTCGCCAGCCATCGATGTGGTATTCCTCGATCCAATAACTGGCGACGCCATACAGGTAGTCCCGCACAGCAGGATTCTCCGTATTGAGCCTCGGGAGGTATGAGACACCGCCGCACGCTCGGTAATTCGGAGGCTGCACACGTACGGGCAGGGATTCGAAATGATACCACTGACAGTAGGGAGAGGCTTCCCCTCTGTGGAGGACATCCTGGAAAGCCCAGAACGAGTCCCCGGTGTGGTTGAACACCCCGTCCAAAATAATACGCATTCCATGCTCGTGCACGGCGTCCACCAAGGAACGGAGCGCTTCGTTCCCACCAAAGCAGCGATCCACTTGGTAATAGTCAGCGGTATCGTACTTGTGATTAGAGGGGGCCGCAAAAATCGGGGTTAGGTAGAGGGCGGTGACTCCCAGTGACTTCAAATACGGTAACCGCTCCTTGATTCCCGCCAAGTCACCGCCAAAAAAGCTAGTCGAGGTAGGGGAATCTCCCCATGGCTGCACATTCGGTGGATCATTCGAGGGATCACCGTTGCAAAAACGATCCGGCATAATCTGATAAAATACCGCGTCTCGTACCCATTCGAGATGCTGCGTCATGAGCGTTATTCCTTAAGCCCTCCCATTGTCAAACCTTGAATAATCCAGCGCTGAGCCAATACAAACAGAGCGAGAACCGGCAACGTCGCTGTTACCGTGCCAGCCATCAGGTACACCCACTGCGTCCCGTACTTCCCGGAAAACATGGCCAGACCGACCTGAATGGTAAGCTTCTCCGGGCTCGTAGTAACTATGAGGGGCCAAAGGAAGTCATTCCACGCAAAAAGAAACGCGAACAGTCCCAGGGTAGCAACCGCTGGGCGCGCTATAGGCAGGAGAACACGGAAAAGCACACCGAACGGACTGCAACCATCGATCATGGCCGCCTCATCAAGTTCTCTGGGAATGGTCCGGAAATACTGTCGCATCAAGAATATCCCAAATGCACTCGCCAGTCGGGGCACGATGAGGGCGGCGTAGGTGTTAAGCCACCCCAACCGCTGCACCAGAAGATACGACGGAATGAGCTGTAGATGAAACGGAATCATTAGTGTACCGAGGAACAGCAAGAAAAGCACGTTCTTAAATGGGAATTCCAGCCGATCAAACGCGTATGCCGCCATCGCACTCGTGATCACCTGACCGGCCGTAATGAAAACAGCCATTATGAAACTGTTCAGGTAATACCGCCCAAAGGGTGCTGCTTTCCATGCGGCTACGTAATTCTCCCATCGAAACCATACAGGGACGAGATACGGGGGCGAAAACGTTTCCTGAATCGGTTTAAGTGAAGTAGTAATCATCCACAGGAAGGGCAAGACAACCGCTATCGCACCCGCAATGAGAAATGCGTGAAGCAGCAAGGATCCGGCTATGGCCTGCAGCCGATGCCCCCCACGGTTCATGATCTCCTCCAGCCTCCTTCGCCTGACAAGCGCCACTGTAAAATTGTGGCGACGAAAACAACCAGAAATATAACCCAGCCCACGGCCGCAGCGTAGCCGAGATGAAACAGTCGAAACGCTTGTCGATACAGGAACAGGGGCAGTACATCCGTGGCCCCTAAGGGACCACCGGACGTCATGACAAAGACATGGTCAAAAGCCTGAAACGAATCGATTACCGTCATAATTGTCAGCAGTACAGTGGTTGGGGTTAGAAGCGGCCACGTGATATGCCTAAACCGGTGCCACGGACCGGCACCGTCCACCAGCGCTGCCTCGTAATACTCCGGCGAGATCGCCTGGAGACCCGCCAAGTAAACCACCATATTGAAGCCGAGGCGTTTCCAAACCCCAACGAGAATGACCGCTGGAAGCGCCCATAACGGGTCACTTAACCAACGCGGGCCGCTGATGCCAATCTTCCGTAGGCCCACGTTGATCACGCCGTTGACGGGGTCAAATAGCAGCGTCCATACCACGCCGGCAGCTACAGTTGCAGTAATAACCGGCGTGAAATAGATTGTCCGGTAAACCGTTCTGGCGAAAAGGCGTCGGTTGAGTGCTAGGGCGACAGCAAGACCAGCAGCCAGTGATAACACAGTCACACTGACCGTATAAAGCGCAGTAACACGAACGGAGTTCCAGAAATCGGCATCATGGAGAAGTTCGCGGTAATTCCCCGCCCCTACGAAGACCTTCGCAGCGCTGAGCCCGTCCCAATCAAGGAGGCTAAGCCATACCGCGTAAAGCGTAGGATAAATGTTGAACAACCCGAAGACTAACAAGGCAGGTAGCAATAAGAATAGCGCAGCCCAGGCCTGACTGGCCCTTAAGGATGAAGGCCGATCCGTTATGGTCCGCACCGCCCGCAACGGAACCACTCCCTCGTACGCTAGCGGTCAGAATCCACTAGTCTGCTTGTTGATGTCATTTTCTGGGATTCTATCTGTTAAAGGTAAGAAAGGGAAACGATGCCATATTATGGCGGGGCGACATCCGAGATTGAACCTTGCCAGCGTCCATGCCAAAGGAACGTTGGCACTACTCCAGGATCGGCGGGAGGTAGCAGCCTTCCAGCCTTCCAACGCCCCGTCCGGGGCGGAATGACTGATGAAGTAGACAGTAGGATGCTGACCTCCCGCCACCTGAATCGCTGGTGATCAGAGTCAAAGCGAAAGTCACGAGCCTCGGCAGCTCGTTTCAGTACCTGGAGCAGGCCCGGCTCCACCGCCTTGTTAGCCTGACGTTACCGCTTGGGCTTTAATAAGCGTACCCGGCGCTACTTAATACCAACCGGTTTAATACTTCCATCATCGTTGCCCGACTACCGTTCAGCAATAGCCGGTTCCAACGGTCCAGGGCAACTGGTACGAGGCATTCTAGAGCCTGAAGTTGACGAAATTGCCACCTCCAGCCCGACTTATTTCTGCATGGCCTTGATGACGGCATTTTCAGCGTTGGCAAGCGCCTCTTTTACCGTGACCTGCCCGAAGAAAGCTTTCTCCAGTTCTCTTGCGAACGCGAGCGACGTATCAGGATACTCGGGAATGGGAGGACGTGCACGTGCGAATTGCTGCTGCTCCACAAACGGTTTCAGGCGAGGCTCCTGATTAAGCCAAGCCTGGTACTTAGGATCGCTTGCCACGGACTTTCGGATGGGCATGAAACCCGTTAAGATGTCCCACTCCACCTGCACGGGTGTACTGGTCAGCCACAAAACAAATTTGATGGCTGCCGCCTGCTTCTCAGGGGTAGTCTTGAAAACGAAGATCTGTTCGCCCCCTAGGTTCGTGGCTGGCTGGCCTCCTTCGGGCGTAGGAATCATCGCCGTGCCCCAGTCAAACGACGCCTGCTTCGCGAATACGCCCACCATCCAAGAGCCGTCAATCCGCATGCCCGCCTGGCCCTTTTCGAAGGCGCCCCACTGCCCGGGCTGCGAAACCTTGTCACGATGAATCAGGTCAACCAGAAACTGTAGAGCCTTTTCGCCTGAAGCGTTGTTAAAACCTGGCTTACTATAGTTGTCAGCTAGGTACTCCCCGCCTGCCTGCCACAGGAAGGGTTGGAATTGCCATGTCAATCCTTCCCCGTTGTCACCGGCGGTAGTGTAAATCTCAAATCCTTGGATACCTTCTCCCAGCGCGGCAATCTCTTTTGCCGCCTCCCGAAGTTCTTCCCACGTTTGAGGTGGACAATCGGGATCGAGCCCAGCTTTCCGGAACAGATCTTTGTTGTAGAATAGCCCAAGGCTATTAGCACTGACCGGGAGTGCCTGAAGCTTCCCCTGGTACCTGCTGTACTCGAGAGGAGCTGGATAGAAGTCCTCCAAATCCACTTTCGCCTCTTTGATAGCCTCATCCAGAGGAAGAAGCGCCTCCGTGGAATGGAGCCTGGACATCCACGCAATATCACCAGCTGCCACAGCAGGCGGGTTCTTACCCGCGATAGCGGCTTGGAGCTTTGGAAGCAGTTCTCCCCATGGCATCGTCACATTCTTGACCCGGATGTCGGGATGCTCCGCATTGAACTCTTCGATCAAGGCGCTGATGGCCTCTCCGTTCTGGCCGTCCCAGTAATTCCAGAATTCGATCTCCACCGGCGCTCCTCCGGAGCCGGTATTCGACTGCTTTCCTTGATCGGTTCCTGCCAAGGAGCAAGCCGAAACAACCAAGACAGTCATGACAAGAATTGAGAAGGAACTCCATAGCTTCTTGGTACGCATATGTGGGCTACCTCCATGGAAAAATTGGCAAGTCCTGCGTGGCTTCGTACACTACTGTTTCGGCTCGCACATCACCAGCGAAGCAGTGGCCGGACCATACCCCCTTTCGCTACGGATGACGGTCGGAGCTGCCACGCTTCGCTTTTCTCCCACCGGAGCCCGCCCATTTCTGCACCGCGGGGTTCGCAATTTTTCCGGCAGGAGCTTGCACAGAACCTTGGACTACTGTAGAATAGGGTACAGGAGAGGTGGGAAGGAGACAGCTCCGACCAAAAAACAGGTTTTCCAGCGCCTGGAAGAGCGGTTATCGTGTTGCGATGATAACCCTCTTGCAGGCTAGTGCCGCGTTGAGATAGTTTCGATGCATGTCGACACATATCCTGCAATGGGTCTTAATTTCTTTTGTGATGAATGGAGCCCTTTAATAAAGCGCTTGCAGATCGTAGTCAGTTTTCGTCACTTTAGCCCAGCGGCGAACGCGACGGTGTACCGCGTCTATGAGTACGCTGTGCCTGTAACAACTGTTGCCACTGTGCCTTCTGCCTATCCCACCACCGCCGGTCTGCCTGGTATTGCCGCGTACCCGGGCGGTTTCGGCTTCGGCTACGGCATCTGAACCGGGCTACATCTTCCCTCCCAACGAAAAGGGCCGTGGGAGTCTCCCACGGCCTCGGTTCATTTTCGGCTGAAAACCGCATCCGCTTTCCGGCGGCGCCGGTGCCACCCAGCTAAGAGAGCGCCGCCCAGCAGCAGCGCTGCCGCTGACAGGTCGAAGAGGACCGGAAGCTCCCTACCCCCGCGCAGCAGGAGCAAGGACTCCCCGGCGCTGTACACATACAGAATCAGACTGGGCAGAACCACCGCCAGATGCCCGCCCCTGCCGCGCACCGCACCCACGTAGTGAGGCCAGCCGGCCAGTCCCTGCACCACCGTGCACAGCACCCACTGCCAGGCCGGGTCGGCCAAATAGAAAACCGACCATCCCAGGGCCTGGAGGACCCGGTTGGCCATCAGGGGCAGCGCCACCAACAAGCCTGCCCAGTAGCCCTCTGCCATCTTCCTGCCTCCGTTCCCTATTTCAGGAACTTTTCCAAGACCTCCATCAGTTCCGCCACCGATCGGTCCTCTTCGCCACGGCGGGCCGCTGCCACCATGCAGCCCCGGGCATGTCCCTCCAGCAGGGCCAGTCCCACCTTGTTCAGGGCAGCCCGTGCCGCGGCGACCTGAACCAGGATGTCGACGCAGTACCGGTCTTCCTCCACCATCCGCTGCAGGCCCCGGATTTGGCCTTCAATCTTCCGGAGGCGGTCCAGAATCCCCTCCTTGTCCCGTACCAGATACTGCTTGTGCTCCCCATGGTCCGTCGTCCCGTGGGCCATTGCGCCGTCTCCTCTCATACCCTACCGGGGTAGTCAGTATTAGTCTAAGTTGCTCTCCGGCCTCTGTCAAACCAGGCCCTGACCAGGAGGTATCCTCCCCACAGGGTAGAAAGGATCACGGCGGTATTGCGGGCGAAGAGAAACTCGGCGATGTAAGGCAGGGTGGGATGGATCATGAGAATCCAGTAGTCCACCAGATCCTGGAACCACATGGAAAGGAGTGCGACCGCCGCCGGGGCCGGCCTGGGCGGATAGTAATGTGCAAACAACATGCCCTGCAGCCACATTCCCAGGTGGCTGAGGGTGAGATAGGCAAATTCCCACTCCCAGCCGTACTTGATTCCGGCCTCCGGCAGAACCACCGCCGTCCAGAGCCCGTACTTCATATTGGCTACAAACGCCACGGCGCTGAGCACCTGCATTCCCGGCCGCCGCCAGTCCACACCGGCCAGCAGCAGGGCCAACCAGATCATGAGCAGAAAGGTGGCGCCGGGGCTGTCCGGAACCAGCGGCCACTGCCACCTTGGGGTCTCCAGCAGTTGGTACCGGTACCACCAGAAGCCGTAGACAGAACCCACCGCGTTCACAAACAGCAGGGCCCACCAGAAGCGGCGCTGGTGGGCAACGGCATGGAAAAAGCGGACCAGTGCGGCCGTCATCGTGTTCGGATCCTCCTGTTCCCGCGGCGGTGCCGGCAGGCTACTGCCTCAGCGCCTCCGTCTTCGCCGCCAGTTGTGCCATCTGCTCCCGAGTGAGCGGCCCGGTCACCCGAATCCGCACGACCCCGTCGGGGTCCACGAAAACTGTGGTGGGAAGGGCAAAGGCTCGGTACGTCTCTCCGGCCAGGCCCCCGTCATACAGCACGGGAACGGACAGGTCATGCTTCTCCGCGTACACGGCCAGGGCCTCGGGAGGCTCGCTACCGTCGGCTGCCACCGCAATCACCTTTACCGTATCCCCGCGCTCCCGGAAAAAGGCCTCCACATCCGGCATCTGTTCCTGACAGCGAGGGCACCAGGTGGCCCAGAAGCTGATCATCACCACGTTTCCCCTGAGGGCCGTAAGCTGGACGGTCTCCCCTGACCGCACATCCCGGCCGGTGATCTCCGGCGCCGGGTATCCGGGAAGTGGTCTTGGTTCTGCAGCCGCTTCGGCGGCCTCTCCTGTACCGGAACCGGCCAGCCCGTCCCGTCGGGCGCTGCCGCATCCTACTGCCCCCGCCAGCAAAAGCAGTGCGCCCAGTGCCGCCAGCACCGTGTTGCGGAAAGAGCGGGTCTTCATGAACTCACCTCGCTCAACCGGTTGGCCCCAGTATACCATACCGCCGTGCCCGATCCGAAGGCGGGCCACCCCCCCCCGGTGCGCTTTTCCGGAAACCGCCCAGAACAGCGCCTTCGGCGGGAGCGTCCTAATTTGCAGAAGGTCCCCAAGCCACCCTCAGGCACCTCCGCGGGAATTGGAGGACGAAGGAGTGAATCGGTTGCTACAGGCAAACGAAACCCTGAACCGGATCACGGCCAACGTGGAAAAAGTCATCGTGGGCAAGCGGAGGGAGATCGAGTACGTCCTGGTGGCCGTCCTCTGCCGGGGCCACGTCCTCATCGAGGACGTCCCCGGGGTCGGAAAGACGACGCTGGTGCGGGCACTGGCCCGCTCCATGGGGTGCGACTTCCGGCGCATCCAGTTCACGCCCGACCTGCTCCCTTCCGACGTGACCGGGGTTTCCGTTTACAACCAGAAGACCGGAGAGTTTGAGTTCCGGCCCGGCCCCATCATGAGCCAGGTGGTGCTGGCCGACGAGATCAACCGAACCTCCCCCAAGACCCAGTCCGCGCTCTTAGAGTGCATGGAGGAGGGACAAGTCACCGTAGACGGGGTGACCTATCCCCTTCCCCGTCCCTTCCTGGTCCTGGCCACCCAGAATCCCATCGAATATGAGGGCACCTTCCCGCTGCCGGAGGCGCAGCTTGACCGCTTTCTCATCCGCCTGCGGCTGGGCTACCCGTCCTTCGAGGAGGAAAGGCTGATCGTCCGGCGCTCCCCGGAGCCGGCCTTGCCGCGGCTGGGCCAGGTGGTCTCCACCGAGGAAATCCTCGCCCTGCAGGAGGAGGTCCGCCATATCCACATGGAGGACTCGGTGCTGGACTACCTGGTCACGTTGGTACAGACCACCCGGGAGCATCCGGACATCTACCTGGGCGCCAGCCCCCGGGCCTCCATCGCGCTGTACCGGTCCAGCCAGGCCCTCGCGATGATCCGGGGCCGCACCTACGTCACACCGGATGACGTAAAGGAGATGGCGCCCCTGGTACTGGGACACCGCCTGGTGATCCGCCCGGAGGCCCAGCTCCGGGGACTGACCGCCGACCAAGCGGTGGCAGAGATCCTGGCCCGGGTGAGAGTACCCACGGGGGTCCGTTCTTATGCGACTCCGCGTCCGTGACTGGCGGCTGCCGGCGCTGTCCGGAGCGGCTTTCCTTTTCGCAAGGCTGAGCACCGGTCGCCTGCCCTATTTTCTCTTCTACGTCATAACCGGAATCCTGCTGCTGAGCCTCCTTTGGACGTGGCGAATCCTACGGGGCCTCACCTTGCGGCTGCAGCCCGCCCGGGACCGGCTGGAAGTGGGCGAGGACCTGGACGTCCTCCTGGAGGTAAACAATCGATCCCTCTTCCCCGTCCCATGGCTGGAGGTCGATGATGCCTCCGCCTCGTCCCTGGTCCACAACCCCGTCCCCCGGCAGGGGACATCCCTTTCCCCAGGGGATTTGGAGGCCATCCAGTGGACGGTGCAGGCCCGGCGCCGGGGCCATTACCGGATCGGCCCCGTCCGGGTCGTCGCCGGGGATCCCTTCGGCCTTTTCCAGGGGGAGCGGGAGGTCTGCAGCGACCAGTGGGTGACGGTCTATCCCCGCATTCGCCCGGTGGAGGGGTTCCCGGTGCCCCTTTCCCAGCCCTACGGCCCGTTCCGGACCAGAAGACAGGCGTTTTCCGATCCCGCCGGCCTGGCCGGCCTCCGCCCGTACCGGCCGGGGGACAACCCCCGCCACATCCACTGGAAGAGCAGCGCCCATACGGGTACCCTGATGCTCCGGGAGTTTGACCCCAACGCCGGCACACGGGTGCTCCTGTTTCCGGATTTGGCCGCGGCATCCTACCGCCGGACCGCTGCCGAGGAAACGGTGGAGACGGTGGTGGAGGTCACAGCCAGCCTCGCCGCCTTCTGCCTGCACCGGCAGATGGAGTGCCACCTGATCGCCCATGCCCAGGAGCGGTTCGAGACCCTCCCCGGCAGGGGAAAGCGGGCCCTGCATGACATCCTGGAAGTCCTCGCCCGTGTGGAAGCCGAGGGGAACCTGCCCATGGAAAAGGTGCTGGAACTGGAGACAGCCCGCCTCACCGGACGCTGTAGCATCACGGTGATCTCCCCCCTTCTGGTTCCCCGCCTCGCGGACGTGCTGATCGAACTGCAGCGCCGCCATGCGGTGATGCTGGTCCTGGTGCAGTCCGGCGTTGCCCCTAAGGCGGCGCCGGAGGAGTCCCGCGAACTGGCGCGGCTTTTGGCCGCCAGCGGGGTCCATGTGTACCTGCTGCCCGACCGGGACGCGATCCCCCGCCTGGCTGACCACCGGCTGACGGTGGTGCCGGAGGTGGAAAGCCGATGAGCCGGATAAGCCGGGTGCGACCGACCCTCTGGCACCAGCTGGCGATCGCCCTCCTCTGCTGCGGACTCATCTTTCTGCTGCTGGCTTCCCTGGCAGACTTCTGGCACATGGATCCCCCCGCATCCCGTCTGTGGGCTTACTCCCTGGGCGCCGTGGCCTTCGGCTGGCTCTGGTGCCGGTTTCCGGGCGTCGGCTGGTTGCTGGTGCTTCTGATCCCCTTCCTTCTCTGGGCCGGTTCGGGATCCGAGCACGGGAGACTGCTGCTGGAGCCCCTCTTGGTGGACCTGTGGGACTTTTGGGGCAACGTGCAGGTGGCCGGCTGGGAGGCCCAGTTCAGCCCGCTGCTGGGCGAGGCTTTCCTGCTCCTCACCGGCTGTGCGCTGGCCCCGCTGTTTCTCCAGGAAAGCCTGGGGCGCGGCACGGCGTTTCAGGCCACGGCCCTGGGCACCGTCATCTTCGGCATCCAGTGGTCCTGGTTCTTCGATGAAAGCTTGGCCTATTTTGTCCCCTATCTTCTGCTGGCCTTACTGCTCTGGGCCGTAGGGCAGGTGGCCCACCGGCGTGCCCAGTGGCGGGCTTTGCAGCGGCGCGTCCTGAACCGCCCCGGCATCGGCGGAGCCGTCGCGGCCATCTCCCTGACGGCGCTCCTGGCTTCCCTCCTCCCTGCGGATCTGCCCGCCATGAACCTGGGCGCCCTGGGCGAGCGGGCTCAGGAACTCTTCCCCGTCCTCACCCGGCTCCGGGGCGGTACCATCACCCTCGGGGATCGCTTCACCCTGGCCACCACGGGCTTCAACCCGTCCCCCGGCGCCCTGGGGGGTCCGGTGCAGCTGGACCACACCCTGGCCCTGGTCCTGGTGGTGCCGGAGCCCCCGCAGCAGACCATTTACCTCCGGGGTACCACCTTCCGGATCTACAACGGCCGGACCTGGTTCCCCGGCGAAGCCGATCTGGTGGCGGTTCCCCCCGGCGGCATCCTGCCCACCCATTTTGCGGAAGACGTGCCCGTCGAGACCCGGACCTTCGAAATCCGGCCGGCACTTCGCTTTGGCCGGACCCTCTTCGGCGTATGGGAGCCGGTCCGGGTGGAAGGCCTTGAATACCTGGCCGACAGTGACGGAAATCTGCTGGCCACCCAGGACAACCCGCCGGAGTCTCCCTATACGGTGACAGCCCGAGTGCCGATCTACAGCGGCGACCAGATCCGATCCCGGGAACCGTCCGCTCCGGACAAGGCGTTCCAGCCGTACCTTCAGCTTCCCACTTCGGTGCCAGACCGGGTACGGGATCTGGCCCACCTGATCACCAGCGGTCAGCCCCATCCCTACGACAAGGCCGTGGCCCTGGAGACCTGGCTCCGGCAGATGCCTTACGATCTCAACGTCCCGGCTCCCCCTGCCGGTCGGGACTTCGTGGACTACTTCCTGTTTGACCTGCGGCGGGGTTACTGCACCTACTTCAGCACGGCGATGGTGATCATGCTCCGGGAACTGGGCATTCCCGCCCGTCTGGTGCAGGGATTCGCCGTGCCGGCGCACCTCGGCGACGCCAGACAGGTCGACGGCGGCCTTGCCCTCCCTGTGACCAACGCCATGGCCCACGCGTGGGTGGAGGCCTACTTCCCCTCCTATGGCTGGGTCACCTTTGATCCCACGCCCCGAGGGGATCTGCCCCTGCCGGACCGCAACGCACCGGACCCGTCTCCGGAGGAACCCGACGCAAATGAAACGCCCTCTTCCGAGCCTGAGGCCGAAGATTCCCCCAGACCGGCCCCTCCCCGGATGCGGGAAGAGGGAGACACCACCCTGCCTGCGGACGGAGCTGCCTCCGGAACAGCAGGCCGCCTGCCTCCTGTCCTGCTGTCGCTTCCCCTGCTCCTTCTCCTGACCATCGCGGGCTTGCGGCTCCGGCGCCAACGCCGCGCCGCCACGGCCGACGCAGCCCTGACGGTACAGCAGATCTGGGTGAAAACCGAACAACTGCTGGCCCGCTTCGGGGCAGGCCGCCGGCCCCACCAGACCCATCGCGAGTACGCCCGGTCCGTGGCCCAGCGGTGGCCTGGCCTCGGGCGTTCAGCCATCCAGATGGCCCAGGACTACGAACGGGCCCGCTACGCCCCACCCGATCAGGAACCGGAGCCCGCCGCCGCCCACCGGGCCTGGAACTTCTGGCACCGCATTCACCGGTTGCTGCGGGTCCAGTACGGTTGGTGGCGATATCTCTGGCGGCAACTGGGCCTCCCGTGGCCCCGGCTCCGCAGAAAGGCATGAGCAAACCCCCGTCCGGCCGGCTCCGGCCAGGCGGGGGTTTTCCTCATCCTTCGCCCCGGGGCCCGGCGACCCGGGCCACCAGGATGCTTAGCTCGTATAGCCCGTAGAGGGGAATCAGAAACAGCCCCATGCTGACCACGTCCGGCGGGCTCAGCACCGCCGCCAAAATGAGCAGGACCAACAACGCATGCTTGCGCATGCGGGCCATGGCCACGGCGGAAAGCAGGCCGATCCGGGCGAGGATCACCACCACCAGCGGCAGTTCAAACAGAATTCCCAGGGGAAGGCAGATGCCCAGGACGAAGCTCAGATAGGCGCCGGGGGTGATCAGCGGCTGGACGCCGGCAGCGGTGGCCACTCCCAGGAAAAACCTTCGGGTAAAGGGCACCACCACGAACCACCCGAACCCGCAGCCGCCCACGAAGAGCAGCACGGTCAGCGGCAGGCCGGTAAACAGCAACTGCCGTTCCCGTGCCGTCAGAGCCGGAAGGACAAACGCGACGACCTGGTAGAGTACCAGCGGAAAGGCCAGCATCAGACCGCCGATCACCGCGAGCTTCAGTTCCGTCAGAAACGCGTCGGTGAAGCTGTACTGGACCGGGATGATGCCGGCCTCCGCCCGGGCTTCTGCCAGGATCCACTTCAGCAGCCGGTGGACGAAAAAGGTCGCCACGGCGATTCCCGCCACGGCTGCGGCCAGGGCGTACAGCAGGCGCCGGCGCAGTTCCGCGAGGTGCTCCGCCATGGGCTGCGGTCTGTCCGTCATGGATCCAACTCCCCGCACAGGCAAATCATGCCAGTCATCTACCAGCAGTGTAGCCCGGGGAGCCGAACGGCGTCAACCGAACTGCTGAAGCACTTTTCTCAGCAGGTCCGCCAGGGCCGTGAGGTCCTTCCAATGCGCCATCTCCCCCGCGGTGCCCAGGTACCGGACCGGGAGATCCAGGACCGCGGTGGGTACCCCGCCCGCGGCAGCAGCGATGGCCCGGGCGTCGCCGTGGTTCCGGTCCGGGCTGATCTCCGTCTGCAGGGGCAGCCCTGCTTCTTCTGCCACCTGGCGCACCCGCTGGCTGAGCTCAAAGTGGGCCATGAACGCGCCATCCTTCAGCCGCAGGGCCGGACCCTGCCCCAGCCGCACCTGTGCCTTGGATCCGCCCGGCGCAGCGGGAGCCGTATCCACCACCAGGGCGGCGTCCGGCCGGACTCCGTAGGCGGCAGGCCCCCCGCCCCGAGCCCCCACGCTGCCCTGGCCGGTAAACGCGAAGATCACCTCGCAGGGCACTGGCCCCAGCCGCTCCGCCACCTCCAGCAGCACAGCGCAGCCAGCCCGGTTGTCCAGCCCCGCCCCGACGACAATGCCGTCGCCCATCGCCTGCAGGCCTGCAGCCAGGGTGCACATCTCGCCCAGGGAAACCCTCTCCAGGGCCTCGTCCCGGCTGCCGGCGCCGATGTCGCACCAGAGCTTCCGAAAATCCAGATCCTTGGGATCGGTGCCCGGTTCGCACTGAATGACGCCCACCGTTCCGTTCTCCCAGACCACCCGCTGGCCAATCAGGTGAACGGCTTTCCAGTCTCCCACCGGCGCCAGCCGGATCATCCCCTCCGGAGTCGCCTCCACCGCCAGGGCCCCGGCCGTGTCCATGTGGGCCGCGAGCATCACCCGGCGGCTCCCCGGGGCGCCCCGCCGCACGGCGATCAGATTGCCAAAGGGATCGGTCCGGACCTCATCCACGAACGAACGGATCATCTCCTCCAGCGCCCCGGCCACCCGGTGTTCCCGGCCCGCCGGACCCCAGAGGGACACCAGGCGCTGCAGCCGCTCCGGCAGTGTATTGTTCATCGGCGAAACTCCCCTTTCTCAACCTTCCGCAAGAAGTGGCGAATCAAAGCCACGGCCCCCTCCAGATCGTCCAGATGCAGCAGGGCAGCCCCGGTGTGGATGTAGCGGCACGGCACACTGACCGTGCAGGCCGGGATTCCCGCCCGCTGCAGAGCCGCCGCGCCGGCATCGGTGCCCCCGCCGGTAAACCGCCGGAACTGATGCCGGATTCCGTTCTCCCGGGCCGCGGCCACCAGCAGTTCGAAGACCTTCCGGTTCGGGATGCCCGAGGCGTCCATCAGGGAGATGGCCGGGCCCTCCCCCATGTTGGTGATGGTGTCCGCAGGATCGACACCGGGGCCTGCCGCCGAACCGGTGCCCTCCAGGGCCACCACCAGGTCCGGGTTCAGTTGGTAGGCCGCCGCCTGAGCCCCCCTGAGGCCCACCTCCTCCTGCACCGTAAACGCGCCGTACAGCGTAAGCCCCGGATACGCTTCGCCCTGCAGCACCGCCGCCAGCACGGCGCATCCCGCCCGGTCATCAAAGGCTTTGCCTTTTACCACCCGGTCGCTGAAGTACTCAAAGGTCGTCGCAAAGTAGACCGGATCGCCCAACTCGATGCCGAGGGCCTCCACTTCGGCCCGGCTGCGGCAGCCCAGATCCACGTACATCTCCGAAAGGGGAATGACCTTCCGGCGCTCCTCGCTGCTGCAGAGGTGCCAGGCCTTGACCCCCAGCACCCCGGGAATCCGGCGCTGGGTGACCCACACCTCCCGGCCCGGCAGCACCCGGTCGTCCAGACCGCCGATCTTCTTCAGTTTCAGGTATCCCTCCGGGGTGATGGCCCCGACGCAGAAGCCCACCTCATCCATGTGGGCGTCCAGCATCACCTTGACCGGTCCGCTGCCTTTTCGCACCAGCAGGTTTCCCAGCGGATCGGTCCAGATCGCGTCCACGTGCCGCTGCAGCTCCCGACGGAGCAGATCCCGCACCTCGTCTTCCCAGCCCGATACACCGCAGGCGTTACTCAGCTTTTCCAGCAGCATGACAGTTCCTCCACCAGCGCAGCATCGACTCGGCTGACCAGGTGGGCCAGCAGCCGGCCCGCGGCCCGAATGTCAGCCAGGTCCACCGTCTCCACCGGGGTGTGCATGTACCGCAGGGGAATCGACACGATGCCTGTGGCCACACCGCCCCGGACCACCTGCATGCCCCAGGCATCGGTGCCCGAGTTGCCGGGAAGCACCTCCAGGGCGTAGCCGATCCCCAGATCCTCCGCGATCTCCCGGAGCAGCCGGGTAAGGCGCGGCGTGCAGTTCGGCCCCACGCCGATGGTGGGTCCCTCCCCTAGCGGGAACGAATCCTCCTCGCTCCCCGGGTGCTTCGCGAAGGTCACGTCCACTGCGATGGCGATATCCGGCTCAATAGCGAAGGTGGCCGCGATGGCGCCCGGCAGACCGCCGAACTCCTCGCCCACGGTCCCCACCGCGTAAAAGTCCGCGCGGTGGCGCAGTCGCTGCAGTTCCTGCAAGGCGACCCACAGTGCCGCAACGCCGGCCCGGTTGTCCAGGTACCGGCTGGAGCACCGCCCGTTCTGCAGCCGGCGGAAGCGGAACCGCGGCAGCACCGGCGCCCCCAGGGGCACCAGCGCCCGCACCTCCTCCTCCGGAAGCCCGGTATCGATGTACAGTTCCTCCACCGGCACCAGCCGGTTCCGCTCCTGGGCCGTGGTGACATGAGGCGGCTTGGAGCCCACCAGCCCGGGGACCACCCGCCGGCCGTGGACCTCCACCTCCTGGGCCATGAGAAGCCGCCGGTCCACTCCGCCGACGGTGGTAAAGCGCAGAAAGCCGCCGGGCTCGATGGCCGTCACCATGCCACCGATGGAATCGATGTGGGCCGCGGCCATCACTCGCACCGGACCCGGTCGCCGGGATCCGGAGGCACCGGGCAGGTTCCCCGGCTCCGGGCGGGGCAGGTCCTGCAGCGTCGTCTCCGACCCCTCGCCCCGCTTCAGGCCGATGTAGTTGCCCAGGGCGTCCACCCGGCACTCGTCCACCAGCGGCGCCCAGGCCGACTGGAGGTACGCAGCCACGGCGGCCTCCCTGCCCGTGATGCTGCTGACCGCCACCAGGTTTTCCAGATGTGATGCGAGATCCAACGCCTCTCGCTCCTTCCGTTCTTCTGTCCGGAATCCGGCTGTGATAAGACCGGGTTCCGAACGAAACCTTTCCCGAGGGTTTCTATTCTCGGTAAATCGAATACCTCCTTGTCAGCCCTTCCCAGACACAAAGCAGGGGGATCCCATCCCCCTGCTCCGTCCTTTGCACCATCTGTGATTTCACACCCGCCGGCACTGGCCACACCGGCTACCACGACACCTTGTGGTTCTCCCAGTACTTCAGCAGCGGGTACGGGTTGATGGCGTTCCAATTGGCGTCATAAATGCCGAAGTGCAGGTGATCCACAAACTTCCCCCGGGTGCCCTCCGGCCCTTCGCCGGTGCTGCCGACATATCCCAGCACCTGGCCGGCCTTCACATGGGCTCCGAGGTAGATGTTGGGGGCGTAGCGGTCCAGGTGGGCATAGTAGAACGAGTAATTCGGGAAATCGTCCAGCCGGACGGTGACCCGATAGCCCCCAAGGGTATTCCAACCGTACCGGATCACGGTGCCCGAAGCCACGGCCACCACAGGCGTCCCCCTGGGAGCCACGATATCGGTGCCCTCATGGCCGTAGGATTGGCCGCCCCAGGACCGGTAGGCGCCCATGGTGTCCGAGTAGGGCTGGTACGTGGCACTGGAAGGGAACGGGAAATAGTAGGAAGGCTGCGCCAGCACGTGGTTGGGCTTGGTGGCAGCGGCTTTGGTGATGGTGACGGCCAGGGTGATCCCGTCAAAGCTCACCTTCCCGCCGAGGCGGACGGCCAGGAACCAGGCCGGCACCATGGTCCGGCCTTGTTTCAGGTACGGACGCACCGGCGACCACAACTGCCGGCCATCCTGGAAGACGGTGTGGCTTCCCAGCCAGAAGGCAATCTGGGTTCCGTTGCGCCCCAGCGTCACCCGCTTGGCGGCGTCGTCCCATTCCACCCAGGCGCCCATGGCCTCGGCATAGGGCCGCACCGCAACCATCATCTGCCCGTCCCGGATCTCCGCCAGGGTATCCGAGACCAGCACACCGTTGATGGTTACCCGATAGCTGGCCGCGGCCGCGCCGGAGGGCAACAGCAAGATGGCGGCGATCATCACCAATCCGAAGAAGGCTCCCTTGATCCATGGCTGTCTCATCGCTCTTCGTTTCCCCCGTTGCTGCGTGCTGAAGTGTTACAGATGCGGTGTTGGTGTCAAGTCAGTGGCGGCCCTCACCTCCGTATGTTCCTGTAATTTATGGGGTTATCTTTCAGGGAATACAAATCTAAGGTGATGATTCGCTCCCTGTCGGCCGGTCCCTGCTCCTGAAAATACTGGCTGATCCTGCACCCCCGAGCCGCGCAAAAGGGGCGCCCTGGGAGGGCGCCCCGCACGCTGAGGCCCGCCGCATCGCGATGGGCCAGGATACACCGTCTCATGTCTGAGGCAGAGCCTGGGACCAGTCCTGAACAGCCGCCGATTCCAGGAACCGCTCACAGTCCAGAGCCGCCATGCAGCCGGACGCGGCAGCGGTAATGGCCTGCCGGTAGCGACGATCCTGCACGTCGCCGCAGGCAAACACACCCGGAACGCTGGTTTCCGTGGTACCCGGTTGGGTCTTGATGTAACCCAACTCGTCCAATTCAAGCTGCCCCTTGAGGAAGTCCGTATTGGGCTGGTGGCCGATGGCCACGAACATGCCGTCCGCCTCCAGGATCCGCTCCTCGCCGGTGGCGTTGTCGGTCACCTTGAGACCCCCGAAGGTTCCATCCTCCTTCATGACCACCTCCCGGGGGGTCACGTTCAGCACCCAGGAGATCCGCGGATTGGAGCGGGCCCGCTCCTGCATGATCTTCGAAGCCCGGAGCTGATTCCGCCGGTGCACGACGGTGACATCGGCGAACTTCGTCAGGAAGATGCTCTCCTCCATGGCCGAGTCGCCGCCGCCCACCACCAGCACTTTCTTTCCTTTGTAGAAGAATCCGTCGCAGGTCGCGCAGGTGGAGACGCCGCGGCCGATGCACTCCCGTTCGTTGGGAATCCCCAGAAGCTTCGCCGAGGCACCGGTGGCGATGATCACGGCATCAGCTTCCACCACATCACTTTGGTCGATCGTAATCCGAAAAGGCCGGCGGGAAAAATCCACCTGGGTCACCCACCCGGGGCGGAACTCGGCACCGAAGCGCTCCGCCTGAGCCCGCATGTTGTCCATCAGCTGCGGGCCCATGACGCCCTCCGGAAAGCCCGGGAAGTTCTCCACCTCGGTGGTCATGCTGAGCTGTCCTCCGGGCTGATTCCCCTCGATCACCAGCGGCTTCAGGTTCGCCCGGGCCGTGTAGATTGCCGCGGTCAGCCCTGCAGGACCGGTACCCAGAATTACCACTCGCCTCCGCATACTGCTACCTCCTATGGGCAAGTTCCAACGGCTCTCGCCGCATCCTGTTCCGGAAAAATCCCTGGCACAAACTATGACGACACGGCACCCTTTCCAGGTACGTGCCAGCCCGATATACCCTATGGGGTATAAACAGGCAACAAACAAAAGGCTTCGGGCAGGTGGCAAAATCGTCCGATTCAGGTTCCTCATGACGATAAGTTACTACATGATCAATGAAGAATATTCCCCAATAGCACCTTGTATCCATATCCCTCAGGGCATGGGGGCGCTATACTTTCTCTAGGTGCTTCGGTTTATAAGTCCTTCTGCTACGTCAGCCCCATCAAGCTGTGCTCTGAACGGAGCGAACTTAGCATGACACGACGGATTCGGCGACTCTTCCCTCCCCGCACGTCTTCTTTGGTTACGTACTTCGGCTCCGCCTACTGGTTGGTGGCGATGGTGATCGTCACCCTGGCGGTGGCGATTTTCTTCGCATACAACGGCGCCCGCACCGAACAGCAAGTCCGGGGCATGGCCCGGGCGGTGGCGGAAACACTGGCTGCCACCACCGCCCGTGAATGGGAGGACGAAGCGTTCCTTTCCCGGACCCTGGAGCAAGCCGCCAGCCTGCCGAATATCGCCTTTGTCCGCGCCCGGCGGCCCGACGGGACGGTCCTGGCCAGCGCCGGCGACGTGGAAGCCGCGACAGAAACCATCTGGACGGAAGAAGCACCGGTGGCCCACCTGGGCCGGCAGGTGGGCACCGTTGAGGTCGCTATCGTACGCTCAGCCGCCCGCAGTATCTTCGTTCCCTGGATGCGCATTGCCCTGGCCCTGACTCTGGCGAGCACCGTGGCCAGCGCCATCGCGGCCAGGCTTCTGGCGGTGGTCACCACTCGCCCGCTGCGGGCTCTCAAGGATGCCACCGTTCACTGGGAACAGCCCCTGATGGTCCCGCCAGATTGGGAACAGGGCCCCCGGGAGGTCCAAGAGCTAGGCCGTGCTGTCATGGCCATGCGGGAACGGGCTCTGGCCCGCACCGCCGATCTCGCCGAAGAGGTCCTGTACCGCACCCAGCAACTCCGACAGGCCTATGCCGCGTTGGATAAGTCGTTCCTGGAAACCGCAGCGGCCCTGGCCCAGGTCCTGGAAGCCCGGGACCACCTCACCGCCAACCATTCCAACCGTACCGCCGAGTTGGTCTCCCGAATTGCACGGCGCATGGGCCTTTCCGAATCGGAGCAGCGGACTATGTTCCTCGCGGCTACCCTCCACGATATCGGGAAAATCGGGGTGCCGGAGCACATCCTCACCAAACCCGGTAAACTGACGTCGGAAGAGATGGCCGTGATGCGAACCCATCCGGTCATCGCCGCCGAGATTCTGGAGCGGATCAGCGGCATGCAGGAGGTGGCGAAGATCGTCCGCCACCACCACGAACGGTGGGACGGCACGGGATATCCTGACGGCCTGGCCGGCGAGGAAATCCCCTTGGGCAGCCGGATTCTGGCCCTGGCCGATACGGTGGAGGCCATGTGCGCCCACCGCCATTACCGGGGCCCCAAGCCGGCCCAGGACATTCTGGTGGAGATCCGCCGCTGCACCGGAACCCAGTTTGACCCCGAGGTGGTCAAGGTCGGGTGGCCGGAAATCGTAAGGACGGTTTACGAATGGGCTCCTCCTAGCGTGCAGCCGCCCGAGGCAAAGAAGCCCGTCGCAGCCTGCTCCGGCTGCTCCGGCTTCTCCGGCAGCAACCTCTGAGCGCGCAAGAACCCGGAGGCGAGGCTCCGGGTTCTTGGGAACCCGCCGGACTCGCCCGGGTACCCAGGGCGAGTCCTCCGGTCAGTGGGGCACCGCCGGTGCCAGAGGGCCCGATAGGGCGCCATCCCACCGCCTTACGGGGGAGCCGTCTCCACCTGCGTTGGTCGAGCCGCGGCTCCGTATCTATCTTCACTGGGAATGCCGGTTCTTATGCACCCCAACCCATCAGTGTGGACCGAACCGCTGGAGGATGGCCCTGTGGGCCCGTTCCTCCAGTTCGTCGTTTACGGGCGGAAAGGGCACCTGGTCCCCGTAGCGCCGCTGGACCGCCCGCATGAGCAGCCAATCCGCCAGATGGGGGTTTTTCGGCAGCACCGGGCCGTGCAAGTAGGTACCCACGCAGTTCTTGAACACGACCCCCTCCATCCGGTCCCGGCTATTGTTGCCGTGTCCCCTCAGCACCCGGCCCAAGGGCTTCAGCCCCCGCCCCAGGTAGGTCCTGCCCGAGTGGTTCTCAAAGCCCACCACCGTGCGGGGCTTTCCCCAGAGGTCGCTCTCGATGATCACGTTGCCGGTCATCCGCTGATCAGAACTTTCAGTCCAAAGATCCAGAATTCCGCTACAGCGCAGGGTCTCCCCCTCTGGGGTGCGGAAATGGGAGCCGAGCATCTGAAACCCGCCGCATACGGCCAGCACCGGAAGCCCTTCGCGGATCGCCTCGCCCAGGGAGCTGCCCTTGACCTTGAGGAAATCCTCCGCAACGATCTCCAGTTCCCGGTCCTGGCCGCCGCCGAAGTGGACCAGATCAAACTGGTGGAAATCGGCGCGCTGTCCCAGCCCCACCTGAACCACCTCAGGCTCCAGCCCCCGCCAGCGGGCCCGCTGGACCAGGACGATGATGTTGCCCCGATCACCGTAGCGGCTCGTGTACTCGGGGTATAACCAGGCAATGCGAAGCCGCGGGCGCTCCATCCTCACACCTCCCAGTACTTCCGGGCGTGGCCCCGCTTCTCGATGATTCCCCGCATCTGGAGCATGGCGGTATAGGTGGGCAGGATGTACAAGATCCCGCCGGGCTGGACCCGCTCCAGCCCCTGATCCAGGGCCTCGCCCAGGTCCGCCGTCACCGTCAGCTTTGCCAGATCCAGTCCGGCGTATTTCAGCCGTACGGCCATATCCTCCGCCCGGAGACCGGAGCAGATCACAAACCGGATCTCCTCCTGGCGGGAGGCCAAAGACTCAAAATCAACGTCCCAGAGCCAGGAAATATCCGTGCCGTCGGCCTCAAGGTCGTTGAGGCAAATCACCAGGTTCTTTTCGCCTTCAGCCTGCATGACCGTCTGCAGTACCGAGTTGAACCCCGCGGCGTTCTTCACCAGAGCCATGAAGACGTTCCGGTCCGCCAATCGGATGCGTTCCATGCGCCCGAACTGGCTGGTGGTCTTCTCCAGTCCCTTCCGGATCGCCTCCAGCGGCAGGCCCAGGGCGATGGCTCCGGCCGCCGCGGCCAGGGCGTTGTAGACGTTGTACAGCCCCGGGATCTGCAGCCGCACCTCGAAATCCCCGGCCGGGGTCACCACGTGAAGGTTGGTCCCCCGGGAATCCATCTGCCAGATCCGGTCGGCATAGACCGCCGGTTGCGGGCGCCGGTGCCCGCACCGGGGACACGAGTACTTGCCGAGGTGCTCGTAATAGCAGACCTCGTATTCATAGGCCGTGCCGCACTGGACGCAGCGCTTGGTGTCCGCTGCCTGGCTGACCTCCCCCTGGCCCACGGAAACATCCTGCAGGCCGTAATACAGCGGCGTAAAGGACCCCCGGGCGCCCAGCGCGGCACAGTTGGGGTCGTCGGCGTTCAGGGCCACCTTGGCGCCCCGGGCCAGAAACTCCAGGCCCCGGCCCACGAAGTTCACCGTACGGTCCAGTTCACCGAAACGGTCCAACTGATCCGGGAAAAAGTTGGTCACCACCGCCGCCCGGGGCCGAATCTCCTCACACGCCCGGGGCATGGTCGCCTCGTCCACTTCCAGCAAAGCGACAGCGCCCCCTACCCGACCGGTCCAGGAGGCGCTCTGGAGGAAAGCAGTGGTCAGGCCGGAGATCAGGTTGGCGCCAGCCCGGTTGTGGGTGACGGGCCAGCCGGCCGCCTCGCACATGGCCGACAGCATCTTCGCAGTGGTGGTCTTCCCGTTGGTGCCCGTAATGGTAATCACGCCGTGACGGGGCTGCCGCGACAGCTCCCGCAGCACATCCGGAGCCAGCCGTCGGGCGACGGCACCGGGTAAAGAGGTTCCGCCGCGCCCCACAAGGCGGGTCGTGGCCAAAACCCCCTTGCCGGTCCAGATGGCCAGCAAAGTACGCAGATGCATCACATGGTCCCTCTTCTTTCTTGCGCCGCCGGGCCTGCAGGACAAACCCTGGAACGCCCGATTGCGGTGTGATGTGAAGGAATTCGGCTCCGTCGTGGTATCATTATATCACGTGCCCGACTTCCGCCCGGGCACGGTACATGCTATTTATTCCTGCCGTCCCGTGATCCTTATGCGGCTGACAAAGGAGACAGGATCCGTGAAGTCCAGTGTCCTGATTCCTCTGGGTCTCGCTCTTTCCATCCTGATGATCGCCTCCGGCTGCAGGACCGCTACCCCGTACATGGACCGCCTGGATCCCACAGCCCCCGCTGCAGCGGGTCTGCCGGCCACCCCGGGACCGGACGAACCCATCCCCCTGGGGGAACGACCGATCTTCGGACTGTATACAGAAACACCCACCGCTGAGACCCTGGCACAGTTGTCTATGGGAAAGCTCTCCCCTGATCAACGCTATCGAGCAGCCGTCACCCCGCAGGGCATCTGGGTGGCCCGCGTGGACGGCGCCTGGGTCTGGCAGGTTCCTCTTCCTGCGCAGCCGGTTCCCCAGACCGGGCAGCAGCCGCCGCAGGACGGAGCCGGGAATTCACCCGGCGCTGCCGGCCAGAGTGCCCAGAATACCTCCAGCGGCCAGAACGGACAAAACGCCCAGACTTCCCAATCCCCTGTGCCAGCCCCCGGGCCGGCCATGGTGGACTGGGAAGCCCCGTCTACCCTTCTGATCAGGGATACCCGTGGCCTCTGGTGGAAGGCAAATCCGGACTGGATCACCGTCACCCGGATGGCCACGCCCCCTGCTATCCAAACACCTTCGCAGCAGGGCGGGGCTGCCCAACCGCAGGGCCAGGCCCCTAACCAACAACCAAACGGAAGAGAAAACACAAAAACCGGACCTTGAGAGGAGGTCCGGTTGCTTTTTATGCCAGCACCAGATCGTCCACCCGTCCCGGTGACTGGAACTCCCAGGCCTGCTCCAAAGCCACCCGAATCACCGCCTGGTGCATGCCCGCATTTCCGGGATTTCCCAGAGGCGCCCCGTCGGGATGCGCGACAACGAGAGCACGCGGCGCCCGCACCCACCGGAGCAGGTCCCGGTCCGTCCCCAGCACCACCGTGGCGACTCCCGCCAGTTCGATAGCCCGGGCCACCAGCGCCGCGGCCTGGCTGTCCATGGGATGGGCTGCCACCACCAAAGCCACGTCCGCGCCCATCCGCCGGATCCGGTAGGCCACGCTGGGGGCGTAATTGGCCAGAAGGTCCGTGGGATCAGGCACGTGCCCCATGAAGCTGTAGGCCAGCGGCGCCACCGCCCCGATGTAGCCCGCTGAAGCCAGGGCAACCAGCCGCTCCAGGGGAAAGAGAACGTTCACATCCTGCCGGGCATAGCCGCAGTCACCGGTGGTATGGGTCACCGCGATGTCCTCCCCGCTGGCCACCGCCGGGAATTCCCGGAAGGATGGGTCGCCGGCCGGGTTCTTGATGTCAAAGGGCTCGTGAAACCCGTTCTTCAGGTACGCGCCTCCCGTGGTCACCAGCGCCACCTTGGCCCGGCTCACCGGCACATCCCACAACGTCCAGGGGATAAACTCGTTTCGCACCACCTTGAACCGGGAATCCCATTTGGACTTGACGGCCTGCCACAGTTCCTCCATCGACTCCACCATTCCCTCTGCTCCTCCCTCTCACCACTGCCGCGCCAGTTCCTCCAACCGCATCAGCAGCCATTCCCTCCGGTTGCGGCTGGGATCCTCCAGCACCTCTTCCAGCAGGCGCTGCAGCACCTGACCTACATACGGCCCGGGCGGGCGTCCGAAAACCCGCACCACGTCGTGGCCGTTCACGGCCAGATCCGTTACCTTCAGCGCTGCATCCTCTTTCAAAATCCGCTCCACCTGCCTGAGCAGGTAGATCGTATCCGGCCCCAGTTCTCCCTGCCGGGTGCCCGAAGCCAGCCGGTCTGCCCGCCGCAACTGCACCAGGTCGGGCAGCAGGTCCAGCCCGATCCGGTTGATCATGCGCCGGATAGCGGCGTCCCCCATCCCTTCCTCCAGATGCAAGTCCATGTGAAGGCGCACCAGACGCACCACCCGCTCCCGGACCTTTGCCTCCACCCGGAGACGTGTCAGCAGCTCGTCCGCCATCACGGCGCCCACCTGTTCATGCCGGTAGAAGTGGCGGTTTCCCTGCTCGTCCACCGAGACCGTCCGCGGCTTGCCCACGTCGTGCAAAAGGGCTGCCAGCCGGAGATGCAGTTCCGGAGGCACCAGGGCCAGGGCCAGCAGGCAGTGCTCCCACACGGGATACGCATGGAACTGGTTCTGCTCGACCCCCACCATCTCCAGGAGTTCCGGGGCAAACACGGCCAAGAGCCCCGTCTCCCGCAGTCGCTCCATTCCCCATGCGGGCCGGTCCGTCACCATCAGCCGGCAAAACTCCGCGCCGATCCGCTCCGGCGCCACCTCCGCCAGGGTCGGGGCATGCATGCGCAAGGCCTCCGCCAGGGACGGCTCCAGGCTGAGGGACAGTTCCGCGGCCAGCCGCACCGCCCGGAGCATCCGCAGCGGATCCTCCCGGATGCGCTCCCCGGGATCTCCGCACGCGCGGAGCACCCCCGCGGCCAGGTCCTTCGTCCCTCCCATGGGGTCATACAGCCGCCCGTCCGGCAGCAGCGCCATGGCGTTGATGGTAAAGTCCCGGCGGGACAGGTCCTCGGCCAGCGTAGGACCCCGGAAGGGCGTCACCTCGTAGGCCGCCCCGTCCCGGGGGATGAGCAGGGTAACCCCCTTCCGGTCCGTCCCCATCACCTTGCCCTGGGGAAAGAGGTGCCGCAGCCCTTCCACGTCCAGGTCAGTGGCGATGTCCCAGTCCTTGGGGCGCCTGCCCAGGAGCAGATCCCGCACGCAACCTCCCACCAGCACCGCCTGGTGGCCCGCGTCCGTCAACCGGGTCAGGATCTCCCGCGCCGCCTCCGGCAATTGGCGGCGGAACCGGAAGGGAAGCAGAAGCCGGCCTGTGAACGTCCGCAGCCGCTGGCTCACCTGCTTCACCTCCCCGCCGGCGGTGCGCCCGGCCTTATTTAGAACGTCCGGATCACGTTGTAAAACGTATCCCGCTGCACAGGCGTGAATCCCGCCTGCCGGATCAGCGCCACCGCGTCCTTCGGGGTCACCCGATAGGTGGTCCCCGCCGCGGAAACCACGTTCTCCTCCATCATCGTGCCGCCGAAGTCGTTGGCACCGAAGCGAAGCGCCACCTGTGCCAGCTTCGGCCCCTGGGTGACCCAAGAGACCTGGAGGTTCGGCACGTTATCCAGCACCAGGCGGGCCACCGCCATCAGCCGCAGGTAGTCAAAGCCGTCGCCCAGCCGGTGCTGGGGGTTGGAGCGCACCTCCAGGCCCAGAGGGGTGTTATCCGGCTGGAAGTCCCAGTGAATGAACGCACTGTAGCCTCCGCAGCGGTCGCCGCTCTCCCGGATCCGAATCAGGGTAAGCGCCTGCTCCTCCACCGTCTCGATGTGGCCGTACACCATGGTGGCAGTGACATTCATGCCAAGCTGCCGCGCCGTCTCCATCACTTCAAACCACTGGTCGGTGGAGACCTTGCCCTTGCTGATGATTCGGCGGACCCTGTCCACCAGGATCTCGGCACCGCCCCCCGGGATGCTGCGGAGCCCTGCGGCCTTCAGTTCCTGCAGCACCTCCTTCACAGTCATCTTGGAGATCTTCGCCAGGTACCAGATCTCCGTCGGCGAGAAACCGTGGACCGTCAGCTGGGGGAACTTTGTCTGGATGCGGTTGATCAGCTCCTGGTAGTACTCCAGCTTCAGGGCCGGATTCATGCCTCCCTGCAGGAGCACCTGGGTGCCCCCCTGGTCCACCAGCTCCTGGCATTTCTGTTCCAGCACCTCCCAGGGGAGCACATACCCCTCCGGGCTGCCGACGTCACGCCGAAAGGCGCAGAAACTGCACTGGGCCACACAAACGTTGGTATAGTTGATATTCCGGTCGATGATAAAGCTCACCCGGCCCTCCGGGTGCATCTGCTGCCGGATCTGATCGGCGGCCTGCCCCAGCGCCAGCAGATCGTTGCTCTTCAAAAGGGTAATGGTATCCTCCAGGGTGAGACGACCGCCGGCAAGCCGACGCTCCAGGATCGGCCGGATATCGGTATCGGTGGCAGTCTCCGTCCGCAGCACACCACTCACTCTCCCCACACATGAAGTTCAGGCACCGCGGGGATCTCCCCCAGTTTTTCCGCCAGTCGGAAATAGGTAAGGAGCCCTCGGCGGTAGGGCTCAGTGAAGTGGTGACGGATCTGCCGGAAATGATCCTCCACCGCCTCCCGGGGCAGATTCCGGCGGCGCAACGCCTCCTCCACCAGTTCGTCCATATGGGCCATGGCGTAATCCTGGCTGGCCCGGAACAAACGGGCCACCAGTTTCACACCGTCCGGATTTCGCTCGGCATAGTCCCGACGGATGACCCACAGGGCAAATACCATGATCTCCCCGGTCATTTCCTTGAAGGCCTGGCCCAAATCGGTGATCTGCAGATCGGGGAACCGCTCCCGCAGGTGCGGATCGTTGGCCGCCAGCAGGGCGTGATCCCCGATGATCAGGCAGGCATCCGCTTCCGAGAGCATTCGGTAGGGATCCGGTTCCGCCCGATAGTAGACAGGGCGCACCCCGTAGTACTCCTCCATGATAATGCGGGTCAGGACCACGCTGGTGGCGCTGTGACTGGTGAGGGCCATGGGGCGGCCGTCCATCTCCTTGAGGGGACGCCGGGAAAAAATCAGCACCGAAGTGACTCGCCCATCCGCGGCGATGGAGAGATTCGGAAGGATGTACGCGTCCGCCGCGTGCCGGGCGTACTCGATGGACGAAATGGGTGTGATGTCCAGGTCCCCCTGCAGAAACAGCTTGTTCAGTACAGCCGGCGGCCCCTTCTTGACAGCCACCGGTAGGTCAATAATGCCTTGCTCGATTCCGTAGTAGACGGGTAGGCAGTTCAAGTATTCGATGTACCCCAGCCGCACGGGGCCCAGCCGCCACGTGGTGCTGGCCTCCGGCGTGGCTGACAGGGCCGATCCGGGCCACGAAAGATTCATCGTTCATGCCTCCTTGCGGTTGCAGGCCACTCCCCCACGCCCCCGGAGACGGAACCATTCCCCTACACGTACATTCTACATTCCCACAAAACAGACGACGGGCTCCCGCCGGCAGATATGGGCACCCGACGATCCGGGGGCCCGTCAGTCCCACGACTGGATGACCAGCAGGTATCCCTCCTCCACCGCGATCATCGCCGCCTGCCCCACGATGCGGTTGGAGACCCCCAGGGACTCTCCCCACCGCAGGGTAGCGCCGGAAAGCGGCCATTTTACTCCCTCGGCCACCACCCCTCGCACCTCCGGTGTCAGAGGAATGAGGGACAGGTAGGCCTCCGGCAGCGCCTCCACCGTCAGGCGGCCACCGGGCTGGAGAAGCCGGATAATGTTGTGGCCGTCCAGCACCGTGATGGCTGCACGGGCAATGAGGTCAGGCAAAAGCAGCAGATTGGAAAGCGTATGGTCCAGACGGCTCCCCGTGGCTCCCACCAGGTACACTTCCGTGGCTCCCCGGGCCAGTGCCTCCTCCAGGGCCAAGTGGGTATCGGTCTGATCCTTGTCCGCCGGCACTCGGTGAATGGGAATCCCCCGGGCGCTCACCTCCGCCGTGAGAACCGGTCCCGCGGAATCAAAGTCGCCCAACACCAACGTAGGGGTCAGCCCCAGGGCCAGCGCGTGCCGAACCCCACCATCGGCACAAATCACCAGGTCGGGTGAGCCGATCAGACGGCGGATTCGCCCGTAATCATGAACCTGTCCGGCTGAGAAGACGACCGCGCGCACGCCATTCCCTCCCTACACCCGACCACGTCCATGTCCAGCAGCCCCAGGTTGCCGCTGGGACCCGACCGCCGCCAGCCGGGTAATTCTGTCGAAACCGCTGGATTTGACTTTCCTTATTATATCAAAGGGACGGTAAAGACCTACGGAAAAAGAGAAAGCCCGCCTTTCCGGGGCGGGCCTCCTTTCGTCAGGCATCGGCCAGGCTGGCATCGATTCCCCGCTCCCGCAGGATTCGGGCTAGCCGCTGCAGGGCGTAATTGAGCCGGCTCTTGACCGTGCCCAGAGGGATCTCCAACATCTGGGCGATCTCCTGATAACAACGTTCCTGGAAGTAGCGCAGGTCCACCACTTCCCGATAGGCCGGCGGCAACTGATAAACGGCAGCGGACACTTCCCGGCACAACCATGACCGTTCCGCTTCCTGCTCCGGCCGGAAGGTGGTGGCCGCCGTGTCCTTGCAGACTGTAAACTCTTCCATCGGGACCCGCTTCTTGCGCATGTGGTCGATCGCGTGGTTCCTGGCAACCCGGAAGAGCCAGGCCCTCAGATGGCCATCCATCCGAAAGGTACCGGCCTGTTGCCACGCCTTCAGCACCGTGTCCTGATAGATCTCTTCGGCCAGCTGCATGTCCCCCACCAGCCGATGTGCAAAATGCAGCAGCGCTCCGCCGTAGCGATCCATCAGGATTCCCAGCGCCTCTTCATCCCCCGCTGTGAGGCGCCGGATCAGGACCGAGTCCTCGCTCACCGGCTGACCCGGGAGTTCGGATTTCCGTTCAAGATGCTGTGCCTCAACGGCCACAAGGCCACCCCCCCAATGCCTGCCGGCTCCCCCTCCGGCATCTTGCACTTGCGGTGACTTTTCTGGTGGAAATTTCTATCTCTGTCTTTGCATGTATTCGCCCCGGGATGTGTGTTTCCCTTCTGGAAACAACGTGTATTCCCATTTATCGATCATGTCTGTTGGGGCGTTACCTAATATACCCCGAATTCGTGCAACATGATAGTTAAAAACGTGGATCTTTCATGTTTTTGTGTCACATTCGTGTGACAATCTTGTCCGCCAGCCCTCCGGGGGCGGGGGAAGTGGAAAAGCCCGCCTCCCGAAGGGAAGCGGGCTCAGTCGTTGCGCCTAATCGAACAGCCGGAGCTGCTGCACCCCTTCTTGGGGGATCACCGGGACACCCCGCTCATCCCGGGGTGGTACCGGCAGCCCCAGCAGTTCCATCATGTCCAGCGCGTTCCGCACCGCGTAGTTGGCTCGGTTGTTGTTCATCAGCAGGTGAACCTCAGCCACCGCCGGCTCCAACTCCTCCCGGACCGGACGGACCCACTCCTGTAGTTCGGCCTTGCTGTACAGGTAATTGAATCGGTCGGCACTCCGCTCTCCCCGGATATACCAGGTGGACCGGTTGCGGCCGTGAAACCGGACAATCGCCAGAGCCGGATGGGTTACCGCCACCACCGGCGGCACACACCCGGAGCCCACCTGAGGCTCGTCGCAGATGACATGGACCGCCTCCAGTTCCCGCAGGAAGCGCAGCGTCTCTTCCCGGGCCCCGTCCTGGAACCAAGACCGGTGGCGAAACTCCACCGCCACCAGATCCCGGGGAAACTGCTCCCGGCAGTAGGCTACCCACTGGCGGTTTTCCGGCGTGCAGGTAAACCAGGGCGGAAACTGAAAGTGCAGGGCCCTCAGCTTCCCGGCCGACCGCAGGGGTTGCACCGAAGCGTCAAAGCGCCGGAAGACCTCCGCGAGGTCCTCCTCCCCCGGCCGCGGCTGACGGTGGTGCCGGGTCATGGCGCCGTAGGCCTTCACGTTGAAGACAAAATCGGGAGGTGTCCGGTCCGCCCAGGCGGCAAACCAGCGGGCAGGCTGTAGGCGGTAGAAGGTACTGTCCACCTCCACCACCGAAAAGTGCCGCGCGTAATAGGAAAGCCGCTGGGACGGCGGCAGCCCCGGCGGATAATAGTCCTCGTGGTCAGACCAGGCACAGGTGCCTACACGAATGACGGCCATCCGGCGTCCCCCTTCCTGAACCGGCCTCCGCCGACCCTGTGCCTTCAATGTTAGCACAGCCTGACACGAAGGCAGCCTGACCACCCGCAGGTGATCAGGCTCTGGGGAACGAGCTTTAGGAGTGTTCCGGCATCCGCCCCGGCGGCCACTTGGGGTCGGCGGTATGATAGTGGCGCCGCTCTGGGGGCTCCTGAAGGCGCAGGCTGTCATGCATCGTGCGGTACCGCTGCGCGGCCTGACGAATGCGCTCGGGGGCCGCCTCCACCACCGGATAGTAGCCGCGGCTGTGTAGGAAGTGAAAGAGTACCTCCTGGTTGTGGGTCTCTTCCCCGTGCATGGCCAGGAAAAACTCCCGGACACCGTTGTTGGAGGACTCCAGTGCAGCGGTGGCGTATTGCAGCGCCCGTTCCCGCGACGAGGTCAGGCAGTCCTGCAGCCGGTCGGCGTCGGTCATGCGCCCCACCTGTCCCCCGCTTAAGGCACGCTTCTCAGTCATGCTGCAACCCCTCCTCCCCCTGGCCCTGCAGGAGTTGCTTGGCCCGGTGCGTGATGTCGCCATCGCCCTCCAGGAGCGCAATCATCATGTCGATGCGGCGGTGATGGATGTCCGCCTGTTCCCGGAGCAGCGTCCGCACCTCGTCGTCCTCGCTCTGCTCCGCATAGGTCAGGCACTTTTTCAGTCCGAGTAGTTCGCCTTCCAGAAGGTGCTGCAGGTAGGAAAACTCCTTTTCCGTCAGCCGGCCCTCGCTCTTTCCGCCGGCCGCCTGTTGCGGCGTATGGTGCATCCCCGGTCCGCCTCCTTCAGCCGTACACATCACACGGGTAGTATGCCGAAAAGGCGGCCGGGTTCATGCGCGAAAGGACCGCCCTTTCGGGCGGTCCCTGACCGTGCCGAGCAATACGCCGGAACTACTTCTTGGCCGCGGCGTACTTCTCGGCCACCTTATCCCAGTTGATGACATTGTAGAACGCGCTGATGTACTCGGGACGGCGGTTCTGATACTTCAGGTAGTAAGCATGCTCCCAGACGTCGATGCCCAGGATCGGGGTGTCACCCTGCATCAGCGGGCTGTCCTGGTTGGCCGTGCTGTAGACCGCCAGCTTCCCCTCCTTGGTGACCACCAACCAACCCCAGCCGCTGCCGAAATGGCCCGCAGCCGTCTTCGTAAACTGCTCCTTGAAGGCCTCAAAGCTGCCGAAGGTGCTGTTGATCGCCGCAGCCAGTTCCCCGGTAGGCTCCTTGCTGCCGCCAGGGGTCAGGATCTCCCAGAACAGCGAATGGTTCGCGTGCCCGCCGCCGTTGTTCCGTACAGCCGTCCGAATGGCCTCCGGCACGCTCTGGATGTTCCGGAGGATCTCCTCGATGGTCTTGTTCTGCAGATCCGGATACCCCTCAAGAGCGGCGTTGAGGTTGGTCACGTACGTGTTGTGATGCTTGCTGTGGTGAATCTCCATGGTCCGTGCGTCGATATACGGCTCCAATGCGTCGTACCCGTAAGGAAGCGGGGGAAGCTGAAATGCCATTGAGAAACCCCTCCTCACAAAAAGTCAAAGATACCAATGAAGGGCTGCGGTGCGAATCCTCGCGATGCGAAACTATCTTATTAAGGATGTTTCGTTAATCACCGCAACAACCCCTTGCCGCCTCACTCCTTTAGTCGGACCCTTGCTGGATGGGATACGGATATGTTGGCAATATCTATCCTGCTCCCTATCCAGCAACAGCATGCCTTGCGTCCGGACATCCCCTCAGGGATAATCAAAGGGGCATCGCGCGGGAAGGGGCCCCAGAGGAGGTTACACATGTGATTCCCAAGGCGGTCATAGCCATCGCAGGGGGCACCGGATCAGGCAAGAGCACCCTCGCTAACCGGATCGTGACACAACTACCTGACCATGTGGCACTACTTACCCACGATTCCTACTACAAAGATAACCGGCACCTCTCCTATGAAGAACGGTGTAAGCTGAACTACGACCATCCCGATGCCTTTGACAATGAGCTGTTCATCCGGCATCTGACCGCCCTGAAGGCCGGGCAGGCGATTGAGCGGCCGGTATACAATTTCAGTACTCATCTCCGGGAAGACTATACGGTGCGGGTGGAGCCCCGGAAAATCATCCTGGTCGAGGGCATCCTCGTGCTGGAAAACCCGGAGCTCCGCAAGCTTTATGACCTGATGATCTACGTGGACACCGACGCGGATGTCCGCATTCTGCGGCGCATCACCCGGGACATCCGGGAGCGCGGTCGGACGTTGGAGTCGGTCATCGAGCAGTACCTGACCACGGTCAAGCCGATGCACGAAGCCTTCGTGGAGCCAACCAAGCGCTATGCCAATATCATCATCCCCGAAGGCGGGTACAACGAGGCCGGCTTTGACGTGGTGATGGCCCGCATCCGGCACCTGGCCGAGTGCTGGTAGCCCTGACCAACTATACCTTTTCAGCGATTTCACCTTGTGTTACACTGAGCCTGACCGAGAAGCGTTTTCGTCTCTCCGGGCCCGAAGCCCGGCAGAGCGTTGACGTGATACGGACGTGGCGAAAAGGAAGGGCTGGCAGCAGCTTCGTGGGCACCTTTTGGCGGCGCGTCCGAGATGGCTTCCGAGGAGGTGACCTGGCATGGCTGAGGAGTCCCTGTTTGAACGGGTCGACAGGGCACTGGATCAGATCCGGCCCGCAATCCGGATCGACGGCGGCGAGGTGGAGCTGGTCGACGTGGAGGATGGCATCGCCAAGGTACGCTTGATGGGAGCCTGCGGCGGGTGCCCCATGAGTACCATGACCTTGAAGATGGGCATCGAGCGAGCCATCCGTCAATTGGTGCCTGAGATCAAGGGCGTCGAAGCAGTCTGATGGGTACTTGCGGCATCCGTGTTGATGCAAATGGACCCCCGGCCCAACGGGCCGGGGGTGATTCCGTTTACGGTATCGGGGAAAGAGGCGGCACCAGCCCCGGGGCACTCATCATCATCGTGTGGATCGTAGCCTGTCCCACCAGCGTGCAGCACCAGGCAGCGGCCCAGATCCAGCGCTGCCCCCGGGGATAGATTCGGTGACCGATCGCCACCAACAGCAGCGGCAGTGCCAGCGAGAGCGTAAGCCAGAGCCCCAGGGTCCCGAATCCCCCCGGGATCTCCTCCCGCAGCCGGAACAGGTCCAGTGCGGTCAGACCCGCCATGGTCAGGCCCAGGGCCACCATCCTCGCCAGGAGGCCGTAGGGAGAGAAGGACTCGCCCACACTGTCGGCGCCCTCACCCAGTGCGCCCAGCCACAGCAGCGTAAAGCCGCCCAGCAGGGCCGCGGAGGACGCGTAAGCGCCCATCACGACGCTGCAGGCCCACCGCTCAGGGCCGCCGGTCAGCATGACGAAAAGCAGCGCCAAAACGCCCACGACGGCCGCGCGGGTGCCCACCCAGCGTCGGTCGCTGGCCTTCCAGCGGGCCGCCCACGCCAGCGAATACCAGCCGCTCATCACCACAAAGGGCCCTATCAGCAGCACCACCGACCACTTACAGCACGAGGCCAGCAGGAGCAGAACGGCCGTCCCGGTAAGGGGACCCACCAGCATGCCGGCGCTGCGCCACCCCCGGGGTGGATGATCGCGAAGGAACCCTTGCCGGCTGTCCAGCAGGGCCAGCATCACCGTCAGCCCCAGGGCCCAGGCAAGCATCTGGTGTCCAATTCCCGACACGCATCCTTCCATTACCAGTACCTCCTGCCCTGTTCCACCACAGGCACCAGCCGCTGCGACCTCTTCGCTGCAAGCCCTCCGGCCCTGTACGTCATGGTTCGAATTTGTACCCGACTCCCCAAACCGTCTTGATGTATTCCGGCTGCCCGGGATTCGGCTCCACCTTTGCGCGCAGCCGGCGCACGCAGACCGTCAGGGCGGCCTCGTCCCCGGTGTAGTCACTGTGCCAGACCCGCTGCAGGATCGCCTCCCGGGAGAAGACATGGCCGGGATGGCTGGCCAGGAGCCAGAGCAGGTCAAACTCCTTCGGCGTCAAGTCCACACGGCGCCCCCGCACCGTCACCGAGCGGGTGCCGCGGTTGATCTCGATATCCCGGAACCGAAGCGCCTCCACCCCCGCGTCCGCCGGGGACGGAGATGCCCGCCGCAGAATGGCCCGCACCCGGAGCAGCAGTTCTGGCAAGCTGAACGGTTTGGTCACGTAATCATCGGCCCCGACCTTGAAGCCCACGATCTTGTCCTGCTCTTTCCCTCGGGCCGAGAGAATCAGGATCGGGACACTGCTGACCGACCGAAGCCGCGCACAAACCTCCAAACCGTCCACCTGCGGCAGCATGACGTCCAGGATCACCAAATCCGGCTGCACCTGCCGGGCCGTCTGCAGCGCCTCGTCGCCATCAGCGGCCAGGTACACCTCGTACCCCTCGCCGGTGAGAGCGTGCTCCAGGGCCCTGAGGATCATCGGGTCGTCATCCGCTACCAGGATTCGACGGGAACTGGCGGACATTCCCCTTCCTCCTTTCGGCGGCAGACCATCCCCCCATGGCCGCCGGGCACGCTCCCCGCGGGGCTTTCCGGAGGCGCTTGTTACAAATTTATCATACTGAACTTTGCTGCTTTCGCCTATTGCCCGCACAGGCAACGTTGGTGGTACCAAAGAGTCAGGCGCCGGGCCCGGCGCCTATCCTTTCAGGTACTGATTGAACCAGTTGCTGATCTCCACCAGCCGGTGGACCCGGTACCACGGCTTGCCCGTCCGGCTCATCCCGTGGAACTCGTTGGGATACAGCACCAGCTTGACCGGCGCCCGGTTCAGGTACTTGATAGCGGTATACCACATCAGCGCCTGCTCCACCGGACAGCGCAGGTCTCCCTCCTGGTGCTCGATCAGAATCGGCGTCCGCACGTTCTCCACGTAGGTGATGGGCGACTGCTGCTTGTACCACGAGTCGTCCACCCAGTGGGGGACCCCGGCGGCCCGCTTCGTCCACGTCGGCCCCACATCGTCGGTACCGCTCATGGCCCGCCAGTCCACCACCGAGCGGCCAGTTACCGCGGCCTTGAACCGGTCGGTGTGGCTGACGATCCAGTTGGTCATGTAGCCGCCATAGGAACCGCCGGTGACGCCCAACCGGTCCGGATCAATCCAGGGATTTTCCGCGATGGCCTGATCCAGGACGGCCATGATGTCTGCGTAGTCCTTGTTGCCCCACTCCCTCTGAATGGCCATGCAGAACTCCTGGCCGTACCCCATGGAGCCCCGGGGATTGGAATAGACCACGCCGAAGCCCTGGGCTGCCATGAGTTGAAACTCGAAGAAGAAGGAGGAGGCGTACATCGCCATGGGACCGCCGTGGATGAACAGAATGGTGGGATACCGCTTGCCCTCCTCAAACCCGCAGGGCTTCATCACCCAGCCGTCGATTTCGGGGCCCCCTTCAGCCCGGGCCCGGAAGCGCTTGGGCTCGCTCAGCTCCAGCTGGGAAAGCAGTTCCTCGTTCAGGCGGGTGAGCCGCTCCTCCGCACCAGTCTCCAGATCGGCCAGGTAGATGTCTCCGGGGTTCAGCGGATCGGCAATCCCCAGGGCCGCCTTCCGGCAGGCTGCATCCAGGCTGTAGGAATAGATCTGCCGGTCGCCGCGGGTCAGCACCGTCACGGTCCCTGTGGCCACCTCCACCCGCACCAGTTGGGTGGTCCCTTCCATGGAGCAGATGCTGTAGATGTACCTGCCGTCCGGGGACCAGATCAGCCGGTCGCGGCCGGGCGCCGGCATGTCCGTCACGGTCTCGTTGGTAAAGGGCCGGTCCCAGTCCCCGGCGACCCGGGTCATGGGGCCTCCCTCCAGGGGTACCAGGTAGATCCCCGGGTTGTCGTAGCCCATCTCTTCCAGCAGCGTGGCCACCAGCGCCACCGTCTTGCCGTCCGGCGACACTTCCGGCCGGCCGCACGCGAAGCCCGCGGGCGTCAGTTCCTTCGGCTCGCCGCCGGTGGCGGGGATCGCGTAAATCCGGATGTCCTCCGAATCCCGGTCATAATCCGGTCCCATCCGGCTTTCGAACACGATGGTATTGCCGTCCGGGCTCCAGGAGAGGCCGCTGACCCGATACGGCGGGTAGGTAAGCTGCCTGGGCTGGGCGCCCTCCGCGACGTCGATGACGCACAGGCAAGGCCGCCGGGGCCCGAAGTAGCCCTCGCCGTCCAGCTTGTGGAACAGCTCGGTGATCACCTTGACGTCCTTGGTGTGTTTCTTGAACAGGTCCTCTTCCTTCTCTTCCTTGACCTCCGGTTGGATGCCGTCCTCCTTCAGGTTCGCGGTGAAGGCGATCCGCCGGCTGTCCGGCGCCCACCGAAACTCCACCACGCCGCCCTGAACCCGGGTCAGCTGCCAAGCCTCCCCGCCGTCCACCCGCATCACCCAGATCTGCGGCTGGCCGCTGCGCTTGCTGATGAAAGCCAGGTGCGTGCCGTCCGGGCTGAACTGGGGCGAAGCGTCCGACTCGCCGCCGGTGAACCGGACGGGCTCCTCCCCCGGCCTGACCATGTAGATGGCCGTCTTGTAGCTGTTCTTCTCCCGGTCCACGCTCTTGACCACATAGGCAATCCGGTCGCCAGTGAGCGCCATCTGCACGTCGCCCGCCAGCTTGAAGGAAAGCAAGTCCTCCGCCTGAAGGCGCCTGGTCACGTTCCAACACCTCCTGGGAAAATCCCCCCTGTGCTTTCTGTATCGCTTTCGCAATTCCTGCTGCTGGAAGGATGCTTCTACCCGATCCCACTGTTCATGGGTGACATTTTCACAGACCGATTTCAGGGTGACAATATCACGGGCTGGCCACAGGTATGCCAGCCCCCTGTGCAGGTGTCCCTGCATCCCTGAGGAGGGAACCCCGTTGGACCGCCCCACCCACATCCTCCGCCCCTTTCTGGGGGCGCGCATCCTCAAGACCGGCCTGGCTGTTTTCCTCGCCCTGGCCGCCTTCCACTGGTTCGGTTCCGAGTATGCGACCTTCGCCGCGGTGGCCGCCATCCTGGCCGTCCAGCCTTCGGTCAGCCGGGCCCGGACGGTTTTCAACCAGCAGATGATCGGCAATCTGATCGGCGGCGCCGTGGCTGCCGCCATCGGGCTCTGGCTGGGCAGTGACCCCCTGGGCATGGCCCTGGGGGTGATGATCACCCTGGGAATCTGCTCCCGGCTGCGGCTCACCGAAGCGGCCAACCTGGCCGTCATCGCGGTGCTTTACATCATGGACCGACCGGAGCAGGACTTCCTTCTGTACACCGGCGCCCGCATGGCGGTGATCTCCGCCGGCATGCTGATCGGCTATCTGGTCAACCGGTTTGTAAAGCCCCCGGACTTCACGGCCCAGATCCGAGCAGAAATCACCGCGGCCCGGGAGGGGGTGGCCGCCTTCTGCGATCGCCTGCTGGCCAGCCTCACCGCACCGGAGAGCCTCTCGCAGGAGCAGGTCAAGGCGGACACCGAGGCCATCCGCCACCACCTGGACAACGCCAGCCGCTACCTGGAACTGTATCACGAAACCCGACCGGAGGATATGCGCCATCTGCCTCTGGAGCGGACCCGATCGGCCCTCAGCGTAGCCGTGGAGCGGCTCAGCGACATCCACCAGATCCTCCTGCAGGCCGGAGGGCTGAGACCCGGTCCGGAAGTGGCGGCCGTGGCGGGCGCCCTCAGGGCTATGCGGCAGTACATGGAAACCGTCACCCGCGCCGCCCTGCATGGGGCCGCACCCGATGACCAGGCCGGCGCCGGCAGCCAGCACGCGGAGGCGGCCCTGGCGGACCTTGTCAGCGCGATGGTGCACAGGCCGGAGGAAAGGCAGCGGGGGCTGGTCCTTCATAGCATCCTCACCAACGTCAGGCACATGCACTGGCGCATAGACGGGGTGGCATCGCTGCTGCGCAGCAGCCGCGGCGCCGGTGGGTAGGCCCGGCAGGAGGTCCCTACCCCGTGCCGAAACCTGTTACGTTCAGAGTACGGCGCCCCGCAGGGGAGCGCCTGCAGGGGAGGAATGCAGCGTGGACCTCAGGGCCCGGGTGGCGCAGATCGACCGCGCCTTCAGCGGCACCCTGGGCGTGGCCGCCCTGAACCTGACCACCGGCGAGGAGTTTCGCTATCAGGCGGACCTCCGCTTCTATCCGGCCAGCACCATCAAGTTGCCGGTGCTGTACGCCATCTTCAAGGGCGCGCTGGAAGGGCGGTGGCGGCTGGAGGATCCCCTCACCCTTACCCCGGAGAACATGGTGGAGGGCTCCGGCGTGCTGAAGGACCTGACCCCCGGGCTGACCCTGAGCGTACGGGATGCGGCCACGCTGATGATCATCATCAGCGACAACACCGCCACCAACATGCTGCTGGACCTCTGCCCGCCCGCGGAAGTGAATCAGGCCCTGGCCGATCTGGGCATCCAAGACGTACGCATCTACCACAAGATCGGCATGGCGGTGGATACGCCGATGGGCGAGGCCACCCCCGCCGGCATGGCCCGGCTCATGGCCCTGATCGCCACCGGTCAGGTGCTCACCCCCGGGGCCTGCAACGAGATGCTGGACATCCTGAAGCGTCAGCAGTATAAGGAACTGACGAACCGGTTCATCCCGGAAACCGATGCCGAGGACGGCGAGCCCCTGGTCCGCATCGCCTCCAAGAGCGGCTGGGTCCGGGGCGTGCGCAACGACGTGGCCGTGATCTGGACGCCCCGAAGCACCTACGTCCTCAGCATGTTTTCCCGGGACTGCCGGGATCGGCGTTTTTACCACGACAACGAAGGCTCCATCGCCCTGGCCCGGGTGTCTGAAGCCGTCTACCAGGCCTGGGGCCGCTGAACAAAGGAGGAAGCACCTTGACACTGGCAGCCGTCGGTTCCACCAATCCGACCAAGGTAGGCGCGGCCCGGAGGGCCTTCGCCACCCTTTTCCCCGACGTGGAAGTCACCGGTGTGGAGGTTCCCAGCGGGGTCTCCGAACAACCCGTGGGGCATGAGGAAACGATCCGGGGCGCCCTGCAGCGGGCCCGCCGGGCCCGGGAGGCCCTGAATGCCGACTGGGGCATCGGACTGGAAGGCGGGGTTCTCTTCCGGGGTGACGAGTGCTGGCAGATTCAGTACTGCGCGGTGGTCCACCGGGACGGCCGTACTGGCCTCGCCGGTGGGCTGCAGTTTCTGCTGCCGCCGGTGGTGGCCGAGGGAATCCGGAAAGGCGGCGAAGTGGGACCCTTGTTTGATCAGCTCTCCGGCGAGAAGGACACCAAGCGCAAGGGCGGCGCCATCGGTTTTCTCACCAAAGGTGCCATCCTCCGTGAGGACCTTTATACCTATATGGTTACCGGTGCGCTGATCCGTTTTCTCCATCCGGATCTGTACGATCAACCGGCCAAGTGAGGTCCGAAGGTAGAGTCGCTCGCGCCCGCGACGGTTCGTCTAAGGGAGGAGGAATGTATACATGCATCCCCTGCCGGCCTGCGGCGCCATCCTGGCAGGCGGCGCCTCCCGCCGCATGGGCTGCAACAAGGCCCTGCTTCCGTTTCAGGGCAAGCCCCTGATCCAGCACACGGCCGAGCGGCTCCGGAACTGCTTGGCCCAGGTGGTGGTGGTCTCCCCGGCCCCGGACCGGTTCGGGTTTTTGGGCCTGCCCGTGGTGTCGGACCGGCGCCCCGGCCTGGGGCCCATGGCAGGGCTGGAAGCCGCCCTCGCTGTCAGCCCCTACCCCTACGTCTTTCTCTGCGCCTGTGACATGCCGTTTCTGAACGAAGGCCTGGTTCGCTACCAGGTGGGCCTCGCCGGAGAAGGGGAGATCATCATCCCCCGGGTAAGCGGCCTGTACGAGCCGCTCCATGCAGTCTATTCCCGCAGCACCCTGCCTCGGGTCCAGGCCCTACTGGACGGGGGACGGCACTCCCTGCTGGACCTCCTGCCCGGATCCCGGCTGCGGGTGGTCACCGAAGCGGAGATCCGCCCCTTCGGCGATCCCAACCGGCTCTTTTTCAACTGCAATACCCCTGAGGACATCCAGACAGCCCTCAAGCTCCTGCATGCTTGACAGCAAGGGTCGTGATCCTGTGCGGAATACCAACGCAGTGCTCATCTCTGCCTTGTCACTCATCCTGACGGTGGGGACGGCCCTCTGGCTTCCCCTTCGCTATCCCGCGCCCGGGCCGGAGCCCCTCCCGATGAGCACCTGGTTGCCCCTGGTGCTGGCCCTGACCTTGCTGGTCTGGGCGGCGCAGTTCTGGCGGGTGGCCATCCGCGGCGCCCGGGGCGACGTCTCCGTTTCCATGGCCATCGACGTGGCCACCATGTTGATGACCCACCCCTTCGTGGCCGCCGCCGGCTCGGCCCTGGGCACCGCCCTCTACCATCAATGGGGGGCACAGACCGGCAACGAGCACCGCACGGCGCGGGCGGTAATCCGCGGCCTGGTCACCTTCTCGGCCGTCGCACTGGGCGGCTGGCTCTTTCACATCCTGCGGCCGGAGCCCGGCCCGGTGGTCTTCCTTCGGGACTGGGTGGCCCTGATCACGGCGATCTTCTTACGGCTGCTGATCCGGGTCGTCTTCTATCCCCTGGGGATGGCGGCACTGCGGCCAGAGCCGGTGGCTGTCCAGTTTCGCCGGGAGTGGGAAAGACTACCGCTGATCCCCTTCCTCCTCACCACCACCCTGGGCGGCACCGCCGCGATCATCCTTCAGGCGCAGCCGGCGGCCATCGTGCTGCTGGCCGGGCCCCTTGCAGCCCTCTGGGCTGCCAGCGGGGAGTTCCGGCGGCTGAACGAACTGCTGGATACCCTGGAGGAGAAGGTGGCGCAGCGGACCGAACAGCTAGCCCAGACCGTCAGGGCCCTGGAGCGCCGCCTGGCCGAATTTGAGGCGGTCAACGCCGTGGTGGCCTCCATGGTACGGGCCATCCATCCCGATGAGGTGCTTTCCACCATCGCCCGGGAAAGCGCCCGGGTGACCGGCGCCAGCTCCGCCCTGGTCACCCTGCTGTCCGACGACGGCAAGCGGCAGTTTATCCGGGCTACCTACGGAGAGGGAATGGAACCCTACCTGGGAATGGAACTGTCGATGGAAGGCAACCTCGCCCGGCAGGTCGTCCTGACCGGCGAGGTGCAGGTCTCCTACGATCCCCTTCACGATTCCCGGCTCAACCAGGACCTGGTCCGGGCCGGCCGGTGGCGCACCGTCATTGGGGCGCCGCTGCGGACCAAGGAGCGGACCCTGGGGATCCTGGTGGTGGGCACCGACGAGCCCATGGGCTTTGATGAACAGCACATGCGGCTGCTGTCCCTCTTCGGCAACCAGGCCGGGCTGTTTCTGGAGAACGCCCGGCTGCACGAAAAGGAACGGGCCGTGGCGGTGCTGGAGGAACGCAACCGCCTGGCCCGGGAACTGCACGATTCGGTCACCCAGACCCTCTTCAGCCTCTCCCTGAACCTGGAGGCCGCCGCAGGGCTCCTGGAGCGCAAGCCCGAGAAAGCGGCCGCCCTGGTGATCCGTTCCAGCGAGATGGCTGCCGAGGCGCTGGCGGAGATGCGCTCCCTCATCTTCGAACTGCGCCCTGCCGCCCTTCAGGAGAAAGGACTGGCCAACGCTCTGGCCAATCACGTCAACCTCTTCCGGCGCCGTCACAACATCAATGTCAACCTTTCCCTGGAGGGGGAAGAGCGGCTTCCCGCCGACGTGGAGTTCTGCCTGTACCGGGTGGCCCAGGAGGCCCTCAACAACGTAGCCAAGCATGCCCGGGCTACCGAGGTCTTCGTCTCCTTGAGTGTGCACCCGGACGAGGCCACCCTGATAGTGGAAGACAACGGGGTCGGGTTCGATCCCGGCGCTCCCCGCAGCGGCCAGTCCTTCGGGCTGGTGGGAATGAAAGAACGGGTCGCCGAGCAGGGCGGAACCCTGCAGGTGGAAAGCCAGCCAGGCCGCGGCACCAAAGTGACGGCGCGCATCCCTCTCCCTCCCCATCGAGACAGATCGCAGCACGACAATGCCTACACCGAGGGTGAAGCAGATGACGCCCATTCGCATCCTGATCTGTGACGATCACTTCATGGTCCGGCAGGGCCTGCGTACCTACTTTGAGCTTCAGGACGACTTTCAGGTAGTCGGCGAAGCCGCCGACGGCAACGAGGCGGTGCGGCTGGCCCGGGAACTCCGCCCGGACGTGGTCCTGATGGATCTGGTCATGCCGGGACTGGACGGCCTGCAGGCCCTGGAGGCCCTCAAGGACACTGGCATCCGGGTCATCATCCTGACCAGCTTCCTGGACGGCGACAAGGCCATGGCCTGCATTGAGGCCGGTGCTATGGGCTTCCTCACCAAGGACATCCAGCCCGCGGACCTGGTGGACGCCATCCGGGCGGTTCACCGGGGCGAGCCCCGCCTGCACCCCGAGGTGACCAAGCGGCTGATGCACCGGGCGGTGCAGCCCACCCCTCCTGGCAAGGACGCCCTGACGCCCCGGGAGCTGGATGTGCTCCGCTGCCTGGCCAAGGGGATGACCAACCGGGAGATCGCCGAGGCCCTGGTGATCGGGGAGACCACGGTGAAGACCCACATCTCCAGCATCCTCAGCAAGCTGCACCTGGCCGACCGTACCCAGGCGGCCCTTTACGCGGTCCGAAACAAGCTGCTGGACTGATCGGGCGGTTCCTCCGACCGAGTTCCTCCGGAAGAAGGAGAAGACTGACCTGCAAAATCATTCCGCAGCAGGATGCGGTTTTGGTGGAACCCAGGTAGGATATAAGCGTACCCCAAGAGCAAAGGGACCGCACCCGATACCCCATGTGAGCACCAAAAGCGCCGAGCGGGAGGCGCTTTTGGTGTTTTTTTGTAATGAGTGAGGCTCACCCTCTCCTACAGGAGAGAGTGAGCCCTTGCCGTCCATGCCGGAACCCCGGTCAGGCGGATTTCACAAAGGCGAGCGTGCAGCGGGAGATGCAGATCAGCCTGTCCTCCTCATCGGTGATCCGAATCTCCCAGACGGTAGTGTTCTGCCCCACAAAGCTGGGAGTGGCCACGGCCCGCACCTTTCCGGACCGCTTGGGGCGGATGTGGTTGGCGTTGATCTCCATGCCCACCGCCGTCCGCCCTGGCCCCGCGTGCTGCCAGGCGCCGATGCTGGCCACGGTCTCGGCCAGCACCACCGAGGCGCCGCCGTGCAGCAGCCCCATGTTCTGACGGGTGCGGTTGTCCACCGGCATGGTAGCCACCACCCGCTCCGGCGTCACCGTCTCAAACTCGATGCCCAGGACCTCCATGATGGTCCCCTTCACCAAGTGGCTGTAATCCTCCGGCCCCACCTGTTCACACTCCTCTCTCTTTTCTGCCTATTCCATTCGGCGCCCGGAGGCCTGAGTCCTATCAGACCCCCGAAGCGCCTCAGGCAGAAAGGAGAGGCCTATTTCCATTCCTGAAGGGCGCTGACGCCCAGCCATTCGCCTTCCCGGATGCTGGACAGCACCGAGGCCACCGCCCTGGCGGTGTCCAGCGAGGTGAGGCAGGGTACGCCGTGCTCCACCGCGGCCCGCCGGATCAGGAAGCCATCCCGATCCGCGAGCCGGCCCCGGGTGGAGGTGTTGATCACCAGGTGAATTTCACCGGCCCGGATCAGATCCGCGACGTTGGGAGACCCCTCGCTGATCTTCTTCACCTGCTCCGCGTGAATCGCGCAGGCCTGCAGCGCCCGGGCGGTGCCGGCAGTGGCCACCACCCGGTAGCCCAGATCGGCGAACTGCTTCGCGATGAGCATCGCTTCGGCCTTGTCCTTGTCTGCAACGGTGAACAGCACCGTGCCCTTGTGGGGCACCCGCACGCCGGAGGCCACCAGGGCCTTGAACAGGGCCCGCGGGAAGTCCGCCGCCACGCCCAGCACCTCGCCGGTGGACTTCATCTCCGGGGAAAGCTGGGTGTCCACCGCGGTCAGCTTCTGCCAGGAGAAGACAGGCGCCTTGACGCTGACCCGGTCCGCCGGCTCGGGCCAGAGCCAGCCGATGCCTTCCAGCCCCTGCTCCCCCTGCAGCCGGACGCAGTGGGCGCCGGGCTCCGGGCGGTAGCCCAGTTCCTCCAGGGTGTGGCCTGCGATCACCTGGGTGGCCACCTTGGCCATGGGCAGGCCCGTCACCTTGGTCAGGAAAGGCACCGTCCGGCTGGCTCGGGGGTTGACCTCGATGACGTACAGTTCACCGCCGTAGTGGACGTACTGGATGTTGACCAGGCCCTTCACCTTCAGGGCCAGCGCCAGGCGAGTGGAGTAATCCACCGCCTGCTCCCGGATCTTCACCGGCAGCGAGATGCTGGGATAGACGGCGATGGAGTCGCCGGAGTGGACTCCCGCCCGCTCGACGTGCTCCATGATGCCGCCGACGATCACCTGCCGGCCGTCAGCCACGCAGTCCACCTCAAGCTCCTGGCCCAGGAAGTACCGGTCCACCAGCACCGGCCGGTCCGGGGCAGCCTCGATGGCGCTCTTCATGTACTCCCGGAGCTCTTCCTCGTTGTGGACGATCTCCATGGCCCGGCCACCCAGAACGAAGCTGGGTCGGACCAGCACAGGGTAGCCGATCCTACGGGCGATCTCCACGGCCTCTTCCAGGGAGAAGGCCGTTCCCCCCGGCGGCCGGGGGATTCCCAGCCGGGCCACCAGGTCGTCGAACCGCTTCCGGTCCTCGGCCCGGTCCATTTCGTCCATCGGAGTGCCCAGCACCGGGACGCCGACGGCAGCCAGGGGACCGGCCAGGTTGATGGCCGTCTGCCCGCCGAACTGGCAGACCACGCCCTCGATGGCAGGGCCCTGACCCGGGGCGCCGTACTCCCAGGTGCCGCCCTCCTGCTCGATCACGTTCAGCACGTCCTCCAGCGTCAGAGGCTCAAAGTAGAGCCGGTCGGAGGTGTTGAAGTCCGTAGAGACCGTCTCCGGATTGTTGTTGATGATGATGCTCTGGATCCCTTCGTCCCGAAGCTGCCAGGCCGCATGAACGGCGGAGTAGTCAAACTCAATCCCCTGGCCGATCCGGATGGGCCCCGACCCCAGGACGATGGCCTTCCGGCCGGGGGTGCTGACCACCTCGTTCTCCTGGTCGTAGCAGCTGTAATAGTATGGCGTACCGGCTTCAAACTCCCCGGCGCAGGTGTCCACCTTCTTGTAGACCGGCCGGATCCCCATGGCCAGGCGCCGCTTCCGGACCTCCATGGCCGGTTCGCCGATGAGCCGGCCGATGTAGCTGTCAGAAAAGCCCATCTGCTTGGCCTTCCGCATCAGCTCCGGCGTCAGGGGCTCCTGCTCCAGCCGCCGCTCCATCTGGACGATGCTTTCGATGCCCCGCAGGAAGAAGCGGTCGATCTGGGACATCCCGTACAGTTCATCCTCGCTGAAGCCCCGCCGGTAGGCCTCCGCGATCGCGAAGAGCCGCTCGTCGTGGGCGTTGCGAATCATCTCCCGCAAGTCCTCGTCGGACATCGCCGCCACCCCCGGGTGCAGCAGCCCGTCCCGGCCTGTCTCCAGGGACCGGATCGCCTTCAGCAGGGCGCCGGTGAACGTCCGGTCGATGGCCATTACCTCGCCGGTGGCCTTCATCTGGGTGCCCAGGCTCCGGCTGGCGGTGGCGAACTTGTCAAAGGGGAAGCGGGGAATCTTCAGGACGCAGTAGTCCACCGCCGGCTCGAAGGCCGCATAGGTGGTGCCCGTCACCGGGTTGCGGATCTCGTCCAGGGTAAGCCCCACCGCGATCTTGGCCGCCACCTTGGCGATGGGATAGCCGGTGGCCTTGGAAGCCAGGGCGGAGGAACGGCTCACCCGGGGGTTCACCTCGATGACGATGTACTCCCGGCTGACGGGGTTCAGGGCAAACTGGATGTTGCAGCCGCCCTCGATGCCCAGGGCGTGGATGATCTTGATCGCCGCCGACCGCAGCATCCGGTACTCTTCGTCCGTCAGCGTCTGGGCCGGGGCCACCACGATGGAGTCGCCGGTATGGATCCCCACCGGGTCGATGTTCTCCATGCTGCAGACCGTCACGGCGTTGCCGGCCCGGTCCCGGATCACCTCAAACTCGATCTCTTTCCAGCCGGCCACCGAACGCTCCACCAGGCACTGGCGAATCGGCGAGAGCCGGAGCCCTTTGGTGACAATGTCCTTCAGTTCCTCCGGATTGCGGGCCGTGCCGCCGCCGGTGCCGCCCAGGGTATAGGCGGGCCGCACGATCAGCGGGTAGCCGATCTCCTCCCCGAAGGCCAGCGCCTCCTCCGGTGTGTGGACGATGGTGGAAGCGGGAATCGGCTCCCCGATCTCCTGCATCAGGGCCTTGAAGTCCGCCCGGTCCTCGGCCCGGCGGATGGCCTCAAGCGGCGTCCCCAGCAGCTCCACCCCGTACTTGTCCAGGATACCCGCCTCATAAAGCTGCGTCGCCATGTTGAGGCCCACCTGTCCCCCCAGGGTGGGCAGGAGGCCTTGCGGCCGCTCCTTGGCGATGATCTGCTCGACGTATTCCATCGAAATCGGTTCCAGGTAGACCGCATCGGCCAGGTGCGGGTCGGTCATGATGGTCGCGGGGTTGGAATTGACCAGGACCACCTCCAGCCCCTCCTCCCGCAGGGCCTGGCAGGCCTGGGTGCCGGCATAGTCAAACTCCGCGGCCTGGCCGATCACGATGGGGCCCGAACCGATGACCATGACCCGTTTCAGATCAGAACGCTTAGGCATCTGTGTAGTTCCCCCACTTCTAGGCCAGCAGCTTCACCGGATGATACCGATCCATCAGTCCGACAAACCGATCAAAGAGATGTTCGGTCTTCGGCAGCCACGGCTCCGCCTGCGGATGGTACTCCACGGCGAAGACCGGCTTGTGCCGGTGCATGATCCCCTCCACCGTGCCGTCGTTCAGGTTGCGGTGAGTGACCACCACGTCCGCCGGGAGGCTCTCCTCCACCACGGCATAGCCGTGGTTCTGTTGGGTGATGTAGACCCGGTTGGTGGCCAGATCCTTCACTGGGTAATTGGAACCCCGATGCCCGAACTTCAACTTATAGGTCCGGCCTCCCAGGGCCAGGGCCAGCAGCTCGTGCCCCAGAGCGATACCGCAGAGGGGCAGGTCCGGTACCTCCAGAAGCGCCCGGATCGTCTCGACGGTGGCCGGTATATCCATGGGGTTGCCCGGCCCGCTGCTTACCAGCACCCCGTCCGGCTCCAGGGCCAGGATCTCCCGGGCCGGCGTATCCGCGGGCACTACCGTGAGATCGCAGTTGCGCTCCTGCAGAGCCCGCAGGATGTATCGCTTGACGCCGCAGTCCACCACCACCACCCGGTGGCCGTGCCCGGGCAGGTGGTACGGCTGGGATGTGGTCACCTGCCTCACCTGGTCATGCAGCTCCGCCGCCCGGGCCCTGGCCGCCCACTCTTCAACCTGGTCCGGGGTAGGGGGAATTTCGCTTTCGGTAGCCACCAGCACCGCCCGCATCGTCCCGTGGTCCCGGAGATGCCGGGTCAGGGCACGGGTGTCGATGTTCGCCAGACCGGGAATCCCGTGCTCCTTGAGGTAAGCCGAAAGGCTCTGCTGCGACTGCCAGTGGCTCGGACGGTCACAGATCTCTTTCACGATAATCCCCCTGATCTGCGGCCCCCGCGCTTCCAGGTCGGCGGGATTGATACCGGTGTTGCCGATCAGGGGGAACGTCATCAAGACAATCTGGCCATAATAGGTAGGATCGGTCACCACTTCCTGGTAACCGGTCATGCCGGTGAAAAAAACGACTTCGCCTGCCGCATTTCCTGCGGCACCGAAGCCCGTGCCTGCGAAGTACGTGCCGTCCTCCAGCACCAGATAGCCTTTCATGAATGTAGGCACCCTCCTTCAGATCCGGGCGTCACCGCACCCGGTTAATCCGCGGCCGGGAAAGCCTGGAATGTTCCAAGGCATTATACCCCCCAACCGGCCGCGAATCAACCAGAATCTCGTTGTGCATGATTATACTTCCGGCCTGCATACTTATGCAATACACAGGACGCGGCGCCCACACAGAAAGGTGCCACCCCGCAAGGGGTGGCACCCATGGGAGTAGCCGACATCAGCGGAGGGACAGCTCCTTTTCCTTTTCCCTGAGCAGTTCATCCTGGGGCCGCAGCTCGGCTGCCTTCTGCCCCCACCGGGATGCATAAGGAGCCAGCTTGGCGGCAAATTCCTCGGGGGTCTCATCGCAGGTCAGCTGCGTAAAGTAGGCGCCCGACTCCCGCACCATCTCCACCATGACCTCGGGGTTGTCGATGAGCGGACACGGCCTCAACTGGTTGACGTTGAACGGCTGCCGCTTCTGATACGCCTTGAACAGCGGGTTCTGCAGCGCCTCCCTGAGGCTCATGTCCTTGATGTTGCAGGTGGCGTAGTGGACGAAGGCGCAGGGCTCCACATCGCCGTTGGCGTTGATGTGGAAGTACTTCCGACCGCCGGCGATACAGCCGCGGGCCCATTCGCCGTCGTTCCAGAAGTCGACCAGGAAGATGGGCTTGGTGCGGCGCAGTTCCTTGAGCCGCTGGTACATGTAGCCCCGCTGCTCGGGTGTGGCCATGAACTCCAGATCCACATCCCGGCCGATGGGGATGTAGGTGAAGTACCAGCCGAAGGCGGCGCCCTTGTCGATCATCAGGTCGATGAACTCGTCGCTGCTGACCTCTTCGGTGTTCTTCCGGGTGTAGGTGGCAGAGAACCCGAAGACCACACCGGCTTCCCGAAGGATGTCCATGGTGTGCATCACTTTCTGGAACACACCTTGGCCACGCCGCTGGTCGGTCGTCTCCTCCAGGCCGTCGATGCTGATGGCCATGGTGATGTTGCCCAGATCCACCATCTGCTGGGCCATTTCCGGCGTCACCAGCGTACCGTTGGTGAACAGGTGGAAGACCGCATCCGGATGCCGGCGCGCCAGTTCAAAGATCCAATCCATCCGTACGGTGGGCTCGCCGCCGGAGATGACGTAGAAATAGATGCCCAGCTCCTTGCCCTCCCGTACGATCCGGTCCATGGTGTCCAGGCCCAGCTCATGGGTCCGCTGATAATCGCCGGCCCAGCAGCCCTTGCAGCGCAGATTGCACCGCTCCGTGGGGTCCATCAGAATCGCCCACGGCACCGAAACGCCCAGTTCCTGCGCCGCCTGGCGCTGCCGCGGCACACCCAGGATGTTGGCTTTCAGGAAGAAGTTGACGGCCATGCGGTTGATCACGTTGGGATGGATTTGCTGGAACAGACGGTGAGCCAGTTGGTACCAGTTGCTCTCCTTGTCCTCCAGGTAGCGCAGAACCACGCTGGCCATGCGCCGGTGTTCAGGATCCGGTGCATGGTCGGCGATCAAGTGGGCCATCCGTGTGAGGTTCTCCTCCGGATTCCGCAGCATCCGGCGGATGCCGCTTTCCAGTACTTGTTGCGCCCAGCGGGTTTCTGCAACTCTCATCGCTACGCCTCCTCCCGACATGACGCAGGCACATCCGAACAACCGGCTACCCCTGTGCGACAGCCCTGGCGCCCATGCCGTACTGCAGCAGGTCGATGAGCTGATGGAACAGCCGCTGTCCCTTCTCCTGCGTAAGCTCCGGCGGGTTTTGCCCGGGCGGCACGTCGTGTCCCTCCAACTGCAGGCGCTGGGCCAGGTATCCCCCGAACTCGTTGGCCAGAACCGTGATCACGAACGCCGCCAGGTCCTGGTCCAGATCGGGCCGGAGGTCACCCCGGGCGACCGCCTCCTTCACCAGGTTCTGAGCCCGCTGCAGGACCATCTCCTTCACCCGGCGGATGATTTCGTGCTTGTAGGGCAGGTCGCCGCTCAGCGCCCTGGAGATCAGACGGCTCAGCCTCGGCAGGGCCAGGTCAAAGGCAGCGTTGGCCTGCAGCAGCGAATGGAGTGCAGCAAAGAACCCCTTGTGGCTGGCCTGCTGCTGGTAGCGGCTCAGAAAGTCCAGCTTTTCCCGCAGGGCCAGTTCAATCAGGTACAGGTACAGCTCTTTTTTGTTGTGGAAATATTGGTAGAAACTCCCCTTGGCAATGCCTGCCTTGGCTACCAGCCGTGAGATGGAGGCACTGCGGTAATGGTGGTTGGCGAACTCCTCGATGGCAACCTCGATGAACCGGCGCCGCTTGGGCTCAGGCAGGTTCAGGAACGTCTGGGTCGGCATGAGTTCCTCCTCCGGCAGGACGCCAGGATTGTGATGTGACCGACCGGTCATATGACCGGTCAGTCATATTCTGCGCGCCGCGGCCATCCCAGGAGCAATAGCTCTTAAGCATTCTTCCAAGTACTCCTCAGAAACTAGTTCATTTGGAGGTGTCACTTCGACTCCGCCGAATCCGCCGCCCGGCCTGCGGCCATCCCGGGCGCACGGAAAAAGCCGCAGTTTCCGGGTGTTCGGAAACTGCGGCTTGCCTTTACGTTCCCTTTCGCCGGGCCAGAAGCTCCTCCGCCATTTGAAGCTGCCGCTTCACCTCTGGGGGCGCTGTCCCGCCCTGGGATACCCGGAGGTTCACACAGGTCTCGGGAGCGATGGCCTCGTACACATCCGCCTCAATCAGCGGGCAGAAGCCCTTTAGCTCCTCCAGGGAGCAGTCCGCCAGGAACTTGCCCTGCTGGATGCAGTACAGGACCGCTCGCCCTACCACCTCGTGGGCCTCCCGGAACGGCAGGCCCTTACGCACCAGGTAGTCCGCCAGGTCCGTGGCGTTGGAAAAGTCCTGCCGCACCGCCTGGGCCATCCGCTCCCGGTTGAACTTCAGCGTCGCCAGCATCCCGCTGGTCACCTGCAGGCAGGCCTTCAGGGTGTCCACGGCATCAAAGAGCCGTTCCTTGTCCTCCTGCAGGTCGGTGTGGTAGGCCAGGGGCAGCCCCTTCAGCACGGTCAGCACGGCCATCAGGTCGCCGTAGACCCGGCCGGTCTTGCCCCGCACCAATTCCGCCACGTCCGGGTTCTTCTTCTGCGGCATGATGGAGGAGCCGGTGGCATAGGCGTCGTCCATCTCCACAAAGCCGAACTCCGTGGAGCTCCAGATGACCAGTTCCTCGCACAGCCGCGACAGGTGCATCTGGCAGATGGCGATGGCCGCCAGAAACTCCACGATAAAGTCCCGGTCGCTCACCGCGTCGATGCTGTTGGGATAGACCGCGCGGAAACCCAGCTCCCGGGCGGTGAATTCCCGGTCGATGGGGAAAGTGGTGCCCGCCATCGCACCGGCGCCCAGGGGGCAGACGTCAGCCCGCCGCAGGCAGTCCGCCAGCCGCCCCTGGTCCCGCTCCAGCATCCAGAAGTACGCCAGAAGGTGATGGGAGAGCAGGATGGGCTGCGCCCGCTGCAGGTGGGTGTAGCCCGGCATGATCACATCCAGGTTCTCCCGGGCCCGATCCACCAGCACGCCCTGCAGGTCGCTGATCAGGCGGCTGATCGCGCCGATTTCCTCCTTCACCCAGAGGTGGACATCGGTCACCACCTGGTCGTTGCGGCTCCGGGCAGTGTGCAGGCGCCCGCCGGCCGGCCCGATCTTCTCCGTCAGCCGCTTTTCGATGTTCAGGTGGATGTCCTCGTACTCCTGCCGGAAGGGGAAGGTCCCGTCTTCGATCTCCTGCAGGATCTCCCGCAGCCCCTGTTCAATGGCGGCAGCATCCTCCTGGGAAATGATCCCCTGCCGCCCCAGCATCCGCGCATGGGCGATGGAGCCCTGGATATCCTGCCGGTACAGCCGGCGATCAAAGGACAGGGAGGAGGTAAACCCCTCCACGGTCTTGTCGGCCGGTTTGGTAAAGCGGCCGCCCCACAACTTGCCCATCGGCATCTCCTCCCGGGATCTCGCGTCAATCTATTGCATGAGTATACCTGTGTATGAATATCCATGCAAGAACAGAAACCCACAACAAGAGGCGTACCTCCCTGCGGAGGTACGCCCGTTTGGCCTCAGCATTACGGACTGGCCCCGGTAATCCAGTGGCTGAACCGGTGGTAATCGCCCTCCAGGCGGTCTACCACCTCGCCGTGGATCAGCACCAGCACGGCCGGCACTTCCGTCACCTGACACCAGCGGGCCAGCGCCGGATACCGGTCCAGCTCCAGGTCAACCAGGACGAACGTATCGCCAGCCAGGGCCTTGCAGCCCCGGGCCCATTTCAGAACGGCCTGACTGCCTTCGTGGTTTCGCTGCCAAAACACCACCAGGACTGGCCTGTCCAGTCTCCGGATCTTCAGGAAGAGTTCCTGCTCTTCCTTGGACAGCAATCCCGCAGAGGGGATCGGGTCATGCTCATGCATCGACAGGAGGGGATCCAGCAGAAAGGTCATCGTCCTCAACTCCTTCCCGTCGCTCCCTGTCAGGTCAGATCTACTGGGCAGGAAGCCGCCGATGACTGCAGGGAAACCACCTCCCCGAGCCCGAGGCCTTCCAGAAACAGGACACCAGGGAACAGGAAGAACCCGCCAAAACCGCTCGGGCAGATCAAGAGCCAGTGCAGGGAGCCTCAGGCCGAACAGCGGAGCGGTAAACCGGAAGAGCGCAGAGGCCGCGCAGACTCAACCGGTCCTGGCTGCGGGTCACGACCTCCTTTCCCGGATCAACCCTCCCTCTGCTTCATCAAATTCGCTTCCGGTTCATCGCTTCCTTCCTTTAGGGTTTCCTGCGCAGGTCGGTTTGCTTCGGTATGAAGTCGCCTACCCGTTGGCAGCCCAATTCGCGCAAAAAAATGAAGGCTGCTGACGCATCTGCGTCAGCAGCCGGGATAGCGGGGATTACCAGGCTCGCACGTCCTCCAGGTAGACCTCCAGCGCCTCGCCCTGGCCGGTGAAGACGCCCTTGTGGCCAATGTGCGCAGCTTCCTCGACCCAGCCGAAGAACCAGGCGTTCCGCGGCACATCCGGGAAGTGCTGACGGACCTGGATCTTGCCGTCGATCAGCGGGCCGCGGCCGAGAGCCTTGGAGAGCATCGCGCAGACCTCGGCACGGGTCACAGGCTCGTCCGGACGGAAGGTGCCGTCAGCATAGCCCTGCAGGAAACCGAGACGGACCGCAGTCTCGATCTCGTTGTAAGCCCAGTGGTTCGGGCTCACGTCCTTGAAGGTTGCGGTGGAGCCGGGCAGCTTCGCAAAGGCCACCGGATTGATCTCATGCATCCGAACCAGCGTCACCGCCAGCTCAGCACGAGACGCAGGCCGATCCGGATTGAAGGCCATGGCGCCCGAGCCACGGAAGATGCCCTTGGCAGTGGTCGCCGCGATATATGGCTTGGCCCAGTGATCCTTCACGTCGACGTAAGCCACAGGCGAGTTGGCAAGGTGCTGCAGCTCCAGGATCCGGGCCACAATAGTGGCGATCTGCGCACGGGTGATGAAGTCATTCGGCCGGAAGGTCCCGTCGGGGAACCCGATAACGAACGGAATATGGACCTTCGCACCGACCTGAACCTGTTCCGTGTTGGACTGCTCAGGCTCGTGGCCAGGAGCGGAGATCACGGCTACGTTCCGGATGATGGTACCGGGCTGCACATCGTCATTGACCCGGACCTTCAGCGTAAGGACGCCGCCGTCATCCTTCTTCAGGTCACCGAGGTTCCAGACCACCTTGTTGGCGGCCTCGTCGTACTTACCGCCATCGCTGGCCTCCACGAAGGTGGTGCCGTCGGGCAGCTCGTCGGTAACCTGAACGTCGTCAGCAGCATAGTTCATGCTGTAGACGATGTTGTAGGTGATCACGCCGCCAGGCTCCACGGTGTCCGCCAGAGCCTTCTTGGAGATGTTGTACGGTGCTCCGGGCTCGCCGGTGACGGAAGCGTCCACCGCACCGATCCGGACGGTGATGCCACCGAGGACCGCGCCGAGCAGCTCGATCTCGAGCACGCCGCCGTGCGCCTCAGAGTGGCCGTTTTCCTTGACCGTGTAGCCGTCCATGATGCCCAGTCGCACGATACCGGGGATCTCAATGGTATCGCCGATCTGGATCTCCATATCCTTACCGAGGACATTCAGCTTAACCGTATCGATCTGGACATACGGATCGTTGATCAGGTCCGCGCGGGCCTTGGCATGCAGCGCCTTGATCTTCACGATGTTGGCGACGTTGACGTCAGCCACCAGCAGTTCGGACTCCGCGTAGGTTTCCGCGGAAACCGTGGCGGTCTGAACGGCACCGACGGTGATCAGGCCGGCCAGGTTGAGGTCCGCGACCGAACCGATGGCCGTGGCGCTCTCGTCGGTCACGTTGATGTCACCGGTCAGGACCGCGGCGCCCAGCACGCCCAGGTCCACAGAAAGCAGGTCTTCATGCTTCGGCGAATCAACACGGGTAGCCTTCGCGTCGATCGGAATCAGCTTCGGCTGGCCGAGGAGCTGAAGGGCCAGCGGATAGGTGTGGCCGTAGGAGTTGTCCGTGCCGTCAAACTCGGACTTGGTAATGCCAACCTCCACCTTGGTCGGCCCCAGCCGCAGCTGCGCGAGGGCGTCCAGGTCCAGAGGGAGCCCCTTCAGAATGTCGCCAACCAGCGGGAGCCCCTCCACCGTGTCCACCACAGCACCCAGCAGGCCGGTTACGGTGCCCACCGGATCCGTCAGAAGATTATTGACAGTGCCCAGGGGATCCTGCAGCACACCGCCCAGGGTGTCCACCAGCGGGATGCCCGTATCGCTGAGCACACCGCCTACGCCACCCAGGAGGCCACCCACGGTGCCGAGCACGCCGCCCAGCAGGCCATCGTTACCGAGCAGGCCACCTACCAGGCCATCCTGCCCGAGCAAGCCGCCTACCAGCCCATCCTGTCCAACCAGGCCACCCAGCAGGCCTCCGCCGCTCTTGCTCTCACCGTTGCTGTTCGACTTACCAGTGCCGAGAAGGCCTCCGGTCAACCCCCCAAGCAGGCCTCCGACAGTGTCGCCCAACCCATCGAGGAGCTCACCCAAACCTTCGAGCCCTGGCAATACGTCGATCTCAACGGCCTTGGCAGAACTGAAGGAATGCGGACTCGTCTTCCCAGCCGCGGTGGCGACGCCGATGCTGTTGACGAACACCAGCACTGCCACCAGGAGGCTGGAGAGGAGTGATAACGCCTTACCCTTCCTGTGTAGCCTCATCTCCTACTCCTCCATTTTTGATTTGATGTGCAAGGCCTGAAATGCCATGGCAACCCCCCCGCTATGCGATTCCGGACGCGAGGCCTACCGGCTTTCAGTGTAAACCATCGCAAATCACAATTTGAATCAAATCCCCCAAGTATGCTGATTACACAAAACTCGATTGAAGGTTGTATCTGGAGAAGCTACCTGCAACATACCGCAGTTTGAATGAATGGGACTCAAAGACTATTGACAACCCACCGAGTAGTCCCTTTACCCATGCTCCATAGGCATATCGCAATGGAAAAGTGGCGACCCTAAAGGATCGCCACTTCTGCGTTTCCGAGTTTCCAGTTCCCCGCATCCCAGCGGGGCAAACCTGGCCTACTGGCCAAGCAGGCCGTCCAGGAGACTACCCACCACGGGCAGGTCGCCAACAACCTGGGTCACGCCGCCGACCACGCCGGTAACGGTACCCGCCGGATCGCTGACCACGGCATTGACGGTGCCCACGGGATCAGCCAGCACGCCGCCCACGGTGTTGAGCACCGGAGCCGCCACACCGCTGACCACCGTGTCCACCACCGGAGCAACCACACCGCCGACCAGCGGCAGGGCCTCCACCGTGTCGATCACGCTGCCGGCCACCGCATTCACGGTGCCCAGCGGATCCGCGACCAGGGCGTTCACCGTGCCCACGGGATCAGCCAGCACGCCGCTTACGGTGTTGAGCACCGGAGCCGCCACGCCACCGACCACAGGCAGAGCCTCCACCGTCTGGACCACACTGCCGGCCACCGCGTTCACCGTGCCCAGCGGATCCGTGGCCAGGGCGTTCACCGTGCCCACGGGATCAGCCAGCACGCCGCCCACCGCGCTCAGGACCGGCGCAGCAGCCGCACCCACCACCGGCAGAGCCGCCACGGTCTCAATCGCGCTGCCGGCCACGGCCCGGACCGTGCCCAGCGGATCGGTCACCAGCGCACCGGCAGTCCCCAGCGGATCCGAAACCACACCGCCTACGGCCGCCAGCACGGGCAGGCCGGTCTCCCCCAGGAGGGCGCCCACGCCACTGAGCAGGCCGCCCACAGCGTCCGTCACGCCGGCCAGCAGAGCGCCCGCCGCGTCAGCGGAAACCGGGGCCGCCTCCACCGTGGTGACCTCCGCATCCACTGCTTCGGTCTCCTGAGCTGCCGCGATCCCCGCGTTCGCCAGCAGCAGCGCCGAGACGAGCAAGCCGGTGAGGACGGAAAGACCCTTACCCTTCCTGTGTAGCCACATCTCCTACTCCTCCGTTTTCTGGTTGATCTACATCCCTGACCTGTCACGGCCTTCCTCGTTAGACCATGCAGGGTACCGCATCCAGTGTAAATCATCGCAAATAATATGGAAAGTCAAATGCCCGAAGTATACTGACAGGCGAAAAATCGGGCGGGGATAGTATGGGATCACCGTGCAGGCCCCACCACGGTCGCTTCCCCGCCCGACCAGAGGCCCCGGTTGCCGGTCCGGCCCGGGGCCGAGCTGTATTAAATGGTAGGAAAAGGTCTGTCTGACATCTCTGATATGTATTTGTGGATAACTCTTATGAACTACATCGTATGGATTCGTATCCATAGACTGTAATGCTCATCCACGTCGTTCGTGTTTCCGTATATTTGCCCACGGAATAAGAGGTACTTGTGCTGTGGATGTGGAAACAGAAACATACCTGGATGTCTGACATTTCGGAGGGGGTGTGAAACCAGAAAGGAGGGTGATTCCGTCCCTATAAGTGGTCATAGACGGACGACGCGGTCGCTGTTTACCGCAAGACAACTGGATCGGAGGTCATGCCCATGCTAGCAAGACTTGTCCGCAGGGCACGCCGCTGGTTCCGGTCCGCGGCCGTGGCGATGGCCGTCATGCTCGCCGCCAGCGCCGTCGTGCCAGCAGCGTCTGCTGCCACGCCTCCGGATGATTACCAGCCAAAGATCCATACCTACACACCGCCGCTGGACAATGCCATCGAGTTGCTCCAGCAGTATGGGATCATTCGCGGCGACGAAACCGGGGATCTGCGCCTGTATAGCCACATCACCCGGGCCGAGATGGTCACCATCCTGATCCGCATGTTGGGGCAGGAAGACGAGGCACTCCGGCTCTTCGGCACCGCCGCCTTCCGTGACACGGGCACGCACTGGGGCAGCGGGTACATTGCACGGGCCCAGCAGCTCGGTCTGGCCAACGGGTATCCGGACGGCACCTTCCGCCCCAATAACCCGGTAACCTACGCCGAAGCGCTGGCGCTGCTGCTCCGGACCGCCGGTCAGGAACCGCGCGGGGGCCGCTGGCCGGATGACATCGTCGCTCACGCGATGAACCTGGACATCGTGCCGCCCGGTGTGAACGTGCGCTACGTACCCAATAACCCGGCCATCCGGCTGCACGTGTTTCAGTCCCTGTTCCTGGCTGGCACTCGGTTGATTGTGTCCAGCACCGGTAAGACCATCTTCCAGACGTACGTCGACACCACACCGCCGGCGCTGAACGTCACGCCGCTGCCGGCCTCCACCACGGTGGATACCGTCACCATCTCCGGTACCGCCCCGGACGCCGTGGTGGTTTACGTCGACTCCAAGGAGGTCCCCCTCTCGGCAGGAGGGACCTTCCAGTCTCAGGTCCGCCTGGTGCCCGGTTTCAACAGCTTTGTGATCGAGGCCTTTGACGCGGTGGGCAACAGGACCACCCAGACCGTCGCCACCACCCTGGCCACCGGTCCGGCGCGGATCGAGGTCATCGGTCCCACCACCGTCCAGCCCGGTTCCCGGGTCCAGTACGCGGTCCACGTCTATGACGCCAACGGCGTCGATCTCGGCGCCCGGGACGTGAAAGTCCAGATTATCGGCAACATCGGAACGTACGATATTGAGACCCATACGCTCTATGCCGCCGATTCCTATGCCACCGGCAAACTGATCTTCACCGCCGGCTCCCTCACCAAGGAAGTGCCCATTACGGTGCAGGGCCTCGGTGAAGGTGCCGAAGCGCTGCGCTTCAGCAACGTATCGACCGGCACCGTATTTGCGCTGAACCAGTCCTACCAGATCCGGGTCGAAGTGGTGGATGAGGACGGTGACGTGGTCACCGCCGACAACGGCCGGACCATTTCTCTGACGACCAGCGGCGACATCGACGTGACCATCACGCCGGCGCAGGCCGCCACGGTGGACGGCAAGGCCACCTTCTTCATCCACAGTTCGGAGCCCGGTACGGTGGTTCTGCGGGCCAGCGCCTCAGGTCTCTCCTCGGCCCAGGTGACGGTCCACTTCGCCACTGCCCGCCGCATCCTGCTGCACAGCGACCGGAGCCTGCTGCCGCCCGATGACGAATCCGAGGCTGTCATCACCGCCTATCTGGTAGACCAGTACGGCAACCCGGTGAAGTGGGACGGCGACGACGACCTGGTCATCGAGCTGCGCCGGTCAGGCCCTGGCCGCCTGCTGGACGACGAGATCACCATCCCCGTGGGTTCCTCCTACTCGGTGCATGACACCGGCCTGGTGCAAGCCCGTGACGATACGGGCACTCTGACGATTTCCGGCACCGTAGTGGATGGGCCGGACTACACGGTGGTCCCGGTCACCATCTCAGTGGACGAGCCGTCGGCCGAAGCCGGCATGCGCCTGGAGATCGTCGGTCCCTCCTCGGCTGAGGTCGGTACCACCCAGACGTACACCGTCTATGTGAAGGATGCCAACGGCTACGTGGTCACCTCCGGCAGCTATGCCTTCCAGATCGCCATCAGCGCGTCCAACGATGACGAGAAGATCGACGGCATTCCGGAGGGGATCACCGTCTCCCTGGGCGACACCGGACTGAACCCCGTCGATGACGGCTACGCCGAGAACAGCTCCCGGGACGGCTGGGACGTGATCGCCCGGACCAAGAACGGCAAGGCGATCATCAAGCTGAGCTACGACCGAAGCGGCCAGGTCACGATCACCCCGGTGCCCAAGGGCTTCACGCCTGAGGCCTATGACTCCGACGGCAACGTGGGCGCCGCTGCCAGCACCACCGCCATCCGCAGCAGCGACATCAAGTCCGTGACCACGTCCTTCCACGGAAAACCGCATGCCGTGAAACTGGAAGTGGACTCGGTCCTCGGTAAGGAGCAGCCCGGTGGTGCGCTGCCCGTCGGTTCCAGTGCCACCGCCACGATCCGCGCCCGGATTGTGGACGAAAACGGCAACTGGGTGCCGGGCATCGATGACTACACGATCATCCTCCAGAAGGAATCGGGCAGCTCCACTACCATCGTCGGGGCCAGCAAGATCGACGCTGAGAACGGCTATGCGGAGTTCAAGGTGAAGGCGACCAGCACCGCCGGCACCGACGTCTACTCGGCCCGGGCCGAGAAAGGCTCCTGGTTGCGCAAGACCGTCCTGGGCGAGTACAACGCAGTCGCCATTGACGTGGAGAAGTCGGCTCCCAAGATCGACGGCGACTCCATCATCATCGCCATTAACGGCTACAAGGACGGCAAGATCCGGGAGTACTACTTCGTCGGCTCGGACGATGACGGCATGGCCATTGCGCTGAATCCGAGGGCGGTCAACGGCGAAGGCATTGCGGTCGTAAACGTCTACCGCATCGAAGGCAGCAAGAAAGTGCTCATCTACACCTCCGATGTGGTGGACTTTGACCCCAACGAGCCCGTGGTCATTTACGTACCGAAGTCCGCCCTGAAGGACGGAAATTACGCCTATGCCGTCAGCCTGAAGAACAGCCGGGGCGAGAGTGCCATTTCGGAGCCCTCCGACATCGTCTCCATGACCACCAAGTACGCCTCGGTCACCATCAGTAGCGCCCGGTTCACCGGAACAAAGGATGGAGAGAAGAACGTCCTCACCGTCTTCACCTCCACGTCCCTCAAGTGCGACGGCACCATCGACCCCTCCAAGCTGAGCATCGTGGCCGGCAACGAGGCGATTTCGCTGGCCGGTGCCAAGCCTTATATCGGGTCCAAGGCCGGTGAGAACTGCACCTCCTCCAGCTCCCAGAGCCAGTTCCAGCTGGTCCTGACCGACCAGCAGGTAACGAATCTCTTTGATCCCAAGGTGGCGGGCAATAACCCCGTCCTTGAGGCCGAAGCCGGCTGGTACATTGCCCCGAACCGCCAGATGGCCGATGCCGATACGACCGGTAACACGATCTCAGGGCTGACCTACGTGGACCGTGTGGAGGTCGATTTCGCCAACGGCAAGCTTTACCTGGTAGGCGGCGGCTT
>DATCKG010000029.1:0-6652 GCA_036562385.1 Symbiobacteriaceae bacterium
ACGTCCCCCACCATGAAGCGGTTGGGCGCCCCGTCGCTGCCGTCCCGGGCCACCAGGGTCAGGATCGCGTCCTGCACCCCGTTGATGTCCTGATACTCGTCCACCAGCACCTCGGCATAGCGGGCCCGCAGTTCCCTGGCCACGTCCGAAGGGACAAGGCGCCCCGGTTCCGACTCGGGGGCCATCAGGAGCTTCAGGGCAAAGCGCTCCAGGTCGTTGAAGTCCACCGCCGCCTGAGCCGCCTTGGCCTGGCGGAAGGCATCCGCAAACTCAGACACCACCCCGACCAGGGTCTTCATGTACGGGGCCAGGGCCCGCAGGTCAGCCAGCCACTCTTCCGCAGAGCGGGAGAAGTACTCCTCAGCAAGGTCTGTGACCGTCTTCTTCGCCCGATCCCGCAGCCGCTTTACCTGGTCTTGGAGCGCTTCGTCTGCCTCGCCCTTTTTCACGCGCGGAAGCGAGCTAAACTTCACTGCCGAGACAGCAGCACGCAGGCCGGCAAATCCCTCGGCCTGAAGCACCCGCCGGACCCGCGCGGCCTCCTCCGCCAACTGGCCGCAATACGCCGCAGGACCGCCCGGCTGGCCGGCAATCCGGCGTGCCTCCTCCAGCAGCGCCGCCGCGCGCAGGAGCCGGAGCCGGACCTGCTTCTGCAGGACAGGCCACCAGGGAAGCTGCTCGACGGCCGCGTCATCCGGCACCTCAAACCGGTCCAGCGCCTCCTGCAGCCATGCCTCGGGCCAGGGAAGCGACTGCACGTAGTCGTAGATGTCCAGAACCAGGCGCCGCAGCCCCTCGTCACCCCGGCCGCCGCCGTAGCGGTCCACCAGGGCGGTAAAGGCCCCGTCCGGGTCATGTTCGAACCGGCGGGCAAACAGATCGTCCAGCACCTCGTGCCTGAGCAGCAGCGCTTCGTGTTCGCCGAGCACCCGGACGGCCGGGTCCAGGCCCAGCCGGTAGAAGTACTGGCGAATGAGGGACATGCAGAACGAATGGAGCGTGGAAATGGAGGCCCGCCCCAGAAGGGCCAGCTGCCGCTGCAGGCGCGCACTTTCCGGCTGCCGGGCCAGTTCCTTCTGAAGAGCATCCGCGATGCGCTCCCGCATCTCCGCGGCCGCGGCCTCGGTAAAGGTGACCACCAGGAGCTGGTCGACATCGATGGGGTCCGTGGGATCCGTCAGGCGCCGGATCACCCGCTCCACCAGGGTGGCGGTCTTGCCGGAACCCGCGGCGGCAGCCACCAGGATGTCGGCGCCCCGGGCGGCGATGGCCTGCTCCTGTTCGGGCGTCCACCTGGGTCCAGACTCACACATGGTGCTCACCGACCTCCTCTGCAATGCGCTGCCAGACCTCCGCGGGCTTCAGCCGCTCGAGGCTGCGGTACCCCTGCCCCTCCACTGTCGGATCAAACTGACAGACCGGCCGGTAGGCGCAGAAGGAGCAGGGAGTCTCCCGCCCCAGCCGGTAGGGAGCCACGTCCACCTGGCCCTCCAACATCCGTTCGGCGGCCCGGGTGATGGTCCGCCGCAGGTGGCCGAACAGCATCGCAAACTGCTCCTGGCTGGCTACCGGAGCTTTCTTGGGAACCGTGCCGTCCTTGTTCAGCTTCGCCACCTGGGTAAGGCCAAGGCCGGCTTCGTCCATCGCGCAGATCACATCCGGCTCATCCGTGAGAATGCCGGTGGCACGGAACCGGCTCCGCCGCTCCTTCTCGACCTGCTCAGGCGGCTGAGGCGCAGGCAGCCGCACCACCGGATCGTGCACCGGGAAGTACAGCGCCCCGGCCGGCCGCCGCTGGCCGGGCAGAAGCCGTCCGGCTCCCTCCACCACCACGTAGAGGTAGAGCAGAAGCTGCAGCGACAGCCCGTGGTAAAACCCGGCCAGGTCCAGTTTCCGGGCGCTGGACTTGTAGTCGATGACCCGCAGGTACCAGATCCCATCGGCCACCTGCAGTCCGTCGACCCGGTCGATCCGGCCCCGCAGGAGCACGTGGCTGCCGTCCGAAAGCGGCACAGCCACGGGGGGCAGCCCCTCTCCGTGCTGCGAACCAAAGGGTAGCTCCACCCAGAGGGGCCGGAACCGGCCGTGGTAGATGTGTTCATTCAGGATCCGGAGGGAAGCCTGCAGCGTCCGGCGCATGGACCGGAGCAGGTACCGGTGCTCGGGCGTTGAGAGGAGAATCTCATTCTGCAGCCGGGGCGCCAGCAGATCCACCAGCCTGTCCATCCGCTCCGCGGCCTCCTCCGGGGTGAGCGACTCCCAGGCCCGCCCCTCCTCGGCCAGCTGCCGGACGAAGAGGCTGAGGGCAGCGTGGTAGAAGAGGCCGAACTCAGGGGCCCTTACCTCAAAGCGGGGGCGCTCGCCCAAGGCGAGGCCGTACCCGGCGAAGTGCTGGAACGGACAGGCCGTGAACGCCTCCAGCCGGCTTACGCTGGTCCGCAGCCGGTCCCCGTAAAGAAGCCGGGCCAGATCCCGTCCGATGGGGGCAGACCGCTGGTGGAACCATTCCTCGTAGGCCACCGAGGCCAGCACCGGGGCGATCTGCTTCTGCAGGTGCGGATCATGGACCGCCCACTGGTAAAGATCCAGCCAGCCGGGGTCCAGCGGATAACCCGACCGGTAAAGTCGAAAAGCCCTGGCCAGAGCCGCCCCCAGTTGGATGGGGTTCTCCACCGATTGGGCCACCGCTTGTGCCGTCCGGGCCGGATCCACCGCCGGCCGCACCTGCAGGTCCGGAAAGAGGTTCCGCAGCCGCTGAATCACCGGCGAGGGCGCCACCGCCCGGCCGGTCTCATCCACCAGCGGGTAGCTGATCCACAGCCGGTCGGAGGCCCGGGTGAGGGCCACATAGGTGAAGAACTGCTGCTGGAAGAGCTGCTCCAGGCTGGTGGGCCCCACCTCCAGCCCTTCCGCCTTGAGCCGCTCCCGCTCCCGGTCGGTGAAGATCGCGTCCTCCGGGGGCTGGGGCGGAAAGTCCTTCTCGGTGGCGCCGAGGATCAGCGTCGCCCGGATCCCGACATGCCGGCTCCGCTCCACAGTGCCGACGATCACCTGGTCCAGGCCCGGCGGAATCAGCCCCAGCCGGAGTCCATCGAGCCCGGCAGAGAGGATCTGCAGGTACTGGGTGAGGCTGACCCGGACATCCCCCAGCGCCTCCACCATCTGGTCCATGAGCTCCAGCACCCCGTTCCAGACCTGCTCGTGTTCCCGGGCCAGTTCCAGATCGCCGGCGGCCTCCGCCTCTTCCGCCCACTGCTCCAGCCGGGCGGCTACCTTCAGGTCATCGAGAAGCTGAAAGAGCGCGGTGGTGATCTCCCGGACGGTAAGCTCCGTGCCGCCCCGCCGGGTCAGGCGCCGCTGGAAGGCCACCAGCTCCGCCGTCGCCCGGGTCCGGATCTCGTGGATCCGCTCCAGCCACGCCTCCTGGTCCGGAGACCGCTCCGCCTCATCCTCCTCCAGGGTGTAGCGGCGGACAAACCGCCAGGGCGCGGGATCCCGCCACGCCTGGCCGCGAATCCCGTGTTCAATCACGTAATTTTCCAGCAGGTCGACCTCATCCCGCCCGGCGGCGGTCAGGTCCGTCTTCAGGTAGCGGAAGACCGGCCCGTATTCCCAGTTCTGGGTCACCACCTCCAGCGCCGCCCGCAGCAGTTCCACCAGCGGGTGATGCGCTACCGTCCGGCGCCGGTCGACGAAAGCCGGAATCCCGTAGGCCGCAAACACCGCGGCGGTCAGATCGCCGTAGGCATCCAGGTTGCGGGCCACCACCGCGATCTCCCGGTAGCGGAGCCCTTCCTCCCGGACCAGCCGCAGCACCTCCCGGGCCGCCGCGTCCACCTCCTCCCGGCGGTTCTGGGCCTCCACCAGTGTCACCGACCGGGGCGCCCCGCCGGTCCAGGGGGGCGGTGCGACCCGGAACAGGTGCTCCTCGATGTAGGCCAGTTCCGGCGCCCGCTGGAACCGGGGCCGGTCCCGGAGAATCAGCGGCGGATCAATGGGGATCCCCCGCTCCTTTGCCAGCTTGGTGAGCTGGTCGTAGGTGGTCAGCGTCGGATGAAAAAGGTCGGCATCCGTATGGCGGCCGCCCGCTTTCCGCAACTCGTCCGGAGCAATGCAGAGCGTGACGTGCGTCCGCCGGGCCGAGGCAAAGATGGCCCCCAACACCGCCAGTTCCTGAGGGGTAAAGCCGCTGAAGCCGTCCACCCACACCTCTGCGCCGTCCAGCAGCCCGCTTTCCGAAAGCTGCCCAGCCAGCACCGGCAGGTAGTCGTCCGGATCGGTAAACCGCCCCTCGGTGTAATCCGCCAGGTCCTGCATCACGAGGGCCAGATCGTGCAGTTTGGCAAACAGGGCCGACTCCGCCTGCCCAGCCTCGGACAGGCAGTTCAGATGCCGCCGGAGCGAATCAGGCCCCTGCTGGTAGGCCCGCACCTCGCTGATGGTCCCCGCCAGCTTCTCAATAAAGCCCGGCCGGTCAGCGACCTGGCCAAAGATGCGCAGTTCGCCCTGCCGGCGCTCCAGCAAGGCCCGCAGGACCATCCGCTTGCCGAGATCCGAAAGCGGGGGCTGCGCCAGGCCCCCGACCTTCATGGAGACCCGCCAGGCCAGCCGCTGGAAGGAGAGCACCTGAGCCCGCATGATCCCCTTCAGCCGGTCGTGCCCCAGCAGCGCCTGCTCTACCTGGAACGTCGCCTGCTCCGGAACCAGAAGGATAAGCGGAGGCCCTTCCGGAGCAGCCCGGACCGCGGCAGCGATCTCCTCCAGACAGGTATGGGTTTTGCCCGAGCCGGCGCTGCCGATGATGAACCGAAGTCCCAACTGGAGCGCCTCCTTTCACGCCGTTCGCCCGGTTCGGCGGGCTACCGCACTACTTCCAGCCAAGTGGTAACCAAGGGCAGCCCAAAGTCAGCGTGGGGCTGTACCCGGTCGCGAATCTCTCTCACCCGCTCGACCGTCAGGCCAGGCGGCCACGTCTCCCGCGGCACCTCCTGCAGCGGCAGGCAGAAATAGACCTCATCTGGGTCAGGGTAGCGGCGCCGCACCATCTCCGCCTTGGTCATGACCACCGGAGGCCCCTCCACCCGCCAAAGCTCCACCACGCCGAGCCCCGGTTGGCAGAGGATCACCAGCTCCGCCGCCAGATGCCGGGAATTCGGAAGCACGCTGCCCCTCCGGTTGCCGGCCCGCAGGTTATACAGACGGTTCTCATGAATCCACCGCAGGTGTGCCGAATTCTTTACGTATCCCAGCAGCACCAGCGTATCAGCAGGGGGCCTGGTCAGAAACGGAACAGCGGGCGGCGCCTCCACCTCCGACGGAGTGCGGACCGCCTCCCGGAGCCAAAAGCGGGCCCGCTCGTGCTGCGTGGTCTGCCGGGCTACGTGGTCAATGACATCATCTAAGAAATTGTAGAGTTCCTCAAGTCCAGTTCCGTTGCCATCCCGGGTAGGACGGAGCGCAAAGGCACCGAGACCCGGAAGCAGTTCGTGATACTTGAGCAGTTTCTCGGTGGTGTCTCCCGGGTAGATCACGTACGCTCCGGCTGACCGGCGGATCGCGTCCCGATAGGCATGCATCTTCAGCAGATCGGATCGGGTAGGCACCTGTTTGGCCTCCGGCGTCTGCTCCTGCGCCAGCACCCGCTCCTCCTCTTCCGGTGAGCGGGGATCCTCTCCGAACAGACCGGCGATGCTCTCCACGCGGTACTTGGCGTCAAAGTGGACCCAGACCTCATCCGTCTCGCCATACCACATGTCCGGTTGGATGCGGATGGAACAGTCCGGACGCATCGGCCGGCTCCAGGCGGCCCGGTTTCCGATCAGATGGCTGAAGGTCCGGTTAAACCAGAGTTCTACCTGCATCGTCCGGCCGTACCGCGTCACGGTGCCCTTCAAGCACAGGGCCTTTCCCCGCCGCAGGGAAACACCCATCCCGTCCCGGCGAATCTCGAGGAGCTGTCCCCGGTCGAACCGGCGCCCGCAGAGCTTCTCCATCACCTTCACAAGTTGCAGGAAGACCCAGTACTCGTACAGCACCGCCACGTCGCGCTTGCCGGCGCTGTAGACATCTTCGCCACCATCCCAGGTAAGCCGTGCCGCCGCCTCAAACTGCAAATAAGCTCGGAAGAGGTCCCGGTAACCAGCACGCTTTTGCAGCACCTGGCTGCCCGCCGGGAAATAGGTAAGGCGTCCCACCTCGTGAAACAGCGGGGCGGAAAGCAGCTCCGTCAGCCGCTGCAGGACAGCCCGCACCTCCAACAGGCCCCGCTCCACCGGGGAATTCCGATCCTCGCGCAGCAGCGCCTGTTCGACGTCCTCCACAAAATCCCGCCAGGTCTCCAGGGCAAACTTGATAAACCGATTCTCCGGAGTATCCAAGGTTTCTTCCGTGCGCACCACTTCCAACCGGGCCGGAAGGCTGTCCACGGACAGTACAGTATTCCAGAGAACCCGGGGTCCCGGCCGGCCCAGTTCCCGAGCAACCCGGGAGGACATGGGAATGGGCTGTCCCGGACGCCGGAACTCCGTCTCTTCCACCCAGGCTCGGTGCGGGCGCATGAGGATTTGCTGGACCGCCGACTCAAAGGCCTCTCCGGAAAAAAGCGCCTTGAGCAAGGCAAATCGGTTATAAAGCGTCACCGCGTCGGTCCGCA
>DATCKG010000057.1:0-1975 GCA_036562385.1 Symbiobacteriaceae bacterium
AATCTTTGGAGAGCCGGCAGGCCCACGGGCGGTTTTGCTGGTCTCTCCGAAAGGGTGCTATGTATGGTCGGATTCCTGGGTATTATCTGTCTGGCGATCTTCCTTTACAGCGCTCTGAACCTGGTCAGGCCCATGGGCCGCTTCGGCCTGACCAACCGCAAGCGGGCTCTTACGGCTACCGTGGCCTCCCTGGCTGCGGCGCTGCTGCTGGCCGCGCTGGACACGCCGCCGGGCCCGGAACTCACCCCCACCGAAGCCAGCCCCTCTGTGCAGGCACCGGCCGGCCAAGTTTCCACGGCCGGTGCTGACTCCGGATCCACCCAGCAGGTAGCGGAAACGGAACCAGCCGGGGCGGAATCCGGTGAAGAGGCCGGTCAGAAGGAGAGCACGTCCCCGGACCCGTCCCAGGGGATCACCGTGCCCGTGGTAGCGGTGGTAGACGGCGACACCATCAAGGTCTTCATCGATGGCCGGACGGAGACGGTGCGGCTGATCGGCGTGGACACCCCGGAGACGGTCCACCCTGAAAAGGGCGTGGAGCCTTACGGGCCGGAAGCCTCCGCCTACACCAAGCAGCGGCTCAGCGGCCAGCAGGTGCGGCTGGAGTTTGACGTGCAGGAGCGGGATCATTACGGACGGCTCCTGGCCTACGTCTGGCTGGGCAACGAGATGTTTAACGCCACCTTGCTGCGGGAAGGCTACGCCCGGCTGCTGACCGTGCCGCCCAACGTCAAGTACGTGGAGCAGTTTACCGCCCTGCAGCGGGAGGCCCAGGAGCAGGGACGCGGCCTGTGGGGCCTGCCGGAGGAGCCTGCCTCCGAGCCCACCACAAAGCCTTCCGCGCCTTCGCAGCCGTCCGGGGGCGGTGGCACCTCCAGGACGGTCCAGGGGGACGTGGATTGCAAGGACTTCGCCACCCAGGCCGAGGCCCAGGCCTTCTATGAGGCCCACGGCGGCCCGGCTCGGGATCCCTACCGCCTGGACGCGGATCGCGACGGCATCGCGTGCGAGAGCCTGCCCTGAAACCCTGGTGCCCGTGCGAACTGGAAAGGGCCATCCGGGGCCGAAACGGCCCTCGGATGGCCCTGCTTTCTATCAGTCCCCTGCCTCCCGCAGCCGGAGAATCTCCTCCACAAAGGCCGCCACCCCTTCCTGGTCGTGGTGGCCGATCACCCGATCCGCCACCGCTTTGGCCGCCGGCATCGCGTTGGCCGGCACCACGGCCATACCCGCCAGGGAGAGCATTCCCACATCGGTCTCGGCGTCGCCCATGGCGATCACCTCCGACGGATCAATCCCCAGCCGGTCCAGGAGCACCTGGAGAGCGCCGCCCTTGGAGGCCTCCGGTAGGGTCGCCTCCACGAACTCGGGCATGGACCGGGCCGCGTACAGCGGCGCCAGGCGGGCAATGGCTTCCTGGGCCACCCGGTCCACCTGCTCCGCCGGTCCGCCCAGCAGCACCTTCAACACCGGAACCGGGCCGAAGGGATAGGGCGCCTCCTGCCCCGGTTCGATCACCCCGGTAGGCGTCCCGTTGACCAGTGTCAGCAGATCGCCCACCAGACCGGGCCTTGTAACCCACACCCCCCGTTCTGTCCAGAGGCTCACATCCAGGTCCAGTTCCTCTCCGATCCGGACTCCCTTCTCCACCAGGGGGTTGGGAATCGGGAAGGCATGCAGCACGGTCAGATCCGGGGGCTGCAGGATCAGCGCGCCGCCGCAGACGATGATGGGAGCCGACAGTCCCGCCCGGTTCCAGATGTCCAGGACGCTGGGGTAAAAGCGGCCGGTGACCAAAACGGTGCGCAGGCCGGCCCGCTCCGCCCGGCTCAGGGCCGCAATGGTGCGGTCCGTCACCTGGTGATCCGCGCCTGCCAAGGTCCCGTCCACGTCCACAGCCATGAGCCGAAACCGGCGCCAGTCTGTCACGCGAATGACCTCCTCCCATGGAAGCAGCTTCCCTAAAGGAAGCCGC
>DATCKG010000059.1:0-2740 GCA_036562385.1 Symbiobacteriaceae bacterium
ACGGACCATTTGCAACGCCGTGATGGGCGGCTGGGATACCGACTGCAACGGGGCCACCGTGGGCTCGGTGATCGGCGTGATGCTGGGGGCGAGCAAGCTGCCTGCCAAGTGGATCGCACCTTTGAACAACCGGGTGCGCAGTAGCCTGAAGGGGTTTGACAACATCACCTTCGATGAACTGGCCAGGCGTACGCTGAATCTGGTACCGCCGGAACTGATCAGCGGGGAGGGAGAGGGATGAGCCGGTTGCGGAGACGGAGTAAGCTGTTTACCCCAGGAAATCGGCCGCAGATGTTCCCCAAGGCCGTCGCTACCGACGCGGACATGATTGTCCTGGACCTGGAGGATGCGGTGGGCGAGGAAGGAAAGGGGGCGGCCCGCCAGGCTGTCCGCACCGCCCTGGAATCCCTGGACTTCGGTGCCAAGGAGGTAGGGGTGCGCATCAACGGGGTGGACACGCCCCACTGGCTAGAGGATCTGCAGACGGTCTTTTGCGCCAGGCTGGATGCCATCCACCTGCCCAAAGTCCGGAGCCCCCGGGAGGTCTGGGCGGTGGAGGCGGTGCTGAGCGCACTGGAGGCCCGGCAGGGCCGAACCCGACCGGTGGTGATCATTCCCACTCTGGAAAGTGCCGAGGCTATAGAAAACGCCCGGGCCATCGCCACCTGCTCCCCGCGGGTGGCCGCCCTTCAGTTCGGACTGGGCGACCTGAAGTGGGAACTGGGGCTCATCCCGGCTCCCCACCGGCTTGCCTGGTTCCGAACCCAGGTGGTGCTGGCTGCCCGTGCCGCCGGGATTCCGGCGCTGGATACGGTCTTTTTCGACTTCCGGGATGCCGAGGGCTACCGCCGCGATGCGGAGGAAGCCCGGGCCTGCGGCTTCCGGGGCAAGTCTTGCATCCATCCCTCCCAGGTCCCCATTGCCAACCAGGTCTTCAGCCCCACCCCGGAGGAAGTGGCGGAAGCGCGGGAGATACTGAAAGCCTACCAAGCCGCCCTGGCCCGGGGACAGGGCACCGTGGGCCTGCATGGCCGCATGGTCGACAAGCCGGTGGCTGATGCCGCCCGGGAAGTGCTCATCTGGGCCGGGGAATGTGGGAGTGAGGAGGATGGAACCGGTGAATGAACAGCGGTTGCCCCTGCAGGGGCTGAAGGTAATCGATTGCGCCACCCTGTTTGCCGGCCCGCTGATCGGAACCTTTATGGCCGACTTCGGCGCAGACGTGATCAAGGTGGAACACCCATCCGGCGACGCCCTGCGTAAGACGGGACTGCAGAAGAACGGCGTTCCCCTTTGGTGGAAGGTGGCCGCGCGCAATAAGAAAACGATTACACTTAACCTGAACCTGCCCGAGGGCCAGGAGTTGCTGAAACGGCTGGTGGCTGACGCCGACGTTCTTATCGAAAACTTCCGGCCCGGCCGCATGGAAAAGTGGGGGCTGGGCTGGGAGACCCTTTCGGCCATCAACCCCCGGCTGATCATGGTGCGGACCACCGGCTTCGGGCAGACCGGCCCGTACCGGCACCGCCCCGGATTTGGCACCCTGGCGGAGGCCATGAGCGGCTTTGCTTACATCACCGGTGAGCCCGACGGGCCACCTACCCTGCCGCCCTTCGGCCTGGCCGACACCATCGCTGCCCTGTACGGCACCATGGCCGTCATGTTTGCGCTCTGGGAGCGGGATGTCCAGGGCTCCGGCCGAGGACAGTGGATTGATCTTTCGATCATCGAACCGATGTTTGCCGTCCTGGGCTATCAGTCTACGGCCTACCAGCAGCTGGGCGTCATCCAGAAGCGCAATGGAAACCGGTCGATGAACAACGCGCCCCGCAACACCTACAAGACCCGGGACGGGCACTGGGTGGCGATCTCCTGTTCCACTCCTTCCATTGCCGAGCGGGTCCTCCGGTTGGTCGGGGGCGAAGCCCTGGTGCAGGACCCGCGCTTCCAGACCGCCCAGGACCGGGTCAAGCATGTGGAGGAGTTGGACGCGATCGTCGGCGGCTGGATCGGCGCCCGCACCTTGGACGAGGTGCTCAAGGCCTTTGAAGAGGTGGAAGGGGCCATCGCCCCGGTGTACAACATCGCCCAGATCATGGCCGACCCGCATTTTCAGGCGCGGGAAGCGGTCACGCTGGTGGACGACCCCGAACTGGGTCCCGTGGCCATGCCCAATGTCTTTCCCCGCCTTTCCCGGACGCCCGGGCGGATCCGGCATGCGGGGCGGCCCCTGGGCGCCGATAACGAGGCCGTATATTCGGAACTGGGCTTGAGCCCCACGGAGATTCAGCGGCTTCGGGAGCGGGGGGTGATTTAGCCCCGGTGTGGCCCTGTCGGAGAGCGGGATAGGCCCCGTGGGGCTTTAGGGAATCGCCACTATGTTAAAGGAAGAAGGGATCACATCTTGCTAACAAGGGCGGACCTCATTCAGAACGAGTCGCTGCGGCTGTCCAAAGCGTTGGGGTGTTTCGGCGGACTTGCCGTTGGCGACACCATGGGCGAACTGGCCCGTTCCGATTTTTATCGTGAGCGCTACGGCGTGATCACGAACCTGTACGGGTCGACCCAGTCCACCGACGACACGGAGTTTGCGGTACTTACCGCCAAGATCGTGATCGCCTGCGGCGGCCATCTGACCGATGAAGTCGTGTACGAGCACTGGATGAAATATGTGGTCGAGGACGGCATTCGGGACCGGTCCGGGATCGTCTCTCTGGGCGCCCGGCAGAACCTGATACGC
>DATCKG010000097.1:0-20372 GCA_036562385.1 Symbiobacteriaceae bacterium
CGTCATAGGTGCGGAAGTCGGTCAGCAGGGCCAGCCGGGCCTCTCGGATGTCCCGGGGGGTGCCTTGAAAGTAGACGCCCGAGGGACTGCCGGGTTGGGTGACCGGGGCGCCGGCCGGGTCGCCCGAGGTGATGGGCGGCAACATCGACGCGGTCTTCCGTTCCGTATCTGGAATCTGCCAGAACTCGTCCGGGGCAGGCTGCCCGACCGGCGGCGACGCGGGATCGACGTTACCGGCGCCGGATCCTGGCAGGGTGGAAGGGACGGCAGCCGTATGGGTGGCGATGACGATGCCGGTGACAAACCCCAGCAGCAGGGCGGCGGGGGCGGTAGCCAGCAGCGCGGTGACCGGCCATCCCCGTGCCGGATAGGTCGGGTATGGTCTGGCAGGCACGGAGTCTCCCTCCTGTGGCAGCAGGCTGATGCTCACTGGCTGGCGAACAGGAAAAGTGCTATGGACGGACAGGTACGGCTGCAACGCGGGATGGAAGTGCTTCTCATACTCTGTACGGCCGCGGCTGCGCTGTGGGATGGGCTGTACTCGCCGGAGCAGCAGCTGGTGGCTGTGGCGGTGCTCGCCACGGCGGTGGTGGCAATGGGGACGGACGCGCGGATGACCGGCTGGGAATGGGCCGGTGCGCTGCTGGTGCTGCTTGGCTCGGTGCTCTCGCTGTCCAAACCGGCAGGCTGGGGTACGGCCGCGCACGGGCCGGTCCTGGCCGCCGGCTGGCTACTGGCGCTTCTGCTGGCCCGCCGCATGGCGGGCCGGATTGAGGCCGCCCTGGGACAGGCCCTGGCCGTCACCGGCGCCGTGATGCTTTTCGCCGGGCTGGCGGCGATCTCCTATCTGCCGCTCCACCATTCGGGCAGGCTGGCCTCCTTTCTGGGCTATCCCAACGCAGTGGGCATCCTGGGACTGATGGGGCTGGCCGGTGCCCTGCCCGGGGGGCAACAGGGGCGGTGGTGGAGCGCACCGCTCCTGTACGGGAATGCCCTGGCGGTTTTTCTGTCCGGCTCCCGGGGCGTCTGGGGGGCCGCGGTGCTGCTGGCCGGCTTTCTGGCCTGGGCGGCACCGGCGCTGCTCAGGCGCGCGGCGGTCCCTGCCGCCTGGGCTTTGGCCGCGGCCCTCTGGGTGGGACCGGCGGTGGCGGAAGGGCGGCAAGGCGCGGCGCTGGCAGCAGCCCTGGCCGGCCTGGTCGTGGCAGTGGCGTGGGACCGGCTGGGGGAAGGGCTTCGAAGGTGGCGGGCCTGGATGCTCCTGCCCGCGGCCCTCTGGCTTACGGCTGCGGCATTGGCTCCGGGATGGGGCTGGCTCCTGAGCCGGGCCGGCGCCCTGCCCTTGACCGAAGGCTCCTCCGTGGAGCGTTGGATTCTGCTGCGGGACGGCCTGAGCCTGGCCCGCACACTGCCGCTGGGGGCCGGGTTGAGGGCATGGGCGGCCCTGCACCTGCAGCGCGCAAGCTATGGGTACTACGCGGCCCATGTGCACAGCGCACCCCTGGAACTGGCCATCGATTTCGGCTGGGCGGGGGCGGCGGGGTTTCTGCTGCTGCTGGGGCGCTTTTTGTTGGGGCTGCGAAAGGCGCGGGATTGGGACCCGGAGCGAACGGCCCTGCTGGGCGGCTTGGGCGCCCTGGGCGTACATGCCCTGCTGGACTGGGATCTGACCTACGGATTCTTCATGCTGCTGATCTGGGCCGGTTTCGGCCTCATGGAAGGCTCCCGGCCGAGGGGCCCGATTTGGCCCGCACAGGCCCTGGCCACGGGGGCCCTGCTGGGGGCGCTGCTGCTGGGCGCCGGCGACGTGCTGACGGAGTGGGCGGATCGCAGTCTGGCGGCGGGGGACGTCCGGAGCGCGTGGCAGCATGCATCGGCAGCGGTGGCCATCAACCCGTGGAACGACCGGAGCCATGGGGCTGCAGGGCAGGCCCTGGCGGCGCTGGGCCGCTCGGACGAGGCGGTGCTGGCCCTGCAGCAGGCCCGCCGGCTCGCGCCTTACGAGCCCTGGTACGCGCAGCTCGAAGCCCGGGAATTGCGGGCCGCGGGGAGGGTACGGGAGGCGGCCCGGGCCTACCGGGATCTGGTGGCCCTCTGGCCCTGGCATGTTCCGGCGTATGAAACCGCCCTGCAGGTCCACGTGACCATGCTCCTGGAGGCGGAGTGGCGGGGCGACGCGGGTCTGGTGGACGCGATCATGCAGAGCGGCCGGGCGATCCTGGCCCAGTTGGACCGGCAGAAGGCGTCGGAACCTCCGAACATGCCCCGGGCACCCATGGCTGTGGACACTCCCGTGATCCAGCAGGCCCGGGCAGTTTTCGGCGAGGGCACGCATGACTCCTGATGGGCGTCCGGGTCTCTGATGGACAGGGGTGACCAGAGGAGCCTGTGAAATTTGTGATATACTGGAACGTGGCTGGGGTACAGCCTGCCCCAGCCAAACGGTGCATCACCCAACGAAAGCGAGGGAGCAGTGGCATGGAATATCGTCGCCTCGGTAAGAGCGGACTGAAGCTCAGCGCGATCAGCCTGGGCAGCTGGCTTACCTACGGCACACGGGTGGAGATCGAGCAGGCCAAGGCCTGCGTCCGGAAGGCCTATGACCTGGGCATCAACCACTTCGACTGTGCCGTGGTCTATGGCAACGAGCCCCATGAGGCGGAGCGAATGCTGGGCCAGGTGCTCAGGGAGTTCCCCCGCCACACCTATACCGTGACCTCCAAGGTCTTCTGGAAGGTTGGTCCCTCGACCTATGACCAGGGCCTCTCCCGCAAGCACATCATCGAGCGGGTGGACATGAGCCTGAAGGCCATGGGTCTGGATTATATTGACATTTATTATTGCCACAGGTACGATCCGGAAACCGACCTGGAGGAGACCCTCCGGGCGCTGGACGACCTGGTGGCGCAGGGGAAGATTCTCTACTACGGCGTCTCGGAGTGGAGCGCGGCCCAGATCGAGCGGGCTGTCTCGATCGTGGACAAGCGGAACCTGCGGCCGATTGTGGTCAACCAGCCGGTTTACAACATGCTGAACCGGTATATTGAGAAGGAAGTCATGCCGATCTGCGCCCGGGAGGGGATCGGTCTGGCCGTCTTCTCGCCTCTGGCCCAGGGCGTGCTGACGGGCAAGTACAAGCCCGGTATGGCGCCGCCTGCCGGCACCCGGGGGGCCGACGAGAAGACGGGTAAGTTCATGAAGGGCATGATCAGCGACAATGCCCTGCTCGAGAAGGTGCAGCGCCTGAAGCCCATCGCCGAGCGGAACGGCCTCACCATGGCGCAGCTGGCCCTGGCGTGGGTGCTGCGGCGCCCGGAGGTGACCACCGCCCTGATCGGCGCCACCCGTCCCGAGCAGGTGGAGGAAAACGTCAAGGCCGTTGGCGTGCAGCTCTCGCCGGAGGACCTGAAGGAGATCGACGAGATTTTGGCCTAGGAGAACCCGGCTGTCCCACAAAAGCCCCGGGGGCAGGATGCCCCCGGGGCTTGCTTGTCGGTTCTCACTGCCTGCCGGCGGGAGTTTCACCCTTTGCCGGCGGAACCGCAGAGGTCGATCTTGCGGCGTACCACGTCTTTCATCAGCTGCAGAGGCTTCTCGTAGATGTACACGGGCCAGGGCGCACGGCGCTTGTTGGTGGCCAGGAACTCCTGCAGTCCGTTCACCAGAGCCACGCACAGCTCGGAGAAGATGTTGAGCTTGGCAATGCCGTTGTGAATGGCCTCCCGCACCTGATCATCCGGCGTGTCGGAGCCGCCGTGCAGCACCAGCGGTACCTTGGAAACGGCGTTGATGGCCTGCAGGCGCGGGATGTCGAGCTTGGGCTTGGAGACGTAGATGCCGTGGGCCGTGCCGATGGCCACCGCCAGGGCATCCACCTCCGTTTCCGCCACAAACCGCTCCACATCCGCCGGATTGGTCAACTGGCTCTCGTCCTCGCCTTCGCCCGCTTCCGCCGTCGCCTTTCCGACGTGACCCAGCTCAGCTTCCACGGAGATGCCCCTGGGCTTGGCGTAGGCGACCACCTTCTTGGTCAGCGCCACGTTCTCCTCATAGGGGAGGGCGGAGCCGTCAATCATTACCGAGGTGAAGCCGGCATCGATGGCACGCTGGCACAGCTCGAAGGTGGGGCTGTGGTCCAGATGCAGCGCCACGGGAACGGAAACCTGTTCGGCGGCCGTACGGGCCAGGCTGACCAGGTAAGGCATGGCCGCCTCCGCGTCCGGTGGTACCACCATGAGGATCACAGGGGATTTCATCTCCTCGGCGACCTCGACCACCGCCCGGACGAATTCCAGGTTGCTCACGTCGAAAGCCGGTACTGCGTACTTCTCCGCCCGTGCTTTTTCCAACATTTCCTTGATCGGTACAAGCGCCATGTGTCCTGCCTCCTCGTTGTTGTTGCAACCTGGGGACCTATCGCATAAGCATGCCACCCGAAATGTCGACCGTTGCTCCGACCATGTAGGTGTTGCGTTCCGAGACCAGGAAGAGCACCAGATCGGCGATCTCTTCCGGCGAAGCAATCCGGCCGAGGGGGATGCGGGACAGATAGTAGCTCGGATCGTGCAGCACCGGAGCCGTCATGTCGGTATACACCATTCCGGGGGCCACGGCGTTGACCTGGATGCCATACTTGGCCACTTCCCGGGCGAGGGAGACGGTGAAGGCCACCACTCCCGCCTTGGCAGCGGCGTAGTGGGCATGGCCGGTGGTGGAGCCCCGGAAGGCGGCCTGGGAGGTAAAGTTGACGATCTTCCCCGGGGCTTTCCGTTCCAGCAGATGGCGTACCACCCACTGGTTGGTCAGAAAGACCCCGGTGAGGTTGACGTCCAGCGTGCGCCGCCAGTCTTCCTCTTTGATGTCCACCACCCTGGCGGTGGGCCAGATGCCGGCGGCGTGCACCAGGATGTCCACCGGGCCCAGTTTTTCCACCACCGTGCGGAACATGGCGTCCACCTGGGCCGAGTTCGACACATCGGCCTGTACGGCCACGGCGGTGCCGCCTTCCCGTTCGATGGTGCGAACCGCCTCCTCCGCCGCCTGCGCAGCCTGCACATAGTTGATGGCCACCCGGGCCCCTTCCCGGCCCAGGGCCAGGGCCACTGCACGTCCGATTCCCCGGGAACCGCCGACGACGACAGCTACCTTATCCTTCAGCCCCAAATCCATGTCTATCCATTCCTTCCCTGCTTCACATGCTGCTCAGGCGCAGTCACTCCTCCGGGCTGAGCAGAACCTTGAGAGCCGACCCGCTGCGGGCCAGTTCAAACCCCTCCTGGTACCGGGAAAGGGGCAGCACCTTGGTGATCAGGGGCTTGGCGTTCACGCGACCGGCCGCCATGAGATCGAGGATGGCCCGCATGTGGAGGAAGGTGGAATCGGAGGTGCCGTGGACAAACAGCTCGCGGTAATGGATGACGTTGGCGTCCACGGTAATCTCCGAGCGCCCCTTGGGCAGACCGCCAAAGAGGTTGACCCGGCCCCGCCGCGCCGCGATGTTGATGGCCTGAACCTGGGCCTGTCCGGAGGGCGCTGCCACGATCACCACGTCGGCCCCCCGGCCGCCGGTGACCCGCATCACGACCTCTTTCAGATCCTCCTGGCCGGAATCCACATAGGTGTCCGCGGCACCGATCTCCCTGGCCTTGGCCAGACGTTCCGGCATCAGTTCGGCCAGGATGATGCGGGTGGCCCCCCTGGCCCGGGCGAGCATCGCGTGCATGTTGCCCACCGGCCCGGCACCGATGATCACCACTGTATCGCCCAACCCCACCTGAGAAAGTTCCTGCCCGTTGAGGGCGCAGGAGAAGGGCTCCGTCAGGGCTGCCTCGTAGAAGTCGATGCCTTCCGGAATGGGCAGGACCCCGCCCTGACGTACCAGCGGTTCCGGTGCCACCACGTACTCGGCAAAGCCACCGTCGTACTGATACGAGATGGCCTCCTTGGCCTCGCACTGGTTGTGGTGGCCGCTTAAACAGTACGGGCAGCGGCCGCAGGGGATGACCACTGCGAGAACCACCCGCTGGCCCACCTCATATCCCTCAACGCCCGGCCCCACCTCTTCGATGACCCCGGCGATCTCGTGCCCGAGGGTACGGGGCAGCGTGAAGCCGTGGGAGGACCCGCCGGCGGCGACGTTGCGCACGTCGCTCCCGCAGATGGCACAGGCCTTGACCTTCACCAGGAGCCCGCCGGGCGGGGCGGAAGGCTTTGGCACCTCCTCGTAGCGCAGGTCGTTGGCGCCGTACAGTCGGACCGCCTTCATGGTAGTCACTACGGGTCAACTCCTTACCTTATTTCTCGTCCATCCGGGCGATAAAGTGCATCTCCTCGGCCGTCTTCTCGTAGAGCCGGCGATAGACACCGTACAGCTTGCGGTAGATGGCAGTGGCCTCCGGGTTGGGCTCGTTGTGTTCGGACAAGACGATCCACTTCTTGATTTCGGTGAAGTCCTTGTAGATGCCCACACCGATTCCGGCCAGGAATGCGTCGGTGATCGGTGCGCCGGCCGGCTTGGCCATGTAGTCCTGAGGAACGTTCATGATGTCGGTCACGATCTGGCGGAACAGCGGGCTGGAGGCACCGCCATCCACCGCGACCACGCGCTGCGGCATGATGCCCAGTTCCCGGGCCACCTCGGCGTGGTGCTCCAGACCGTAGCCGATGCCTTCCATGATCGCCCGATAGAGATGTGCCCGCGTATGATACAGGCTGAGGCCGAAGAAGACGCCCCGGGCATGCGGATCCCAGATGGGAGTGCGCTCGCCCATGAAGTAGGGGAGCAGAACCAGGCCGTCGGAACCCGGTGGAATCCGCTGCGCTTCCAGGTCCAGGATCTTGTAGGCAGACACGCCCAGTTTGGCTTCCGTCTCCTTTTCCACATGGCCAAACTCGTCACGGAACCAGCGGATGATCGCCCCCGTGGTTCCCAGACCGGCCAGCGCCACGTAGGCCCCGGGATAGATGTGCGGGAAGTTGATGAACCGCGGGTCAAACTTGGGTTCGCCCAGGGAGATCTGCCAGCAGTGGGTGGTGCCGTACATGCAGGCGGACGTACCGGGCTCAATCATGCCCACGCTGAAGGCCGAGGCAGACGCATCCACGCCGCCGCCGGCGACCACCGGGGTGCCCACGGCCAGGCCAGTTTCCCGGGCAGCCGCCTCGGTGACCGTGCCGACAACCTCGTGGGCCGGGCACGGCCTGGGCAGCTTGTCGATATCGATTCCGCAGGCCTCGCACATCTCCTCGGACCAGCGGAGGTTCTTGATGTCGAAAAGCGGCGCGGTCAGGCCGGCCACACCGTAGTCGACCACCGCTTCGCCGGTGAGCTTGAAGATGATGTAGGCATGGGAGTTGAGCATCTTCCAGGTCCGTTGGTAGTTCTCCCGCTCGTTGCGGGCGTACCACATCATCTTGTAGCCGGCGAAGTAGGGATCAATGGCGTTGCCGGTGACCTCAAAAACCTTCTGCTCGCCCAGGTGCTCCCTGGTCCAGTCGCATTCGGCCGTGGCCCGCCGGTCCATGTAGATGATGCAGGGCCGTACCGCCCGTCCTTCCCTGTCTACCGGGGCATTATCCGGGGTAAGGCCGCTGACGCCGATGCCGGCAATCTCCTGCGGATTGATCCGGGAGTCAGCGAGCAGCTTGCGCACGATCTTCTTAAAGTCGCCCCAATAAATGGCCTCCGGGTCCTGTTCGGCCCAAGCCGGGCGCGGCACGTCGACGCCGTGTTCCACGGTTGCGGTGGCGACCACCGTGCCGTCGACGCGGAGGATCACGCCCTTGCTGCCGGAAGTGCCCACATCAAAGCCGAGCAGATACTGACCCATCGTTCCTATGCCTCCTTTTCCTCATGTTTGCTTTTCGGCGACGACCAGATTGTGCTCGCTCTTGTGGTCCCGGACCGGACATTCGCACGCTCAGTGAAACTGCCGGCATCCCCCCTTCAAAAAACACAAGAGGACCACTGTAAGCACAACCGATATGCTTACAGGGCCCTCTCTCAACTCTGACCCCGCAGATATGTACTTGTTTGGCGTCAACGCATTTCGGTATCGAACATGCTTGTGCTATTAATTATTCCATGTGGTTCTACGAATTCCTTCATCACCGCGGCATTCCCGTTGTTTCCAGCGGCCTCACGCCCAGGTCTGCTCGCGAAAGCCCCCAAAGGGCCTTGCAGCTGGTGTCCACCGCCACCGCTCCCGCGTTGAGAATGGCTCGGGCCTGATCCGCTGTGCGGATGAAGCCGGCTGCCATCACCGGCACGAAGACTTCCTTCCGGATCAGCGGCAGGACATCCGGAACCAGGGGACCGGGAAGCAACTCCAGGAAGTCTGGCCGGCTGCTCTTTACCACTTTCAGGCCCTTTTCCAGCGCGATGCTGTCGTGCAGAAAAACACGCTGTACGGCAAGAATCTGATTCCGGCGGGCGGCGTCGATGAGGGTCGCGTTGGGCGTAATGATCCCATCAATTTTCAACGCTTGAGCGAAGTACTCGACCACTGACTTATCCTTTCCGTATCCGTCCAGGAGATCCACCTGAACGAGGACACGCTTTCCCATCCGTTTCAGCCTGGCCACCATATCGGGGACATCGAAAAGCGAACCCCGAGAGATCAGCACGGCGGTTACGTGGGGCGGAACTTGTCCGATATCGTGTTCATGGCAGAGAGAGGGTAATACCGGCTGGTGGGAAAAGAGGGCAAGCCAATCCATGGGGGCGTGTCCTCCTTTATACAGCGCAAAACTTAAGTATGTGCCGAACCTGTATACTACTATGATAATCGAGCCGCTAACGCACAGGGAGGGGTTCGCCACGGAAGATGATCGGCGGCCCACGGGCCTGCCCGCAGGTTGGGAAGATTTCTAATCCTGCCCCTTGCATTTCGTCGGCCGAATGGGGTATAGTGTTTGACAACAACTGAACAAACCTCTTCATCAAGAGGTGGCTGAGGGACGGGCCCGATGACGCCACGGCAACCGGTTCCGGCGGGGAACACGGTGCCAATTCCTGCGGACAGCTGTCCGAGAGATGAGTGAGAGTGAAGTGGAGTGCACCGGCAGCCCTTCATTCGTGAAGGGCTTTTCTTTTTCGCGATCAGTGGAGGGGGAGCGAACGGTATGGCAAGGTTGCTGCACCGGCTGCGGCAGGGATATTTCGGCGTAACGGTGGAGATCGATCCACCGAAGGGGCCCGACGTGCAGAAGACGCTGGATCGGGTGCGGCGCTTTGCAGATCGGGTGGACGCCATTAACGTGGCGGACTGCCCGATGGCCAACGTGCGGATGAGCCCGATCACCCTGGCTCACCTGATCCAGCGGGATGTGCAGGTGGAGGCGATCTTCCACCTGACGTGCCGGGACCGGAATGTGATCGGGCTGCAGGCGGAACTGCTGGGGGCTGCCGGGCTCGGGGTCCGGAACATCCTTGCCCTCCGGGGCGACGACCCGGCGCGGGGCGATCATCCGACAGCCCGGGGGGTGTTTGAGGTCGACGTGATCGGCCTCATCAGGCTGGCGGCCACCCTGAACCGGGGGGAGACGGTCGCGGGGACGCCGCTGGAGCGTCCCACGGACTTTGCCATCGGCTGTGCGGCCAACCCCTGTGCCGCTGACCTGGAGGCGGAAGTCTCTCGGTTGGAGGAGAAGGTCGCCGCGGGCGCACACTTTGTCCAGACCCAGCCCGTTTATGACCCGCGGGTGGTGGAGCGGTGGCTCCGCAAGGTGGAGGGCCGGATCCGGATTCCCATTCTGTACGGCATCATGCCGCTGAAGAATTACGCCTTTGCCAAGCATCTCAGCGAGAACGTTCCGGGCATTGTGGTGCCCCCGTGGGCCCTGGAACGGATGCGGACCGGGGATGAGAACGAGGGGCTCCGGCTGACGGCGGAACTGCTGAAGGAGATTGCCCCGGCCATTCCGGGGATCCACATTTTCCCGATGAACAGCGCCAAGCGGGTGCTGGGGGTGCTTGACATCATGGAGGAACTGGGGCTGCCCCGCATGGGCAGGCCCATGATCCGGGAGGCATGAACCATGGCGATTCCGCTCCGGGTGCTGCGGCCCGCAGCCACGAACTTGCCGCTGGACCGGGAGGAGGTACTGCGCTACCTGGGCTACCGGCCGGGGGTGACCCGGCTGACCGAACGGGACCGGTGGCTGGTGGATGAGGGGATCCGGCTGGCCATCGACGTGGCGGCACCCGTCGCCCGCCTCGGATACTGCGCGGTGACGGTGGACAGGCAGACGGTGTCCACCCGGGTGCCCGGCCTCGTCTGGCGGTCCCGTACCCTGGCGGGCCTCTTGCGGGGGGTGGAGGCGGTCACCGTGGTGGCCGCGACTCTTGGCCCCGGGGTGGAGGACCTGACCCGGCGGCTGTTCCGGGAAGAGCAGTACGCGCTGGCGACGGTGGTGGACGCCGCGGGCACGGCGCTGGTGCAGGCATTGGGCCGCTGGATTCGCGACTACCTGCAACGGCAGGGACCGGGGCTGCATCTGACCCCCCTGTACGGCCCCGGTTACGGCGACTGGCCTGTGGAGGACCTGGCCGGATTGCTGGAAGCCGCCGGGGCTGCGGCCATCGGACTGGGCGCCACCTCGGCTTTCTGCCTGACGCCGCTGAAGTCGTTGGTGGGCATCATGGGGTGGACCAGCACGGAGCGGTCCTGGACGGGATGCAGCCTGTGCAGTCGGACAGACTGCCCGTACCGGGAGGAAGCGCACCACGGTGGAAAGGGGAGAGACCGCAGGTGAACCTCATGGAACTGCTGGGACGGGAAGTCCTGGTTTTTGACGGCGCCATGGGCACCATGCTGCAGGCGCAGGGCCTTCCGCCGGGCGCCTGCCCCGACGTCTGGTGCCTGGAGCGGCCGGATGCGGTGGCGTGGGTTCATCGCCAGTATATTGAAGCCGGCGCGCAGATCGTGGAGACCAACACCTTTGGCGCCAATCCGCTCCGGCTGTCCCACTACGGGCTGGAGGGAAAGGTAAAGGAGATTAACCGGGCGGCGGTCCGGATTGCCCGGGAGGCGGCGGAGGGCCGGGCGCTGGTGGCCGGGTCCATGGGCCCCCTGGGCGCCCTGGTAGAGCCGCTGGGGGAACTCTCCTTCGACGAGGCCTATGCCTGCTTCCGGGCCCAGGCCGAGGCCTTCCGGGAGGAACCGCCGGACTTTATCATCATCGAAACCATCGCCGATCTGAATGAACTGCGGGCGGCCCTTCTGGCCTGCAAGGATGCGGCACCAGGCATCAAGGTGATCGCCCAGATCACCCTGGATCCCTCCGGGCGCTCCTTTACCGGCACCGATCCGGAGACCGCGGGCCTGGTCCTGCAGTCCTTGGGGGCGGATGTGGTGGGCTTCAACTGCTCAGTGGGGCCCGACCTGCTGGTGGAGGCCGTGGAGCGGCTCGCCCGGGTGGTGCGGGTGCCCATCTCCGTGCAGCCCAACGCAGGCCTGCCGCTGCTGCAGCCTGACGGCCGGACCACGTTCCCCATGGGTCCCGAAGAATTTGCCTCCTACGGCCCCCGACTGGTGGCGGCCGGTGCCTCGCTGGTGGGCGGCTGCTGCGGCACCACGCCGGAACACATTCGCCGGCTGCGCAGTGCCGTGGACGGCCTGAAGCCCCGGCAGCAGCCGGGGCCCCTCAGCAGCACGCTGGGGCTGGCCTCGCGGACCCGGTCGGTCTTCTTCGTGGAGGAGAACCTGCCGGTGGTGATCGGGGAGCGCATCAACCCCACCGGCCGCAAGCTGCTGGCGCAGGACATCCGGGAAGGGACCTTCACCCGGGTGCGGCAGGAAGCAAAACGGCAGGTGGCCGCGGGGGCACAGGTGCTGGATGTGAACGTGGGGGTGCCCCTGATCGATGAGGCGGCGGCCATGGCCAAGGCCGTGCGGGTGGTTCAGGATGCGGTGGACGTGCCCCTCTGCATTGACTCTTCCGGGGCGTCCGTGCTGGAGGCCGGACTGAAGGCCTGCGTGGGCCGGCCCCTGGTGAATTCCTTCAGCCTCGAAGAGGGGCGGGCCGAGGCAGTGCTGCCGCTGGTGAAGCGCTACGGCGCCGCGGTTATTGGCCTGACCATCGATGAAAAGGGAATTCCCTCTTCCGCGGAGCAGCGTCTGGCCATCGCCCGGCGGCTGGTAGCGAAGGCCGAGGAGTACGGCATTCCCCGCCATGACGTGGTGATCGATCCCCTGGCGCTCACCGCCGGCGCCCAGCAGGCCCAGGCCAGGGAGACGCTGAAGGCGATTCGCTGGATCCGGGAGGAGCTGGGATGCCGCACGTCCCTGGGGGTCTCCAACATCTCCTTCGGGCTGCCCCACCGGCCATTCCTGAACGCGGTCTACCTCAGCATGGCGGCCGCGGTGGGCCTGGATATGGCGATTGTCAACCCGCTGGACGAGCGGATGATGGACACCATCCGGGCGGTGCGCCTCTTCCTGAACCGGGACCGGAACGCCCGGGTCTACATGGAGGTGGTGGGGCCCAAGCGGCTCGTGCACACCCAGGAAGAGGCCGTGGCCCAGCTCCGGAAAGCCGGGGCCCTGGTAGAATCTGCTTCTGCGGAGGCGGATGGAAAGCCGCAGGCGGGGGCGGGATCGACTGCTGCCACCGGGGCGACCACTCCGAAGGAGGCCGGTTCGGCCGCGGGAGCAGGAAGGGCTGAGGCGGAGGCGCCTGCCACCGCAACCGGTAACCAGGGGGGCGGGGAGGCGAGCGGCCAACAGGGCGCCGCTCAGGCGGGCGGCAAGCCGGCCGATCCCCTGGGGAGCCAGCTCTATCAGGCGGTACTGGAAGGGGACCAGGAACGGATCGTGCCCCTGGTGGAACTGGGGCTGGCCGAGGGCCGGGACCCCATGGCGATGCTCAACGAGTACCTGATTCCCGCCATCGAGGAGGTGGGCCGGCTCTTCGGCGAGGGGATCTACTTCCTGCCCCAGCTCATGCTCTCCGCCGGCACCATGAAAAAGGCCTTTTCCCGGCTGAAGCCGGAGATTCAGAAGGCGAAGGCGGGCCAGACGGAGATTGGCACCATCGTTCTGGCTACCGTACAGGGGGATATCCACGACATTGGCAAGAACATCGTGGCGGTCCTGCTCGAGAACTACGGCTTCAAGGTGGTGGACCTGGGTCGGGATGTGAAGAACGAGCGGGTGCTGGAGGAGGCGCGCCGGGTCGGAGCCGACATGGTGGGCCTCAGCGCCCTGATGACCACCACCATGCCGCAGATGAAGCGGGTGATCGAGCTCTTTGCCAAGGAAGGCTTTGACTGTCCCGTGCTGGTGGGAGGCGCTGCCACCACCCGGGCCTTTGCGGAGCAGATCGGCGCCCGGGGGTACGGCCGTGACGCTCAGGAGGCGGTGACCCTGGCCCTGGAGGTGCTGCGGGAACGCAAAGGGGTGGTGAAGCGGTGACCTGTATGGTCGAGGCGGGAGGCCGGCGCTTTGCCGTGGCGCCCGGCACCCGCCTGTCGGAAGCGCTGGCCGCCCACGAGATCCCCGTGGAGACACCCTGTGGAGGCCGGGGCTACTGCCGCAAGTGCCTGGTGAAAGTGCTGGGCGAGGCACCGGCGCCTACTGCGGCGGACGCGGAGCAGCTTACCCCGGAGGAACTGGCGGCGGGATTCCGGCTGGCCTGCCAGCTTACGGTGATGTCGGATCTGGCGGTGGCTGTGGTGCCGGCCGCAGGGGCGGAGAGCCGCAAAACCGCTCTGGGACGGCTGTCCGAGCCGGTGGCGGTGGAGCCGTGGGTGCAGCGGCGCCCTGAGGGCCGTACCCTGGGCCTGGCCCTGGACGTGGGCACCACCTCGATTGCCGGCGCCTTGCTGGACCTGTGGACCGGGGAGGAACTGGCCGCCCGGTCGGTACCCAATCCGCAGGCGGTGCACGGTGCGGACCTGATGAGCCGCCTGAGCTACGCCATGCAGGCTCCTGAGCACGCGGCGGAACTGCAGCAGCTGGTGCTGGGAGCCGCCCGGCAGCTCCTGGAACAACTCTGCCAGCGGGCGGGGGTCTCCCGGGAGGAGGTGGCCGCTGCGGCCATGTGCGGCAATACGGCCATGCACCACCTGTTTCTCGGCCTGCCGGTGGCGGATCTCGCCCTGGCCCCGTACCGCCCTGCGGTGGTGGAAGGCTGTGAAGTCGCGCTTGCTGGACTGCCCCCGCTGTACGCCCTTCCCAACGTAGACGGTTTCGTGGGAGCCGATGCGGTGGCAGTGGCCCTGGCAGCAGGGCTGGATCAGGAGGAGCGCACGGTCTTGGTGGTGGACGTGGGCACCAACGGCGAGGTGCTGCTCTGTCACCGGGGCGCACTCTACGCGTGTTCGGCTCCGGCCGGTCCGGCCTTCGAAGGCGGCGAAATCAGCCGGGGCATGCGGGCCGGGCCCGGAGCCGTGGAGGGGGTGGAGTTTCGGGATGGCGACCTCTGCCTCCGGGTGGTGGGCGGAGCCCGGCCCCGAGGGATCTGCGGCTCAGGCCTTCTGGACGCCGCCGCTGCCCTGCGGCAGGCAGGGGCGCTGGATGAGACGGGGCGGCTGCGTCGGTCCGGGCCCGTCGCACACCGGGTTACCCCGGACGGCGGAGCTGTGGCCCTGGCGCCGGATCTGTTGCTGACCCAGAAGGACATCCGGGCCCTGCAGCTTGCCAAGGGGGCGATCCGGGCCGCCATCGACCTGCTGCTGCGAGTGGTCGGGGTTGAGCCCGCCGACCTGGACGCGGTGTTGCTGGCGGGGGCCTTCGGCAATTATCTGCGCCGGGAAAGTGCCCTTCAAGTGGGCCTGCTGCCGCCGGTGCCCGTGGAGCGGATTCGCCCCATCGGCAACGCCGCCGCCACCGGCACCAAGATGGTGCTTCTCTCCCGGACTGCCAGGGCCCGGGCGGAGGTCCTGGCCCGGCGCACCCGCCACGTCAGCTTGGTGACCCATCCGGATTTTGAACATGTCTTTATGGAGGCCCTCCAGTTCCCGCCGCTGTAAGCGGGGAGGGTCTCCACACATTGTGACAATATGGGCTCAGTACATTAGTGTCATTTTCTATAAACTAAGCAGTTAATCAATCGCGCAAAATGGACCCTCGGCTATGATAAAATCAGGCAGGATCTGCCGATTTTCTCGGATGAGCTTTCCACTATTACCGTGGACCGGGGGTTCTACCAATGCGCATGAGAATGCGGACGAAAATGTTCCTGGCATGTCTGATCGCAATGGTCTTCCTTGCGCTTGCGGGCTTCTTTGGCGGCAACTTCCTCGGCAGGGCGTCGGACCTGTTTGCGGACGCGGTGACGCGTGTGCAGCCGGCCAACGCGGAAATCTCTGACCTGTCGATGAGTCTGTTCAAGGCCCATTCGTATCTGCGCGGCTACCTCCTGTCAGGCGACAGTTCGGAGAAGATGCAGGCGGAGTACGCTGTGGAAGCGGCGCAAAAGACCCTGGAGAGTCTGCGGTCCAGGCTTACAGACGCCGAATCCCAAGAGTTGCTGACGCAGATCGGTCATCTGACCGAGCAGTACGGTCAGGTCATCGCGACCGTGGCGACCCAGGTGAGTTCGGGTCAGGCCTCCGACGCCAGGTACTTGGTCCAGGTCCAAGGTAGTTCTCTGCTCGAACAAGCCGCCGATCTGACCACGGATCTGAAGGTCGCAGTCAGCAAGGAAGCCCAGGACGTAACGGAACGGGCGCTCTCCCTCATCAGGTTTGTCACGGTGGCCCAGTACCTGGCGCCTCTGCTGGGCGCCGTATTGGGCTTGATTGCCGCCTTCTGGCTCTCCCACCGGATGTCGCAGCCGATTCAGGTCATGGCGGCAGCGGCCCGGGGGATTGCCGAGGGCGACCTGACGGTCCAGGTGCCCGCTATCCGATCCCGGGACGAGGTGGGGGACTTGGCCGAGGCCTTTGATCGCATGGTCCGTGATCTGCGGGGACTGGTGCAGGAGATGAAGGACGCGGCCGAACGGACGCGGGAGTCCTCCCATCGACTGGCTGCCGCCTCGGAGCAGTCCGTACGGGGCGCCGAGGAAAGCGCCGAGGCGATGGGGCGTGTGGCGGAGGGTACGGCCCGCCAGTCCGAGGACGTGGACCGGATGAACCGGACCATGGCGAGCCTCAAGAAGGCCATCGGCGACGTGGCTGACGGCTCCCGGAAGACGTCGGATCAGGTGAAGACGGCATCCGGCGTGCTGGCCGCGGCCCAGGAGAATATCGAAGACGTGACGGATCGGGCCCGGCAAATCGCAGCGAAGGCCGACAACGCGCGGACGGCTGCCCACCAAGGGGCGAAGGTCATTGAGAAGGCGGTGGCATCGCTGGACCGGATTCAACAGGCCGTGGGCGAGGCTGCCGAGCAGATTCGACAGTTGGCCGGAACCTCCGCCAAGGTGGGGGAGATTACCGGGATGATCTCCGAGATTGCAGAGCAGACGAACCTGCTGGCCCTCAATGCCGCCATCGAGGCCGCCCGGGCCGGCCAGCAGGGCCGGGGCTTTGCGGTGGTGGCCGAGGAGGTCCGCAAACTGGCGGAGCGTTCTGCAAGCTCGGCCAGCGACATCGCGGCGCTGGTGGAGAGCATCCGGGTGGGCATGGATAAGGCGGTCAAGGCCATGGAGAAGGGCAGCGCCGAGGTGGAGAATGGTACCCGTCTGGCGGCTGACGCAGGGGAGGAACTACAGAAGATCATCAAGCTGGTGGACGAGGCGGTGGAGGACGTGCAGACGGTCTCCCGGGATGCCGATGAGGTACTGGAGCGGACCCGTGCTGCCGTTGCCGCTTTCGATGCCGTGGCTGCCCTGACAGCTCAAAACAGCGCCGCTGCCCGGGAGATGGACGAAAACGCACAGCAGGTGACCAGCCTGATGGACCACGTGGCATCGGTCTCCCAGAGCAACGCCGCGGCGGCCCAGCAGATTTCTGCAGCGCTGCAGGAACTCAACGCCACCGCCGAGGAGGTCGCCGCGGCTGCTCGGCACTTGGCGGAGGAAGCCGAGAAGATGCAGTCGCACGTGCAGCGGTTCCGGCTCTGAATGCCAGGGGGCTGAGCAGGATCCCGGCGGCCTGCGGGGAAACTGGACGGGTGGAGGTGGTGGTCCCGTGGAATACCGCAATCTCGGGCGGAGCGGACTGAAGGTCTCCCAGATGGCGCTGGGGACCAACGCCTTCGGCACCCGCACCGATGAGGCCACCGGCATTGCCATCGTCCACGCGGCGCTGGATGCCGGCATCAACCTGATCGATACGGCGGACATGTACGGGGATGGGGAGTCGGAGCGGATCATTGGCAAGGCGATCCGGGACCGGCGTTCCCGGGTGGTGCTCGCCACCAAGGGATCCTGGCGCGTGGGCGATGGCCCGAATGACGCCGGCTCCTCCCGTCAGCACATCCTCGACGCCGTAGACGCTTCTCTCAGGAGGCTGAACACGGACTACATCGACCTGTACCAGATGCACCGATGGGATGATGAGACCCCGCTGGAAGAGACGCTGGAGACGCTCAACGATCTGGTCCGCTGGGGGAAGGTCCGGTACATCGGCTGCTCCAACTATGCCGCCTGGCAAATCGTCAAGGCCCTGGGCATCCAGGAGCGGCGGGGGTTTGCCCGGTACATCTCGCATCAGCCGGAGTACTCTCCGGCGAACCGGTCCATCGAGCGGGAAGTGATCCCGGCCTGCCTCTCGGAAGGGGTGGGGCAGATCGTCTACTTCCCCCTGGCCGGCGGGCTGTTTACCGGCAAGTACCGCCGGGGCGCCGAGCCGCCGGCGGGCTCCCGGGCCGCGACCCAGGGGGAGCGGTTCACCAAGCGGTGGTTCACCGACCGGAACTTCGACCTCATGGAACGGCTGGAGGGACTGGCCGCGGAGGCGGGCATCAGCCTGCCGCACCTGGTGCTGGCCTGGGTGATGGCCAAGCCCGGCATCACCTCTGCCATCGTGGGCGCCACGCGGGTGGAGCAGGTGCTGGCCAACGTGGCGGCCTGTGAGGTGAAGCTGAGCCCCGAGTTGATCCGGCGGGTGGACGAGGCTTCGGCGGAGTTCGTGTAACAAGGACGGTAGAAGGCCAGGGTGCGCCGGCGCCCTGGCCTTTCTTGGAGCGAGGGGTCGCTTTTTTTTCTTTTTGGCGTGAACCGTTTGCCGGATGATCCGTCTTTCCAGGGAGAGAAGAAGGACGCGGTGCGGCGTCTGGCCGGTGGAGGTGAATCAGGTGGCAGGACCCACCCCTCTTGCGGCACCGGCGGCTCCGACCCAGTCAGGGGGCGAACTGGCCGCCGGCCTGGCAGCAGGCGACCGTTCGGCCCTGGTCCATCTGGCAGAAGCCTGGGGGCCACGGATCTACCGCTATCTGGCCAGCCGGCTGGCGGATCGGGAACTGGTGCGGGACCTTACCCAGGAAACACTGACCCGGGCGGTGGACGCCATTCGGCGGGGCACCCGCCCGCGGGATCTGAAAGCCTGGCTTTTTCGTATTGCCACCAACCTGCTCCGGGATGAACTGCGGAGCGGCTACCGGAACCGTGTGGTCCTGACGGAGGTTCCGGAGCGTGGTGCCGGCGAGGATACGGAGCAGAAAGCCCTGGACCAGATGCGCCAGGAGGCCGTCCGGCAGGCGGTGCTGGGGCTGCCCCCGGACCTACAGGAGGTGCTGACCCTGCGCTTTTACGAGGGATTTTCGGTGGACGAGGTGGCCGCGATCACGGGGCTGCCGGTGGGAACGGTCAAGTCCCGGCTGTATCGGGCGTACCGGCGGCTGGAGGAGCAGCTGGCCCCATGGCGGCACCAGCCGCGACAGGGGGGAAACGCAGATGGACGATAGGCGGACAGATCTGAGCCTCTTTCGGGACCTTCAGGAGGGGGCTGCCCTGGAGGGAGAGCCGGCTCCGACCCTGGAAGAGGTGACGGCCATGGCCGCACTGCTGAGGGAGGTGGAGAGGCCCGCTGTGCCTCCGGACCTGGTGCCGGGTCTTGTGCAGGCGCTCTCCACGGCCGGGCCGCTGGGGGAGCCCGCCGCCCATGCCGGCGGAATCCGGCCTCTGCTGCGGCTTCTGTGGGCGGATGCCCGCTTCATGCCTCTTTCCTTCCTGGTGATCGAGGGGGTTCTGTTGGCAGGGGCTTTCCTGATCAACTGGGTGCTGGCCAGGGACCTGCCGTATGACGCCGGGGTGGGCCGGTCCGCGGACGGCTTTATCCTCATGGCGCCATGGATGGGGCTTGCGGCGGTTCTTTTTGCCCTGCGTCCCACCGAACGCAGCGTCTGGGGAGACCTGGAGGCGCTGTCGCCTTTTCCTCCGGCGGTGCGCCTCCTGGTGCGGGCCGCGGCGGGAATGCTCACAGCGATGGCGGGGATGGCCGTCACATGGCTGGTCAGCCCGGGGCCGGTATCCCTCTCTCTGGCCGTACTGGTTTTGGCCCGTACGGCCCCGCTCCTGATGGCGGTGGGCTGGGCCGTGGCCTGGGCCGTCACGTTCGGTCCCCGGGCCGCGGTGGCCGCCTCTTTGGGGCTCTGGGGAGCGGTGACGGTACTGGGTCCGCAACTCGGATCGTGGAATCTGCTGGCGGTGCCCCAGGGGCTGGATCGGGCGGCGCCTCAGTGGACGGCGCTGGCCCTGGCTGCACTGCTCTGGCTCTGGGCGGTCTGGCGGAGCCGCGTGCTCAACGGGGCAGGGGCCGCGCAGGCCGGCGGAAGGTAGGTGCGACACCGTGATTCTTATAGAAGACGTGACGGTGCAGTACCCCGGCCGGCCGCCGGTGGTGGCCCTCCAGGACCTGAGCCTGCGGATTCCACCGGGGGTGTCCCTGATCAAGGGGGCCAGTGGAAGCGGCAAGTCGACCCTGCTGCGACTGCTCGCCGGACTGGTCTCTCCGACAGCAGGGAGGATTCGGCATGGTTGGCTTCGGAGCCGGGGGCCATCCGAGGATGTGGCTCTCCGGCTCCGATTGGGCTATGTGCCGCAGCACAGCCGGATGGATGTGGAACTGACGGCCCTGGACGGCCTGCGGTACCTGGCGGCGACCCGTGGGCTGCCGGCAGACGCAGGGGCGGTGTGGCCGCTGCTCAGGCGATGGGGGCTGGAAGCGCAGGCTCGGACTCCGATTCGGCGACTTTCGACGGGCCAGGCACTCCGCTGGCTGCTGGCCCAGAGCCAGTTGACCGCGCCCGCCCTGTGGCTTCTGGATGAACCGGGGCGGGGGTTGGATGCCGAAGGCATGGTAACGCTGCGGCGGGAACTGTCTCGCTATCGGCAGGCAGTGGGGGGCCTCGGGCCCCGGTTTGCGGTGGTGGCCACGCAGGACGGGTCACTGGACGATCTGGCGGACCGCATCTTCTGGCTGGACCGGGGACGGCTCCTGGGCTGGGCGTGAACCGATTTTCGCCTGCTCCGTCTTGCTTTCA
>DATCKG010000101.1:0-7816 GCA_036562385.1 Symbiobacteriaceae bacterium
AGGATCATGCGGTCCTTGAGGGCTTCATTCTTTTTATTGGCAACAAAGGCGTTGTATTCGTTTTCGTTGGTGTGGCTGACGATCACTTCATCGGCGTAAATCATTGCAAAACGACCGGTCTTAATGCTTTGCTCCTGTGAAAGTGTAAGCAGTCCATAAAGGAACTTCTCGTCGCATTTCAGCATCTCGATAAACTCCATGAGTCCCCGGTTTGCGACGTTCAGTTCCCCGTCAAAGCGGTAGGCCCGCGGGTCAGACTCGCTGCCATACTGTCCCACTGTGGAGAGGTCAACGGAACCAGTCAGTTCGCTGATGTCCTGACTCTTGGGGTCCGACGGACTGAAGGTGCCGATGCCGATCCGGTTCTTCTCCGAGAAGACGATGCGCTCGACGATCACGTCCTCTGCCCGGCCGTTGTATTTGTCCTGCAGCATCTGGCGGCAGGCCGGGCAGAGGTCACCCTCGATGTAGATGCCGTACTCTTTATAGATCTGGTCCCTGAGTTCGTGGGGAATCAAGTGCAGAGGCTCCTCATGCATCGGGCACCCCTTGATGGCGTAGATGGCCCCTTGCTCGGTCCGGGAGAACCGCTCCAGGCCGCGTTTGAGCAGCGATACGATGGTACTCTTGCCGCCGCCCACCGGTCCCATCAGGAGCAAGATCCGCTTGCGAACCTCCAGCCGCTTGGCCGCCGACCGGAAGTAATCCACCAGCTGCTCCAGCGGCTTCTCTAGGCCGAAGATCTCACCGGCAAAGAAGTTGTACTTCTTTTCCCCCTGCTCACCGGTGGTCACACCGTGACTCATGATCATGTTATAAACACGGGCATGGGCCAGGTCGGCCACCCAGGGCCGCTGCTTGACGATCTCAAAGTACTCCAGGAAGGTCCCTTCCCAGGACAGCCGCTGCTCTTCTTCCCGATGCCGTGCGAGCAGTTCCCTGAGATCCACAGGCCCCCCTCCTTCCCCATCACGGTGGCTGTCAGAAACCCTGGTGGCTTAGTCTATGCACCAGATGGGAAAGCAGAAACTCAACTTGCTGGCAGGCGTATAAGCACTCCTTCTCAAGGCGCCACCGCGATGCCCGGCGGCCAACAGGTGCCGTGTTCACTCCTGCCGCCGCCGCAGGATCCAGTAAACGGGAAGGCCGCTCAGGGTAAGAATCAGGCCCAGTATGGCCACCGCGGGATCGGCACTGAAGGAACTCCAGAGGATCCACAGGCCTGACCCGATGCCCACCAGCGGCACGAACGGATAGCCCCAGACCCGATAGGGCCGCTCCATGTCCGGCCGTTTGTGGCGCAGCACGAAGACCCCCACCATGGAGAGGACATAGAAGAACCAGGCGACGAAGACCACCAGATTCAACAGTTGCTCAAAGGTGCCGGTGAAAAAGAGCACCACCGCCCAGGCCATGCACAGCAGCAGCGAATTGGCCGGGGTCCCGTACCGCGGATGAACCTGGGAGACCCAGCGGTCTCCGGGGAAGAGCCGGTCCCGGGCCATCGCAAAGTAGTAGCGGGGGCCGGTCATGGTGATGCCGTTGAGGGTGCCGAACATGCTGATCACCATGCCGAGGGTGATCAACATGCCGCCCCGGGTGCCGAAGAGCATCTCCGCCATGGGCACCACCGGTTTCTCCAAGGCCACCAGCTGATCCATGGGAATCACGCCCACCAAGGCCGCGTTGAACGCGCTGTAGACCACCGTCACCAGCAACAGTCCACCGATCAGGGCCAGGGGCAGGTTCCGATGGGGGTTGCGGATCTCCTCGGCTAGCTGGCCGACGTTCATCCAGCCGTCGTAGGCCCAGAGGATCACCAGCACCGACTGCGCCAGGGCCTGGGCCACGCCCTGATCCGGCAGCACGGGTGCGAGGTTGCCGGGGTTCATGCAGACGAGGCCGCCGAGGACCAGAAGAGCGATGGGAATCAGCTTGCCCGCGGTGGAGAGCACCTGCACCCATCCACCGAAGCGGACCCCCCAGATGTTGATGAGGGTGAGCCCGACGATCGCCGCCACGCCAGCCACGGACTGGGCCCCAGGACTCATGGGCACGACAGCACTCAGGTACGTGGCAAAGAGCATGGCCAGGGCCGCCTGCAGGGCCGGATTGTAGCCCAGGAACGTGGCCCAGCCCTGGAGGAATGCCATCCACTCGCCGTAGGCTTCCCGGAGGTAGACGTAGGTGCCCCCTGCCCGGGGCATGGCTGCGGCCAGTTCCGCCAGGGTCAGCGCCGCCGCCAGGCTCATCAGGCCGCCCAGCGTCCAGGCCATCACCCCGAGGCCCGGCGCCCGGGCTGCCGCGAAGACCACCGCGGGCAGGGCGAAAATTCCCGATCCGATGACGATACCCACCACTGTGAACGTCGCCTGAAGCAAACCCAAATCGCGCCGCAATTCTTGCTGCATCAAAGGGATAACTCCTTCCAGAACAAGAGTAAGTCACCAATTAAGCTAATCATAGCCGATCCGAGGATGGGGGGCCAACACCTTGACCGAGAAGGAGTTTGTTATCGATCAACGAATAGAATTTCAACTTGACGGATAAGTCCGTCGGAATCTGACGTCCGGAGGCGAATCGATGACCGCAACCCCCCGATCTGAGCTGGATCTGCGCATCGCCCGGTTGCAGCGCGTCCTGGCCGAGCAGGGGCTGGACGGCGCCCTGCTGCACGGCCTGACCAACATCTACTACTTCAGCGGCACAGCCCAGCAGTCTCACCTGTGGGTCCCGGTGGAGGGGCGCCCTGTCCTGCTGGTGCGGCGGGTGCTGGAACGGGCCCGCCGGGAATCGGTCCTGGATCAGGTGGAGCCGCTGACGAGCCTGCGGCAGTTGCCGAAGGTGCTGGGGCCGGTCCGGTCCATCGGCATGGAGCTGGACATCCTTCCGGTGGCGCTTTACCAGCGGTACCAGCAGGTCCTGCCGGGGATCCGGGTGACCGACATCAGCCCCGCCGTCGCGGCGCTGCGGGCGGTGAAGAGCCCCTATGAGGTGGGGCTGATCCGGGAGGCTGCGTCCCTGGCCGATGCTGCCTTCCGGGAGGCGGCCCAGGCGCTCCGGGAGGGCATCACCGAACTGGACCTGGCCATCGTGCTGGAGGCCGCCAGCCGGCGGCACGGCTATCAGGGGATGATCCGCTGGCGGGCCACCACCGGGTTTGAGTGCCCCTGGGTCCACGTGCTGGCCGGGGAAAGCGCCCTGGCTTTCAGTTTTCCCGACACCCCCTTCGGCGGCGAGGGCCTGACGCCCGCGGTTCCTTACGGGCCGGGGCGCCGGCGGATCGAACGGTCGATGCCGGTTTGCATCGACTTTGCCACCGGCTGTCACGGCTACCTGCACGACATGACCCGGACCCTCTCGGTGGGCCCCCTGGATCCGAAGCTGACCGCCGCCTACGACGTCTGCCGGGAGATCCTGGCGGAGGTGGAGGCTGCTGCCCGTCCGGGCGTGGAAACGGAGGCGCTGTGGGAGAAAAGCCTGGCAGTGGCCGCCCGGCACGGGCTGGAAGAGTACTTCATGGGCTGGGGCACCAACCGGGTCCGCTTCGTAGGCCACGGCGTGGGCCTGGAACTGGACGAGCAGCCGGTGCTGGCCGCCCGGCAGCACACGCCCCTGCAGCCCGGCCATGTCATCGCCATCGAGCCCAAGTTCTTCTTCCCGGGCCTGGGAGCGGTGGGACTGGAGCACACCTACGTGGTGACGGAGACGGGTCTGGAGCGAATCACCATCACCGGCGACGATCTGTTTGTAGTCTGATCCACCGGCCCAAAAAACCAGCAGAGCACCCTCCGTCAAGAGGGTGCTCAGGTTCACGCCATACAGTGCATCCGCCACGTACCTGCCGTCGGGCATATCCCACAGGACCTTCTTCAGATCCGGCACGAAATCCGTATCGGGAATCGCCCGGTGCCGCAGGATCATGAGGCCGACGGACGGCCCCAGGGCCGGAGTGGAACGCAGGATGCCGACCGGCGTGATCAGATCATGCGATCCCTTGCTCAGGGGCTCGATATCGGTGGACGAGACCTGACCCTCTGCCGAGATACGACTCCAGATGACCTTCAGCGGGAAGTACTGCCGGAACCACTTGTTCGGAGGATCAAAGGGATGGCCCAGCCGCAGATAGGCAACGATCTTGAAGTGCGGATCACCCTCCGGCTCCGGGAGCCACTCGAGGTTCACGCCAGCCCCATTCAGTACATCCGGCGTCATCGTAAGCCGCCAGGCTTCCTTGCCGGAGTAGCTCTCCACTTCAATTCGGCCAGCAATGTTCAGGAGAGCAATCAGCCCAGAGCCATTCAGCTCTCTGAACACCACCTCATCGGGCAGGATGATCACCCGGGACGGCGCCGGCGTGGGCGCGTCATCATAAACGATCAGCGTCCCGTCTCGCTCATCGGCAATGAACTCAATATTTCTGGCCCCAGAGTGGAACGCATTTTCGACCAGCTCCATCAGGATCTCTTCCCGCTGGGAGGGGAGGGACCGGAACTGTTCCCGCAGACGGCCGATATCCACGCTCAGATGCAGCGGCGCTACCACAGCGTTGCTCATGTGTCGTCCTCCTTCAGAGCAAGAAAGGGGTCCGGGCGAGAACCGGACCCCCGATCAATTCAGGCGTACAGTCCTTTCCTCAAGAGCCGGTCGAAGTCAATCACCAGCTGCAGGGCTGTTTTGCTGTACGGCACCAGCAGGAATCCCGGCGGCACCGTCAGCATCATAGGCTCCTCGTGATATACAAGCGGCTCAAGTATGGCCTGCACGTGCATCACTCTCCCTGTCAGTCGCCCAGGGAGAAGAGATCCTCGCCCTGCTCATTCTCGGTCCGAACCGCCTCACCTACCTCCAGCGCGGCGGTCTCTTCTACTTCAGTGGGAGGAGTCTCCTCCGTGGGCTCCGCTTCCTCTTCAGGCGCCTCCGCCACCGCATCATTGCTGGCCGTCACCTTGGCATAGAACCGGTCACGCAGGTACTCGAAGAAGCGCTCGTTGCTCCGGGCCTCCTCGACAATCGCCTTCATGCCGTTCCACTTGATCTCCTTACCGTTGCGCAGCATCGGCGTGCCGTCTTCCTTACGGAGCGTGTACCAGGCGCCGGCCCGGGTAATGATGCCCTCCTCGATGCAGACATCAACCACTTCCTGCACATGGTCGATGCCCTTCCCGTAGATGATCTCAACCTCCGTGACCTTCTGCGGCGGAGCCAGTCGGTTCTTCACCGTCTTGTAGCGGACCCGGTGACCGATGATCTCGTCGCCGTCCCGCACCCAGTCCGTCTTTCGCACCTCGATGGACAGGGTGGCCCAGAACTTCGGCGCCCGGCCGCCAGGCACGACTTCCCGCGGCCCGTGCGGGGACATCGAGTCGCGGATCTGGTTGATATAGATGAAGGCGCAGTTGGACTTGCGCACGACGCTGTTCAGCTTCCGTAGCGCTTTACCGATCAGCCGGGCCTGCAGCGCCATCTGCTGGTCGCTCATCGTGCCTTCCAGCTCCGCTCGGGGCACCAGTGCCGCCAGCGAGTCGACGACCACGACGCCGAACAGGCCGGACGCCACCAGGGCCTCGGCCACGTCCATTGCCGTCTCGCCGTCCTCCGGCTGCACCAGATACAGGTCGTTCACGTCGACCCCGAGCTGTGCCGCATATTCGGCGTCAAAGGCGGTCTCCGCGTCGATCCAGGCCGCCTTCTCGCCCTTCTTCTGCGCCTCGGCTACCACACCCAGCGCCACACTGGTCTTGCCGCTGGCCTCCGGGCCGAAGATATAGGTAAAGCGGCCTCGGGGCACGCCGCCCCGGCCGATGATCTGGTTCAGCTTCAGGCTCTGAGTGGGAATCGTCTCGATGCGGAAGGTGCCGGCCCGCCGGTCGCCCAGCCGCATGATCGTTCCCTCGCCGAACTGCTTGTTGATCCGGGCCATCAGCTTTTCGTACTCTTCATCGCGCCGGACCGTCTTCACAGCCTCACTCATACGCATCACTCTCCGTCAAGCCGTCATGCCTCCGGCACCTTCTTGGCCATCGCCTTCAGGTCGATGAGCTGGCGATGCACCCGCTGCCAGGCGGCCCGCGCCGCTGCCGTGGGCGCCCGTTCGGCTTCATTGCGGGTGGTGGTGATCAGGTCATCCAGCAGCTTCAGGGGATTGACCGCGGCGCTGACGTGAAAACTAAGACCGGTCAGGGTCTGCCACTGCGCGAGCAGGTCGGCAATCTCCTCAGCGACCGCCTCTTTCGCCTCCTTCTCATCGAACCCCTGATTCCGGTAGGCCTGGTACAGGTACATCAGGCTGGTCATCAGCGTCTCGCGCGTCTCCCGGGCCTGTACCACGCCCTTGTTGCGGGCTATCTGTACCGACATGGGCATCCCTCCAGTCCGGCAGGACGGAACACATGTCCGTCCTGCCGCCTCATTTCAAGCATTAGACTGGAGCATTAGAACGGGACGTCATCGTCGTCGTCGAGGTCCGCATAGGCCGCGGTCCGTGCGGCGACTGCCCGGGCGGGAGCAGGACGGCTGTGGCTGTTGGCGGCCGGGCGGCTGCTCGCGCTGCGGGAAGCGGTGCGCCGGCCACCGTTGTTGATCGCTTCCTCATACGCCTGCACGACGGCCTGGGTCAGCTCCTCCCGGGCCTCCTTTGTGATCGGGTAGTAGATGTCGAAGTACTTGTCCTCCCCATCGCTGCCCCTGGCCTTGCGGGCAGGCATCCCGAGGAACAGGCCGTTCTGGCCCTCGATGACCCGGATGTCATTCAGGACGAAGCAGTCGGCCAGCGTGACCCGGGCAAAGGCCACGATCTTGTTGTTCCCACCGCCCTGCAGCGGCGTCACCTTCACATCGGTAATCAGGTCCGCGAGCGAGTACTGGTTTGCCATTTCAGTTTTCCTCCTTAGTAAGCTTGCACAGATCGATCTTCAGCAGGCGGTTGAAGGCGGCCATGCGGGCAGCCGTCGTGGTACCCCTCGAAACCGCCTTGCGCAGGCTCCAGTCCACCTGCGTTTCGGAAGGCTCCGTTTCCGCCGGTAGGCGGCTCGTGCCCTCCAGCTCCTGACGGCGAGCGGGATCACTCATGAGCATCACCCCCTGCCCGCGATGCCGGAGGCACCTTCTCAATCTGTCCAGCCACAACGCGCACCGGCTTCTCGTCGATCCAGAGATACCACACCTCGTCATTCTCACAGTAGAGCATCTCGCCCGTACGGCCGTGGTAGGGATGCTCTGGATCAGTAATGCGGAACATGACCGGGACCTCCACAATCCGTTCGACAACCCGCTCAACCGGTTCGGGTGGTCCGAACCGCTCGTTGGCAACCTCCTGAGCGGCCCGCAGAAAAGCTTCCCGCACGAACGGATCCAGATTATCGTACAAGAACCGGAGGAGGGCGACGGCGTGAACGGAAGCATATGCCAAGACCTCTTCAGGTTCGTCCATCTCGAACGGGACAGGAGTGAAATGCACGAGGCAGCCATGGCTCGCCACGTTCAGTACTGGAAACTCCGCTTCGGGGGGTGTATCCTTTCCGAGACCAACTTTCAGAGCCATACGCCCTCACCTCCTTGTCCTTGTTACGGAACCAGGGCAAACAGATCGGCCAGCGGATCCGGCTTGGCAGCCGGTTTGGCCGGCGGGTCAAGATCCAGATCCAGGCCGCCGCCCAGATCATTCAGAAGCTGCGGGGCCTCGGGCCCCGGTTTGCGGTGGTGGCCACGCAGGACGGGTCACTGGACGATCTGGCGGACCGCATCTTCTGGCTGGACCGGGGACGGCTCCTGGGCTGGGCGTGAACCGATTTTCGCCTGCTCCGTCTTGCTTTCA
>DATCKG010000103.1:0-25580 GCA_036562385.1 Symbiobacteriaceae bacterium
ACCCGCATGCTGCCAAGGAAAAGAAAAATGCGGGCGCTACGTCGTCACGTAGGCCCGCCAAAGATCACCCCTGGCGAAAACCAGCAGTGATCCCACGCCAGGCCCATTCTACCACATCCGGGGTGACAGGATCACTGACGAGTTTCAGGTGACAAAATCACTGGCGCTTGACATAAATGCTGGTATGCCTTGACAGTTCCCCGTTGGTATGCTAGATTACCGCATATCGAAAGAGCGACAGACGATGACGGGGACCGGTACCGGAACCGGCACGGACCAGAGAGTCGGCTCGAAGTGGTGGAAGGTCGATACCGCTGCCCTCCGGGAAGATCACCCCTGAGTCTCCACCCGAGCCCCCGCCCGGCGTGGCGGGGTCGTAGGCGTGGACGGATTTCCGCCGTTATCGGAAACAGGCGGCGCCGGATGGGCGCTTTCGCCTGGCAATGAGATGGACGGCCTGACGAGCGGCCGTTCAAGAAGGGTGGTACCGCGAGAGACACCTCGCCCCTTTACGGGGTGGGGTTTTCCTTTTGTCCAGAGTTTACGGGAGGGACTCCGCTGTGAGTGAGAAGAGGAGTTACAAGGCGACGCTCAACATGCCTCGGACCGACTTTCCCATGAAAGCCAACCTGCCCCAGCGGGAGCCGGAGCAACTCAAAATGTGGGAGGAAATGGATCTGTACGGCACCGTGCAGCGGGCGACGGCGGGCCGGCCGAAGTTCGTTCTGCACGACGGGCCCCCTTATGCCAACGGCGATATTCACCTGGGGACCGCGCTGAACAAGATCCTGAAGGATATTATCGTCAAGCACGCGACCATGGTGGGTTACGATGCCCCCTACGTGCCGGGCTGGGACACCCACGGCCTGCCCATTGAGCTTCGGGCGTTGAAGGAGATGAACCTGGACCGGCACAAGATCGATCCCGTTGAACTGCGCCGCCGGTGCGCGGAGTATGCGCGCCACTGGGTGGAGGTGCAGCGGGAGCAGTTCAAGCGCCTGGGTGTCCGGGGCGACTGGGACCATCCGTATCTGACCCTGGAGCCGGAGTTTGAGGCGAAGGAGATCGAGGTCTTCGCCGCCATGGCCACCCAGGGCCACATCTACCGGGGACTGAAGCCGGTCTACTGGTGCCCCGTGGATGAGACGGCCCTGGCCGACGCCGAGGTGGAATATCAGGACAAGACCTCCTACTCGATCTACGTTCGCTTCCCGGTGGTGGACGGAAAGGGCCTGCTGCCGGAGGGTTCTTACCTTACGATCTGGACCACGACCCCGTGGACCATCCCGGGCAACCTGGCCATCGCGGTGCACCCGGAGGTGGAGTACGGCCTGTACGCCACGGAAAAGGGCGACCTGGTCCTCGCCCAGGCGCTGGCGGAGAAGGTCTTCGCGGCCATCGACGTGCCCGGCGGCGAGCTGAAGGCGACCTTCAAGGGGAAGGATTTGGAGGGGGTTACCTACCGTCACCTGCTCTTTGACCGGGTCAGCCCTGTCATCCTGGGCGAGCACGTCACCACGGAGGACGGCACGGGTCTGGTTCATACCGCGCCGGGTCACGGCCACGAGGACTTTGCGGTGGGCCAGCGCTACGGCCTGCCGGTGCTCTGCCCGGTGGACGACAAGGGCGTGCTGACGGAGGAAGCGGGTCCCTTCAAGGGGTTGTTCTACGAAAAGGCCAATCCTGTAATCATCGAGGCGCTGGACAAGGCCGGCATGTTGCTGGCCCAGGGCAAGATCCGCCACTCCTATGCCCATTGCTGGCGCTGCAAGAATCCGGTGATCTACCGAGCCACGGTTCAGTGGTTCGTCAAAGTGGAAGGCTTCATGCAGTCGGCCCTCGACGCGATCAAGGAGGTCAAGTGGATTCCGGAGTGGGGTTACAACCGGATCCAGGCCATGATCGAGGGGCTGTCCGACTGGTGCATCAGCCGTCAGCGGGCCTGGGGCGTCCCGATCCCGATTCTGACCTGCGACCAGTGCAACGAACCGGCCATGGAGCCGAAGGTCTTTGAGAAGGTGGCGGAGATCGTCCGCCGGGAAGGGACCGACGCCTGGTGGCTCCGGCCGGCGGAGGACTTCTATCCGGAGGGCGGCCTGGTCTGCAAGCACTGCGGCGGGCGCTCCTTCCACAAGGAAAAGGACATCCTGGACGTCTGGTTCGACTCCGGTTCCACCCATGTGGGGGTGCTGGAGACTCGGCCGGATCTGCACTGGCCCGCGGACCTCTACCTGGAGGGTTCGGATCAGCACCGCGGCTGGTTCAAGTCCTCCCTGCTTACGTCGGTGGTGGCCCGGAACGGCCGGCCGCCGTACAAGGCGGTGCTTACCCATGGGTACACCGTCGATGAAAAAGGGCGGAAAATGTCCAAGTCCCTGGGCAACGGCGTGGATCCGATGGAAGTCTGCCAGCAGTACGGTGCGGACATCCTCCGGCTGTGGGTCGCCTCCTCCGACTATCGGGGCGACGTGTCGGCCTCGCCCAACATCATGCGGCAGGTGGCGGAATCGTACCGGAAGATCCGGAACACCATCCGGTACCTGCTCGGCAACCTCTATGACTTCAATCCGGAGACCGACAAGGTCAGCCGAGACCAGATGCTGGAGATCGACCGGTGGGCCATGCACCGGCTCCAGGAAGTGGTGGGGCGGGTGACCGAGGCCTACAACAACTACGAGTTCCACGTGGTCTACCATACCCTGAACAACTACTGCAACGTGGATCTTTCCGCCATCTACCTGGATGTGCTGAAGGACCGGCTCTACACCAGCCGTGCCGACTCCGTGGAGCGGCGCAGCGCCCAGACGGTGCTGTACGCCGTTGCGGACGCCCTGATCCGCATGCTGACGCCGGTGCTCAGCTTTACCGCCGAGGAGGCGTACCGGTACTTGCCCAAGCCTGCAGACTCCCCGGTGACCTGCCAGCTACTGAGCATGCCGCAGGTGGATCCGACCTTCGTGGATGAGGAACTGGCCAGGCAGTGGAGCCGCCTGCTGGAGGTCCGGTCGGCGGTGCAGGCGGTCCTGGAGAAGGCCCGGACCGAGAAACTGATTGGCTCCTCCCAGGAGGCTGCGGTCAACCTGTACGTGGCTGCCGGCGGCAGCGGTCTGGCGGAACTGCTGCAGAGCCACCTCAGCGATCTGCCCGCCCTGTTCATCGTCAGCGACGTGAAGCTGTTCGTGGGCGGGGAGAGCGCGCCCAGCGGCACCTACGTCGGAAAGGGGCCGGACGATCTTACCATCGAGGTGGTGCGGGCGCCGGGGGAGAAGTGCGAGCGCTGCTGGAACTACCGGGAGCTGGGCAAGGTGCCGGAGCATCCCACCCTGTGCGAACGCTGCGCCGCGGTGGTGCTCAGCCTGGAAAGCGAAGCATAGCGAATATCGCCCCCGCCTGCATCCAGGCGGGGGCGATGCGCGTCCGAGAGGAAATGGCTACGCCCATATGGAATGAAGCCGTAGCAGGGCGGGAACGAGCGGCGAGAGGGGGCGATTTCCGGATGGACATGCTGCCGTATCGGGTGCTCCTGGCGTTGGGGGACGATCTGCCGGCGGACCGGCTTTGCGGCCTGCTGCAGGCGGTGGACCGGCTGGGTTCCATCCGGAAGGCGGCTGCGGAGCTTTCCCTCTCCTACCGCTACGCCTGGGGACTGGTGAAAGAGGCGGAGCAGCGGCTGGGCGCACCGCTTCTGGTCCGGTCCATCGGCGGCGCCACAGGCGGCGGTGCGGAACTCACGGAGGCGGCCCGGGACCTGCTCACCCGCTACGAGCAGTTTCGGCGTCACGTGGAGGATGAGGCTTCGCGGTTTTTCGGAACTTCGGAGCAGCCGGTGACCGGATCGGAGTCCATGGTCCAGCCGGTGCTCCTGGCCTCCACCATGGAACCCGTGGAATCGGGCCTGCTGGCGGCTCTGGAGGAGGCCTTCTACGCGGAGGTCGGCATCATGGTTCGCCACGTCGCGGCGGGGAGCGGTCAGGCCCTGGCCTTGGCCCGGGAAGGGCGGGTCGACCTGGTCCTGACGCACGCCCCGGACCTGGAGCGGCGATTTGTCGCGGAAGGGTGGGGCGAAGGACGGTATCCGGTGATGTTCAACGATTTCCTGTTGGTGGGACCTGCGGAGGATCCGGCCGGAATTCGGGAGGCAGCCGGGGCTGTGGATGCCTTTCGCCGGATTGCGGCTTGCGGGGCCCCCTTTGTTTCCCGGGGCGACCGGTCCGGTACCCACCTGCGGGAGCTGGCCCTGTGGCGCCGGGCGGGGATATCGCCTGCATCGCCCTGGTATCAGGTGTGTCCCCAGGGCCACCGGGGCAATCAGGCGGTGCTTCGCCGGGCCGGAGAGCAGGGCGCTTACGCCCTGGTGGACCGGGCTGCGTGGCTGACCGCCCGGGAGGCAGGATTGCCGCTGTGCCCCCTCCGGGAGGGCGATCCCTTGCTCCGGAACGAGTTTTCCCTGGTTCCTGTCAGTCCGGCCCGCCACCCCTGGGTTCACCACGAAGCCGCCCGCCGTTTCGTGGAATGGGCCGCAGGGCCTGCCGGGCAGGCGTTGATCGCCCGCTACGGTTGCGACCGTTTCGGGGAGCCGTTGTTTCATCCGGTCCGATTTCGTTGACGCTTGAAAGGGTTGGCAGTAGACTAGAAGTGGCTCGTTATGTTCGAAAGAGCATAACGGGATCAGCCTTGGGAGGTGTGGTCATGCAACCCTGGAAACGGATGAAGTGGCTCCAGGTGGTGGGCGCAGCGCTTCTGGTCTTGGCAATGGCCGGATGCGGCAACGCGAAACCCGAGAATTCGCGGGTCATTTTGGCCACGACGACCAGCACCCGGGACACGGGACTGCTGGACTACCTGATTCCCATCTTTGAGGAAAAGACCGGGTACTCTGTTGATTATGTCGCCGTTGGCACCGGCCAGGCGCTGGCCATGGGCCAGAGGGGCGAGGCAGACGTACTGCTGGTGCACTCGCCCGCGGACGAAAAGAAACTGGTGGAAGACGGCACGGCTGACTCTCGCCGGCTGGTGATGCACAACGACTTCATCATCGTGGGACCTCCGGATGATCCGGCGGGCATCAAGGGGAGCAAGAAGGCGGCTGAGGCTTTCCAGAAGATCGCGGATGCCGGCGCGCTGTTCATCTCCCGCGGGGACGAGTCCGGTACCCATAAGAAGGAACTGGCCATCTGGAAGCAGATCGGCCTGGAGCCCGCCGGACAGACGTGGTACCAGGAGACCGGTTCCGGCATGGCCGACACCCTGAATGTGGCCGCGGAGAAGGGTGGGTACTGCCTGACCGACCGAGGAACCTACCTGTACCGGAAGGACACTCTCGGTCTTGACATCATGGTGGAGGGCGACCCGATCCTGCTGAACATCTACCACGTCATGACGATCAACCCCAAGAAGTTTGACAAGGTGAACGCAGAGGGAGCCAAGGCCTTTGCGGACTTCCTGCTTGCGGAAGAGACCCAGAAGCTCATCGCCGAGTACGGCGTTGACAAGTACGGTCAGCCGCTCTTCTTTGCCGACGGTGGCAAGACCGAGGAAGAGTTGATGAATCAGCAGTAACGCGAAAGGCAGGCGAGGCCCGGTGGATTTAATCATAGAAGGGGTTGTGCAGGCCTTCCGGCTGCTGATTCAGGGCGACCCCGAGATTCTGCGGGTGACGCTCCTCACGCTGCGGGTATCAGGCACTGCCACCCTGGTCAGCCTCTTGCTGGGTTTGCCGATTGGGCTGATCCTTGCGCTGACGGAGTTCCCGGGCCGCCGCTTCCTCATCAGCCTGATCAATACGGGGATGGGCCTTCCCCCGGTGGTGGTAGGGCTTTGGGTCAGCATCTTCCTGTGGCGGTACGGACCACTGGGATTCCTGGGGCTCATGTACACCCCTACGGCCATGATCATCGCCCAGGCGGTGATCGCCACCCCGATGGTGGCCGGCATTGCCATGGCCGGCATCGCTCAGCTTGATCCAAAGCTTTCGTTGCAGATTCAGGCCCTGGGCGCCTCCCGATGGCAGCTCTGGTGGCTGCTGATCCGGGAGGCCCGCCTTTCCATTCTGGCGGCTGTGATCGGCGGCTTCGGGGCGGTCATCTCCGAAGTGGGCGCCTCCCAGATGGTGGGCGGCAACATCTTGCACAAGACCCGTGTCTTGACGACCGCAACGGTCATGGAGGTCGCCAAGGGCCATTTTGACATGGCGATTGCCCTCAGCCTGATTCTGATGCTTCTGGCCTATGGGGTGACCCTGCTTCTGACACTCCTTCAGCACCGGAGGCGGCCGTCGTGAGCGCAGTTCTGGAAGTCGAGGATCTGAAGGTATACCGGGGAAAGCGGTTGGTCTTGGATGTTCCCTCCCTGGCTGTGGAGGAAGGCGAGGTGCTGGCGGTCATCGGCCCCAACGGTGCGGGCAAGTCGACCCTGCTGGAGGCGCTGGCGCTCCTGACGCCCGCTTCGATGACGTACCGGTTTGGAGGCCGCACGGTTCGGCTTCCGGATGAGGCGCTGGCCCTCCGGCGGCAGATGGCTGTGGTCTTTCAGCGTCCACTGCTGCTGGACGGCACCGTTTTCGACAACGTGGCGCTGGGCCTGCGGCTGCGGCGGGTGCCGGAAGCGGAGGTGCGGCAGCGGGTGAACACCTGGTTGGAGCGGTTCGGCGTGGCCCACCTGGCCAGGCGTCACTCCTGGACCCTCTCCGGCGGGGAGGCGCAACGGGTGAGTCTTGCCCGGGCACTGGTCCTGCAGCCCAGGGTGCTCTTTCTGGACGAGCCCTTCGGCCCGTTGGACGTGCTCACCCGATCGGCCATCCTGCAGGACTTGCGGGCCATTCTCCGGTCGGCAGGTGTCACGGCCCTCTTCGTCACCCACGACTTCACCGAGATTCCGCCCATGGCGGACCGGGTGGCGGTACTCATGGAGGGTCGTATCCGCCAGACCGGGACGCCGCGGGAGGTGTTTGCCCGGCCGGCGGATGACGCGGTCAGGCAGCTGGTCCGGGCGGCCGCCGATCTGGTGCGGCTGCTCGAGTAAGAAGGACATGGAGATGTACCCAATCAGGAGGCGTTGCCATGCGGCAGGCTTTCCTTTTTGGTGAACTGGCGGCGGACTTCCCGGAGGTGGTCCGCCCCTTTGTTTCGGCCGCCGGAGGGCCGAACGCGGTAATCGCGCTGCTGCTGGGCGGTACGCCGGATCAGGAGCGGTGGGTGCCGGCCTATCGGGATCCCATGCTGGCAGCAGGCGCCGGGTCGGTTTGGGTCTTCACTCCGGATCCGGACCAGCCGGAGGTGCCGCACGAGGTGCTGCAGCGCATCCGCAGCAGCACCGGCATCTTCGTGGGCGGGGGTGATCCCCTCCGCTACCACCGGCTGTATGCCGGAGGGCGTGTCGCAGCCCTCATTCGGGAGCGGTACCGGGCAGGTGTACCGTACGCCGGTCTCTCCTCCGGCGCCCTGATCGCACCCCGGTGCTGTATTCTGGGCGGCTGGCAGGTAAACCGGGGCGGCCACCGGTGTACGATCCATGCCCGGCACCGGATGAAGGAGGCCGTTCCGGAGGAACTGGTGCTGGGGGAGGGTCTGGGGCTGCTTTCCGGCTGCACCGTGGAGGTGCACTGCAGCGAGTGGGGTGCGCTGCCCCGGCTGATGGCTGCGCTCGAGCAGAGCGGGTGCCGCTGCGGGCTGGGCATCGACGAGCCGGCCTGCGTGGAGCTCCGGGACGAGCAGGAAGGCCGGGTTTACGGCCAGGGCCGGGTCTACTGGGTGCAGCGGGAATCGGCGAACCGGCAGTTCCGGGTCCGGGTGCTGGAGCCGGGGGAGACCTTTTCCCTGCAGACCGGTGGCTGCTGACGGAAACAGCAGCGCCCCTTCCCCGGGTCGGGAAGGGGCGGGACGCAGGCCGTTTGGCGGCGCACCGGCGCGGCCGCGGCTTACGGGGTTCCCTCGCCGCGGGAGGATGCATCGGCAGGTGTTCCCTGCTGCACCAGTTCCGAAAGAGGTACCAGCTCGAATCCCTTTTCCTTCAGGCCCCGGATCAGATCCGGCAGGGCCTTGGCGGTCTCCGGGGACCAGTCGCTGGCGGTCATCCGGATAATATCCCCCGGCCGGGCCTGCCGGACCACCCTGCGGACGATTTGCTCGGCGGTAAGTCCCTGCTGGTCGCCGGAGTCGAGGCTGTAGGTGACGGTGATCAGGTCGGCTGCCCGGGCAGCCCGCACCACTTCCGGGGTGGCAGGGCCCAGGGGCGGCCGGAAGTAGCGCACCGGATCGCCCAGGAGCTTGGACAGGGCCGACTGGCTGGCCATCAGATTCGTGGTGACCTCCTGCTCCGAAAGCTGGGAAAGGTCCACCACCTTCTGCCCCAGGGTCCCTACATCGTGCCCCGACACCGCCAGCCGCCGGACCCAGTCGCTGTGCTGCTTCAGGAAGGTGCCCCCCACGAAGAAGGTGGCTTTGACGCCCTGGGCGTCCAGGGCCGATAGCAGCCGCGGCAACTCCTGAGTCCCCCACGTGACGTCGAAGGTCAGGGCCACCCGCTTGTCCGACCGGCTGACCCGCTGCAGCGGCTGATCGGGGTTGGCTGTGGTGGTCAGGGTGCGGCTGCCGAGCGTGGAGGTCATGGCTGCCAGCGCCAGCAGTGTGATGAAAAAGCCCGCACCCCTGAGGATCCGACGCCGGCTCAGGACGACCCAGAACATGGACATCCCCCCGGCCTACAGGTATGACCGGGGGGATTGTTCTATGCCGGCGGTGGTTCGAACCCGTCCAATATGGACCGGCTGCGGGCCAGTTTTCGCTCCAGCCGGGCCAGGCGGTGCCGCAGTTCCTCAATATCCCGGCGGGCCCGGGGACTCGACGGGCCGGCCAGGCGGCGGCGCTGTTCTGCCACCGCCAAAGCCTGCCGGGCAGCCCGAAGGGCCGCCCGGTAATCGTGGGCCACGTGCTCGTAATACTTGGCCATCTCCACGTACGGGTAGAGGGTCAGGCTGCCGGCGCCCGCCGTCATCTCCTGCCAGATGGCCAGGGCCTGCCCCAGTTCCCTGGCCCGCTTGTAGGCCGCGGCCAGTTCCCGCTGCAGGCGCACCTCGCTGACCACCGTCACGCCGCGCCGCCGGGCTTCCTCCAGGCAGCGGATTCCCTCGGCAAGGGCGCCCCGGTGGAGGAAAAGGCGCCCCAGGGCAAAGAGATCCTCCCCGCAGACCAGCTCGCCGTCGGCGGTGGGGCTGAAAGGGTCGGTGACCAGCCGTCCCAGCCAGGCGGCCAGGGAAACCAGGCTCAGGATATCCAGCCGATTGTGTTCCAGCACCTCGTCCAGCGGCTCCGCGTTGCCGGTGCGCAGGTAGTCGAAATAGCGCTGGGGGATCAGCTCTCCGGGCACGTCCCGTTCCCGCAGGACTCCGAGGATCTGGGCCTCCAGGGTGGCGAGGGTGCACTGGGGCAGCCGCTCTCGCCAGATCCGCCGGGAAGGATGGAGGAGGTCCAGGTGGGGGACTCCGGCGAGGGGCGGCGTCCGGCGGTGCATCCGGTAGCGTTCCTCCAGCAGCGGCCAGTCGAAGGCCTTGCCGTTGAAAGTGACCAGCACACGGCCGGAAGCCAGGTCTTCGGCGGCGGCCTCCAGCAAGGCCTCTTCTTCGGGGTAATCCCGAAGGAAGTACTGGCGCACCACAAACTGGTTGCCCTCGAAGAAGCCCAGCCCCACCAGGAAGGCGTAGGTACCGCTGCCCCCGGACAGGCCGGTGGTCTCCGTATCGAGAAAGATCGCCCGCTCCATCTCGACGCTGGGCGGCAGCGGTCCCAGCAGCGCCCAGGCGGGACCGGGGATGGAACGGACCGCCGCGAGGGGGAGCGGCCCGCGGCAGTGGCCGGCCGGGTAGCGGGTCTCGACGTAAAAGGTCTCTCCGGAGGGCACGGCCCGGACGTACCCCTGCAGCGCCTCGCCCACCCGGGCAGGCCGTGGTCCCGCCGTCTCCGCAGCGGATGCCTGCGAACGGGCGGGTGCTGTCGCACCAGGGGCCGGGCCACCCCGGGGGCGACTGCTGCCGGCTGCCCGCAGCAGCCGCAGGCGATCCCGCAGGTCCACGCCCATTCCTCCTTTCCGCCGCTGACTTCAGCCGGGCCTGACGCCGTCAGTGGACCACCGGCCCGTCTGCCAGGGCCCGGCGCAGGATGGTCAATACGGCCTCCTTGGTCCCGCCCGTGGAGCTTCCGGCCTCTGCCGCCGGTCCCACGCAGGAGGGGCAGCCGTCCTCGCAGGGGCAGGACTGAACCCGATCCAGCGCCGCCCCCAGGAGCATGGGGTGCAGTTCGTAGCATTTCTCCGCCAATCCGATGCCCGCGGGGTACGCGTCGTAGAGGTAGATGGTGGGCAGTTCGGCGAAGGGGGAACGAATCTGCATCACGTGGTGCAGGTCCGCCGGATCGCACATCAGGTACATGGGGGCCAGTCCCCTGAGCAGGTGGCCCAGTCCCACCAGGGCCGACTGGAGTTTATCCTGGGACAGCCCTTCGGTGAGGCGTTCCGGCAGGGAGATCCAGTAGGCCGTGGTGTGCATCTCGTACTCGGGGAGGTGAATCTTTCCCCACCCCATGTTCTCGTGGGTATAGAGGCGGATCTTCTTGAAGATGGTGGCCTTCGCCGCGGTCATCACTTCGCCGTAGCCCACCCGCACCCCGAGTTCCTCTTTCTCCTTCAGCACTTCCAGGGGTCTGAGCGTCACGGCCAGCTTGGCATCGGTGTAATATTCCACGTTCACCTGGTGGACATAGGCCTTCTTCTCGCCCCAGTCCAGCCGGTCCACGTGGTACTGGACCCCCTGGTGCAGGTAGACCGCGTTGGTGTGCACCATGGTCATCGCGCCGAGTTGATCGATCTCCCCGAGCACCCGGGGATTGGCGGGATCGGTCTGGTCGATGATGACCACGTTCTCGGCGTCCACGCTCCGGAGGCTGATGCTCTCGGCCGGGAAGTTTTCGGCGGACCAGTGCCATTTCCCGCCGGTGTGCCGGAGGATCTGCTCCTCTTCCAGGTACGCGAGAATCTCTTCGGTGGTGGGAACGCCGAACTGCTCCCCATCCACGAAGGGAAGTTCAAAGGCCGCACACTTCAGGTGGCTGACCAGGATGAGGAGATTGTCCGGGTTGATCAGCCCCATCTCCGGGGAGCGTTGGAAGAAGTACTCCGGGTGGCTGCACAGATACTGGTCCAGGGGCGAGGCAGAGGCGACCAGAATGGCTACAGAGGTGGATCCCCGGCGCCCGGCCCGGCCGGCCTGCTGCCAGGCCGACGCGATGGTGCCGGGATAGCCGCACATGACGCAGGCCTCCAGCTGGCCGATGTCAATGCCCAGTTCCAGGGCGTTGGTGGAGACCACGCCGAGGATCCGGCCTTCCCGGAGGCCTTTTTCGATCTCCCGGCGTTCGTTGGGGCGATAGCCCCCACGATAGCCCATCACCCGGCTGGCCTTCTGCTGGCCTACCTGGGCCCGGAGGTAGGTGGTCAGCACCTCCACACTGTTACGGCTCCGGGCAAAGACGATGGTCTGGATGTCGTTTTTCAGGAGCTGCCCGGCGATGCGGGCTGAAGCCTTCAGGGCCGACTCCCGGATACCGTCCCGGCTCACCAAGGGCGGGTTGTAAAAGATAAAGTGCTTTTCGCCCCGGGGGGCGCCGTTTTGGTCAATCAAGGTGACCGGTGCGCCGATGAGTCGCTCTGCTAGCTCCTTGGGATTGGCGATGGTGGCGGAGGAGCAGAGGAAGACCGGGTGCGATCCGTAAAACTCGCAGATGCGCCGGAGCCGGCGCAGGAGATTGGCCAGGTGAGAGCCGAAGACGCCCCGGTACTGGTGCAGTTCATCGATCACCACATACTGCAGGTTTTCAAACAACCGGACCCACTTGGTGTGGTGCGGCAATATGCCCGTATGCAGCATATCCGGATTGGTGATCACGATGTGGCCCGCCTGTCGGCAGACCTGCCGGATGGCCGGGGCGGTATCGCCGTCGTAGACGTAGGACTTGATCTCGGCACCCAAGCGGTCGGCCAGCGACTTGACTTCCACCACCTGGTCCTGGGCCAGGGCCTTGGTGGGGAAAAGGTAAAGGGCCCGGCTGGCCGGGTTCTTGAGGATGGCGTTCAGAACCGGGAGGTTGTAGCACAGGGTCTTTCCGGAGGCGGTGGGGGTGACCACCACCGTATTCTTTCCGGCCAGGGCCGCAGCTACGGCCTCGGACTGATGGCTGTACAGGCGGGTGATTCCCTTTTCCCGCAGAGCGGCGGGGATGCGCGGATCCAGGCCCGGGGGAAAGTCGCCGTAGCGGGCAGGCAGGGCAGGCAGTGTCTCCCAGGCGGTGATGTGGGCTCGCATCTCCGGATCGCGCCGGAGCCGCTCCAGGAATTGTTCCAGGTTCATGGACAGATCTTCCTCCGCAAGCGGGCTGGGATGCACGGTGTGGCAGGTGCCGGGGGACCGTGGCCCCTGCCTCGCGTAATACTTCAGCAGGGAGGTTTCGTAAACCTTCCGGTGCACCCTCCTGCCAATTTCGGCAGGGGGCTTACTGTTTTCAGGGCAATTATTTTGAACTCAAAAGGACTTTCCTGCCATGCCTCGAAGTCCCTTTTGCGGATCATCGCGGGGGCCTACGGCCTCGGGCGGAGGGAAAGCAACCAAGATGCGGCATGCGCTGAAGCCATGGTGGGTAGTTCTTCTCATCGCCGGGATGCTGTCGGCAGGCTGTATGTCCAGTGTGCCGGCCACACGGGATCAGCCACCGGCAGGGGTCACCGGCACCGGAGAGAACGCGGAAAGGGAGCAACCGGGCCATCCCGGTGAGGTGGGAGGAGACACCGGCGCCCCGGGGACCGGGACGGAAACCGGCGGAACCGGTGATACGGGCGGTGACACGGGCGGAGCCGGCAAGGTCGGCCAGGATTCCGGGGCCCGTGATCCGGGCGAAACTTCCGATCGGACGAGGAGTTCGGGAGCGCCCTCGAAGAGGAATCCTCTGGTGCTGCCCAATCCGGTGGAGCCCCCTGCAAGCCTGCAGGCCCTGCAGCAGGAACTGGAGGCGGTCTTCGCCAAGGTGCCCGGAACCTTCGGCATGGCAGTGGTGGACCTGACCACCGGGGAGGAGATGGGCATCCAGCCGGACCGGGTCTTCCCGGCTGCCAGCACCTACAAACTGCCCCTGGCGATGTACGTGCTCAACGAGGTGGCCGAGGGCAGAGCCAGCCTGGAGGACATGGTGGAATTCAAGAAGGAGGATTGGCAGGGCGGCGCCGGCGTGCTTCAGAACACGATCAAGGAAGGGGATAAGGTCAGCGTCAAGCAGTTGGTGGAACTGGCCATCACCCAGAGCGACAACATCGCCGCCATGATGCTCCGTCGCCACTTCGGCCCATCGAATTTCGCTGCTTACCGGCAGCAGATGGGTGAGACACAGCTTTACTGGACGGACGCAAGCGGCGAACTCTACTTCGGGGCCACACCCCGGGCCATGACCCGGTATCTGATCGCTCTGTACCGGGGGGAGGGGATCGCCGCTCCGGCTTTGAACAAATACCTGCTGGACCTTCTGTGCCGGACGGCTTGGCGGGACCGGATTGACGGCGGTGTGCCGGACTCGGTGCCGGTCGCCCATAAGGTGGGCACCCTGGACGGGATCATCAACGATGTGGGGCTGGTCCTGCATCCCACCCGCCCCTACGTGATGACTTTCTACAGCCAGGGGCTGGAGCATTACGAAGACGGTGTGGCCGTCGCGGAATATGCCAGCCGTCGGGTCTACGAATATTTCTCCGCAGTGGCGGAAGGGAAACTCGCAAACAGTGAACCGGGGCAGTGAGATGCCCCGGTTCTTTCTGCGAACCGGGGCTCCCTCTGGCCCCAGGCCTGGCCCCCGGGGCCTCAGGTGGACAGCCCGTCAAATTCCGGGTAAGATTAAGTGATGTTCCCTGGTCCCAGCATGGCGAAGGAGGCGTGTCCGTTCGTGGCAGAGCGCCCGAGAGTCAGCCTGCCCGGCGCCCAGGTTGCCGGACAGGAGATCAAGGTAGGCTTCATCTCCCTGGGCTGCGCCAAGAACCTGGTGGATACCGAATCGATGATCGGCCTTCTGCAGCACACGGGCTACACCATCACCAACCGGGAAGAAGAGGCCGACGTCCTGGTGGTGAATACCTGCGGCTTTATCGAGGCAGCCAAGCAGGAATCCATCGACGCCATCCTGGAGGCTGCCCTCTACAAGCAGAAGGGCAAGTGCCGGGCCCTGGTGGTGGCCGGGTGCATGGTGCCCCGCTACGGGGATGAGCTCATGAAGGAGATCCCCGAGATCGACGCGGTGGTGGGCACCGCGGACTACCCGTACATCGGAGAGGTGATCTCCGGGGTGATGGCGGGGAAGCGGGTCCGGCAGGTGAGCGATCCCGATGCCATTTCCGACTGGAACTTTGACCGGGTGCTGGCCACACCCGGATATACGGCATACATCAAGATTGCCGAAGGGTGCGACTGCGCCTGCAACTTCTGCTCCATTCCCCTCATGCGGGGCCGCCACCGGAGCCGGCCCATGGAGTCGATCCTGGACGAGGCCCGGCGCCTGGCGGACATGGGGGTCAAGGAGCTGGTGGTGATCTCCCAGGACACCACCTATTACGGCCGGGACCTGTACGGAAAGCTGTGCCTGGCGGAGCTGCTCCGGAAACTGGCCAGGGTGGACGGCATCCGCTGGATCCGAGTCCACTACAGCTACCCGACCCGGATCACCGACGAACTCATCGACGTCCTGGCCGAGGAGCCGAAGGTGCTGCACTACCTGGACATACCGCTGCAGCATGGGTCTGACCGGGTGCTGCGGCTGATGAACCGGCCTGCCAACGCCCGCGGCTACCTCAAGCTGATTGAGAAGCTCCGGCAGCGGATCCCGGACATCTGCCTGCGCTCCACGTTCATCGCGGGCCATCCGGGTGAGACGGAGGAGGACTTCCAGATCCTGCTGGACTTTCTCCGGGAGGCAGAACTGGACCACGTGGGCGTCTTTGCCTACTCCACCGAGGAGAACACCCCCTCTGCGCGGATGGAGCAGCTGCCGGAGAAGGTCCGGGCCGAGCGGCGGGACCGGGCCATGGAGGTGCAGCAGGAGATCGCCCTGCGCCGCAACCGGCTCCAGGTGAACCGGACCCTGGAGGTGCTGGTGGAAGGGCGCTCCCCTAAAGGAAAAGGATGGTACGTGGGGCGCTGCTACCGGCAGAGCCCCGGCATTGACGGTGTGGTCTTCTTCCGCGGAGCGCCGGGCGCGCAGTACAGGCCGGGAGACATGGTGAACGTACGGATCACCGACGTCTCCGGCTACGACCTGAAGGGTGAGGCGGTGGGTTCTGCGGATGGAGCCACGGACCTTACCTTGCCGGTCCTACCGACGAACGGACACCTGTAAACGGCCACAGGCTGGCCCGCCGGTGCCCCGGCGGGCCGGTTGCTTTCGGAGGGATGATCGTGAAAACCATCGCAGCCCGCATCCTGGATGAATGGAAGATTCCGTACGAAATCCGGGCCTACGAGTGGAGCGAGGACGAACTGGACGCGGTGAGCGTGGCCCGCAAGATCGGGCTTCCGCCGGAGCAGGTCTTCAAGACGCTGGTGGCCCGAGGGGACAAGACCGGGGTCCTGGTGGCCGCCGTGCCTGCCAACGCCGAGCTCAACCTCAAGGCTCTGGCGGCGGTAAGCGGCAATAAGAAGGTGGAACTGGTGCCCGTGAAGGAGCTGCAGAGCCTGACGGGATACGTCCGGGGCGGTGTCTCGCCCCTGGGCATGAAGAAGCGTTACCCCCTCTACCTGGATGAGACGGCGGAAATCATCGATCAGCTGGCCGTCAGCGCCGGGCAGCGGGGGCTCCAGTTAGTGCTCTCGGGGCCGGACCTGATCCGGGTGACCGGCGCCGTTTTGGCGCCGCTGTCCAAAGAGCGGTAGGCAGCCGGAAGGGAGCCGGAGATTCGGTGTGCAAGAAGAGATAAGAGGCGGCCGGCACGGTGCCGGCCCGGACGCAGGAGGTGCAGTGCATGGGATACGCATGGGAGTACCTGGAACGGCTCAGTGCCTTTCCGCACCGGGGTTCAGCCACTCCGGAGGAGGCTGCTGCCGCCGAGGCCGCCCGTGACTGGTTTCAGGCGCTGGGGTACGAGGTGGAAGTGCAGCCCTTTCTGACGCCGAAGGACACGCTCTACCTGGGGCCCTTTGTGGTTTCCTTGGGGATGCTTCTGGCCGCCTGGACGGGCCTGCGCCTGCCCTGGGGCGGGCTGGTGATCTGTGCGATGTTTCTGGCTCCCCTGGTGGGGGAGTTGCTCTGCATTCCGTGGCTGGACCTGGACTGGCTGGTGCCGCGGCACCGCTCGCAAAATGTGATCGCCCGCAAGCCTGCCGTCTCTGGCGCCGATTCGCCCCGCCGCACGGTGGTGATCACCGGCCATTACGACACCCAGCGGGCCACCTGGCTCTTCCATCCCCGGATGGTGCGCTGGCTGCAGGTCTACTTCTTCATCGTGTACGGGCTGTTTGCGCTGCTGCCCATGGTCTTGTTCTTCCGCATGATCCTGCCGGAGCAGCCCTGGACGGGGCAGATTCTGATCGGCGACAGCATTCTGATCGCGCTGAACGCCGTCTTTCTCCTGCTTTGTTGGCGTAGCGGCGGGTACATAAACGGCGCCAACGACAACGGATCCGGGGCCGCGCTGGTGCTGGCCCTGGCCCGGCATTTTGCCCAGGAAGAGCTGCCCGGCACCGATCTCATCTTTGTGCTGACCGGTGCCGAGGAGGTGGGCACCCGGGGCATGAAGGCTTTCATGCGGCAGGCCCGTTTCGATCCGAAGACCACGGTGTTCATCAACCTGGACAATCTCGGGGGCGGCACGCTCCATTACCTGACCGGCGAGGGCATGCTGACGGTGTTTCCGTACAGCCCCCAGCTTACGGCCCTGGCCGAGGAGGTGGCCCGGGAGACCGGGACCGAAATCCGGCCCAAGCCCAATTTGCTGCTGCCTACCGACGGGCTGATCCCCTCCAAGGCGGGGTATCATGCCATCAGCTTCCTGGCCTTTCTAAAGGATGGCAGCCTGCCCAACTATCACTGGTACACCGATACCCTGGATCAGGTGGATCGGGACCTGCTGGAGGCCGAGGAGCGCTTCCTGGTGGCCTACGTCCGCCGGACTGCGGCGGGGTTGCCCGAAGCGGCGTAATGGACCGCCGGCGCTGTAGACCTTTCCTGCACATCCAGATAGTACAAGCCGGGCTGAGGCCCGGCTTTATGTTATAATGAACAAGTCACTAACAAGACCATTAATCGTTAAAACAAATTTTGATACACAGGCCGTTGCGCCTGGCGATGGTGCAGGAAAGGAGGGGACGGGACGTGGGCTGGCCGAATCTGCGCTGGTCCGTGGTGGTGGCCACCATGGCGGTGACCCTGGCGGCCCTTTTCGGTGGCGGCTTTCTGCTGAAAAACAGGGCCGTGAACGAACCGCTGGCCTTGCTGTACAGCCAGTCGCCGGCGGTGGAGTCCTATGCCGTCGAGGAGCATGCGAGCGGGTACGTCATCACCCTGAAGCTGAAGCAGACGGAGGACTTCGCGGCGATCTACGCGGAACTGGCCCGGGAGACGGCCCGCCTCCTGCGTAACACGCCCTTTACCATCATGGTGCAGGACGGGCGCACCCCGACCCTCACGGAAACCTTTCGGCGGGTCAACCTTTACGTGGAGGAGGCCTTGATGACCGGCCGCTTTGCGGAGATGGCGGACCGGATTGAAGCGGAGGCCGCCAGCGCCGGGCAGCGGGCCCGGTGTTCGGTGGACAGCCGGCGGGTCTACGTGGAACTATGGGACGAAAGCGGCTACCTGTACAGCGTAACGGAGCGGCCGGTGGTCCGGCCGGGCCTCACCCTGCAGATGGAGGAAGGGGGTACGGGCTCGTGAGGCAGTTTCCGATTCTGGAGGTGGGACTGGGCCTGGGTGTGGCCGTGGTGGTCTACCTGGGGGTGATGGGGGTCAACGTCATGCCCTTGCTGCTTTTAGCCTTCCTGGGTGCGATGCTGATGCAGACCGCCAGTCTCCGGGGCGCCGGACCTGCCCGCCGGAGCGCGGCCGCAACCCCCTCCACCGTTCCCAACGTCCGGTTTGAGGACATCGGCGGCCAGGCCGCCGCGAAGCGGGAACTGCTGGAGGCCATTGATTTCATGCAAAACCGCGAGCAGATCAAGCGCCTGGGTATCCGGCCCCTCAAGGGCATCCTGCTGGCGGGTCCCCCCGGCACCGGGAAGACCCTGCTGGCCAAGGCCGCGGCCAACTACACCAACTCCGTCTTCCTGGCCGCTTCCGGCAGCGAGTTCGTGGAGGTCTACGCCGGGGTCGGCGCCCAGCGGGTCCGGGACCTGTTCCGCCGGGCCCGGGAGATGGCCCGCAGGGAGCGGAAGAACTCGGCGGTGGTGTTCATCGACGAGATTGAGGTCCTGGGCGCCCGGCGGGGGCGCCATGCCAGCCACATGGAATACGACCAGACCCTCAACGAACTGCTGGTGCAGATGGACGGGCTGGTGGTGGATGAGGAGGTCCAGGTCCTGGTGATGGGCGCCACTAACCGGATCGATATGCTGGATCCGGCCTTGCTACGTCCCGGCCGCTTCGACCGGGTGGTGACCGTCGATTTGCCGGACAAGGAAGGGCGGCTGGCCATCCTGCGGGTGCACAGCCGGGGCCGGCCCCTGGCGGAGGACGTGGACCTGGAAGAACTGGCCCGGCAGACCTTTGGTTTCTCAGGGGCTCACCTGGAGGCCGTGGTGAACGAGGCCGGCATCCTGGCCCTGCGGGAGGGCTGCGACTATATCGCGATGCGTCATTTCACCGAAGCGGTGGACAAGGTGATCCTGGGAGAGAAGCTGGACCGCAAGCCTACCCCGGAGGAGAAGCGCAGGGTGGCGGTCCACGAGGCGGGTCATGCCCTGGTGGCCGAGTGGGTGGAGCCCGGTTCGGTCTCCACCGTCACCGTCACTCCTCGGGGACGGGCCATGGGGTACGTCCGGAGCCATCCGGGGGATGACCGCTACGTCTACACCAGGCCCATGCTGGAGGGGCAGATCCGGGTGGCGCTGGCCGGCTTTGAGGCCGAGGCGATGGTCTTCGGAGAGGGTTCCACCGGCGCCAGCGGCGATTTTGAGCGGGTGGTGGAACTGGCCCGCCAGATCGTGCACGCGGGGATGAGCGACCTGGGCATCGTTGATCCCGAGAGTCAAAATCAGGCCCGGCAGGAGGAGGCGATGGCCCGGATCATCGAGACCCAGCAGGAGCGGGTCCGCTGGTTCCTGAAGCAGCGGCGCCCGGTGCTGGAGCAGGTGGCCGGGATCCTGGAACGGGAGGAGTTCATCGACGGCGACGTGGTCCGACGCCTGCTGGCCGAGGCCCCGCCGCTTATTGAGGAGCCGGATCGGGAAGGAGACTGACAGGGGACTGCACGCCGCAGGGACGGCATGCAGTCCCCTGTTGTGTCCGGCCGGTTGCGGTACAAGGTATTCGGCACAGTCAGGGCGAAGAAAATCTTCTATTACGCGCTTGCAGACAGGAGGCAGATCATGACGACCAAGGACGACTCTCTGAAGCGGGCAGGTCTGGCCTGGGCTTCGGAGGCAGGCTCCCGCTACAAGTGGCTGGTGCTTCTGATCGTGGGGCTGGGCTCGTTTATGTCCGCGCTGGACGGCAGCATCGTGAACGTCGTGATCCCCATGATCCGGGCGCAGTACCAGGCCACGCTGGGAGACATCAGCTGGGTCTCCGCCGGGTACCTGCTGGTGATCTCGTCGCTGCTGCTCTCCATCGGCCGGCTGGGAGACATGTGGGGCTTCAAGGGAGTCTACGCCGGTGGATATGTGATCTTCGGCCTCGGTTCGCTCTTTTGCGGACTGGCTCCGACTCTGCCGGCGCTGGTCGCCTCCCGGGTCCTGCAGGGCGTGGGCGCCGCGATCCTGATGGCGCTGGGTCCTGCCCTGATCACCAGCAGCTTTCCCGGGACGGAGCGGGGGCGGGCCCTGGGGATGCAGGCGACCCTGACGTATACCGGGCTCACCCTGGGCCCCATCCTGGGCGGCTGGATCGGCGGGCAGTTTGGCTGGCACTGGGTGTTCCTGATCAACGTGCCGGTGGCCGCCCTGGGGGCTTTCCTGGCGCTGACCCGGCTGCGGCCGTCGCCTCCGCGGGGACCGCAACAGTTCGATTTCCCGGGCGCCTTCTGCTTTACCGCCGGCCTGACTGCGGTGCTTCTGGCGCTTACGCAGGCCGAGACATGGGGCTGGAGCAGCAGCCGGACGCTGCTGCTTCTGACCGGAGGCCTCCTGCTGCTGGTCCTCTTTGTGCTGCAGGAGCGCCGGGCTCCGCAGCCGATGCTGCCCCTGTGGCTTCTGCGGGATCCGGCTTTCTCCGGCGGTGTGGCGGCGGCGCTTCTGCAGTACGCCGCGATCTTCGTCCTGAACTTTTTGCTTCCGTTCTTCCTGCAGCAGTTCCGGGGCCTTAGCCCCGCTCAGGCCGGAACGGTGATGACCGCTCAGCCAGTGGCCATGGTGGCTGTGGCGGCCCTGGCCGGCTGGCTGTCGGACCGGGTGGGTACCAGGGGCCCGGCCACGGCGGGCATGCTGGTCACCGCTTTCGGCCTCTGGCTGATTGGCCACGCCGGCGCCATGACGCCGCTGAAGGCGGTGATGATCTTCCTGGCCGCGGTGGGCCTGGGCAGCGGTCTGTTTGTACCGCCCAACAACAGCTCCATCATGGGAGCCGCTCCTCGCGGGCATCAGGGCGTGGCCTCGGCCCTGCTGGCTGCAGCCCGCAACGTGGGGATGGTGATGGGGATCACCCTCTCCAGCACTCTGTTTTCGCTGCTGCAGAGTATCGCCGCGCGCAGCTACAGTTCCTCGGATCAGATCTTCCTGTCGGCCTTCCAGGGAACGCTGATGGTCGCGGTGACTCTGGCTGTCGCCAGCGCCCTGCTGTCCTTGCTGAGGCCCATGGCCCCGCGAAAAAACGGGTGAGGCATACCACACGCCTCACCACTCGTCCTCATCCATCCACGGATCCTCCGGTTCAGGAGGCTCCCATGCCACCAGGGGCTCCCATTCATCCCGCCTGGTTGGGAAGGCCGGCGGCTCCCAGGGCGCTCGCGGCTCCGCCTGCGGGCGGAAGGCGCCGGTGGCCGGCTGTTCGAAATCCAGGGGCTGGGAGCCTTCGGATACGGGGTCCCAGGTTTCGGGATCGCTTTGGCTCTCCGGCCCGCCGGCCCCGCTCCGGCCCGGCTGCCCTTGGTTCTGCGGGGCGGCCTCCGGGGTCCGGGTGACTGCACTCCGTCGGGCCTGCCCATAGCCCTGCGGCAGGCCGGCATCTGCCTGCCCGCGCCGGGCTCCCTGCCCGGCGGAGCGGCGGCCTACGGCGCCTTTGGAGCGCTCCTGCTGTTCCTGCTGGGCCTGGGATTCGCCGCGGATCTCGCTGAGCACCGCCTTCATCTGGCGGGCGATCCGCTGGGTCTCCTCCAGCACCGCATGCAGTTGCTTGAGGTTGATCTCCAGTTCCTGTGCCAGTTCCTCCTTGGCCTTGTGCAGGCCGCTGATGATCTCCGCGGCCGCCCGGGTCAGATCCTGCCCGGTGGGCGGGTGGCTCCCGCAGCCCCCCGTTCCCTGCCCGGGGGGTTCCGCCGCCTGTCCGCTCCACTCCGTTCCTGGCTGTTTACGGGGAAGCTTTCGGATCGGCAACACCACCGCCTCCTTCCACTGGCGGTAGGATGTGCAGTACGGTGCGGTTCCTTTCAGGATGAGGGCGGCTGACCGCCCAGCGGCAGGGAAGGAAGTTCAAGACCAGTCCCGGGAGGGGAACATGATGATCGCCGAGTTGATTTTCGTGGGCACCGAACTGCTCCTCGGGGAGATTCTGAATACCAACGCGTCGTTCATCAGCCGGCATCTGGCCGCGCTGGGGATCGATGTCTATCACCAACAGGTGGTGGGCGACAATGCCGGACGGTTGGAGCGGGTTCTCCGGGAGGCCCTGGAGCGCAGCGATGTGGTGATCACCTCCGGCGGCCTGGGTCCCACCATGGACGACATCACCCGGGAAGTGGCGGCGGCGGTGGCGGGCCGGCCCCTGGAGCTGAACCAGGATGTGCTGGCTGCCCTGCAGGCCTTTTTTGCCCGCCGGGGGCGGCCCATGCCAGAGAACAACCGGCGGCAGGCGATGGTGCCCCGGGGTGCCACGGTGCTGCCCAACGATCGGGGGACGGCGCCCGGCCTGATCATCCCGGCCCCGGGGGACAAGGCGATCATCGCCCTGCCCGGACCGCCGAACGAGCTTTGTCCCATGTTTGAGCAGCAGGTGATTCCGTACCTTACGAAGCGGCTGGGCGGGGCACCGCTGACCCTGGTGACCCGGACCCTTCGCTTCGTTGACATCGGCGAATCCACCGTCGAGGACGTGCTGAAGGATCTGATCCGCAACCAGACGGATCCCTCGGTGGCGCCTTACGCCAAACTGGGGGAGGTTCACCTGCGCCTGGCCACCAAGGCGCCGGATCGGGCCACGGGTCTGGCCCGGATCGCCCAGGTGGAGAATGAGATACGCCGCCGGCTGGGAAAGCATATGTATGGAACCGACGAGACTCGGTTGGAGGAGGCTGTGGGTCAGCTTCTGCTGCAGCGCGGGATGTCCGTGGCCTTGGCGGAGTCCTGTACCGGCGGCCTCGTCGCCAAGCGCATTACCGACATCCCTGGCAGTTCCGCCTACTTCGGCGCCGGTTTCGTCACCTACAGCAACGAGGCCAAGGAACGGTTCCTGGGGGTGCCGCGGCAGCTGCTGGAGCAGCACGGCGCGGTCAGCGAGCCGGTGGTCCGGGCCATGGCGGAGGGCGCACTGGAGCGGTCTGGGGCCGACGTGGCGGTGGCCATCTCGGGCATCGCCGGACCCAGCGGCGGCACGCCTGAAAAGCCGGTGGGAACGGTCTGGTTTGGCCTGGCTGCCCGGGGCGGTGGGGGGCTGCCTGCGGGAACCTGGGCCTTCGTCCAGCACCTGTACGGGAGCCGGGAGGACATTCGGGAGCGGAGCGCCACCGCCGCGCTGGCTGCGCTGCGCCGGTACCTGTTGGGTCAGCCGGTCTGATTTGGCACAAAGGAATGCTTTTCGGTCGGCTCCAAGGTCTACCTGGGCGCTGGGTGGAAAGTGGAGTAAATAGCACTTTGTTTGCACTCTTTACGGAGAAACTTGACATCCTTTCCAACGCACCGCGATAATGGGGATGGAAGCTGCCGGAAGGCGGCTTTCTCTCAGGGGACTTCGTTAAGTAGGTTTACGGAAGCCCAGGGGGTGGAGGGGGAGTGCTAGCCGGTCCCGAGTTGATCCGGGCCATTAACAAGAAGCGGGTCCTGCGGCTGATCCGGTCGGCAGGCCCCCTCTCGCGGGCGGATATCGCCGAAAAGACCGGGCTGACCCGGCCCACCGTCTCGGCGGTGGTGGCAGAACTCCTGGAGGAAGGTTGGATCGAGGATATCGGTACCGGCGAGTCCTCCGGCGGCCGTCCGCCGATCCTGCTCCGGTTCAATCCCCGGGCCCGGTGGGTCATCGGCGCTGAGCTGAGCGCCGGGCACGTCCGGGCGGTCCTGTCGGATCTGAACGGCGTGGTGGTGCGCCGGGTCAAGTATCGGGTGCAATCCGGCGATGCCCTGAGGGAACTGGGCCGAGTGGAACAGGCGGTGCGTACGCTGCTGGAGAGCGTGGGCGTGGACTGCGAACCGGTGCCGGTGGCGGGGGTCGGCCTCGGGATCACCGGGGTGGTGGACCCTCGGGCCGGAATCTGGCGCTACTCTCCCCACTTTGATGTGCGGGATCTGCCTGTGGCCGCGCTGCTGCAGGAGCGGCTCAACCTGCCAGTGGCCGTGGAGAACGACGCCAGGGCCATGGCATGGGGCGAGCATTCCTTCGGCGTAGGCCGCGGGGTCGACAACCTGGCCTTCATCCGAGTCGGGGTGGGCATCGGCGCCGGCATTATCATCGGCGGCCGGCTGTACAGCGGCGCCCATGACGGGGCCGGAGAAATCGGCCACACCATCGTGGAGGAAGACGGCCCCCGCTGCCGTTGCGGAAGCTATGGATGTCTGGAAACAGTGGCCAGCGCCACCGCGATTGCCCGTCGGGCGGTGCGGCGGATCCGCATGGGGCAGGTCTCCCGGATTGTCGACATGGTGCAGGGAGACCTGGAAGCGGTGATTGGCACCACGGTGATCGAGGCCGCCCGCGCAGGAGATCGCCTCGCCCGGGAAACACTAATGGAAGCCGGGCGCTATCTGGGGTTGGCCATTGGCAATCTTATTAACTTGCTAAATCCCTCCATGGTCATCGTCGGCGGCGGTACCAGCTCAGCCGGTGAGTTGCTGCTGGAACCGCTCAGGGAGGTGGCCCTGTCCCGGGCGCTGCCCGCGTTCCGGGATCAGGTCCAGATCCGGCTGACGCCCCTGGGGGAGGATGCTTGTCCAGTCGGCGGTGCTGCATTGGTGATCGAACAACTGTTCCAGATCCCTTCGCTGCAGTAGTCCCGGCAAGAGGAAAAGGAGGCATGACCGCTATGACGATCCGCATCGGTATTAACGGGTTTGGTTCCATTGGCCGGCGGTTCTTCCGGGTTGCCATGAACCGGCCAGACCTCGAGGTGGTGGCGATCAACGACCTGACGCCGCCTTCCACCTCCGCTCATTTGCTGAAGTATGACTCCAACTTCGGTACCCTGGATGCCGACGTGACTGCCACGGAAGACTCTATCGTGGTCAACGGCAAGCCCGTGCGGGTGTACGCCATTCGGGAGCCCGCGGAGATTCCGTGGCGGGATCATAATGTGGATATCGTGATCGAGTCCACCGGCCGGTTTACGGACAAGAACCAGGCGGAGGTCCACATCACCTCCGGCGGCGCCAAGAAGGTGATCATCTCGGCGCCGGCCAAGAACGAGGACCTGACCGTGGTGATGGGCGTCAACCACGAGATGTACGATCCGGCCAAGCACCACGTCATCTCCAATGCCTCTTGCACCACCAACTGCCTGGCTCCTGTGGTCAAGGTGCTCCATGAGAAGTTCGGTGTTCTCAAGGGCATGATGAACACCGTTCACGCCTACACCAACGACCAGGTCATCCTGGACTTCCCGCACAAGGACCTGCGCCGGGCCCGGGCTGCCGCCCTCTCCATCATTCCCACCACCACTGGCGCGGCCAAGGCCGTGGCCCTGGTGCTGCCCGAACTGAAGGGCAAGCTGACCGGCTTTGCCCTGCGGGTGCCGACCCCGGTGGTTTCGGTGGTGGACTTCACCGCCGTTGTGGCCCGCAGCACCACGAAGGAGGAGGTCAATGCCGCCCTCAAGGAGGCTGCGGAAGGCCCGCTGAAGGGGATTCTCGCCTACTGCGAGGAGCCGCTGGTCTCCATGGACTTCAAGGGGAACCCGCACTCCTCCATCGTGGACGCCCTGAGCACCATGGTGATCGAGGGCGACCTGGTGAAGGTCGTGGCCTGGTACGACAACGAGTGGGGTTATTCCAACCGGCT
>DATCKG010000104.1:0-19420 GCA_036562385.1 Symbiobacteriaceae bacterium
ACCCGCATGCTGCCAAGGAAAAGAAAAATGCGGGCGCTACTTCGTCACGTAGGCCCGCCAAAGATCACCCCTGGCGAAAACCAGCAGTGATCCCACGCCAGGCCCATTCTACCACATCCGGGGTGACAGGATCACTGACGAGTTTCAGGTGACAAAATCACTGGCGCTTGACAGGCCGCCGGCGTTAAGGTTGCTTGCTGCATATTTCTAATGTAAACTATACGACAAAACCGCATACGGGAACCATCCGGGGAGCCCCGGTAGGGGGCTGAGAAAGGGCGGTTGCGTCCTGACCCGTTTACCTGATCAGGGTAATGCCTGCGAAGGGAGATGGTGGTTTGCGACTACCCCTGCCCCGGGCGTAGTCTTTCTTTTTTCATAAAGGAGGTACATGGCGTGATCGGCAAGGTGAACGACGACTTTTTCCGGCGAGCCATCCTGCCCCATACCGGTGCTTCGCAGCCCGAGGTGGTGACCGGTCCCCGCATGGGGGTGGACGCGGCGCTGCTGCGCATCGGTGATCTGTACATGGCCGTGGCGGAGGACCCGGTCTTCCCCGGCTCGGCCACCGACCCGGAGACCTTCGGCTGGATCACCGTCCACATCGGCGCCAGCGACGTGGCGGTCACCGGCATCATGCCCCGGTTCATGACCTATTCCCTGCTCTTGCCCCCCGGCACTCCCGAATCCTACATCGAACGTACCGTAAAGTCCATCAGCGAGACCGCCCGGGAACTGGGCATCAGCATTGTCGGCGGCCACACAGGATATTACACCGCCGTAAGCGTCCCGACCATCGGCGGCATCACCGTATGGGGATTCGGCAAGGAGGCGGTCACCGCCGCCGGCGCCCGCCCCGGCGATAAGGTGATCATCACCAAGGGGGCCGCGGTGGAGACAGCGGCCATCCTGGCCGATGAGGCAGGGGAGTGGCTCAAGTCCCGGGGTGTCCAGCCTGCCCTGGTGGAGCGGGCCCGGGCCCGGATCCGGGAGATGACCGTGGTGGAGGACGCCCGCATCGCCATGAGCGTAGGTGGTGTCCGAGCCATGCATGACGCCACCGAGGGCGGCGTCGCGCGGGGCCTGTGGGAGATCGCAGATGCTTCCGGCGTCGGGATGCGCATCGACCGCAGCCGGGTGCCGGTGCCGGAAGATATCGCCGCCATCTGCAGCGTCACCGGTCTCGACCCCCTGGAGGTGATCAGCGAAGGTACCCTCCTGATCACGTGCGCCGCTGAGAAGGCGGAGGAGATCGTGGCGGCCCTCGAGGCCCGTCAGATCCCCGCAGCCATCATCGGCGATGTGGTGGACAAGTCCCAGGGCTGCCTGTGGGTGGAGAAAGACGGCACCACCCGGCCCATCCTGCCCCCGCCGGTAGACCGCTTCTGGGAGGTGCTGGCCGAGGTCCTGGAGCGGCCGGAGGGTCCGATGACCCCAGCCGAGCGCCAGCTGTGCGCGGAACTGGAACAGGCGCTGACGGCCCTTCAGACGCCGGAGGTGGCAGCCCTGATTCCGGAAGTGGGGGCCAACATCGCCTATGCCCTCCCCGGCGCCACCCGGTTTGAGGAGATCGCCGCGGTGCCGGGCCGGCTGCACAACGTACAGGGAAAGGTGGTCCACATGCGCCGGCCGGCCATGGCAGCCTCCCGTCACATGGGCACCACCCTCCTGCACATTCGTTCCTTCTTCCCTGAAGCCCGGTGTGTGATCAACCTCCGGAATCAACCCGTCGTACGGGAGGCCCTCTCCCGGCTACCCTGGCGAGTGGTCTCCATGCCCACGCCGGAGGGCTACCGACAGACCCACGACGACTACGTCCGTGACCTGCAGGCCACCCTGCAAGGTTGCCAGGAGCTTCCCGACGTGATCGAGATCCCGGACCGCCTGAACCTGGAGCGGCTGATCCTCGTGTTGGCGGACAGCCTGCCTGCCCTGGTTGAAAAGGTCACCACCCTCGCCCGGGAAGTAAATACGCTGCAGTAGCCCCTCCGGGTGGGGCTGTGCGGACGCCCTAATCCCGCTGGCGTACGACCAGCTGGCCGCGGGCGTTGACGCCGGCCACCACCCGGATCATTTCGTTCTTGATCTCCCGCCGGTCGCTGCCGATTTCCAGCACGCAGCCGGGCTCAATCTGATCGATCAGCATCCGTCCGCCGGCCCGCACCACCACCGGAGCGGTGCCCCGGAGAGTGGCCAGGGTGCCCAGCGTCACCTCTTCGCCGGCCACCAGTTCGCTCTGGGTCAGGATGGCCTCCTCCGGCGTTCGAATGGACCCGCCGCAGAACAAGGCGGAGTTGGCCACCCGCTCCTGCACCAGAATGTCCCCGCCGGCCCAGACAGTCACATGGGCCAGGGCCTGAACCGATACGTTCCGGCCCGTAAGATTCTCGGCTTCCGCGGCCATCTTCTCCAGGATCTCCAGCAGCCGGGTCACCGAAACCAGGTCCAGGCCGTCGGCAGCCCGGGCGCCCATGAAGACCTGAGCCAGTTCCTCATTCAGCCTCACGTACTCCGGATGACTGAGGCCGATCTCCTCCGCCCGCCGCCGCAGAACCCGGACATGGTTCTGCACCTCCCGGAAGGTCTCTTCCTTCACCGCAGCGTGGCGGCTCAGCGTCTCCCGGATGCCTTCCAGGCTGCGGCGAATCCAGGCCAGGTCTCCCTTCATGGGCAGGAAGTGGCCCTTCGGAATGGTGTACAGGTAGCTGTCGGTGGCTTCGCCCCGGATGGTGATGACCTCGGCGTGGATTTCGCTCCTCTCCACGTCCCCCATCACCAACACCTCGCCCGCGGCGCGAATCTTCGCTCCCCGGGCGCCGCCCCGGATGATCACGTCCGCCTCCGATTCCAGCATCCCTTCCACGTCGCCATCGATCTGCCTGACCGGGAAGACGTGGACCTTCAGCCCCTCCGGTGTGGAAACCGCCCGGGCCCGGCCAGGCACCGAAGCCACCAGGCGATCCCCTCCCAGCAGGCGGGTCCCTTCGCCCGGCAGATAGGGCTGGCCGCCCTCCACATCCTCATAGACCTTGGTCACTTCGCCCCGGACGGTGATGCGCGGCTTGTTCGGCTGCCCGCCCTGGTACAGGGCGATCACCTGCCCGGCCTCCACCAGGGACAGCTCTCCCAGCCGCCAGACCCACTCGCCCCGCACCGGCTTCTGGGGCTCCTGGCCGCGGGCGATCACCACCGGCTGGCCAATGGGACCCTTGAGGGCCTGCTCCACGGCCGCCTCATCAATGCCGTAGACCACACCCAGCTCCTTCAGGCGTTCCATCACCAGTTGCTTGGGCGCAACGGCACGGCTGCGGGCCCTGGGGGAGCAGGCAGCCTTGAGCTGCGCCTGCTGGCGGCCCTCCAGGGTCACCGTGTCCGGCTGCCGAAAGGGGTCGGCTGTCAGGGTCATGGTGACAGTCATGCCGTCGGCCGAAATCTCCAGGTCCATAAAGTTGTCGTTATCCGGCAGGATTTCGTATCGGATCTCATCCGTCGCGGTGACAACCGTGGGGCCTTCCACCGTCTGACCGTTGATCCACAGCCGGATTCCCGGACCAGGAGCCAGTGTAGCATATCGTCCGTTGCCCACAGGGTCATGTACCACCAAACGCCCCCCTGTCAACTCCACCCACCCGTCGTGGTTGGAGAAGGGGGGCTCACTTCTTTGGGGTTCGTCGCGTTTGTGGCCAAGACGGTTGAACCAACGGTGCCAGACCATTGTGTCCACTCCTCCCCGGGCGATCAACCATTTCTGGAGAAGTACTACTTATAAAGGAATACTACTTAATGTGTACTAACACCTCCTTATTCAACCATTCCCATATATCCTGAAACACTTTCTTATAGCCAGGATCATTGAAAATTTCGTGGTACTTGCCCGGGTAGAGGCGAAAGGCCTTGCGGGCATGGGGCACCCGCTCATAGACCTGGCGGGCCGCCGCGGGACTGACCAGCAGGTCGTCACCGGCCTGCAGAAACAGCGCGGGCGCCTGTAACTCGCCACCTCTGCCCGTCCGGCAGTCCCGGCCGGCCCGCAGGCACTCCACAAACCAGCGGGGCGTGACCGTCCTGCCCACCAGGGGATCGCACTGGTATGCCCTGACCACCGCCGGATCGCGGCTGAGCACCCAGGCAGGTACCGGGTTGGGAATCTGCAACTGGGGCGCCAGCCGGCCGAGAACGTGTGCTGCCGCCCGAAGCAGGGGCCCCCCGCCCCAGCGCAGGCCGAAAAAAGGCGAAGAAAGGACCACCGCCGAGAGGGTCTCGGGGTAGGCGACGGCATACCGGTACGCGATCAGGCCGCCCAGGCTGTGCCCCACCAAAACGGGGCGGCAAATTCCGCACTGCTCCAGAAAGCAGCGCAGGTCCGTCAGGTAGTCCTCGAACCGGTCCACGTAGCACCGAATCCCTTCGGAACGGCCAAAGCCGCGCTGGTCCAGGCCGTACACCGCCAGCCCATGCTGCAGAAAATAGTCCACCACGTGCCCATAGCGGCCCATGTGTTCGTTGGTGCCGTGAACGATCACCATGCTGCCCGCCGGCCGCTCCGGCTCCCAGGTCCGGCAAAACAGCCGGAGTCCGTCCGGAGTAGTGATGAACCCCTCGGTCCGCCGCATCGGTCCGGGAACCTCCCCCGCCTTCTGTCGCCGGATCGTTTGTGCGCCACGTACGATCCACCTGGGACATATGCGGGGGACAGAAGCCGGCAGCACAAAAGCACCCCCGCCATACTCGGCGGGGGATGGGCGATGTTCTCTTTACAGGCTCCCCTCAGTGAGACCGGGGGACGGAAGACCAGCCCTGGGTCTGCGTCGCCTGCTGGCCGGCCCAGGAAGACTGGAAGATGCCGCCTCCCTGCGCCTGGGCGCCGGCACTTTCCTGGGAGGTCTGCCCCTGCTGCATGGGCTTGAAAGGGAACTGGGTCTGGTACTGCTGGAACTGCTGCAGCGTGGCGTTCAGGGCCTGCACATCGGCCACCGGGATCTTGTACCAGCCCTTCTTGAACATCAGCTGGAAAAGCTGCCGCTGGAGCTGCTGGCACGCATCGAAATTCTGCTTCATCACCTGCCAGAAGGGCTCCTGGGTCGCCTCATTCATGGCCACACTGTAGGCCGTGGTCAGGTACTTCTCCTGGGCCAGCAGGTCCTGCATTCGGTCCCGGTCGTTGACGGTAGCATCCTTCACCTGAGGCAGACCGGTGGCCTCCTGGTGAAACATCACCATGTGACCGCCTTCGAAGGCAAACTGCGGCTTAATCTGCTGCTGATTCACGATCTCTTCCCCCCTCTCCTAGGCCTGCTGGGCGGACATCTTCTGGGTCTGCTGCTGCAGGTACTGCATCACCCGTTCGAGGTTGCGCTGGTGCTGCTCCGCCACCGTGAACATCAGGTTCCGGCATTCCGGATCCGACGTCTGGTGGGCATACTGATAGGCCTTCTTGGCCGCCACTAGCTCCCACGACATCTGGTCCCGGATGTAAAACAGCTCCTTTTCGCTCAGCGGAGCCCGGTCGCTGATCTGCATCCCTCCACCTCCCCTTGGTACATGAAGGCGTTGCTCCGCCTCTATGGTGACCCAATCGGCACCTCTACATGCCCGCAGTGGCAGCAAGAAAAAAGCGCCTGCCGGCCAGGCAGGAGCGGATCGAATTGGATCGAATTTTGACAGTCGTTATTTTCGCGGATCGATATGGGGAGGCGCTTGCATGGGGAAGGGCTATCTGGCCATCGTCGCGGCCATGCTGATCTGGGGCAGCGTGGGCGTCGTGGCCCGGAAGGCCGGCCAGGATCCTCTGATCACCGTAACCTACCGGGTCCTGTTCGGTGCCGCCGCCCTCATCGCGGCCCAACTGCTCCAGCGGGCGGTCCGGCAGGGGCCGAAGTCCGCATCCCGGCCGAAGCCGCGCCGGGGACTGCTTTTGTTCAGCGGGGCAGCGCTGGCGGCCAACTGGCTGTTCTTTTTCAAGGCGGTGGACACCACCAGCGTCTCGAACGCCGTTCTTTCCTATTATATGGCACCTGTGCTGGTGGCCCTGGCTTCGCCGCTGCTGCTCCACGAGCCGCTGGAGCGGCGGACCATCGCGGCCACGGCCCTGTCCCTGACGGGAATCGTCATCATGCTGTATCAGCCCGGGCAGCCGGTTCGTCCTGCGGACCTTCTCGGCATCGGTTACGGACTGGCGGCCGCCTGCTTTTATGCGATGGTGACGATCTGCGGGCGGTGGCTCCAGGAGATTCCGGCGCCCCGGCTGGTCCTGGTCCAGTGCCTCACCGCCGCGCTGGTGCTGGTACCGACGGTCCTGTGGCAGGGCGCCCCCGGAAGCCCCGGAGCGCTTGCGGCGCTGGCCGTACCACCTCAGTCCCTGGTGCTCCTCGCCCTGATGGGCGTGGTTCACACGGCCCTGGCCCTGATCCTGTACTTTCAGGGGCTCCGAAGCGTCAAGGTCCAGCACGTCGGTGTGCTGGCCTACCTGGACCCGGTCAGTGCGATTCTCTTTGCCTTCCTCTTCTTGGGGGAGATTCCCTCGCCCGCATCCCTTATCGGCGGCCTTCTGGTCCTGAGCGGCTCCGCGCTGCTGCTCCGAAAAGGCCGGGCGGCCAGGACACAGCAGGTGGCATAGCGAACCTAGAGGTAAGGGAGCTGACTTGCCATGACCAAACCTGTCTACGCGTACGGCGTGGTCATCTTGCCGCCCCCTGACCTCTACCGGGAACTGATGGATCTGCGCAAACAGCATCCGCTGCTTCGGTCCGTGGTGCCGCCGCACATCACCGTAAAGTCGCCTTTCCTCTTTCGCCAGACCGGCGCCCGGGTCGTGGAACAACTGGAGGCCACCTGTGAACGCTGGAAGCCCTTCGAAATCCGTCTGGGCGGGCTGGGCGTGTTTCAGGACTCGATCTTGTACGTGCGGGTGGACAAATCGGAGGAGCTGACCAAGCTCCATCTCGAGATTGTGGAGGCGCTGGATGGCTACGTGGAGACCCTTTCGGACCGGTACGACGGCAACCAGTACACGCCGCACCTGACCATCGCCGACCGGCTCACTCCGGAAGAGCTCATCCAGGCCAAGCAGATCCTGAAAGGAGTCCGCCTGCGGCGCCGCTTCACCGTCGATCGCATCCACCTGCTCCGGGGCAGGGGCCGGTGGGACCTCACCCATACGTTCATGCTGGGGCCCACATAACTCGTGAAGGGGCTCGGGCTGCAGGCCCGAGCCCCTTCAAGCCGTTTGCCATCCGTTACGCCCAGAACGTCCGGCCCATCCACCAACCCAGGGCCAGGAGGATCACCAGCGAGATCAGCTCCGCCGCCGCTCGCTCGCTGAGATCCAGCCGGTCTCTCTTCCGGTCGCGTCCTCTGAGCACCGCCAAAGCCGGTCCTACGGTCATCACCGTCACGATGTAGGTCACGGTGGTCGGCCATCCCGCCAGGACTTCACCCAGCCATGCCACGGCCACCGAGGATGCAAAGCTGGCGCTTACAATCACGAGAATTTCGAAGAAAATCGGGTTCAAGGCACTTCCTCCACGCCACGGCAAATGGATTGGCTTGCTTCATCTTCGGTTATTTTACCTCCGGTATCGGGCGTGTGGAACCTTCCGTTGCGCGCCGGGTAAGGCCCTCTATCTTCGATACCAGCGCCACGCACTCCACATGGGCGGTATGCGGAAACATATCCACCGGCTGAACCTCCACCGTTCGGTAGCCCAGTTCCTGCAAGATCCCCAGATCCCGGGCCAGGCTCGCCGGATTGCACGACACGTAGACGATCCGCCGGGGCCCCATCTGGGCCATGGCCTCCAGCACCGGCCGGTCGCACCCTTTCCGGGGCGGGTCCACCACGATCACATCCGCCCGGATCCCCTTCCGGGCCAACTCCGGCATCGTTTCCGCCGCATCGCCGCAGATAAACCGGGCATTGCCGATGCCGTTTCGCCGGGCGTTCTCCCGGGCGTCGTCGATGGCCTCGGGCACCACCTCGATGCCGATGACCTCCCGGGCCTGCCGGGCCAAAAAGAGCGAAATGGTGCCGATCCCGCAGTAGACGTCCAGCACCGTCTCGGCACCGGTCAGCCCCGCGTACTCCAGGGCCTTGCCGTACAGCACCTCCGTCTGGGCCGGGTTCACCTGAAAGAAGGAGACCGGCGAAATGGCAAAGACCAGATCCCCGATGCGGTCGAGGATATGGTCCCTTCCGGCCAGCACCCGGTTCTCCCGCCCCAGGACCACGTTGGTCCGCTCGGGGTTGATGTTCTGCACCACGCTGACCACGGCGGGGACTCGTTCCATCAAGTCCGCAGCCAGGCGGCGCCCATGGGGAAAGGCCGGCCCATTGGTCACCAGCACCGCCATGGCCTCCCCGGTGTGCCGACCTACCCGGACCAGGACATGGCGCAAGATCCCCTGGTGACGCACTTCATCGTAGATGGGGATCTGGTACCGCTGGGCCAGTTCTTTCACCGTCCGCATGATCTCGTTGCCCAGGGGATGCTGGATGTGACACTGGTCGATGTCGACGATCCGATGGGTCCCGGGAGCGAAAAAGCCCGCGATGACCCGGCCTCCCCTGAACCCCACGGGGAACTGCGCCTTGTTCCGGTACTCCCAGGGGTCGTCCATCCCCAGGGTGGGATGGACCGGCACCTCTTCCAGCTTCCCCAGCCGCCGCAGGGCTTCCACCACCTGCTGTCGCTTCAGCCGCAGCTGTTCCGGGTAGGCAATGACCTGCAGCGGGCAGCCGCCGCACTCCCCCACCGCCGGGCAGCGTGCCGCAACCCGATGGGGCGAAGGAACCGCCACCTGCCGAAGCGCTGCCCGGGCGTAGTTTTTCTTCACTTCGGTAATCCGGACCTCCACCTGGTCACCGGGCACGCCGCCGGGCACAAAAACCGTAAAGCCCTCCCAGCGCCCCACTCCCTCGCCGCTGTGTCCGAGGTCCTCCACCGTCAGGGTGACCATCTGCCCCGACGCCAGCGGCGGTGTTCTGTCTGTATGGTTCGTGCTCATCGCTTCCTGTGCTCCTCCAGCCAGGCGTACGTCTCCTGCAGGGCCTCCCTCATGGGAGTAGGCTCGATTCCCAGTTCCGTCCTGGTCTTCTCGCCGCTGACCAGCCAGGGGCTCGTCCAGTTGCGAATCTCGTGGGGATGCACCGGCCCTGGCCTGCGCAGCAGCAGCCGGCTGAGCCCGTTTACCAGGGCTGCGGCGCCCAGCAAGACCGGAATCGGCATGGCAAACCCGGGCGCCCGCCCCCGACCCACTTCCGCGGCCAGCCGCAGAAGTTCCCCCTGGGTCAGGTTCGGGCCCACCAGGTTGTAGATCTCCCCCGACCGGCCCTTTTCCATCGCGGCCAGCATCCCCCGCACCACATCCCGGACGAACACCAGGTTGACGGGGATCTGCTCCGAGCCCAGGAAAAAGGGCAGTTTCCGCTGCTGCACCATCCGGAGCAGCGTGTTGAGCCCCTCGGGATCCCCGGGGCCGAACACCGCGGACGGCCGGACCACCACCACTTCCATGCCGGCGGAGCAGTAGGAGAGCACCACCTCTTCCTGCTCCCGCTTGGTGCGCCCGTAGGCATCCGGCAGCGGCTGAGGCGGATCGGCTTCGGTCCGGGGGCGCATCCGCCCGTCCGGGCCGGTCACTGCGGGCCCGCCCGCCGCGACGGACGAGACATGAACCACCCGCCGGACGCCGGCCCGCCGGCAGGCCTCCATGAGGTTCCGGGTGCCCTCCACGTTCACCCGGTGGGCCGCCGGATAATCGGCCCGGAAGCAGATCCACGACGCGAGGTGGTAGACCCGCTGAACGCCCGCGGCCGCCCGGTCCAGGCTGGCCGGATCCAGCAAGTCGCCCTCGGCCAGATCCAGCCGCTCCAGCAGCGGCCCGTACACCGACGCCGCCTTCTCCCGGCGCCGGACCAGCAGGCGGACCGTCTCTTCCCGGGCCAGCAGGCTCCGGACCAACTGCTCACCGATGAAGCCTGTCCCGCCTGTCACCAGAATCACGCTGCTCCCTCCTCCCGTCGGGGCTCTGCCCCATGCTCCAAGGCCATGCGCATGCCTGCACTGCCACAAATGTACATGGTAGTCCCATAAATGTCCACGCCGTGGACCACCCCGAAAGAGGCGCCTGAAGCAGTGGCTGCCCCATCCCCCAGAACGGAGGCGGGCTTACGGCAGGAGGCTGACCATCACCTGAGCCAGCACGATCTTGGCCACCATGGCCAGCGGATAGACGGTGGCGTACCCCACGTTCGGCAGGTCGTTGCCCGCCTCATCCAGGGCAAACCCCAGCGTGGCGGGCTGCGTCTGCACTCCCGCCAGCATGCCGGTAAGAAGCCCCATGGGGATCTTCAGCCAGCGGTAGCCCGCGTAAAGCATCGCCCAGGCCACCGCCAGCGTGATGGCGAAACAGACGGCCAGCAAGATCCATCCCTGTGCACCGGCCAGTTCCTGGGCAAAGGCGTAGCCCGACCGGGTCCCCACGGCCGCCAGGAAGATGGTAAGCCCAATTTGCCGGAGCAGCAGGTTCGCGCTGTACGGCAGCGACCAGACCAGCGGCCCGGTCCGCCGCAGCGAACCGAGGATGAGGGCGGCGATCAGCGGGCCGCCAGCCAGGCCCAGCTTCACCGTGATGCCTCCGGGCAGCGGGATGGGCACCAACCCCAGCCCGATGCCCAGAGCCATGCCCAGGCCCAGGGTGGTGACGTCGATCTCGGAAATCGCCCGGTACGAGTCGCCCAACAGCTTGATCACCCGGTCCATGCGCCCCCGCCGGGTCAGAACCCGAACCCGGTCGCCCAGCTCCAGGGCCAGATCCGCATGGGGCAGAAGCTGTGCGTCGCCGCGCCACACCCGGGTGACCACGGCGCCATAGCGGTGGGTCAGCTGCAGTTCCCTGAGGGTGCGGCCCACGACGTCGGGGTTGGAGACGAAGATCCGCCGCACGTCCACCTCGGACCGGTCCAAATGCGCCTCCTTTTCACTGACAGTGCCCAAGCATGCGGCCACCCGCTGCAGTTCCTCCACCGGCCCCACCGCGGTCACCAGGTCGCCCCGCTGCAGCCGGCTCTCGGATTGGGCGACGCTTGCGTGCCCTCCCCGCACAATCCGGCCGAAGACCACGCGGAAGCCATGGGTAGCCACCAGTTCCTGCAGGGTCCGGCCCACCGCTTCATCCCGCTGCACCTGGATCGTCCAGCGGGTGATCGCCGGCGATACGCCGGTCAGTCCTTTCAGAGTGCGGGCTTCCGCCGCGTAGTCCACGCGGAAGAACCGCTGGGCAAAGTAGATCGCCAGAATCACGCCCAGCACACTGGCAGGATAGGCGATCGAGTAGCCAACCACTGGATCGGTGACCTGGTCCGCGGCCCCGGTGCGGGTCAGGTACTCCACCACCGTCGCCAGGGCCGGGGTATTGGTCAGAACCCCCGTGAACAGGCCCGTGGTGGTGGCCGGCGACAGCTTCAGCAACACGTGGGGAATGACCAGGAGCACCGCGCACAGCAGGATGATGCCGATGGTCAGCAGGGAGTATGTGACGCCCCGGCCGCGAAAGGAACGCAAAAAGCCGGGACCGCTGGTCAGTCCCACGCAGTAGACAAACAGCGCCAGGCCAAACTGGTAGACAATCTCAGGCAACTCCAGGGTGGGGGCCAGGGCGCCAAAGGCCAGCCCCACAAAGAGGACAGCGGCCACCCCCAGGTGGACGCCGCCGATTTTCAGCCTCCCCGCCATATAGCCCAGGCCGGAGATGAGAAAGAGCAGAAGCAATGGGTTGTTGTGTAAGACGTCAAGCACGGTATAGGTAACCTCCAATAACCATAGTGAAGCCGGAAGGCTATTTCGCAATGCATTAATTCTAGTCTACCGACCTCGCCATCCGCAAGCTTATCCCGCTCCTCTCCCCTTCAGACCGGCCCGGCCCAAAAAAAAAAAGGAGGCTCCCCCTGGCGGAGGGGGAGCCGTTTTCTGCTCACTCGCGGGTCTGCTTCTCCAGGGCTTCCAGCACCAGCTTGGCCGCCAGCTGCGGGTTAGCCCGCCCCCGGGTGGCTTTCATGATCTGGCCCACAAACCACTGGGCAGCGCGCTGCTGTCCAGCCTTCCAGTCCTCCACCACCTTCGGGTTGGCGGCCACCACTTCCATGGCCAGCCGGGCCAGTTCGCCCTCATCAGCCACCTGGCTGAGGCCTTCCTCCTTCACGATGGTCTCCGCGTCCTTCCCCGTATCCACCATCTTTTCGAAGACCACCTTGGCGATCTTGCTGGAGATGGTCCCCTTCCCCATGAGCTTCAGCATGCCGACGAACTGCTCCGGAGTCACAGGGATCTGATCGGGCCCCAGGCCCCTGGCGTTCATGATCCGGTTCAGTTCGTTGATCTGCCAGTTGGCGATGGTCTTGGCGTGCTCCTTGCCGGCCAGCCGCACGGCCTCATCGAACCACTGGGCAAACTCCCGCTCGGCCACGATCAGGGAAGCGTCGTAAGCCGGCAGGCCGTACTCCCGGGTCAGCCGCTCCAGGATCGAGTCAGGCAGTTCCGGCAGGCTCCGCCGAATCTCCTCCACATCCTCGGGGCTCAGCACCACCGGGGGCAAGTCGGGCTCCGGGAAGTACCGGTAATCCTCGGCCTGTTCCTTGGTGCGCAGGGTCACCGACGTGCCCTTGGCATCCTGCCAGGACCGGGTCTCCTGCTCCACCTGTCCCCCGGCCTCCAGGATGGCAATCTGCCGCCTGACCTCATGCTCGATGGCCCGGACCGCTGCCGAGAAGGAGTTGATGTTCTTCATCTCGGTGCGAGTGCCGAACTCCGAGGATCCCGCGGGCCGCACGGAGATGTTGATGTCGCACCGCATGGAGCCCTCTTCCATCTTCACATCGCTGACGCCGGCGTACTTCATGATGGAGCGCAGCTTTGTAAGGAACGCCAGCGCCTCCTCCGCCGACCGGATGTCCGGCTCCGTGACGATCTCGATCAGGGGCACCCCGGCCCGGTTGAGGTCCACCAGCGAGGTTTCGGCGCTGGCCACGTCGTCGCCGGCATGGACCAGTTTCCCGGCGTCGTTCTCCAGGTGGATCCGGTTTATGCGGATCCGCTTGCGGGTGCCGTCCTTCAGCGTGATTTCCACCCAACCGTTGCGGCACAGCGGCAAGTCGTACTGGCTGATCTGATAGTTGGAGGGGTTGTCCGGGTAGAAGTAGTTCTTGCGGTCAAACTTGGAGTAGCGCGCGATCTCGCAGTTGAGGGCAAGGCCGGCCTTGACCGCATAACGCAGGGCCTCCGCGTTCAGCACCGGCAGGGCCCCCGGCAGCGCCAGGCAGACCGGGCAGACGTTGGTGTTCGGCTCCGCGCCAAACTCGTTTTTGCACGAACACCAGACCTTGGTCTTGGTGGAAAGCTCCACGTGGACCTCCAGGCCAATCACGCTCTCCCACTGGGTCGCCATGGCTTACTGACCTCCTTGGCCCACCAGGGCCGGCCGAGCCTTGTGATGATCGGTGGTCTTCTCGTAGGCCCAGGCATACTGCAACAGCTTGGTGTCGTCAAAGTGCTTGCCGATGAGCTGCATCCCCACCGGCAGGCCGTCCACCATCCCGCAGGGGACCGAAATGGCCGGCAGCCCCGCCAGATTGGCCGGAATGGTGCACACATCGGCCATGTACATGGCCAGGGGATCATCCAGTTTCTCCCCGAGGCCCCAGGCGGGAACCGGCGCGGTGGGCGTCACCAGCGCGTCGTACTTGGACAGCGCGGCCTCAAAGTCCCGAATCACCAGCGTACGGACCTGCTGGGCCTTCTTGTAGTAGGCGTCGTAATATCCGCTGGAAAGGGCATACGTGCCGATCATGATCCGGCGCTTGACCTCCGGCCCGAAGCCCTCCTGCCGCGTCTTTTCGTACATCTCCAGCAGCGTGCTGGCCTGGGGTGTCCGATACCCGTAGCGCACCCCGTCAAACCGGGCCAGGTTGGCACTGGCCTCCGCGGGGGAGATGACGTAGTAGGCCGACAGGGCGTATTCGGTGTGGGGCAGGGAGCACTCCTCCACCTCGGCGCCAAGCTCTTCCAGATGGCGGATGGCCTCCTCCACCCTGGCCTTGACGCCCGGATGGATCCCGGCCCCGAAGTACTCCCGGGGAACGCCCAGCCGCACCCCCTTGAGAGAAGGCTCACCGCCGAAGCGCACCGGCTGCGGATGGCGGCCGGCATTCGTGGCATCCCGCCGGTCGGGGCCTGCAATCACCTCAAACAGCAGGGCGCAGTCCTCCACGCTGCGGGCCAGCGGCCCGATCTGATCCAGGGAAGAGGCGTAGGCAACCAGCCCGTACCGGCTGACGAACCCGTAGGTGGGCTTCAGTCCGACCACGCCGCAGAAGGCGGCCGGCTGGCGGATAGAGCCACCGGTGTCGGAACCCAGGGCCACCGGCACCTGCTCCGATGCCACCGCCGCGGCCGACCCGGAGGAAGAGCCGCCGGGGACCTTGGTGAGATCCCAGGGATTCCGGGTGGGGCGGAACGCCGAGTTCTCGCCGGAGGAGCCCATCGCAAACTCGTCCATGTTGGTCTTGCCGATGATGATCGCCCCTGCGGCCCGCAGCCGCTCCACCACCGTCGCGTCGTACGGCGGAATGTAATGTTCCAGGATGCGGGACGCGCAGGTGGTCCGGATCCCCTGCGTGCAGATGTTGTCCTTGACAGCCACAGGAACCCCGGCCAGCGGTCCCAGGTTGTCGCCGCCGCTCTTGCGACGGGCATCCAGCTTTTGTGCCCGGGCCAGGGCCTGCTCCCCGGCCACCGTCAGAAAGGCGCCGATCTGAGGATCCACTTTCTGGATCCGGTTCAGAAAGGCCTCTGTAATTTCAACAGCCGACAGTTCGCCTGCGTGAAATAGCCGGGCCAACCGGGCGGCGCTCAGCTGATGTGTTCCTCCTGACATCCGTCTCTCAGCCCTCCGTGATCTTGGGAACCTTGAAGCATCCGGCCTCGGCGTCGGGCGCCTGGCTCAGCACCTCATCCCGCTCCAGAGACGGTTGAGGCTTGTCCTCCCGCAGGACGTTCTGCAGGGCCACCACATGGTAAGTGGGCGGCACATCCCGCGTGTCCAGCTGCTCCATGCGTCTGACGTGTTCCAGAATCCGGCTGAGCTGGACGGTGAACATCTCCTTTTCCGCCTCAGTCAGCCCCAGGCGGGCCAGCCGGGCCACGTGTTCAACCTGCTCTCGCGTCAGCGCCACCTTTCTCACCGCCATTTCGTACTCGGGGCCCACTCCCCGGTCAACGCCATACGTCTAACTCGTAGATTGTAGCATACAGGAAAATTCCGCGGCAACTTTGCAGGCAGTCCCATCCAGGTGCCGCGGCGCGAAACGGCCGCCCGCTTCCTGAGGAAAGGGCGGCTTCATCGCATCCGATCGGCATGTGCATGAAAAGGGAAAGGAGACGCAGCCCGTCACGAAACTGCGTCCCCTGCTGCATGCTCAGGGCAAAAACGGACCGTAGCGGGCGACAAACTCCTCTTCGGTCAGGATGGGTATACCCAGGCTCCTGGCTTTCTCCAGTTTGGAGCCCGGCGACTCGCCTACCAGGACGAAGGAGGTCTTCTTGCTCACGCTGCCTGCGGCCTTGCCGCCGAGCTGCTGAATCAATTCCTCGATCTCCTTGCGCCCCCACCGGGACAGGGTGCCGGTGACCACCACCGTCATCCCGGCCAGGGGACCCTCCGCGGGGCCGGTGCGCTTTTCGCCCACCATGTTGACGCCGGCCTCCCGGAGTTTTGCCAGCAGCCTCTGCGCCTTGGGATCCCGGAAGTACTCCACCACGCTCTCCGCGATCTTCGGCCCCAGGCCCGGAATCGCCATCAGTTCCTCGGCCGAGGCCGCGGCGATGGCGTCCACCGACCCGAAGTGGTCGGCCAGCAGGCGCGCCGCCCGCTCGCCCACGTGGCGGATGCCCAGCGCAAAGATCAGCCGGTGCAGGGGGTTCTGCCGCGTCGCGTCGATGGCCCGCAGCAGGTTGTCCACCGACTTCTCCCCCATCCGCTCCCTGGCCACGAGCTTGTCCCGCTGCCGGTGCAGGAAGTAGAGGTCCGCGGCATCCTCAATCAGGCCGTCATCCAGCAGGCTCTGCACCAGCGCCTCGCCCAGTCCCTCGATGTTCATGGCATCCCGGGAGGCGAAGTGGAGAATCGCCCGGTACTGCTGGGCGGGGCAGAGGCTGTTGGGACACCGCACCGCCGCCTCGCCCTCGTATCGCACCAACTTGGCGCCGCAGGCCGGACAGGTTTCGGGGAACCGCCAGGGTTCGGTGCCGGGGGGCCGCTTCTCCAGCACCACCCGCACCACTTCCGGGATGATCTCCCCGGCCTTGCGCACCACCACGGTGTCCCCCACCCGGATGTCCTTGTTCCGGATGTAATCCTCGTTATGCAGCGTGGCCCGCTTCACCGTGGTGCCGGCAATCCGCACCGGACGCAGTTCCGCGGCGGGCGTTACCACGCCGGTGCGCCCCACCTCCAGGGTGATGCCTTCCACCACGGTTTCCTTCTCCTCCGCGGGGAACTTGTAGGCGATGGCCCAGCGCGGAAACTTGCTGGTGGCGCCCAGCCGTTCCCGCTGGCTGAAGTCGTTGACCTTGATCACCAGCCCGTCGATCTCGTAAGGCAGATCGTAGCGCTTCTCCCACCACTGGCCGGTCCAGGCGATCACGTCCTCGATGGAGGAGTACAGCGCCCGGTGGGGATTGACCTTGAACCGGAAGCGCTCCATCAGCTGCAAGCTTTCCCAGTGGTTCCTGAGCGTGAACCCGTCGGCCCGCACCAGCTGCCACAGGAAGCAGTCCAGCCGCCTGGCCCGCGTCTTGCGCGGGTCCTTCTGCCGCACACTGCCGGCCGCGGCGTTCCGGGGATTCTGCAGCAAGGGTTTGCCCTGCCGCTCCAGTTCCGCGTTCAGCTCCTCCAGGACCCGCTTCTCCATGTAGACCTCGCCCCGCACCACCAGCACGGGAGGAAGAATGCCGTCCACCGGATCGATGCGAAGCGGGATGGAGCCGATGGTCTTCAGGTTCTCCGTCACATCCTCGCCAGTGATGCCGTCGCCGCGGGTGGCGCCCTGGACCAGCACGCCGTTTTCGTACCGCAGGGAGATGGAGAGTCCGTCGATCTTCAGTTCGCAGACATACTCCACCGGTTCGTTGCCCAGCAGCGACCGCACTCGCCGGTCAAACTCCCTGAGCTCAGCCTCGCTGAAGGCATTGTCCAGGGAGAGCATCGGCGGCTCGTGGGGAACCTTGGCAAACTCCGAAGACGGCATGCCCCCCACCCGCTGCGTGGGAGAATCGGGGCGGCGGAGATCGGGATAGGCCTCCTCCAGCTCCTTCAGTTCCCTCATCAGCTGGTCAAATTCGTAGTCCGAAATCTCGGGGGCATCCAGTACGTAGTACAAGTACTCGTGATGGCGAATCAGATCCACCAGTTCCTGTACCCGCCGTTCGGCCTCTTCCCGGGTCAAGACGCTGCCCCTCCTCATCACGCAAAAGGTCTTGCTGCACGTCCGCAGCAGCTCTGGCAACTCATTCGCCGGTGCGGCGGCTCATCCCTCCGGCCCGGCGGCTGCCCTGCCTAATCCGGAGATACCTTCTCAAGGTAGCTGGCCACCAGCACCTTCTGGCCATAGGCCGGAAAATACACCGTTACCGTATCGCCCCGCACGTCCCGGACCACGCCCTCGCCGAACTTGCTGTGGCGGACGCGGTCGCCCAGGTGGAAGGCAGGAGCCGCCTCCTCCGAAGTGGCCGGCGTACTCCACGCCGCCTCCCGCCGGCGCTGAAGGCGCTGCGCCTCTTCCGTCCGGCCCCAGCCCCGGGCGCCGACAGGCGGCGAGGCATCATCGTCCTCCCACAAGGGCCGCCGGCCCCACTCCCGTGGCGCGGCGCCACTGCCCCACGTGCTGCCGCTGAGGCCCCAGGAGGATCTTGTGGCGGGCCGCTCCCCCACCAGTTCCACCAGGTCTTCCGGAATCTCCTGGAGAAACCGGCTGGGCGGATTGAAGCTGGGATGGCCCCAGAGGTTGCGCCGGGCCGCACAGGTCACATACAGGCGCCACCGGGCCCGGGTCATGCCCACGTAGCACAGGCGCCGCTCCTCCTCCATCTGGGCCTCGTCGTCCAGCGCCCGGCTGTGGGGAAAGACGCCCTCTTCCATGCCCACCAGGAAGACCACGGGGAATTCCAGGCCCTTGGCCGAGTGCAGGGTCATCAGGCTGACCTTGTCCTCTCCTTCGCTGACCTGGTCCGCGTCGGTCATCAGGGCCGCGGTGGCCAGGAAGGCATCCAACTGGGTCAGCCCCTCAACCTCCTCCCCTTCCGGCATCTCAAACTCCATGGCCATGCCCCGCAGTTCCTGGAGGTTCTCCAACCGGCTGGCCGCCTCAATGGAACGGTCCGCCTTCAGCTCTTCCAGGTACCCCGTACGGCTGAGCACCTCATCGATCAGTTCGCCCACCGACAGGTAGCGGGACATTTCGCTGAGCTCTGCAATCAGGGCCCCGAAGGCCTCCACCTTTTGCCGGTAGCTGGCACTGAGCCCCGGCACCATGGAGCAGTCCCGTGCCACCTGGGCTACCGGAATTCCCCACTGCTCCGCGTACTCCACCACCTTGTCCACCGTAGCCGGCCCGATTCCCCGCTTGGGAACCCCAATGGCCCGGCGGAAGGAAAGGGTGTCCGCGGGGTTGGCGATCAGCCGCAGGTAGGCCAGCACATCCTTGATCTCCTTGCGCTCGAAAAACTTCAGCCCGCCCACGATACCGTAGGGAATCGACTTGCGGACGAAGGCTTCTTCGAAGGTGCGCGACTGGGCATGGGTCCGGTAGAGGACCGCGATGTCCTGGTAGGTGACCCGCCGCCCCGGTCCCAGCCCCTCCTGCACCAGCCGCTGGATCTCGTTGGCCACAAACCAACTCTCATCGTTCTCGTCCAGGGCCACATACTGCATCACCTTGTCGCCGGGGCCGGCTGCCGTCCAGAGCTTTTTTTCCTTCCGGCTGACGTTTCTGCGGATCACTTCATAGGCGGCCGCCAGGATGTTGCCGGTGGAGCGGTAGTTCTGCTCCAGCGGGATGATCTTGAGCTGCGGGAAGTCCTGCGGCAGGCGCTTGAGGTTCTCGATGGTCGCGCCGCGCCAGCCGTAGATCGACTGGTCGTCGTCGCCCACCGCGGTGAACATGCCGCGCTCGCCGACCAGCGCCTTGAGCAGCTCGTACTGCACCGCGTTGGTGTCCTGGTACTCGTCGACGAGGACGTAGCGCAGCGTGTCCTGCCACTTCGCGCGCGCCTCGGCGTCGCGCTGCAGCAGCTTCAGCGGCAGGCCGATCAGGTCGTCGAAGTCCACCGCCTGGTAGGCCAGCAGCCGTTCCTCGTACAGCTTCATCACC
>DATCKG010000105.1:0-24111 GCA_036562385.1 Symbiobacteriaceae bacterium
CTCTGCTCGCAACCAGGGGTTATAGCCGGACAACGCAAAAGGCCCGAACCGTGCATACCTGCACGATTCGGGCCTGTCATGCGGTGTGAGTCCGGCTATACCCCTGGTTCTGTCGAGGATGATCATTTATCTCACGGCCCCGACCAAAGCCGTGGTCCCGGTTACCGGGACCGCGTCCTACCCGCAGCCTAAGCTGCCTACTTGGACTTGCACCGTGGCGGAGATTGCCCGTGCCACTCCCCCGTCGCCGGGAGACTTGCGTTTCTCTAGCTCGTTACGGGTACACGCGTCTCGGAAAGAACGCTTTCCCCATCGTCGGCTCGCGCCGCCAGGGCTTGCGCCCTGCGCCAACTTTCTACCGGCTACAGGTCCTCAGGCGCTCGGTTTCCCGAGCTCGGACTTCACCGATAGCGGTGCCAGGAAGTTCCTCACCGCACTACTCCGGGTGCAGCCGACCTTCCGGTCTCCCCGTTTCGTGCAGCGCGATCATCCACCGGACTCACAAATGTGAAGTTTGGTCGGTTGCATTAGTATACCTTAGAACAGAAGACGCTGTCCATGCCCAAAGTCTGGACAGCGCTTCAAAAAACGTGATGGTGGACCGTGAAGGACTCGAACCTTCAACCGTCCGATTAAGAGTCGGATGCTCTACCAATTGAGCTAACGGTCCAAGTCTGGCGGAGAGAGAGGGATTTGAACCCTCGCGGGGCATACGCCCCCTACAGCTTTAGCAAAGCCGCCCCTTCAGCCACTTGGGTATCTCTCCGTCAGCGACATGGTATTGTACCTGATCTCATCGGTTCTGTCAACAGATCCGTCGTTCCGATTTCAGGGATTTGTCCCAGGCGAAGGTCCGCCGTGGCAGGCTCACCAGCGCCCTATCGCGATCCTTAACGCCCCGCGAGGGGATAGGTAAACTCGCCGGCCGGGACAGCACCGCTGAAGTGCTCGTCTACCAGGGCCGCAACCGCCCCCAGCGCGTCAAGGGACTTGATCACCGCAGGCGCGGCCGCCAGGAGCATGCGGTAACACGCGTCCACCGCCAGTACTGGATCCCTGTGCTCCTGGCTCCAGTAAGCCATCGGGTCCCGCTGCCAGGTGGTGCCAATCCACACCCGGGCCCGGTAGATCGTCTCCTTTTCTCCTGTTGGCGGCCGGTTCCCGGGCTTCTCCTGCCTTACCATCAGCTGCGCTTCATACGCATCCGGCAGTTCCACGCAGCGATTGTAGATCAGACTCCCCTCCATCCAATCCGCTCCCTGTTGTAACTTTCCTCCATCTTCATATACGTAAATTGCTCATATTGGATCGAATCCTCTAACCCTGGGGAAACTTGTATGGCCCACTACTTGTGCCCAGTTGTGTTTAAGGGATATAATGTACACGCCAAAAGAGAACGAGGGGGATCGATCGGTGGAGGAGTTACTGCGATTCCATCGCGACCAGGCCCTGCGTATTCTCAAGGAGAATCGGGGGCAGTCACGGGAAGGCATTGAATTGCTGGTTCGCGGGCGCCTGAGCGCCATCGCATCAGCGGCCCTGCCGCAGGGCACAACACCTACCCGCGAAGGGATCGAGGCGCTTTATCGGGAAGTGCTGGATCTCTCCTACGCGATGTTCTCCCTCGGTTACACCATGGCACACACCCTTCAAAAGGAACCTGTGGCGCGGTAAGGCTACTTGGCGAACACGAACCCGACCGGCATCCGGCACCGGTCGGGTTTTATTCGTAGGCGCCGTCCTGCCAGACCCCTGCCTCGGACACTCCAGGCTGGTACCTCCCCGCCTCCGGTTCCGGCCTTTCCCCAGGCACCGGCATTTCCTCCGGCTCCGGTCGGTCCGGCAACTCCGCGGGGGTAAACAACCTCTCTACGGGCATGGTCAGCCGGGCCACGGCGAAGTTGCCCAGCACGCGCAGCAGGCCTGCCACCGGCGGGGCCAGAATCAGCCCCCAGGCCCCCGCCAGGTACCCGCCGATCAGCACCGCCAGAATCACCACCAGGGGATGCAGCCCTACCCGCTCCCCCACGATCTTGGGTGACAGGACTGCGTTCTCCAACTGCTGGATCACCGCAAAGGCCCCCACCACGGCCAGTCCCCGCAGAGGGGAGATGCTCAGGCCAGCCAGCACCGCCGGAATCGCCCCCAGCACGGGTCCCACGTAGGGAATGAGCTCGGTGATCCCCGCCCACAGTCCCAGCAGCAGTGAGTATCGCAGCCCCAGGAGCGCAGCGGCCAGGGCAGCCAGGCAGCCCACTGTGAAGGACAGCAGGATCTCGCCCCGCACAAACCCGGAGAGAACCCGGTCCATATCCCGAAGCAGCATCAGGATCTCCTTCCGGTAGCGCTGGGGCAGGGCCTGGACAAAGCGCTGCTTGAACCGCTCCATGTCCCGCAGCATGTAAAAGGCGAGAAACGGCGCCAGCACGAGACTGGCCAAGAACCCCGCCGCCCGCTGCAGGGTCTGAATCCCCAGCAGTTCCTGCAGCACTCGTACGGAGCGAATCTCCATCTCCGTGATGGTACGGTCCAGCACATCCCGCAGTTCCGGCGGCGCTCCCATGACCCGCACCTGCTGCTGCAGGCTGTCCACCAGCCCGTGGGCCCACATGGCGTATCGGGGAATCGCCTCGGTCAGGCTTCTGAGCTGGCTCACCGCCACGGGCAGCAGCTTCACCACCGCCAGGGCGCCGGCCGCCCCCAGCAGCAGGTACACGGTCAGAATCGCCCACGTCCGCTGCATGCCCCGCTGAACCAGGGCGTTTACCAACGGCGCCACCAGGTAGGCAAAGGCCACGGCCAGCAGAAAGGGCGCCAGCACCGGGCGGATCATCCAGAGCCCCCAGCCTCCGGCCAGGATGAGTCCCCCCAGCACCAACGCCGCCACGACCCGCCGCATGCGCCTGTTCATGACCGTCAGCGGCGCCGAATGGTCGTTTTGGGAGCCCCGGCGGCGGCCTCAGCTTGGGGATGCTCCGTGGCCGCCACCAGTTCCCCGTCTACGTCCAGGTGATAGACCCGTACCGTGCCTTTGCCCACCTTGAACTCCACGCAGCAGTCCCAACAGTAGTACTGGTCGGTTCCCACGCGACCGATCGAGCGGCCGGCGCAGTTCGGGCATCTCACGAAAGCGACCCTCCCGTTTCCGCTGGGCCGTCCAGGAGGATAGCCGCTTCGCCGGCCGTAACCGGACCCTCTAGCGGCACCAACTCCTTGCCGCTGAGCAGGTCGTCCACGAGCCCATGGGAAACCTGCAGCGCCGTCACCTGTCCGGTGGCCGGATCGAAGTGGAAGTCGTCCATCACCCCCACCTCTTCCCCGGACCGTCGGATCACCGGCAGCCCCAGCAGATCCCGGCCGCATCGGCTCTCCTGCTGCCCGTCCAGGTAGACCTCCTCGGCGATGAGACTGGTCTCCCCCACGAAGCGCACAGCCCGAAAGTCCAGCGCCCGCCGGGGCTGCAGCCACCCGCCCGGATCCAGCACCAGGCCGCAGATGCGCCGGCCGTCCGGGCTGAGCAGCACCTCCCGGACCTCGCCGATGGGCCTGAGGTCCGGCCCGGTCAGGACGGTCAGCCCGATCAGTTGGCTTCCCCTGGGCAATGTGCACCGACCTCGCTCGCAGCATGACGATCCCAAATCTGGCAGGAATCAGTATGCCCCGTTTCCGCCCGAACCACTCCTGCGCCTGGCCCAATTGGCAGCAATTCGTCAGTCCAGAGCCCGATCGATGGTACCGCCGCCCAGAACCCACCGGTCCTGGTAGAGGACCACCGCCTGGCCGGGGGTCACCGCCCGCTGCGGCTCGTCAAAAATGACCCGGATGCCGCCATCCTCCGTGGGATAGACGGTGCACGGCGCCTCCGGCGCCATCCGCCGGATCTTGGCGGTGCAGCGCACGGGTTCCTTCAGTTCCTCCAGCGCGATCCAGTTGAGGTCGGAGGCCAGAAGGCCCCGGCTGTACACCTCGTGATCCTCGCCCACGATCAGCGCGTTCCGCTCCGGATCCAGCGCTACCACGTACATGGGACGCGGTGTGGTCAGGCCCAGCCCCTTCCGCTGTCCCACCGTGTACAGGGGCAGCCCCTGGTGCTGGCCTACCACCTCGCCCCGTGTGTTCAGGATGGGACCCGGCCGGATCGCTTCCGGCACCCGCTCCTTCAGGAAGCGGCCATAGTCGTTGTCGTAGATAAAGCAGATCTCCTGGGAGTCCGGCTTGTCCGCCACCTCCAGTCCCAGCTTCCGGGCCAGTTCCCGCACCTGGCTCTTCTGCATGCCCCCCACCGGGAACAGGGTGTGGCGCAGCGCCTCCTGGGTCAGGTTGTGCAGCACGTAGGTCTGGTCCTTCCGGGCGTCCGCCGATCGGCCCAGGAGCATCCTCCCCGGATACCGGGGATCCTGCCCGATGGTGGCGTAGTGGCCCGTGGCGACGTAATCGCACTCCAGTTCCCGGGCCTTTTCGAGAAACGCCGAGAACTTCACGTAGCGGTTGCAGGCGATGCAGGGGTTCGGTGTGCGCCCCCGGACGTATTCGTCAATAAAGTAGTCGATCACGGTCCTGGCGAACTGCCCCTTGAAGTTCATCACGTAGTAGGGAATGCCGAGGCGGTTGGCCACGGCCCGGGCATCTTCCACCGCCGCCAGGGAGCAGCAGCCGGAATGCTGATTCTGCCTGATGTCCTCCGGTATATCGTCGGTCCAGGTGTTCATGGTTACCCCGATCACCTCGTAGCCCTGCTCCACCAGCAGGGCCGCCGCGACCGAGGAGTCCACGCCCCCGGACATGGCCATCAAGACCCGCTTTCTCGCTGTCATGACCTTCCCCTTTCCCACATTCAGAATGTCCCGTAAGACAGCGCCAAACACAGAAAACCTGCCCACCGACCGGCGGGCAGGCTTCCAAACGGCCGGCTTCGGCCTACCGGCGCTGGGCCGCCACTTCACGCAGATAGGCCACAGACCGGCCAAACTCGGCAATCACGTAGTCGATGTCCTCTTCGGTGTTCTCCTGGCCGAAGGTAAACCGCAGGGAGCTTTGGGCCAGCTCCGCAGGGCACCCGATGGCCAGCAGCACATGCGACGGCTCCAGGGAACCGGAGGTGCAGGCGGATCCGGAAGAGGCGGCGATGCCCGCCATATCCAGGCGCATCAGCATGGCATCTCCTGGCACACCCTCCACGGAGACGTTCGCGTTGCCGGGATGGCGCCGGTCCGGCTCCCGGAAGGGATCGATGCCGTTGAGATGCACCCCGGGAATCTGCAGGACGCCCCGCAGGAACCGGTCCCTCAGCCGGCGGGCATGGGCCACTCGGGCCTCCATCTCCTGCCGGGCCAGTTCCGCGGCCTTGCCAAAGCCCACGATACCCGGGACGTTCTCCGTGCCTGCCCGCATCTTCCGTTCCTGGCCGCCGCCCAGCTGAATCGGCAGGAAGCGGAAGCCCTGCCGCACGTACAGCGCCCCGACCCCCTTAGGGCCGTAAATTTTGTGGCTGGAAACAGTGAGCAGGTCAACCCCCAAATCCTTCACATCGATGGGGATCATCCCCGCCGCCTGGACCGCGTCGGTGTGGAAGACCACCCGGGGGTCTTTCTGTTTGGCGGCGGCGCACAGGCCCTTGATGTCCTCCACGGTGCCGATCTCATTGTTGACGAACATGATGGAGATCAGCACCGTGTCCGGCCGCATGGCCTCCAGGAGCGCCTCCTTCGTCACCGCGCCGCTCCCCGGTTCCACCGGCAGGTAGGTCACTTCGTACCCTTCCCGTTCCAGCCCCTCGGCTGCTTCCAGGACGGCGTGGTGTTCGATGGATGATACAATGATGTGCCTCCCCTTGTCCCGGTTGGCCAGGACGGTACCCCGGAGGGCCCAGTTATCTGCCTCCGTGCCGCCGCTGGTGAAGAAGATCTCCCGGGGATGGGCGCCGATCAGCGCCGCCACCTGCTGCCGGGCCTCCTCCACTCCCTTGCGGGCCTTCCGACCGAAGGCGTGAATCGAGCTGGGATTGCCAAAGTCGCTGACCAGGTACTCATGCATCACCCGGGCCACTTCGGGATGGCACCGGGTGGTGGCCGCGTGGTCGCAGTATACCATGCGCATGGTTGTTCTCCTTCTTGCCAATCCTGTCGAAAGCTCGTGGGATGAGAGCGATCAGATATGGTAGATCAGGTTCTGCCCCGACTGCGCCGCGTGGGCCTCTTCCACCAGATCCCGCAGGGTAATCCCATCGACCACCGCCACGATCTGCTGCGTCACTTTCTCCCAGACGTTGTGGACCACGCAGCTCGCCGCACAGTCCGGCGGGGCCTCCTTTTCCACGCTGCAGTCCGTAAAGCCGATGGGCCCCTCCAACACCCGGATCACGTCGCCCACGGTGATCTGATCCGCCGGCCGGCCCAGCACGTAGCCACCCTGAGCGCCCCGGATGCTGACGATCAGGCCGGCCTTTCTGAGCGGCGCGGCGAGCTGTTCCAGGTAGTGTTCCGAAAGCCCCTGCCGCTCGGCAATGCTCTTGAGCGACAGGGGACCTGCTCCCTCATGCATCGCCAGCTCGAACAGCATCTTCACGCCGTATTTTCCCTTGGTGGACAGCCGCATCTGTCCGAGCCTCCAATCCCGAGTAGACTAATCGGAGTTTCTGTTCCCAGTCTACCCGGTCCCCCACAGCCTGTCAAGCGAGGCGGGCAGCGTGCAGTTTGATCCTTGAAGCACGCAATGAAATCGGTTACCTTGGGGTCAACCGCTGGGGCGGGGAGCGTTTGTAAGACACAGTGTGTGCGAAGGACATCACCCACACCGTATTGGGGGTATCGCAATGAACCGTCGGTACCTGATCCTCTCGCCGCTCGTCGTCATCGCCATCTGCCACGTCGCCGCTCGCATTGCGCACCACGCCCTGGGGCCCTGGGCCTGGGTGCCGACGGTCATGCTGTACTGGGGGCTCCTGGGGGTGGCCATCACCATGGGAAGAGAACCCGCAGCCGTGCGGCGCTGGCTCGCCCCCGCCCGCGGGGGCCGGGGCTGGACGGCGCTGGCCATCCTTGTCGGGCTGATCCCGCTGCCGATCCTCGTGCAGAACCGGCACCTGCTGGCGGATCCCGTCATCCTGGTCTGCTGGCTGCTGTTCGCCCTCATCAATCCCTGGTTCGAGGAGTTCTACTGGCGCGGTCTCTTGCTGGACGCCACTGCCCACTGGCCCGCCTGGGCCGGCGCGGTGTACTCGACGGTGCTTTTTGTGGCGTTTCACCCGCTGGTGGCGGGTGTATTTTCCGTCGCCAACCGCGACATGGTGGCCCTGACCGCGCTGGTGCTCATGAGCCTGGCCTGGACCGCCGCCTACCGACGGACGGGAACGCTCCGGTGGGCCGTGGCGTCGCACATCCTCGTCGACCTGGGCAACCTGGCCGTACCGGTTTTCCTCAACCTCTATGTCCCGCCCCACCTCGCCCAAGGACCGCTGCAGTGAACATAGGACCTCCCCCACGGAATCCTTCGGGATTCTGAGTGCGTTGGCCACTCTCCGGGGGGTCCTGAGTCAACGTCGCGGGCCAAGCCGTACCGTCACAATCCCGTGGGCCGGCACCCGGGCGCCGGGCTTGGGATCCTGGTCCGTCACAAACCCCGATCCCCGGGGCTTGAGCGTCAGGCCCAGCGCCTGTGCCAGCCGGTTCGCCTCGGTCAGCGACAGCCCGGTGAAATCAGGCACCGGCACCTCCGTCTCAGCACCGGACCGGGCGGCCAGCTTCAGCTCCACCGCGGTGCCGGCCTTCGCGGGACTACCCGGCGCCGGAGACTGGGAGGCCACCACATCCCCTGAGCCCGTGACCTTGGCCGTAAAGCCCGCTTCACTCAGCCGCCGCTGTGCCCAGTCCGCGGGCAGCCACTGGACATTCGGCACGACCTGCTGCTGGGCGGTGGGTTCCGTCCCGGCCGCTTCCTCCGTCTCCGGCGGAATGCCCATGGCCTGAAGCACCAGGGGCGCCAGCGCCGCAAAGGCCGGGGCAGCCACCAGGCCGCCGTAACCGGGCGGCGCCGGTTCATCGAAGACAACGATCATGGCCACCCGGGGATCGTCCGCCGGGGCAAAGCCCACGAAGTCCGCCACGCCCCGGGGCTTTTCCACACCGTTTTCATACTTCTGGGCCGTACCGGTCTTGCCGCCCACCTTGTAGCCCTTGATCTGAGCCTGCGACCCTGTGCCCTTCTCCACCACGCTGACCATCAGGTCCCGGACCTCCCGGGCCGTGGTCTCGCTGATCACCACCCGCTTGGGCTGGGTAGGGGCTGTCCATACCACCGTGCCGTCGGGGTTCCGGATCTCCCGCACCAGGTGGGGCTGCATCAGCTTGCCGCCGTTGGCGATGGCCGCCACTGCAGTCAGCATCTGCAGCGGCGTCACCTCCAGGTGCTGCCCGATGTACATGTTGGCCCAGTCGATGGGCCGCTTCTGTTCAAAGGGCGTACCGATGGTGGCGCTCTCCTCATGGGAGAAATCGATGCCCGTGGGTTCCAAAAAGCCGAACCCTTCCAGGTACTTGACGAACTGTTCGTGGGTGAGGCGCTGTCCCACCTGCACCAGGCCCACGTTGCTGGAGTTCTGCAGCAATTTTGCGATCGTCATGGGGGTTGGATGCTCCGGCACCACACCGTCCCAGTTGGTAATCAGGGTGCCGTCGATGTTCAAGTAACCGGCATCGACGATGGGCGTATCCAGGGTGATCACCCGCTCCTCCAGGGCCGCCGCGGTGGTGATGATCTTGAAGACGGACCCTGGGGGCAGGGGGGTCACCGCCCAGTTGATGATCCGGGTGAAATCCACCGGATCGCCCCAGGTGGATCGGTCGCCGGGGTCGGCTCCCGGTGTCATCGCCATCACGAGGATCTCCCCGGTGTGGACATCCATGGCCATGAACAACGCCCGCTTGGCGTCGGCCTTCACCCGGAACTCTTCCAGTTTCTTCTCCACCACCTGCTGCAGCCCCGCATCCAGGGTGAGCACCAGGGTCTTTCCCGGTTCCGGATCCACCTGCTCCTTGACGGTACCTTCGATCGGTGTGCCGGCACTGGTTACCTCCGAGATGATGTATCCCGGCTTCCCTGCCAGCTCGCTTTCGTAACGGGCCTCCAGGCCGTACTCTCCCTTGCCGTCGTTCATGTATCCCAGGACCTGGTTGGCCGTCCGGCCCTGAGGATAGCGGCGCTCCTGCCGCGCCTCAAAATCAATCCCCGGCAGCCGCAGCTTGGCCACCGCGTCCCGGGTCTCCAGGTCCAGCCCATGCTTCAGCGGAACGTACCCGCTGTTGGGATTGGCCTCCAGTTTCGCCTGGATAGCAGCCGCATCCAGCCCGAGGGCAGACGCCAGGGCGCCGGCCACCTTCGGGTAGTCGTCCGGCTTGATCTGCCGGGTGTCAGCCACCACGGTGTAGGTGGTCACCGTCATGGCCAGCACCCGCCCGTTCCGATCCAGGATGGAGCCCCGCTCCGGCTGCAGCGTCTGCCGGACCAGCCGGAAGTCCTCCACTCGCTCGACGATCTCCGCGGCCTTGACTCCCTGAATCCAGATCAGGCGGCCCGACAGGACCACCACGGCCAACACCACGATGAAACTCAGCACCCGAGTCCGCCCGCGCAAACCCATGGATGCGTCCTCCTCCGCCTTCTGCTCACCAGTGCCGGCTCCAGCCCATTTGCCGGTACAGTCGGCTCACCACTGCATCAAAGCGCCGGATCTGCTCGGCCATCCAGTTGCCCTCCCTGAGCTCCGGCACGGTCATGTAGCTCTCCCGGGCCTTGAACCCAATAAAAAGTTCCCGATCCTCCAGGGAGGAGACCTGCAGTGAGTAACCGGTGGTAGCCGAACACCACTCCCAGGTCAGGGTGAAGCGGCGGTCCAGCATGGGCTCCCCGCCCCCATCCTCGGCGGCAAAGGCCTGGGCCACCATCTGAAGCGGGCGCCCGGGCCCGCCTTCCACCACCATGGAGAAACCGGATTCCACCGACGTGAGACGGAACACCCCCGCCATCTCCAGGAGAATCGCCGCGAGGATGTGCGTCTGCAGATTCAGCGGTGCACCTGCAATTTCGAGGTGATAGCGGTCCAGCCGAATATAAAGCCGGCCCGGCCCCTGTGACCGCAGTTCCAGTTCGTCGTCGTACAGCTCCGGCTCCAGCCGGTCGATCAGTCCCTCCGCCAGCAGCCGGGCCCGCGCCCCGTCGGCAACGTCCCGAATGCGGTCCCGTAGGGTAAAAAGTTCTTCGAACTCCACCACCAGGGATTGTTCCATCTCGGGCTGCATCGCATCTCCCTCCGGTCCCACGCTGAAACGGCTGGATCTCCCTCCAAGCCCTCCTCTACAGTCTAACGATTTCCGGCGGATTTGGCATCTCCCCGGAAGACAGTTGGTCCGGGCGTGAACCTTACGCACTGCGGGCCCCGTCCAATTTACCGAAAGGGGGACATTGCATGGGACTCTTTGACGCCCTGATGGGTAATGCCTCGGAGGTCAGCGCGGCGGAGGCCCAGCGGGAGTTCGAGAAGATCCTGGCAGAAGGGGAAACTGTCGAAAAAGCCTACCGGCTGATCCGGGATATGTTCCTGTTCACGAACCGCCGGCTGATCCTGGTCGACCGGCAGGGGCTCACGGGCAAGAAAATCGAGTACCATTCCATCCCGTATCGCTCCATCGTCCATTTCTCCATCGAGACGGCCGGCCACTTCGACCTGGATGCGGAACTGAAGATCTGGGTAACTGGACAGCCGGAGCCCATCCAGAAGCAATTCAACCGCAGTCTCAACATCTACGAACTGCAGCGGGTACTGGCTCGCTACGTCCTCCGGTAAGGAGCACGAAGCCCACCGCCGGCTTGCTGGAGCGGCGGTGTCTTTTCGTTTGTGTTATGATGAGCACATAACAAATCCCATCGATCGGAGGAACGTCCATGACTGATCCGCTTCGTGCCGAAACAGCCGAACCAGAACCGCTTCGGCGTGTGCGGACCGCCCTGCAGGCCGCCGGCGTCGAAGGGGAGATCCGGCTCTTTCCGGCACCGCTACCTACCGCTGAAGCAGCCGCCAAAGCAGTAGGCAGTGATCTGGGCCGCATCGCCAAGTCCGTCCTGTTCTTTGCCGGCGGCGAGCCGGTACTGGTGGTCACCGCCGGCGACCGGCGGGTGGACCGGAAAAAGGTGAAGGCGCTGATGGGCGGCGGGAAAGTAACCGTCGCCTCCGCGGAGCAGGTACCGGAAGTGACCGGGTTCGTGGCCGGCGGCGTCGCGCCGGTGGGGCTGCTGAGGCCCGTCACCGTCTTGCTGGATGAGAGCCTGCAGCGCTTTCCTGATATCTGGGCCGGAGGTGGCATCCCCGAGGCGCTGCTCCGCATCCGGGTGGCCGATCTGCCACGGGCCACCGGCGGCCGCTTCGCAGACGTCACCCAGGACTAGGCAGGAGCCGCCCGCAGCCGCCGCTCCAGTTCCCGCCACCGCTTCAGCCCCAGGCAGAATCCGCCGATCCCGAGGCCGGCAGCGAAGTACAGGGCCCAGGGCAGCCCCAGCCGGCCGGAGGCGAAGGCGTACTCCATAAGGACGCCGCCCACGACGTTGCCCAGCGTCTCCCCCATGCCCCAGGCAAAGGAGGAGACCCCAAAATAGCTCCCCACCGCCCCGGGCGGGGCCAGCAAGGAGACGGCCGTATCCGCGGTGGGCATCAGGAGCATCTCGCCGGCCACGAAGACCAGCACCGCCGCCAGCAGCCCGACAAAGTCCCGCGCGAAGGCCACCAGCCCCAGCCCGGTCCCCAGGGCCGCTGTCCCAAGCCCCATGGCCGTCAGGGGATGGAGATGGCTAAGCACCGCCTTCGTCACAGCGGTCTGAAACAGCACCACCGTCAGGCTGCTGAGCGTCCACAGCAAGCCGATCTGCGCCTCCACCCCGAGGACCTGACCGGCAAAGAGCGGAACGGCCAGGCCCAGTTGCGCAAAGAGCATCCAGGCCAGGGTGGCAGCCACGCTGAAAGCCACGTACGGTAAGTCTGCCAGCACCTCCCGCCAGGGCGGGGCTGCCTCCCGGGCCGGGGTGCTTGGGTCCTCAAGGAGCCGCCAGGTGGCCAGGGCCAGCCCTCCGTGGAGGGCCGCGGCGGTGCCGAACAGCACCGGCAGCGGTCCCCGGACCAGCAGCGCCCCCGCCATGGGCCCGGCGCTGATCCCCAGGCTGGCGGCCATGCCCCGCAGGGAGAAGGCCGTGTTCCGGGCCTTCGCCGGGGCCAGTTGGGTGATTCCTGCCTTGGCAGCGGGTCCGTACAACCCGCCTCCCAGGCCGGTCACCCCGGCGGCCAGCAGCAGCCCCGGCAGTCCCGCAGCCACCCCCAGAGCGCCGATGCCCCCCGCCCGCAGGCTGAGGCCGGCCACCAGGACGGGCCTGCGGCCGAACCGATCGGCCAGCGCCCCACCCAAAAGGGAGCCGACCAGAAGGCTCACCGACTGGGCGCCCAGCACCAGGCCCACCTCCGCGGGGCTCAGCCCCCGCCGGGTTGTCAGCAGCACCGCCAGGTACGGCAGCAGCATGTACCAACCAGCGTGAAACAGGAGGATGCCCGCCAGCAGCACCCACATGGAACGTCCGAACCGTCGGATCGTCTCCACGCTCTGGCACCCCCTCGCTGGTAGGTTGCCCCGATTTGCCAGCATTCCCACCTTGGTGGGATGCTTTCTGTCAATATGTACATAAAGGATTTATCTGTTTAGTGTTGAAGTATAGGGGTGGAGGGAGGATTCGGCATGTCTGAACAGATCCGGTGTATGCTGTGCGGCAGGCCTCCCGAAGGAGATCCCGACTTCATGATCCGCTTCCTGCAGCACAGGGAGGCGGAAAAGCAGGGACGGGCCCGGGGTCCGCTCCGGTATATCTGCCCTGTTTGCTCGGGACGGGTTCGTTACGAGGCAGAAAAGACGCAAAAGGAATCCTAGCTGAAAGCCCCGCTGCCCGGGCGGCAGCGGGGCTCGCTATATTCATGCCGGCTCCTGTACCGGCAGCACGGCCGGTAAGGTGAACGTAAAGGCTGCTCCTTTGCCCACTTCGCTTTCCACCCAGATGCGGCCGCCGTGAGCTTCCACGATGGCCTTGCAAATCGCGAGCCCCAGCCCCGTACCCGGGGCCTTCCGGGCAGCGCCGCTGTTCACCCGGTAGAATTTCTCAAAGATTCGGTACAGCTGGTCCTCCGGGATGCCCGGCCCCTGGTCCGCCACGCGGACCCACACATGCGGTCCGTCCACGCCCATGCTGACGGTGACGGTACTGCCCCTGCCGCTGAACTTGATCGCGTTGCTCAGGAGGTTGACCAGCACCTGTTCCACCCGGTCGGCATCGGCCATGGCCGCGGGCAGGTCGGCAGCCAGTTCCATATTCACCCGGACCCCGTGCTGGCTGGCAAAGGTGTCCAGCTCTGCCACCGCCCGCTGAACCGCTTCGGACAGCGACAGCGGCTCCCGGTGAATCTCCAGCTTGCCTGCCTCGATCCGGGAGATGTCCAGGATGTCGTTGATCAGCCGGATGAGCCGGTCGGCGTTGTGCTGGGCGATTTCCAACAGTCGCCGCGCCTCTTCGGGCAGATCGCCGGCGATGCCCCCCAGCAGCAGGCCCAGGGCCCCGCGTACCGAGGTCATGGGAGTCCTCAGTTCGTGGGACACGGTGGCGATCTGCTCGGCGTTGGCCCGGGCCAACTCCGCCTCGAGGGTGCAGTCCCGGTAGATGTAAAGCCGGCCGATCACGTCCTGCGCCTCATCCAGTACCGGCGCCGAGAACTCCTGAAACACCCGTCGGGGCTCCTGCCGAGTCTCCAGAAGCTGGCTGCTGGTGCGGCGGCCGGACAGAACGGGCATGGCGCCTCCTTCCCGGAAGATGCGGGAAGCTGCCCGCCGCAGCTTCCCGAGGGAGCAGTTCCGGAGGGAAGCCATGTCAAGGCCCAACAGTTCGCAGGCCAGATGGTTGGCAACCACACAGTTTCCACGGTTGTCCACCATGATGATGGCCTCGTTTACCGAGTCCAGCATCGCCTGCAGAAGGCGGGCCGCGGTGTCCGCACGGTCCCGGGCCACCTCCAGTTCCCGCAGCCGCTCGTGCAGCTCCTCCTCCAGGAGCTTTCGCGGGGTGATATCGCGGGCTATGCCCACATAGGCGGCCACCTGACCCCGGTCATCCAACACCCGGGTAATGGAGAGGTAGGAATGCCAGAGGGATCCGTCCTTCCGTCGGTTGATCACCTCACCGACCCACTTGCCCTGTCGGTTCAGGTGATCCCACATCTCCTGATACGTCTCCGACGGCGTAAGTCCCGACTTCATGAAGTTGGTCTTGCGCCCGATCATTTCGTGCCGGCGGTAGCCGGTCATCCGCTCGTAGGCGGGATTGACGTCGGTGATGCTCGTGCTCGCGTCGGTGATCAGAATCCCGTCCAGGCTGTTCCAGTAAACCTCTCGCAGCAGCCTCGTGAAATCCACTTTACGTAATCCCCTTACTTGTTGCCCGCGCTCTTCAGCAGCGCCTCCAGTTGGTCGGAAAGTGTCATGGGGTCAAAGGGCTTCACCAGATACCCGATGGCCCCCAGTTCCTTACCTTTCTGTATCTCAGACTGCTGCGCCCGCGCACTCAAGAACACCACGGGGATGTCCCGAGTCGAACTCTGCTCCTTCAGGCGACGGCAGGTCTCATATCCGTCCATTTCCGGCATCATCACATCAAGCAGAATCAAGTCGGGGTGTTCCGCGGCGGCCTTCTCCAGTCCCTCCTGACCGCTGGATGCGACGGATACCTCGTGACCACCCTTGAACTTGAGCGAGAGCATCACCATCTTTTGAATGTCGGGATCGTCTTCGATCAAGAGGACGCGCCTCGGCATATAACCCCCTCCTTTGGACATAGAAATCCCGCTCCCATTGTAGGTACTGAAATGCCACATGTCCATATTTCGAGCCATTATTCTTTTAGTCCTTGTCTACTTGGATCATAGTATTTTATTCTGCGGTCGGTACATGATACGTCGTATTAATCGCCAGTGGTCAAGAAAGAGGGCCCCTCTTGTAACCAGGGGCCCTCTCCACCTTTTCACGTCATTTGAGACGGGGATTCTGCTCCGGTGAAACGCTTCGCCGCTCGTGCAGCAGCCGGGCCAGCTCCTTCTCCCGTCCCCGGTCGGTGGGTTCCCAGAAGGGCCCCTCGATCCCTTCCGGCAGGTACCGCTGCGGTACCCAGCCGGCCGCATAATCGTGGGGATACAGGTATCCCTGTCCATAACCCAGCCGCTCCCCACTGCCGTACCCAGGGTCCCGCAGGTGCCTGGGCACCGGCGGCGTCTTCTCCCGGCTGACCAGCTCCATGGCCCGGTCGATGGCCAGGTACGCCGAGTTGGATTTGGGCGCGCAGGCCAGATAGATCACCGCCTCCGCCAGGGGAATCCGGGCCTCCGGCATCCCCACGAAGGACACCGCGTCCGCCGCCGCCTGGGCGATTACCAGCGCCTGGGGGTCCGCCAGGCCGATGTCCTCGGCCGCGGCGATCACCAACCGCCGAGCTACGAAGCGGGGATCCTCCCCGGCGTAGAGCATTCGGGCCAGCCAGTAAATGGCTGCATCCGGGTCTGAACCCCGGATCGACTTGATCAGGGCACTGGCCGCGTGGTAGTGCTCGTCCCCGTCCTGGTCATAGACCACCGCCCGCTTCAGCAGCGCTTCTTCTGCGGCGGCCAGCGTTACAACCCGGCGCCCCTGCTCATCGGGCTCCGTAAGGGTCACCGCGAGTTCCAGGGCGTTGAGAGCTACCCGGGCATCGCCGCCGGCGGTACGGATCAAGTGCTCCATCGCGTCCTCTTCCACGATCGCGTTGTAGTTTCCCAAGCCCCGGCCGGGAGTCTTCAGGGCCCGCTCCAACAAGGTGCGAATATCCGCATCCGAAAGGGGCTTCAGCTCAAAGATCCGCGTGCGGCTGACCAAGGGTGCGTTGACACTGACCAGCGGGTTCTCCGTGGTGGCTCCGATCAGCGTCACGAGCCCGTCCTCCACGTAGGGGAGGAGCGCATCCTGCTGATCCTTCCGCCACCGGTGGATCTCGTCGATGAAGACAATGGTCCGCCGGCCGTACTGCCCCAGCCGCGCCTTGGCCTCCTCCACCACCCGGCGGATGTCGGTCACGCCGGAGGTGACGGCGTTGAGCTGCTCAAAATGGGCATCCGCGAGGGACGCTGCGAGCCGGGCCAGCGTCGTCTTGCCAGTGCCCGGTGGACCGAACAGGATGCAGGAAGGTACCTTGCCGGCAGCGATGGCCTTGCGCAAGAACTTGCCCGGCCCCAGGATGTGCTCCTGCCCCACGAATTCGTCCAGGGTCTGAGGCCGCATGCGCGCCGCCAGCGGCATCTGCTCGGCCAACCGCTGCTGCCGGGCGTACTCGAAGAGGTCCATGGCTGTCACCCCCTTGCCAGCTCCGCTTCCGGTACCGGCCGGCCGTGATAGGGACCGTAGTACTGGTACAGATGACACTCAATGCGGCCGTTATACAGTTTCCGCCGCCGGTCAGCCGGCCGGCCAAAGAGCCGCTCAAACCCCCGGTGCGGCGTGATGACGAAGACAGACCAGCCGGGCAGCCGGCGGACAACGCGACCCAACTTCCGGTAGAGCGCTTCCACCGCCTCCTGCTCCCCCAGGCGCTGGCCGTAGGGCGGGTTGGTGATGAGATAGCCGTAGGGCCTGTCCACCCGCAGATCGCCCACGTCCTGCTGCCGGAAGGTGACGGCATCGGCAAGCCCCGCAGCCCGGGCGTGATACCGGGCCAGTTCCAGCACGTCCGGATCGATGTCGGATCCCACGATCTCCAGTTTCCGGTTGAAATCGGCCAGATCCCGGGCCTCCTCCCGGGCTTGCTGCCAAAGACGCGCCCCCACCCGCTGCCAGTGCTCGGCGTCGAAATTGCGGTGCAGGCCCGGGGCGATGTTGCGCCCGATCAGGGCCGCCTCCAGCGGGATGGTGCCCGAGCCACAGAAGGGGTCCAGCAGCGGGCGGTCAGGATGCCAGCGGCTCAGCAGGATCATCGCGGCCGCCAGGGTTTCCTTGATGGGAGCCGTCGCGGCCAGTTTTCGGTATCCCCGCTTGTGCAGCCCCGGCCCCGTGGTGTCCAGGGTCAGGGTAGCCACATCCTTGTTCAGGGCGACCTCCACCACGTAGCGGGCACCGCTCTTGGGAAACCACTCCAGATGGTACCGCTGCTTCAGCCGCTCCACAATGGCCTTCTCCACCACCCGCTGCACGGCGGGGACGCTGCTCAGCTGGGACTGGTGCGACCGGCCGTTGATGTGAAAGTAGCCGTCTGCCGGGATCCACTCGTCCCAGGGAAGGGCCCGGGTCCCCTGAAACAGTTCCTCAAAGGTGGTGGCGGGAAACTGGCCCATGCGGAGGAGGACCCGGTCGGCTGTCCGCAACCATAGATTGGCGCGGCAGATGGCCAGCTCATCCCCCCGGAAAGTGACCCGGCCGTTTTCCGTCTGGGTTTCGTAGCCCAACTGCCGCAGTTCCCAGGCCACCACGGCCTCCAGCCCCATGGGCGCCGTGGCAATGAGGGTCAGTTCCGTCATCGTCCGGCTCCCAGGGGCAGATCACAAAAGGGATACCACCGGCCGGGACCGACCTCCCAGCGATAGCACCGGAGCGAAGTCACCGTAAAAGGCGGCAGACCGGTGAGTTCCCGTCGTGCCTCCGCCTCCATGGCATCCAGCCCCTCCTCATCGATGCCGAACCGCCCCGCGGCCAGGGTCAGGTGCGGGACGAAGCGATGGGACTCCCGCACCCGCGGATCCGGAGGGATCACGCCCCTCAGGGCCTCCTTCACCGCCCGATGCAGGGGCAGAAGCCCCGCACCGGTCATGCTGAGGTACAGCACCTGTGCCCGCTCAAACCGGGCCGGGGCGCCGAGCTGCACCTCGAAGGGCTCGATCTGCCGGCAGGCGGCCCGCACCGGCGCCAGAAACTCCTCCGGCCGCCCCGGCCAGCGGAACGGCGCCTTGATGGTCACATGGGGCTCCACCCGGTGATGGGGATGCCCCCACCGCCCCCGGAAGGCCTCAATCTGCCCCCGAAGCGGCTCCGGCGGCGTTACGGCAAAGAAATACCGCTGCTCCACGCGCAGACTCACCTCTCAGCAGATTCCCCGGTCGCCCCCACCAGCGGAGCCTGGTAAGCGTCCGGCCCGGCTTTAAGCACCCGGTCGATCCGGTCCAGGGCCTCCGGAATGTCCGCCGCGTCCACATCCTTGTGGGTCACCAGGCGGATCCGCCGCGGCCCGAAGTGGTTGCAGAGCACCCCTACACGGGCCAGAGCAGCCGCCAGGCGGGGGGCATCCCACCGGCGGTCGAGGATATCAACCATCACCATGTTAGTCTGGACCGTCTCCATGTCCACCTGCAGGCCGGAGATATCCTGCAGGCCCTCCGCCAGGCGCCGGGCGTTCCGGTGGTCCTCCGCCAGCCGGTCCACCATGGTGCGCAGGGCCACCAGGCCCGCGGCCGCCAGCACACCGGCTTGCCGCATGCCGCCTCCCAGTGCCTGCCGGTACCGCCGGGCCCGCTGGATGAATTCCCGGCTGCCTGCCAGCAGGGACCCCACCGGCGCTCCCAGTCCCTTGCTCAGGCAAAACATCACGGAATCCACCGGCGCCGCGATCTCCTTTGCGGAGATGCCCTGGGCCACCGCGGCATTAAAGATGCGGGCGCCGTCCAGATGGACCGCCACCCCGTGGCGGTGGGCAATCTCGGCGATTGCGGCAATGTTCTCCTGGGGCAGGATGCATCCGCCCGAGCGGTTATGGGTGTTCTCCAGGCAGATCAGGGAGGTCCGGGGGAAGTGGGTGTCCCGCGGCCGGATGGCCGCCTCCACCCGGTCGGGGTCCATGGCGCCCCGGTAGCCCGGGATCGTCCGGACCTGGCAACCGGACAGCAGAGCGATGCCGCCCACCTCATAATAGAACACGTGGCTTTCCGCCTCTGTGATCACCTCGTCGCCCCGCTGGGTGTGGGTCAGGATAGCCACCTGATTCCCCTGGGTTCCGCTGGGGACAAAGAGAGCCGCTTCCTTCCCCATCATGGATGCAGCCAGGGCCTCCAGTTCGTTGACAGTGGGGTCCTCACCGTATCCGTCGTCCCCCACCGCCGCCTCGAACATGGCCTGGCGCATCTCAGGAGTCGGTTTGGTCACCGTGTCGCTGCGGAGGTCGATGGTTTTCACAACAAATCCCTTCTTCCTGCGATGGTTGTGTAGGTGTTTCGTCTGTAGAAAATTCTCGTTTCGGCCTGTTGATGCCTGCTACCTCCGGTACGCTTGGGCAGCCAGCACCACCGGGAAGACGGGGAAAACGCAAACCCCTGCGCCTCCCAGGGTATGGCGCAGGGGCCTGAACGTCAGGCTGCGGTGGTTTACGCCAGGGCTGCGTCAATCCTGGCTTTCAGTTCCTTCTTGGGCATGAACCCGACGATGCGCTCCACCGGCTGACCGTTGCGGAACACCATCAGCGTCGGGATCGACATCACACCATAGCGGCCCGCGACTTCCTGGTTCTCGTCGACGTTCAGCTTACCGACCTTTACGGTACCCTCATATTCAGCCGCCAATTCATCCACGATAGGTGCGATCATCCGGCAGGGACCACACCAGGCTGCCCAAAAATCGACCAGCACCGGCATCGTGGACTGTTCTACCTCTTCAGCCCAGTTTTCCGCAGAAAAGGTCTTCACCTTGTCGCCGGCCACAGAAATAACCTCCTTTTTCCTATGTGCAACCCTATTCTACCCAACTGGCCAATCAAGTGTAAAGAAACCCGGCGGCACCCCATCGGCGCCGCCGGGGCCAATAAAAACCCCCACCATGCCGTGTTCCGGTAGAACATGAACCTGCGCTCCTAGCCAGGTGGGTGCCCTCCCGCCAGTTTCCTGAGTCCCCTGACTCAGCCCGCAGGCTGGGGGGCATTCAGTCCCTGGTCGGAGTCCGGGCTCCCTTTCTATTGGTGTTCGGTCATTTCTTACCAGGAATCACGCGCACAGCAGGGAACGATTATAGACTCTTCCTTTCCCTCGGTTTTATGATACCAATCGCTCTGGCCCAACTCAAGGCTTGACAAGGGCCACAGCCCACGCATGGAGGCTTATCGCAGCGGGCAAATGATTTCCAGCACGTCGCCCCTCCACTGCATCACGCAGCGGTGAGGGTCCACCCGGGCCGGCAGCGGCACCTCCCGGTAGAAGCTGCGCATCGCCGACTGGGCCCGGAAGAAGTCCGGCCCCTGGGTCCGCTCCTCCATGGTGCCGTACCCGGCCAGTGCCAGGCTGGTCTCCCGGACCTGTACCTGCACAGTGCGGGGGTCGATGCCCGGCAGCCGGGTTCGGCACCACAGGGAGCCACCTACCTGCTCGATCTGCACCGTCGGTGCCGCCAAGGCCGGCAGGGCAAAGGCCCCGCGGTGCCGCACCAGGTCCAGCAGCGAGAGGAACATGCCGCATCCCCCCTCGCTGCCATCTTATGAAACGGCGCCGGGCCGTACACGGACCGCCCGGCGCCGCCCCTTACGCCATATCCGGCCGGAAGCGGCCGCAGCCGAATCTACAAGTCAACCTTGATGTGGAGCTCCTTGAGCTGTTTCTCATCCACCTCGTTGGGAGCGTCCACCATCAAGTCGGTGGCCCGGGCGGTCTTCGGGAAGGCAATCACGTCCCGGATCGATGACCGGCCGGCCAGCAGCATCACAAACCGGTCCAGGCCGAAGGCGATGCCGCCGTGGGGCGGTGCGCCATACTCAAAGGCCTCCAGCAGGAAGCCGAACTTCGCTTGAGCCTCCTCCTGGCTGAACCCCAGCAGTTCAAACATCCGGTTCTGCAGCGGCCGCTGGTGGATGCGGATGGAACCGCCGCCCAGCTCGACGCCGTTGAGGACCAGGTCGTACGCGTTGGCCCGGATGGAAGCCAGCTCCTCCCGGGTGAGATTCTCCTTGAAGACCTTGTCCAGGTCCTCCGGCAGCGGCGAGGTAAAGGGATGGTGGACCGCCACAAACCGCTGCTCCTCCTCATCCCACTCCAGCAGCGGGAACTCCACCACCCAGGCGGGGCAGAACTTCTTCGGATCCCGGAGCCCCAGCCGGTTGCCCATCTCCAGCCGCAGAGCCCCCAGGGCCGCCGCCACCACACCCGGCTGATCCGCCACAAAAAGCAGCAGGTCGCCGGGCTCCGCTTCCAGACGGGTAAGGATCTCCTTCACCTGCTCTTCGGTGAGGAACTTGGTGAAGCTGGACTTCACCTCCCCGCCGTCCCCCACGGCGATGTAGGCCAGCCCCTTGGCCCCGTAGGTCTTGGCGATCCCGGTCAGTTCATCGATCTGCTTGCGGGAGTAGCCGCCGCAGCCCTTGGCGTTGATGCCCTTCACCTTGCCGCCGGCCTCCACGGCGCTGCGGAAGACGCCGAAGCCGCACTGGGCCGCAATGTCACTGATGTCCACCAGGGTCATGCCGAAGCGCAGATCCGGCTTGTCGGAGCCGTACTTCTCCATGGCCTCGGCATAGGTGATCCGCGGGAAGGGGGTCGCCACCGACACGCCCAGGGCCTTCTCGAAGACGTGGGAGACCATCGCCTCCATGATGGTCAGCACGTCCTCCCGCTCCACGAAGGACATCTCCACGTCGATCTGGGTGAACTCCGGCTGCCGGTCCGCCCGCAGGTCCTCGTCCCGGAAGCAGCGGACGATCTGCACGTACCGGTCCAGCCCCGCCACCATGCAAAGCTGCTTAAACAGCTGCGGCGACTGGGGCAGGGCGTAGAACTTGCCGGGGTTGACCCGGGAAGGCACCAGATAGTCCCGGGCGCCTTCCGGCGTCGACCGGGTCAGCATCGGCGTTTCGATCTCCAAGAAACCGTGCGCGTCGAAGAAGTCCCGCACCGCCTTGGTCACCCGGTGGCGGAGCATCAAGTTCCGCTGCATCTCCGGCCGCCTGAGGTCCAGGTACCGGTACTTCAGCCGCAGGGTCTCGTCCACGTCCAGATCATCCTGGATGTAGAAAGGCGGCGTCTTGGCGGGATTGAGGATCCGTATCTCCTGCGCCCGGATCTCGAACCGGCCAGTGGGCAGGTTCGGATTCACCGCCTCGGGCGTCCGGTGGACCAGCTTCCCCCGAACCGCCAGCACATATTCACTGCGCACCTGCTCGGCCTTGTGAAAGATCTCGCCGGTCTCCTCAGCGTCAAAGACCACCTGAATCAGACCGCTCCGGTCCCGAAGGTCGATGAAGATCAGCTTGCCGTGATCCCGCCTCCGCTGTACCCATCCGTTGACGGTGATCACCTGACCCACCAGGGAGTCGTCGACCTCTGCGCAGTAATGGGTCCGCTTCATGCCTGCAATCGATTCACTCATGTCCGACAGCCTCCCGATTCCCAGGGGCCCTTGGCCCGCAGGGTGCAGATCTGTGAAACCACCTGATCCAGCGGAACGTTCTCCTGGCTGGCAGCGGCCATGTCCCTCAGCGCCGCCACGCCGCTGCGCACCTCATCCTCGCCCAGAATCACCACATAGCGGGCGTTCAGCTTGCCGGCATACTTCATCTGCGCCTTCAGCGACCGTGCCAGATAGTCGATATCGCTGGCCAGGCCCGCCGCCCGCAGCTCATACAGGAGCTTCAGCCCCACCGGTCGGGCTGCTTCCCCCAGGGTTACCACGAAGACATCCAGGCGGGGCCGGTTCTGAAACGGCGCTGTCAGGCCGCTTTCGTCCAGCACCATCAGCACCCGTTCCATGCCCATCCCGAACCCGACGCCAGGGGTCGGCTTGCCGCCCACCACCTCCACGAGGCCGTCGTAGCGGCCGCCGCCCCACAGGGTGGACTGGGCGCCCAATTTCGGGTGGAGCACCTCAAAGACGGTTTTGGTGTAATAGTCGAGTCCCCGGACGATGCGGGGGTCGATCTGGTAGTTTACCCCAAGGGCCCTCAGGTTGGCCAGCAGCCCCTCCCAGTGGGCCCGGCACTCGTCGCACAGGAACTCCAGGGTGACCGGGGCGGTCTTCTGGGCCGGGTGATCCGCGTCCCGCTTGCAGTCCAGAAGCCGCAGCGGATTCCGATCGATCCGCACCTTGCAGTCCTCGCACAGCTCATGCAGGTGCGGACGGAAGTGCTGCTGCAGCGCCTCCCGGAAGCGGGGCCGGCAGACCGGGCAACCGATGGAATTGACGTTCACCGTCAGCCCCGTCAGCCCAAACCGACTGACCAGGTCCAGCCCCAGGTAGATCACCTCGGCGTCCAGCGCCGGATCCTGGCTGCCGAAGACCTCCACATCCAGCTGGTGAAACTGCCGGAACCGCCCTTTCTGGACGTTCTCATAACGGAAAGCGGGCCCGAAGGCGTAGAGCTTCACCGGATGGGGTGCGTTGGTCAGTCCGTTTTCCAGGTAGGCCCGCACCAGACCCGCCGTGAACTCCGGGCGCATGGCCATCCGGCGGGGATCCGGGTCGTCGCCGCGGGGCATGATGTTGAACATCTCCTTGTTGACGATGTCCGTCGTGGTGCCGACGCCGTGGACGAACAGCTCCACGTATTCCACCACCGGCAGGCGGATCTCCTGGTACCCGTACAGATGGGCCACCTGCCGAAAGGCGTCCTCCAGCACCTGCCAGCGGTAGCTGTCCCGCCAGCCGTACTGTTCCCCGGGCAGGAAGTCGTTGAACCCTTTGGGCGCCTGGATTGCCATCATACCCCTCCTCGGAAAACTGAAAAACGCCCGTCCCGCCATGGGACGAGCGTTGCGCTCGCGGTGCCACCCATCTAGGCGCCTGCCTCCCCGGCAGGCAGCCCCCTCGTTCCGGCTGCCGAAGCAGCCCCTCCCTGTGATAACGGCGGAGGTCACCGGCACGGCCTGTCGGCCCGTAGGGCCGAGTCGACCGCACGGCTCCGGGGCGTCCTTCCCCGCCCTTTCCCTGTCTGCCTTGCACCACGGGGGCAGACTCTCTGTGAGGGAGACTGCGGGTACTGATCCCCTTCATTGCCTTTGGCTCTACCTTTGGTCTCCAATTGTACCGGAGATGCCCACGCCTGTCAACCGCGTCACACCAGGAG
>DATCKG010000026.1:0-3874 GCA_036562385.1 Symbiobacteriaceae bacterium
GGCCTCCCAATCTTCCGGGCGAACCTCCCCACATATGCAGTCGGGGTCGAAGGTCAGGATCAACGAACGCAGGATGTTGTAGTCGTAATGGGCGAAGGCCGGGTCCTTGTGCAGATCGTGCAGGGTCGGCAGGATGGCCACAGTGCAGGTGCCGGCGCTCCCATGGCCACGGTCGCCACGGTGGATCACGCGACGGTCGTAATTATGGGCCACGCGTGAAACCTCCTCGCCGGCGATCGGTCTTCCATCTAGTGTAACTCATATGCTAACTCCCAGCAACCTCCAGGCGCGCGACCTCCTAACTTCAGCCCTTAATCCGCTCCATCTGTTAAGGTTCCATTTTATTACCATACTGCTTGCGATGGCCGTTGTCAGGTCCCTTGACACTTACTGGACAGGCCAGAAAGGTGCTGCTAGATTAGTGGACGAGTGCGGGAATGTGCACCCACCACCTCATTTCCCAACCGGCAAGTCAGGTCAATTTCGTCCTCGAACCTTTATTGCATCCGCCACTTACACCGCAGAAAGGGTGATCCGGTGTGGCCAAGGTGCTCATCCTCGCGGGTGACGCCGTGGAAGCGCTGGAAGTCTACTACCCCCTTTATCGCTTGAAGGAAGCAGGGCACCAGGTGCATGTGGCGGCGCCGACGAAGAAGACGCTGCGGACCGTCGTCCACGATTTTGAGCCGGACTGGGAGACGTACACCGAGAAGCCGGCCTACAGGCTGGAGGCGGACCTCGCCTTTGCCGATGTGAAGCCTGAGGAGTATGACGGCTTGATCCTGCCGGGCGGCCGGGCGCCGGAATACATCCGGCTGAACGAGCACGTGCCGCGTATCGTGGGCCACTTCTTTGAAGCCAACAAGCCGATCGGCGCCATCTGCCATGCCGCCCTGGTGTTTGCGCGGCTGAAGGAGCACCTAAAGGGGCGGAAGTTGACGGCGTATACCGCCTGCCGGCCGGACGTCGAGTCCCTCGGTGCGTCCTACGTGACAGAGCCGCTGCACGTCGACGGCAACCTGGTATCGGCTCACGCCTGGCCCGATCTGCCGGGCTTCATGCGGGAATTTTTGCGGCGGCTGGACGAGTATACCGGGAATCGGTAACGCGCGGTGATAGCTCACATGCCGGTAGGACAAACAAAACAGGTCCCCCACCCAAAGCGGGTGGGGGGTCTTACATGTCGTTGCCGCGCATATCGCAGGCGGTGGTCCGACTCACTTTATGGACGCAAACGAACGCCTCCACGGGGATAGGGCACCGCCCCCGTTCTCCCACGCCTTGAAGGAAAGCCGCCAGGAGTTACCCAGCCGCGGCACCGACGGCGGGTAGGATGAACCCGGCAGGGGATCGCCACTGGTCGGGCACTTTCAGGAGTCTGGCCCCCTTGGCACCCCAACCGCCGGGCGCATTGCTGAAGCCCCCACCTTAAGAGGCGGTGGGGGCTTTCTCAAGTCGGCCTGTACAGCATGAACGAACGGGTGAACCCGGTGAAGAAACTGCCACGGCCAGCCAAGGCACCAACATCTGAGCGGGACCTCTGCCGCTAGGCGCCGCGGACTGCGGCATCAGCTTTGACATTGGCGTTGGCATCAGCCTCGGCCCGTTCGATGCCGTCGTGCCACACCGGCTTTCTCTTCTCACAGAAGGCCTGAATGCCGCTCAACGCGTCGGGATGCTTGCTGTTCCGCACGATCACCTCCGTGGCATAGGCCAGGGCTTCAAAGTCATGCATTTGGAGTTGTTGGTAGAACATCCGCTTGCCGAGGGCGATCACGTCCAGACTTTGCTTGGCGATCTCCTTGGCAAGGGCCTCCGTCGCCTCGTCCAGGGCATCATCAGGGACGACGCGGTTGACAAGGCCCATCGCTTCCGCCTCGCGGGCGCTGTAGAGGTTGCCGGTGAAGAGCATCTCCGCCGCCTTTTTCCGGCCGACGTTACGGCTCAAGAAGACCGCCGGCGTACTGCAGAACAACCCCCAGTTGATGCCCGTCGTGCCGAAACGGGCGCTTTCCGCCGCCACGGCCAGGTCGGAAACGGCCACGAGTTCCAGGCCGGCGGCGACGGCAAGGCCACGTACCTTGGCGATCACCACCTGGGGCATCTCGCGAATGGTGCGCTTCAGGTGGAAGCTTCTTTGGAACAGGTCATAGACCCCTTGCAGATCGAGTGCTTGAATCTCACGCAAGTTGTGGCCCGAGCTAAAGGTCTTCTCGTTGCCCTGCAGGATGACGACGGCGACCTCCCGCCGCGACGCGATGTCCTTTAACCTGGCCTCCAGGGCTTCCATCATCTCCAACGTCAGGGTGTTGTAGGCACGGCCGTAGTTCAGCGTGACCGTCCCGATCGGCCCGTGCTTTTCGTACAGAACGATGTCTTCCACCGCCTGGTACCCCCTCTTCTTGGATGTGTCACGTACCGACACGGTTAGGTGTGATGGCCCGCCGTGCGGCACCCCCCCGATGGCCACAAGACAATCCATCCATTGTCACCGTAGGATAAGCCATCAATTGATACGCTTGGCGTACCCCTGCCACTCCCGCTCGCGCAACACGTTCTTCTGAACCTTCCCGGTGCTGGACTTGGGCAGTTCCACGAACTCCACATAGCGCGGGCACTTGTAGTGAGCGATGCGCTCCCGGCAGAAGGCGATGATCTCCTCCGCCGTGGCTGCCTTGCCCGGCTTCAGCGTCACGAAGGCCTTGGGCACCTCGCCCCATTTGGGATCCGGCACCCCGATGACCGCCACTTCCAGCACCGCCGGGTGTTCCGCGATGCAGCGTTCCACCTCAATCGTGCTGATGTTCTCCCCACCGGAGATGATGATGTCCTTCTTCCGATCCCGGAGCTCGATGTACCCGTCGGGGTGCCAGACGGCCAGGTCTCCCGTGTGAAACCAGCCGCCGCGGAAGGCCTGTTCCGTCGCCTCCGCGTTCTTGTAGTAACCCAGCATCACGCCGTTGCCCCGCATGACCACCTCGCCCATGGTGGCGCCGTCCTTGGGCACCGGTTGCATCGCCTCGTCGACCACCATCAGTTCACCGAGACCGATGTAAGGCACGCCCTGGCGCGCCTTTTTCCGCGCCCGTTCTTCCAAGGGCAGATCGTCCCACTCGGCATGCCACTCGCAGACCGTGAATGGACCGTAGACTTCCGTCAATCCGTACACGTGCGTCAACTCGGCGCCCAGATGCTCCATGGTCCGGATGATGGCGGGACTGGGTGGGGCGGCCGCGGTGATCACGTGTACTCGGTGTGGCAGGCTCTGGCCACTCTGCTCGAGGTAGGTGGCCAGGGACAGGAGCACCGTCGGCGCCGCGCAAAGGTGGGTCACGCCTTCCTGGTGGATGAGCCGGACGATCTCTGCCGGATCCACTTTCCGGAGGAGCACGTGGGTGGCCCCCACCGCCGTCACGGCCCAGGGGAAGCACCAGCCGTTGCAGTGGAACATGGGCAGGGTCCACAGGTAGACGCTCCGCGAGTCCATGCGGGTCTCGATGATCTCCGCGAGCGCGTTCAGGAACGCTCCTCGATGATGGTACATGACGCCCTTCGGCTGCCCGGTGGTGCCGCTGGTGTAGTTGATGCTGATGACCTCCATTTCATCTTCCAGCTGGGGCGCCAGCGGCTCATGGGGGGTGCCGGCAAGAAACTCTTCATAGGTTGGACCCGGCAAGGAACGGCTGGTTACACCGGGTACGGCCACATCGGTGACCAGGAGCTGCAGCGCGGGGCAGCGGTCGTAGATGGGCTCGACCAGGTGGGTAAACTGCCCGTCCACCACCAAGACCTTGGCTTCAGAGTGCTGGAGGATGTACTCGATCTCGCCAGGCGAGAGGCGAATGTTGATGGGCACCAGCACCCCGCCCGCCAG
>DATCKG010000108.1:0-4119 GCA_036562385.1 Symbiobacteriaceae bacterium
CGAACCGTGAAACCGACCCGGCCCGGCCGGTACCCCAGCACTTGAGGCTGGTCCTTGATGCGGCGAAGGGTATCTTCCTCAACGCCAACCAATTCCCACACGCGACCCTCGACGGAACCCCGTAGGGCTTCCGTCGAGCCCGCGTAGGCAATCCGGCCTTCCAATAGTACGGCGACCTCGCGGCAGGTGGACTCAACGTCTTCCGTAATATGTGTCGACACGATGACCGTCCGCCCCTGGCCGGCAATATCGACGATCAGGCGGCGCAGCCGCTGGCGTTCCTCCGGATCGAGACCGGCCGTGGGCTCGTCAACGATAATCAGGTCCGGCTGTCCCAGTAGTGCCTGGGCGACGCCCAAGCGTCGGCGCATCCCACCCGATAGGGTGCGGATCGGCCGGTGAGCGTGCTCTGCCAAGTTTACCTGCTCCAGCAGCCTGCCGATCTCGGCATCGAGATCAGGAGGATGGTAGCCGGCCGCGTCCGCCAGGTAGCGGAGGAACTGCACGGGCGTCAGCGTGGGGTAGAATCCGCTTTCCTGGGGCAAGTAACCCAACCGTGCCCGTAACCGCTGGGGATGCTGGTGAATGTCGAAGCCATCGAAGGTCACCGTGCCCTGGGTGGGCTGCAGCAAGGTGGCCAGGATGCGCATGAGAGTCGTCTTGCCGGAGCCGTTGGGCCCCAAGAGGCCGAAGGTCCCCGGCCGGATGACCAGATCGACACCATCCAGGGCCTGCACCGTCCGGCCCCTGCTTTGGAAGACTTTGCTCACCCCACGAATCTCCAGCATCGTTCCTACCTCCGTTAGCCGGCCGGTTGCAAAAAGGTTTCCGCGTGTTGCAGCCACCGCGCCACCAGCCCCTCGAGGACAAGGCCCAGCGCCAGCAGCCCGATCCGGTTGCACCACCAGAAGACATCGGGCACAGGGCTCATCACCGTGGGGGTTAAGGATACCAGCCGGAGCCAGCCGAGTGGGATGCCGGACGTGAGCAGGCTAAGGAGCCACCAGATCAGGGCGACGCCATAGCCCACGGCGGTCTGGCGGGTCAGGGTGGCGGCCAGAAGGGCCACGCCGCTGAGGGCCAGGCCCGAAGAAATCGCACCCGGAAGCAGCAGTACCATCGGACCTACTGTGCCGTAAAAAGGGAGCAGGGCACCCGCACCGGCCAGGGCCAGTACCCCCTGCACGAGCCAGGCGGCTTGCATGTGGCGCACGAGCCAGGCCTGAGGCGAACGCAGTTTGGGATACAGCATCTCGAAGGTCCTGCCCTCGACTTCCTCCGCCACCAGGCCTGCGGTGGACAGGGCCAGCGCCACGGGGAACCAGCCTTCCAGAACCCAGACCAGATCGTCCCACGAGGGGCGTACAGCTCGCGCGTATTGCAGGACCAGGTGGGCTACGTAGATCCCGAGCCCGAGGGTCGTCAAGGCTGTCTCGGGCCGCCGAAGCAGGCGCAGGTACACCACTGCCCGTCACCGCCTTATGATGAGCCGGACCTCAGCACTCCCTGCAGCCGGTTCACGGCGGGGGCCAGTTCCGGGGAAGGCTCCGGAAGGCTGCTCAGCAAGTCGACCCAGAACGGTTGTCCCGATGGCCGCGGTTGCTGCGCAGCCCGGCATACCTGGTCGAGGACCATGGACACCCCAACCTCCCGGGCCGCAAAGTCCAGGTAGACCGTGAGGGTGTTGCTGAGAGAGTTCATCGCCTCAAGGCCCAACTCACGCAGTTCCCTGTCAACCGCCTCAACGGAACCCGTCCTCGCCAGGGTGTTTCGTACCTCGCGTTCCTCCTGGGCCACGGCGGGGTTGAACCGATCGAGAATCCACAGTGCCACGGCATCCCGCAGGCCCTGGTGCATAAACGACGGCACCCCGGCGGTTTGCGACAAGCCCATCCGGTCTAAGACGGTCCCTGCCGCGACCTGAAGGGCCGCACGCCGGGCAAAGGGGGTCGGCTCGTTCCAGTCGAGCATATACTCCGGCAACAGGGTCACGTCACCATGTCCCAGTGGCATGGCCGGCGCCCGATCCCCAACGCCGTTGTACGGTAGGAGAGCAATAGCCTTTTCCGTGACGGGAAGATCTTCGCCAGGTTGTACGAGCCCCCGGGCGCTGTACAGGGCCTGCGCCACCAGGTTTGCAAAGGCCCCGGCTTGCCGGGCGTAGCTGCCGTTCGTCCAGACCACAACACCCGCACCCGGCGCCCCTTCTTCCGCCCGGTAGGCATGCCATCCCCTGCCTGCTGCGAGGGCGGGAAGGGGCCCCCGGCCTTCCTGCACCCACCGCCTGGTGGCGCCGCCGGTGGAGGTGGCGGCGAACACGAGGGGCTGCGACGTTTCCACAGTCAAGGTCCATGGGGTATCCTGGTTGACATCACCAGCGGCAGGAAACCACATCCCTTGGGGGTGCAACCACAGCCCGTGGGGGGAGAGGCGGTTCAGCACCAGCCGCCCATTGTAGTCTGTGAGCAGGGGATGGCCTTCGTAACCGATCTGCAGTTGCAGCGTCTCCCCTTGCCGCAGGGCGGACGGCAACTGCAGGCACCACCAGCCCGGCGTCATGGCAAAAAACTGCACGGGTGCCCTTTCCGGCGCGAGTTCCTCCACTCGCACCGGTTGGAGTCGGGGATGGAGGCGAACGGTTAGCGTCTGCACCGGTGTGGACAGCGCGTTACGGATGGCGGCGTGCAGCTCGCCCTCCAGCCGGCCTAGACGCAGGTCCGCCTGCAGGCGGATGTCCATCCGCTCGACTGTAAGGGCCCGATCGGGTCCGGCCGAGCTGGCCCCGGCCGGGCACGGTGCCCCTGGAGTAAAGGGCGCCCAAGCCGCCGCAGCACGCACATCGGGCGGCATCGATGTCCAGCCGACCACCGTGCAGGCGATGGCGATCGCCTGCACCGCCGCCACGGCCACCCAGCGGCGGGCGCTCGAGCCTTTGCCCAACCCCAGACGGTGTTCCTCCTTGATGTAGACCCAGAGCCCGAGAATCACGGCGACGCTGAGGAGAGTCATCCTGGCCCAGGCCACGGCTTGGCCCAGGCCACCGAACGTATCCAGGACAGACAAGCCCACCCGGGCCAGCCCGGGGGAGAACAGCGGATGGGCCTGCGGCACCGTAATGCTCATCACGAGGAAAGGGAGAAGCGAGGCCAGGATGCTGTTTTTCGTGAGCATGTAGATCCATACTGGAACAACGAGGCTGAATAGAAGCGACGGTAATGCGACGACGATCCAGGAGACCAGATACGGGCGCCAACTGACGGTCGACGGCGCATGATACAGGTTGGCTGCCACCGCCATGGCATACATGAGCCCGGCTACCGCCGCGGCCAAACATCCCACGGCCGCCAGGCGTGGCCACAACAGCCCGAGAGTACGCCGGGTACGATAGGCCGTCATCTCCGCGGTCGCGTTGCGGTCGTCCCGGGCCACAACGGCGGTAGTGAGGATGGGCAGGAGCATGAAGAGGACCTGCAACGGCATGCTGGTCAGCTGCTCGACGAAGCCTTCCGAGGTCGGCGCCCGGTCTACCAAGACAAATACTTGCCAGGCACAGTAAAAAAGGGACACCCCGGCGACCAGCCACGCCAGCGGAGACCGCAAGGCCATTTGTAGCTCGGTGCGAAACAACCGCCCCATGTTCCCGGAACCCACTCCAGTTAGCCTCCTAAAGTTACAGTGGGAGGCGGCAGACTTCGCTGCCACTAGTAGCCGCTACAACAGCCGCCCGACTCGTACCGATCAAGAACAGTTATGCTGCCGTCACTCCTGACACACTCGACGGTCGTCCACCACTGTCCGTTAGGCGTGAAGGGATTAGCCCAACATCCGGCGTCCCATTCACAGGCTCTATTGTAGATGATATACTGGCAGCTGCTGTTGGCGGCAACGCCAGTCGTTGTCAGTACAAGCATCGTGGCGGCCGCCAGCACCAGTCGAACCAGATATTTCGTTCGGGTCATATCGTCTCACCTCCTTCTTGGAGCTTCCGTCAATAGGTGTGTAAATGCGCTCAGGCGGCGACCCCCTTCTCCGCGACCTCGATGCCGTCTTCGTACCGCGCCCCGGCGTAGACCTTGGCCAGCAACTCCGGGGCGCTTAGCCGCCGGAAGCGGGTCTGGG
>DATCKG010000010.1:0-4986 GCA_036562385.1 Symbiobacteriaceae bacterium
GTCACGCAGAAGGTCGGCGCCGGACGCTATGAACGTACCTCTGAGCGCACCAACTACCGTAACGGGTACCGCCTCCGGAACTGGGACACCCGGGTCGGCACCATTGCGCTGCGAATCCCGCGGCTGCGGCAGGGGGGCTACCTCCCCTGCTTCCTGGAGCCACGTCGGCCGGCCGAACGGGCCCTGCTGTCCGTCATCCAGGAGGCTTACGTCCACGGCGTCAGCACCCGGAAGGTGGACGACCTGGTGCAGGCCCTGGGCCTGTAAGGCGTCAGCAAGAGTGAGGTCTCCCGCATCTGCCAGGTGCTGGACGAGAAGATGGCCCAGTTCCGCAACCGCCCCCTGGACGGGGAGTACCCCTACGTGTGGCTGGATGCCAAGGCGGTCAAGACCCGGGAGAACGACCGGGTGGTGAACATGGCGGCCGTCGTGGCTGTGGGGGTCCGCACCACAGGGGACCGGGAGGTCCTGGGGTTCGACCTCGGGCCGGCTGAAACGTATGAGTTCTGGGTGACCTTCCTCCGAAGCCTGGTGCGGCGAGGGCTGAGGGGCGTGCGCCTGGTGATTTCCGATGCCCACGAGGGCCTGAGACAGGCCATCGCAGAGGTGCTGCAAGGGGCGGCCTGGCAGCGGTGTCGGGTACACTTCATGCGCAACCTGCTGGGTTATGTCCCCAAGCAGGCCCAGTCCATGGTGGCGGCGCTGGTCCGGACGGTCTTCGCCCAGCCTGACATCGAGGCGGCCCGGGAGCAACTGGGCCGGGTGGTAGCCAGCCTGGAATACCGCTATCCCAGGGTAGCTGCTCTGCTGACCGAGGCCGCTGACGATGTTCTCGCCTACATGGCGTTTCCAAGGGAGCACTGGCAGAAGATCCACTCCACAAACCCGCTGGAGCGCCTGATGCGGGAGATTGGCCGGCGTGTCGCTGTGGTCGGCATCTTTCCCAACGCAGCGGCAGCCCTACGGCTGATCGGCGCCGTCCTGCAGGAGCAGGAGGACGAGTGGCGGGAGCAGCGGCGGTATCTGAGCATGCAGTCGATGGCCAAACTGGCCGTGACGCGGTCTGAGACTGAGGCAGCCCTGGTTCTCGACGCCTGAGCTCGCAAACGAGCCTCTTCTCGAAGGGAACCGCCGTTTACACACTTGACGGCACACGACCCGGGCGGGTTCTTTCTCATGATGGTCTTCCCGTTTCTCATGCTCGGGCTGATGGCCGTTCTGATGATTGGCGCCACGGGCCGGTCGCACACGGTTGGCCTCCATGTGCCGGAGGGGGCTACCCCTGAGGTGCAGGGCATCGTCCGGCATCTGGAGCAGGCGAGCCGGCTGACGGTCGTCCCTGTTGCTCCTGAGGAGGTTCGGCAGCGCCTCATTGGAGGGGAACTGTCCGCAGCGGTGATGCTGCCGGCGGACCTGGACACCGAGCCGGTGGCGGTGGTGGTGGAGCCCGAGCAGACCTCCGCTGGCACGCGGCTCCGGGGCCTCATCCGCAAGGCCGCCGGGCTCGATGCCTCCCGGATCCGGGTGGTGGATGTGGACGGCCGGGAGGCCATTGAAAACCTCAGGGTGATGCTGCCCTTTACCCTGTTTATCTCCTTCTGGTTCCTGGCGTTTTACAGCATCGCCTTTCATACGATTCAGCTCCGCCAGCGGGGTGTCCTGAAGCTCCTGGGGCTGACGCCCCTCCCGCGGATTACCTTCATCGCGGGCCAGCTGCCGGCCCGGCTGGGTCTGGCGCTGGTGCAGCTGGTGGTGATTGCCGCCATTGCTTACGCTGCCGGGTTTCTTTCCATCGGTCGCATCCCTGGGTTCTTGCTGAGTGCCCTCACGGGGGTCGTGATGATCTTCTCCCTTGCCTACCTGGTCGGTGGCGTTTTCCGCATTCCGGAGGCGGCCCTGATCCTGCCCACCGCGCTGATGCCGGCGATCGTCCTGCCGAGCGGACTGATGCTGCCGCCCGACACCCTCCCGGGCTGGGTGGCGGACCTGAGCCGGTTCTTCCCCTTCACCTACCTGGCCGACCCCCTGCGCCACTACCTCCTGGGCGCACCCTTGCGGTTTCCACTCTACCTGAGCTACGCTGTGATGCTGGGAACCGCCGCCCTGGTGACGCTCTTGACCGTCCGGGTCTTCCGCTGGGACCAGGGGGAGGGGAGGTAGGCGAACCCGCCAGGGAGAACAGACCCTGGCGGCTTCCTGGGGTGCCGACTGGGGGAAGGAGCGGAGGCGCCCTGGCCGGTCGACCAGGGCGCCCATTTCGCGCAGGGACTCACGCAGTTTGCTGCTGGAACGGGACGGCGAGAGGTGGCGGGAGCGGGCCTGTCCCCGAAGGGTGGCCAGCAGCCCTGGCTGGTGCAGGGCCCCAGGGGAAGGTACGATACAAGAGGAAGCCTCTCCATCACGGTCGAAAGCGAGCGATGAGGAATGGAAGAGATTCGACCCCTCCGCCGGCCGGATGGAACTCAGGGTCACAGCCGACGACGACCAGTACCTGGAACTGCCCGAACCCCGGGTCCGGCAGCAGGTCTCCCCGGAGGTCATGGCCCGGATCGTGGACCTGGAGGGGTTCCTGCGCCAGTGCCGCTTTGCCCCCGACGCCGGGGAGAGCCGGTTGCTCCTCGAGGTGTTCGACAACTTCGCCCCGTGGAACGCCGGCCGGTACGAGATTACCTGGGCGCCCGACGGCACGGCCTCTGTCCGGCGAGTGGATACAGCCCCGGAGGCCGGTGCCGACTCCCGGCTTCCCTCGGCCCGGTGCAGCATCGGCGACCTGACGGCGATGCTTCTCGGTTACCGGCGCCCCCGGGCCCTTTGCCGCACCGGCCGGCTGGAGGGGGAGGAGGAGGCGGTGCGGCTGCTGGAGCGGCGGATTCCGGCGGCGACGACGGGGATATTGGACTTTTTCTGATCTGTTGATTCGGGCCACACGTCGGGGGCGGGGTGAAGAGCGGTGGGGGGCAGCGTCCGTCAGACAACGGGGTGCGCCGGCGTGTTCCGCACGTACTGCTCCAGGAGGTCCAGGAACTCCGGCGCGTAGGGCTCGTCCACGTGGTCCACGTTCCACAGCCCGGACTCCCGGATGGCCGGCCGGCTGGCCCAGCGCCCCAGCCAGTTCGGCGAGGGCGGGTCGATGGGCTCCTTGCCGAGGTTACTTAGCAGGGCCACGGCGTTGGCCTCGATCACCTTCCGGTGGCTCTGGGGGCCGGGCGGGTCGTCCACCGCCACCCAGAGAAAGGGCATGGAGCGGATGTGCTGGCTCACCATCTGCTCAAGCTGATGTTCCGCCTCCCGGAGGGCGGGGTCCGCCGGCCGCTCCTGCTCCCAGGAGAGTGCGGCGGCAGCCGGAGCCAGTCCCCGGTTGACGAGGGCCGTCCCCACGTGGAGCCGAAAAATCGACCCCCGGTGGTTGCCGCCCCCGGGATGGCGGCCGCCGATCCGGCCCCGGTGCGCGGCAAGACGCTGCCAGAGGGTCGTCCGGGACCCGGTGGAAACCGCATGGGTGCCGACCCGGACGACCCGGGGGGTCTGCCCATCCTCCCGGAACTCCCCGGGTTCGAAGAAAAAGTAGACGCCGCGGGTGGGGACGAGCCGCCGTACTCGAGGGTCGTCCAGCCGGTACGGTCCGCCTATACGCTGGGCCAGGTCCTCCAGAATGCGGTACAACCGGTCGAGGTCTGACCGGCGGGACATGGTGCGATCCCTCCTTGTGGTCCTGTTTGGGTCTGATTTCTCCAACAAGTGAATAGTTGCTTGTCGGAGAGGTACCCATTGCCAATGATCCTGCCATGTAGTGACAATAGGGTGTCACTGCCTGGAGGTACCCTTGGAACCACAGGAGGGAAGCACCAGGGACCGCGGAAGCGAATCATCCAGAGCCCGCCGGAGGGAAGCGCCCGGAACCCGGGAGGGAGGCCTCATGCGCATCGCCCTGCTGAGTTGCACAAAAAGAAAGGCCGGCTACCCGGCGCCCGCCCGTGTGTTCTATTCTGTTTCTCCCATTTTCCGCAAGGCTTTGGCCTACGTGAGCCGCCATGCAGACCAGATCTACGTGCTGTCAGCCAAGTACGGCCTGGTCACCCTGGACCAGGTCCTGGAGCCCTATGACCTCACCCTCAACACCATGTGTCTCCGCCAGCGGCAAGAATGGGCCGAGCGGGTCCTGGCCCAGATCCAGTCCCGCCATGGCCGGGATCTGAGCGGACTTACCTTTGAGTTTCACACTGGCGAGAAGTACCGGGTTCCCCTGGAGGACGTGCTCCGGGAGGCTGGGGCTACCTGCGTCTGCCCGGTGGCGGGCCTGCCCATCGGAAGGCGGCTGCGGTATTATGCGGGGGCTGTGGAGGGGTAAGCGGTGAGCGTGTGCCAAGCGGGAAGTTCTGCGGCCTAATCCGGGGCGGACGTTAACGTCCCAGGTAGGGTGTAAAAATGCCGGGGAGTCCGGTCGGTGGTTGACAGAAAAGGTCACCGGCGCGTTCCCTTCGAGTAGAAGCACAACCAACAACCTGAAGGGGGTCGCGACGCCGATGACCGATCTCAAGTTCGCGCTGATGGAGCTGTTGCGCAAGTACCAGCCCGACCAGGACATGCTCCGGGAAGGGCTTCAGCTCCTAGCTGAAGCGCTCATGGAACTCGAAGTCACGCAGAAGGTCGGCGCCGGACGCTATGAACGTACCTCCCAGCGCACCAACTACCGTAACGGGTACCGCCTCCGGAACTGGGACACCCGGGTCGGCACCATTGCGCTGCGAATCCCGCGGCTGCGGCAGGGGGCTACCTCCCCTGCTTCCTGGAGCCACGCCGGCGGGCCGAACGGGCCCTGCTGTCCGTCATCCAGGAGGCTTACGTCCACGGCGTCAGCACCCGGAAGGTGGACGACCTGGTGCAGGCCCTGGGCCTGGAAGGCGTCAGCAAGAGTGAGGTCTCCCGCATCTGCCAGGAGCTGGACGAGAAGATGGCCCAGTTCCGCAACCGCCCCCTGGACGGGGA
>DATCKG010000013.1:0-12500 GCA_036562385.1 Symbiobacteriaceae bacterium
CGAGTCAGCCGGAGCCGCAGGCTGGCTCTGGGCTGCGTCGAAGGCTGCCGCACCGATCATCCAGGTCAGGCAGCCGAACGCCAGAGCCAGGGCAACCCCGGCCAGGCTAGCCGCCCTCGCCGGTGTAAAACCGGCCGACCAGGCCCAAATCAGCGTGGTCAGCCCGGCTACGAGCGGCAGAATCATTCCGGCCAGCCACTTGCCGAGCAGCAGCTGGTGAGGGCGCACCCCTGCCAGAACGGCCAGCGCCAGTCGTTCCCCGTCTGCGGCAAACAGGGCGGACACCTGCTCACCGTAATTGAAGACGGCAAAGAGTAGCCCCATGGCAATGCAGAGCGTAGCGGCCCGGGGCCCTGTCAGGTACGGCCCGATGAAGAGCGGCAATTGCACTCGACCAACCCGTTGGAACGGCTAAACCGGGAGATCGCTCGCCGAACCGATGTGGTTGGCATCTTCCCCAACCGCGAAGCGGTGATCCGGCTGGCCGGAGCCGTGCTGATGGAGCAGCAAGACGAGTGGATAGCCGTCCCACGTCGATACTTCAGTCAAGCCTCCATGGCTAAGTTGTATGCCAGCCACAAGACTGTGAGCGGTACGGAACTGTTACCACTGAGTGCCGGCTAACAAAGCTAAGTCGTGGAACACAAAGTACACCACTTGACGGGACATGATCGATCCTTTGCTATACAAGATACCTTGACCGTAAATCTTATGGGTCCGTACATCCTCCACATACCATTGAACATCAAAAGATGTAAGATTCTTGACGTACACCCCTATTTTTTCGTTGGGATGGTGAATGACGATGAAGTCATACAAATCGTCACCAGAGTGAGCGAAATAGCCATTGAGATAAATCGGGTCTGAGTCCACCATGACCTCAGCCGCATGTCCCACGGATCCGAAGGAAAGAACCACGACCAGTGCAAGCAGCACCGATACGAATCTCCTCATCCGCATCACCCTCCCTTGGGGGCCCTTCCAGATTCACGATATGCCTCACTTGATCCTACCCGCCCCCACCATTCCGGGGTTCCAGGACGGTCAGCGCCGGCTACACCGCCGCGGAACCGCCCCCCAACAACCCGCTTTGCTCCTTTCTTCCCCTGTGCGGATTTCGCGGGTCATTTTGGACCAGGGCGGGTTGCAGGCACCCCGGTGGTATGATACTGTTCGCAGTAGTACCTGGCATTCTGTCCGCTGCAAAGGAGTTGCCTCATGACCAGAGGAAACGACCGCTGCCCCTGCGGCAGCAGGAAGCGATACAAGAACTGCTGTGGGTCCCGGGAGCAGGTCATCTCCCTCACCCGATTCCGCTACGATCGGGCCTACAACCACCTTATGGAGGATCTGGCCGATTTCTGCATGGAATACGAGGGTGAGGACGTGGAGCGGGCCCAGACGCAGTTTTTCGGCATCATTCTGAGCAACGTCCTGGTAGACGAGCAGCTGGCTGAAAGCCTGCATTATGCCTTCCTGGATTGGTTTGCCTTCTCCTACCACAATCGGGAAGAAGGCACCACCATGGTGGCCGCGTTCAAGAAAGGGCGTACCGATTCCACGGAACTGGAACTGCTCACGGCCTGGGAACGCTCCCATCCCGGCTTCTACCTGGTGGAGCGGTATGCAGGAGATCTGGTGGTACTGAGGGATGCCTTTACCGGTCAGCTCTGCCACACCGACCTGGGTCCCGGCCACCTTCCCGCCAAGGACTCCCTGGTGCTGGGTCGCCTGCTGCCCACCGGGGAGATCTGGCGCCCGGGCTTTGACCTGGTGGAAGGGAATGCCACCCTGCTGGAAGCGGTGACGCCTCTGCTGAAACGGGAACTGTTCCGGATGCAGCGGGCCGTACCCGAGGCCGGTTGGGACGACCTGTTCCGGGAACGGTGGCCCCTGGTCCGTGACCTGACCTCCCTGGCGCTGCTGGCCCAAAATCATGGCCTGGTTCTGCGGCCGCCTGCCCCGGAGGATACCGCCGCTTCCCTCGGCATCGTAGCACCTCCGCCGGGTGTGCCGGAGCGATGGCTGAGGGTGTATGACGAGATCCTGCTGTACGCATCTGAGGCCGGCCTGGCCTATGGCGACACCGTTACCGTCCTGCGCCTCTGGTGGGACGTGGCGATGACCCTGCAGCCCAAAGTCATCTATCCGGGGGCGTGGGCCGCTGCGGTCCTATACGTGTGGCACCGCTGGATTCATCTGGATGATGAAGTCACTCAGGCCCAATTGGCATCCCGTTTCGAAATTACCGCCAGCATCATCAGCAAGCACTCCAGGGAGATCACCCGGAGGCTGGCCATCGTGGAACTGGACGACCGGTATGCGGACATACTGGATCCCCGCGTCCGGGGCCACGTGGTGATGGACTACCTGGCCCAGGCGGGGATCCTGTAAGCCACCTTCGGGCTCAGCCGGCTGTCAGCACGTTCCCGTCGTGCAGGCTGCTGCTGAAGACGCCGATTCCAGGCCCCTCCGGCGTCTGCGTCCAGTCAATTACCATCCCATCCAGATAGCGCCAGGTCTGGGCATCAGCCAGTACCGGTACGCCGTCCGCCCAGACCGCCTGGGGGGACAGGGGCTCCAGCCGCATGTCCCAGTGAAGGCCCCCGGGGCCTTGGCGGATCTGAATCCGCAGGGCGAGATGGTTTCCCCGCTCCCGCATGATCTGAAGGATCTCCCGGGCCGCCGCCGGTGTAAACCGAACCTGCATCGAACGCACCTCACCCATCGGCGTGATGCCAGACATTTCTACGCCCGAGGCTCCGATCCTGCCCCTCAGCCCCCCGCAGCGATGCATGGGGATGCCGCGACGCGGGGCCCGGACAACTCCGGGCCCCGCGTCACACATTCGGCCGGTCCGGCAGGTCCGGCGCGATCATCGACTTCTGGCTTTCGTTCATCACCGACAGGGTGACCGACGGCTTGGGCGGCCCTTCGGTAAGCCGCAGGTACGACCCCCGCACCGCCGGGGGCAGTTTCCGCCACGGCACCGACTCCGGCACGGGAAAGGCGCCGCCGGGCTGCATCATCAGCCGGCCGCCGCGCCGGACAGGGATGGGCTGCATCTGCATCATCGGCACCCACGGCCACTGCATCGAGGGCCACGGCATCATCTTCTAACTCACCTCACGCCATGTTATGTCGCTTGCATACGATGTGGCAGAGGAGGCGGTAAACTCATGGAAGAACAGGCCATGGCCGTGGCCGCCAACCTGGCCCGCCGGTACATGGACGGGCGTGAGGATGGGCTCATCGATCCCCGATCCGTGGTCAAGGCCGCCCTGGCTGGTTACCTGGCAGGATCCGGCGTCCCCACCGACGAGGCGGTGTCGGCGGCGGAACGGCTGGCAGCCCGCATGCTGGTCAGCCCCGTCCCCGCCAGTCCCATGTATCATGGAATGCCGTGGTTTGTGGCGGGACCGGTCTCCGGCGCCCCCTATTACCGGTAACAGCGGAGGGACGAAGGATGGAAAGGCAGCGGCCGTACAGCTGGGGGCGTCCCACCGACAGCCCCGGGATTTATGAGTTGGGCGCCAAGGACTGGGTGATCACCTGGAGCCCCAACCAGATTCACCCGTACGCGGCCCAGTGGCTCCAGTGGGCTGCGCGCTTCGGACCGGCAGGCGAAACCGCACCGCCCATGGATCTCTGGGCCTACGGCCTGCAGACTCGTGACATCAGCGACTGATCGTATCTCCGGGCAGCCCCCTGGTCCGCCCAGGGGGCCCGGCCATTCTCCTCGTCCGGCCGCCAGTTCCCGATTCGCAACGCTTCGCCGCAGGAGTCGCGCTGCAAAAGTCGAATACGGTCCGTGAGTGATGTGAGGAACGATGGGGAAAAACGCGCATCGAACGCAATGGGCGCTCGGAATCGCCATGCTGGTTTTCGGTCTGCTGCTGACCACACAGTTCCGTGTGCAGAAGCAGATCCCGCTGGATCCCACCCGCCTCCGCAGCGATCAGCTGGCTACGGAACTGGCCGTCACCCAGGAGACCCTGAAGGCGGTTCAGGCAGAACGTGACCGCCTGGCCAAGGAGCTGGACGAGCTCCGCAAGGCCCTGGCGGAGCAGAATGCCACGCCGCCGCCGGACACCACCCCTTTGGAGCTGCTGGCAGGCACGGTGGAGACCCGCGGCCCGGGCGTGATCGTCACCGTTACCGAAGCCACCGATAAAGCCACCCAGACGCGGGTACAGGATGAAGACCTCTGGACGGTGATCAACGAACTGTACGCCGCCGGCGCGGAGGCCATCGCTGTCAACGGCCAGCGGCTCACCAGCATCTCGGGCATCCGGAACGTAGGGCAGCGGATCATGATCTACCAGACGCTTACCGCCTCGCCTTTCGAAATCGCCGCCATCGGCGATCCCGCGGTGCTGGAATCCGCGCTGCGGATGCGCGGCGGTGTGATCGAGACCCTGGACCGCTACGGCATCAAGGTCACCGTCGCCCGCAGTGACCAGATCATCTTACCGGCTTTCCGCTCCATCCCGGAATTCCGATATGCCAAGAAGGCTGAGTGAGGATTGTCTGCAGATGCCGCCGCCTCCGTACGGAGGCGGCGGTTTTGATTTGCATCCCCTGCCCCCACCGGCTCACCCGCCCGGCTGCATCCGCATAGCAATAGCGACGGATGCGGGAGGGGAGGAAACGTGACAGTCTGCACTCAGGTGGCCCAGTGGTGTCGCCGGTGTCGCCGGATGCTGGGCAGACTTCTCCGGGAGCCCGCCATCGCCCACGCCCGGGGCACCGAAGTGCTTCGCTGGGAAGAAGCCCTGGCCCGGCTGCAGCGGGAAGCCGAACGGCAGCAGCAGGCGGCAGAGAGCGGCTGGTTTCACCCCGAAGCCATGGCTGCCCTTGCATCCCGGGCACAGCGGATGGCCGCAGACCTGGCGGGATTTCTGCGACAGTTCGGCATATCCGAACGGGAGGATGAGAGCGTGGACGAAATCCAGCGGGTTCCCATCGGGCAGCACCGACTTCCCCCGCTGCCGTACCCGTATGACGCCCTGGAACCCTACATCGATGAGCTGACCATGCGGCTCCATCACGACCGGCACCACAAGGCCTACGTCGACGGCCTCAACCGGGCCGAAGAGATGATGGCGGAGGCCCGACGGTCCGGCGACTTCCGCCTGCTCAAACACTGGGAGCGAGAGGCTGCCTTCAACGGGGCCGGTCACTATCTGCACACCCTGTTCTGGACGATCATGTCGCCCGACGGGAATGGGGATCCGCAGGGAGAACTGGCCGCTCAGATCACCCAGGACTTCGGCGGCCTGGAGCCCTTCCGGCGCCACTTTTCCGCCGCCGCGGAACAGGTGGAAGGCGGCGGGTGGGCGCTCTTGGTATGGTCGCCCCGGCCCCGGCGGCTGGAAATCCTGCAGGCCGAAAAACACCAGAACCTCTCGCAGTGGGACGTAATCCCCTTGTTGGTGCTGGATGTCTGGGAGCATGCTTACTATCTGAAATATCACAACGACCGCAAAGCCTACATAGACGCCTGGTGGAACGTGGTGAACTGGCCCGCGGTGGCCGAGCGGTTCCGAAAAGCCAAAGCGCTGCAGTGGGAGCCGGCCTGAGCCGGCTCCTCCCCTTCCCCAACCTGCCAGGATGGAAATGAATGAAGGCCACGGGAGTACCGCCGCCCCACCCCGGAGAATCTCCTCCGGGGCGGAAGCAGGGCGATCTTCCCGTGGCCCCTCTGTTTACGCCTCCGTTCCCTCGGCTTCCACCGTGAAGCCTCCCGGGCGCTGCACCAGCACCCGCAGCCCGCCGCCGTCCACCGGCTCCGCCTCTACCGGACGGCCATCCACCCGAACCGGACCGGCGACGCCGTGAAGCACCACTTCCACTTGCCGGCGCGGGGGCTGCCAGCCGCCTTCGGGCTTCCCCACCGTCAGACGGGCGCCCTCCACCACCAGAGGCGTGCGGGCATACGCCCCGGACCGGTAGCCATACCCTTCCCCTTCATCCTCGTACAGATCGAACCGGCCCTTGCCGGGGTAGACGTGCACCGTCAGCTCATCCGCAGGCTTCTCCCCGACATACGCCATCTCCGGTCCCATGGGAAGGGCGGTCCCGGCCCGGACGTAGACCGGCATCCGCTCCAGCGGCGCCTCGGCAATCACATACCGTCCTCCCTCGCAGGGCTGACCCGTCCAGAAGTCGTACCAGGTCCCGCGAGGCAGGTAGACCATGCGCCGGGTCGCCCCGGGCTGCATCACCGGGGCGATCAGCAGGTGGCTGCCCACCATGGCCTGGTCGGTGATGCACCACGTCTCCGGATCTGCCTGATCCTCCATCACCAGAGGCCGCAGGATCGGCAGTCCGGTCCGGCTTGCCTCCTCAAACAGGGTGTACAAGTACGGCAACAGACGGTAGCGCAGCCGGATGAACCGGCGGCAGATCTCCTCCACCTCCGCCCCGAAGGACCAGGGCTCCTGGTCCCGGGTGCCCTTGGCGGAGTGCATCCGGAAAAACGGGGTAAAGGTACCGAGCTGCACCCACCGGGCCACCAGTTCGCCGGTGGCGTTGGCACTGAAGCCGCCCACGTCGGCGCCCACGAAGGGTACGCCCGAAAGCCCCATGCCCATGCAGAGGGACAGGTGCTCCAGCATGTGCTCCCACCAGGAGTGGTTGTCACCCATCCAGACCGCCGCGTACCGCTGAATCCCTGCGTACCCGGACCGGGTAAGGATGAACGGCCGCTGCTCAGGCCGGTGCCGTTTCAGCCCCTCATAGGTGGCCTGGCACATCTTGAAGCCGTACAGGTTGTGGACGTCCCGATGCGGTACCTTCCGGCCTTCCTCCCCCTGCACCACGTCATGGGGCAGCGTCCGCTCCCCTGCAGCGTTGGGGATAAAGCTGGAAGGCTCGTTCATATCGTTCCAGATTCCCGCCACACCTACATCCAGCAGGGCCTTGTGCAGATCGCCCCACCAGCGCCGGGTGGCGGCCTTCAGGAAGTCCGGGTAGGCAGTGGTCCCCGGCCAGACCTCTCCGTGGTGGATGGACCCGTCGGGGTTCCGGATGAAGTGGTCGCCCTCCACCCCCTGCTGATACACGGTGTAGTTGGGATCCACTTTCACGCCTGGGTCCATGATGGTGACCACTTTGAACCCGTCCCGGCGCAGATCGGCCAGCAACCCGGCGGGGTCCGGGAAGCGCTCCTTGTCCCAGGTAAAGACCCGGTAGCCGTCCATGTAGTCGATATCCAGCCAGAGGGCGTCGCAGGGAATCTGCCGCTGCCGGAAGGAACGCGCCAGTTCCCGCAACCGCTCGGCCGGGTAGTAGCTCCACCGGCACTGATGAAACCCCAGGGTCCAAAGAGGCGGAAGTTCCATCCGGCCCGTCAGTTCCGTGTACCGGGCGATGATGCTTCCGATCTCTGGCCCGGCGAAGATGTACGCATCCAGGTTCGGGCTGTAGACGGTGATGCAGTAGTGACTTGCCGGATCCAGCGACCCCATGTCAAAAATGCTCCGGGCGCCCGAATCCAGGAAGAAACCGTGGGCCTTGCCCTGCCTGAGCGCCAGGAAGAAGGGAATCGACTGATACAGGGGATCGGTCGTGGGCGTATGCAGCGGATCATCGGTGGCCCACATCACCATGCGGCGGCCCCGCTTGTCCAGAAAGCCCTCCTTCTGGCCAAATCCGTAATAATGCTCATCCGGCGGCATGCTGCGCCGGAGGACCACCCGGCCGTCGCCGACCTCAATGGCTTCGTCCCGGGCAAAAAGCCGGTTTCCCTCATACCACGACAGGCGGATCGGTGAAAGCTCCACCTCTACCGCCATCCGGGGCGTACAGAGGCGGATCCTTCCCTCTTTTTCTTCCACCGAAGCCACAACCGGCGGCCAGTCGTCCTTGATCACCGCACCCGTGGGAAAGCTCTCGGTGCCGTCTCCAGAGGTTACCTGCATCCGAATCAGGTCATCCGCCAGAGGAGTGAGCCGCAGATGCGCCACGGGTGTTTCGATGTGAAGCGATGAGCAGGTCCAGTGCCAGTTCACAGCTGCGTCCATTCGGTTCAAATGCAGACACCTCGCTATTCTCTTACGGAAAAAGGCCGGGTGCCGGCGGTGCATTCGACCGGCCACGGCTTCGGCGGCAACGTTCCGGGAGGTCCCGGCTCTGAAGCGCAGGGACCTCCTACGATGAGGGACCTCTTGCCAGGCCGGGTGGATCGGTCACCGAGTAGACCGTCACCTCGGGACTTCCCACCGCATGCTGCAGGGTATCCGCCCAGACCTCTTTTAGGCGCTGGTAATCGGCCTCCGTCAGCAGGGGATCCGCCCCGGTCTCGTAATCCTGGATCGCCTGTTCCACGGCCACCACCCGGTACCGCGTCCGCTCCCCGTCCTGGTACTGGTCCACCCACGTGGGGATGAAGGAGACCCGTTCCACCGACGCGACCCCGTTTTCCTTCACCACATCCACCAGGAGCATCAGCCCCGCCTCCCGGGGCACGCCTTCCTGGTTGCTGATGAAATTGCCCAGGCTGAAGATCACCGCCCGGGGCAGGTTCCGACCGAACTGGTCTGTCACCTGCCGAACCTCGATCCGTTGGATCACGTGGGGATGGCACCCCAGGATGATGTCCGCTCCCGCCTGAAGCGCCAGGTCCACCATCGCTTCCTGCTCGGCGTTGGGTTCCCGGACGTATTCCTCCCCCATGTGAAGGGCCACCGCTACCAGATCCACTCCCGGCAGGGAGCGGGCCCGAGCGATGTCCGCCGCGATCTGGTCGGGATCCAGCAAATTGACGCTCCAGGGTTCCGGCAGGCGGATCCCGTTGGTCCCGTACGTGTACGCCAGCAGGGCCATCCGAATGGAGGGAGTTACCTCCAGCACGAGAATCTGATCTCGCTCCTCCTGCGTCCGGCTGGTACCCGTCCAGGGCAAGCCGTAGCGCTCCAGGGCCGCGATGGTCTGCTCCAACCCGTATCGGTCGTAATCCAGGGCGTGGTTGTTGGCATTGGTCACCGCGTCAAACCCCACCGCCTTCAGGTCCCTGGCCAGCTCCGGAGGCGTGTTGAAACTGGGATACCCGGACCACGGATAGGCAGGGCCGGTCAGGGTCGTCTCCAGGTTTGCCACCGCCAGATCCGCCGCTTCGATCCACCGTCGCACCGGCGCAAACAGGGGCGTAAAGTCCCACTGGTCCCCCGGCAGTGCCGAGGCGTACACCAGCGGTGTGTGCATCAACAGGTCGCCCACCGCGAGGATGCGCCCCCGCTCCGGCTGAACGGGTTCCTCCGTTTCAGCAAGCGGAGGCTCCGGCGGCACGGCGCGGTCACCGGGACGGAAGCCGCACCCCGACACAGCGATCAGCAGCAGGGCCATTACCAACCTCCGGAACCAGCGCAGTACCACCGAAAAACCCTCCCCGCGCGACGAACTCTGTTGATAGCTTCTCGAGAAATTCGACGTACCACTCCCGGCTCCTGTTCCCTATTCATTTTGTCATTTGCTAAAACAAAAAAGCCCCGCACCGATTCCGGGCGGGAGCCGCGTCGGAACGGGTCCCGGGGCGGATCAGAAGAGGTCCGCCCAGAGACCCATGCGCTGGCGCACTTCCGGCCACTTCCGAGCCGCGCAGACCACCATCTCCACGCTAATGTCCAGGTCCCTGGCAATTTCCTCGTAGGACCGGCCCTGCTTGATTTGGGTGGCCACGGCCTCCACGTCGGCGTCAGTAAGCTGCCAAATGCTCATGTCCACACCTCCCATGCTTCCGCTCACCTTTCTTTCTTTGGTCAACGCTCAGCATAGCAAGTGGGCATCAAAGAGGCATCACCAGAAGGATGGAATCTTCGGCTCGTCATCTTTCATGAGATCGGCCTCCTTCTTGAGAATGAGTCTCACTCTGCACAATGTAGGTGACACCAAGTACCACGGACGAGCCGGCATTCCACTGGTACTTTTGGATCTATTTGCCCGCGACCTTCGCTTCAGAGCGGTACCGTTGGACGCGAACGGCCGTTGCGTCGGGCCATGGTCCCAACAGACACCGCCGAAGGGTGCAGCCGGCATCCTGGGCCGTTTCGAGTACCCTCCCCATCGCGGGGAGGAAAACAGGTCCCCTGGAAAAGTAGGGGCCTGTTACCTCCTTCGGTATACCGCCGTCGGAAGTCACCGCGTTCCGAAGTAGTGCGAAATCGTCATTATGACCAGTACCCTATTTCATTAGAAAAGCTATTAACATTATAGTATGAGCGGATACTTTCAAATACCTAATCTTAGGCCGTGTCCAACCCTACGGTCACCGGGGGCCTTACCTTCCCGGCCCTACATGGGTGTCTCCACCATCCTAGCACCGTATAGCTCCTTAGGAAGGGAGGCTGCCAAACCATGTCAGACCGGAAGTACGCCTTCTCCTGGGAACTGTTGGGCGATATCGATCTAGGCCGGCCAAACCTCGGTAACTTGATGCGGCTGGAACTGTACCGCATCATGCAGTTTACACTTCGGGACGTGCTGGAACAAAACTTCGGAACCCAAAAGACCGATGAGATATTCCGGCAGGCCGGGAGGCTGGCCGGAAAGGCCTTTGCCGAACACATCATCGGTCCGGTCACCGACTTCAACGAGTTTATCCGGAAGACCCAACAGGTGCTCCGGGACATGCAGGTTGGCATCTTGCGGGTGGAAGAGGCTGACCCGGAACAGGGGCGGTTTATCCTGGTGGTGGAGGAAGACCTGAATTGTTCCGGACTTCCGGAACTGGATTTCGAAACCTGCAAGTACGATGAGGGATTCCTGGCCGCCATCCTCGAGCAATACACCGGGCGCCCGTATAACGTGCAAGAGATCGAGTGCTGGTGTACTGGCGGTCGGGCCTGTCGGTTCGCCGCGAGGGCGGTGAAAGATGGTGACAACTGAGGTGTCCCACACGGACGAGTCCTCGCTGGTGGATCTGGCTGTAGCCACCCTGGACGATCTCATCAAGAGCCGCTTTCCCAAAGCCATCCCGGATTCCTTGCAAGCACACCCCGGCTTTGTCAGGCTGTATGAGGACGTCAAGGAGCTCAAGGAGCAGGTGTGGGCCATTTCCAACGGCGACCTTTCCCGTTCCGTTCGCCAAAAAGGATTCTTCGGCGGCTGTCTCCGGTCACTGCAGTCCAAGCTCCGCCACCTCACCTGGCAGACGAAGATGATCGCCGCCGGCGACTTCACCCAGCGGGTCGATTTCCTGGGGGAGTTCTCCGAGGCCTTCAACTCCATGACCGAAGCACTGGCCAAAGCTACCGCCGCCCTGGAGGAGAGCGAGAGGCGCTACCGGCTTCTGGCTGAGAACGTCGGTGACATGATCATCACCGTCGATTTCCAGGGACGCGTCACCTGGGTCAGCCCCTCCATCACCAGGCTCCTGGGTTATACGCAGGAAGAGTGGATCGGGCGGACTATCGACGAGCTATTCGCAGCAAACCGCTCGTACCTGATGAGGCTGAAAGATCTGCTCTCCGCTCCGCGCACCTTCAATGTACCGCCCACCCTGGAGGCAGAACTGACCCGCAAGAACGGCACCCGAATCTGGACCGAGACCACCATCGCGCCCCTGATCGATTCCGATGGCAAGCAGATAGGCCTGGTGGGTGTGGTCAGGGACATCACGGACCGCAAGCGGATCGAGGATGAACTCTACCGCCTGGCCACCACCGACGCCCTCACCGGTGCCTTCAACCGGCGCCACTTTTGGGAACTGGCGTCCAGGGAGATCACCCGGTCGATCCGATACGGCCATCCGGTCTCGCTCATTCTCCTGGACGTGGACCACTTCAAGACATTAAACGACACCTACGGCCATGCCGTCGGTGACCTGGTGCTCCGGACCCTGGTGGAGGTCGGCCAGAAGAATCTGCGCGCCACCGACATCCTCGCGCGCATCGGTGGCGAGGAGTTCGCCGTGCTGCTGCCTGGCATTTGCCTGGCAGACGCCGTGCGTGTAGCCGAGCGGCTGCGCAGAACCTACGAACAGGTCAAGATCCCTCTCGAAGCCGGTGGGAGCATTTCGTTCACCATCAGTGCCGGGGCAGCCCAAAAGACCTGCAGCGATACCACCTTTGACGACCTGTATCGAAAGGCGGATATGGCGCTTTACGAAGCCAAAAACGGGGGGCGTAATCGCACCTGCGCCTATCAGGAAGCAGAGGCTATGTACTCGTAGCCGTCTGGAAAGGTCTTGGGTACGGAAACACCCCTGCGCCGGGAAGCGTAGGGGTGCTGCGTTTTTCGGCCAGGGAACGGGGCAGAGAAAGCAGGAAGGCCACTGCACAGCGCAGTGGCCTCCACAATCAGTTTGGGCAGCGACCTACTCTCCCGCGCACGATGCGCAGTACCATCGGCCCTGAGGGGCTTAACTTCCGTGTTCGGAATGGGAACGGGTGATCCCCCTCGGTATGGCCACCCTAAACTGTTTGGATCTCACACCTTCAAAACTGCACAGCGGCTGCCAGGTTGCCCCGGCGAGACATAATCATACCGCACCTGCGCCG
>DATCKG010000019.1:0-6465 GCA_036562385.1 Symbiobacteriaceae bacterium
CGACCTTGATGCCCGTCTCCTGGGTAAACTGATCGAAGATGGGCTGGACGAGGTGTTCGCTGCGGCCGGAGTAGACCACTACGGTTCCGGAAGCAGAGGTGCCGGTCTGGTCCTTCGGGTCCGGCTTACCTGCGCTGGAAGTGTTGCAGCCGGCGAGTAGCAGGGCGCCGGCCAGGGAGACAGCCAGCGGTCGGAGAAAGCGGCATCGGTTCATCGCACAAACCTCCCACTATATGAGCAGCGCGCCGCGACCCAATTGGCACGCTGGAGCACTGCGAATGAGAATCGTTATCATATGAGACTGATGAAATTCTACCGGCTATGACATGACGTGTCAACCACCCGACCCGGCAAGGACCGGCTCGGGGGAGAAAGTGGCCTAATTCTATTGACCGTGAATGTTAACTCGTGATAGATTCTGTAGCCAAGAAATGATATCGTCAGTACGAACTGTAGAAAGGTCGAGATTTTCGTGCAGAAACAGAATCGCGTTGCCGAACTGGCCATCACGGGTGTGCTGACCGCTCTGGCTATCATGATTCCGCTGGTGTTCACGCCCCTGCGGGTCGTCATTCCGCCGTATTTCACTGCGACGCTCATCTCTCATGTCCCCAGCATGCTGGCCATGTACATGAGCCCCTTTGCGGCCTTGGGCGTAGGCCTGGGGTCGGCTCTGGGCTTTACGGTTTTCACCAACCCGGTGGTGGGCGCCCGGGCCCTGTCCCATGCGTTCTTCGCGTATGTGGGCAACGTGGCCTGGCGCCGGGGGATGTCCATGTGGCTGGTCATGCTGATGGCGCTCCCCATTCATGCCGTGTTTGAAGGAATCGTCACCTGGCTGGCCACCCTGAACATCCAATCAGTGGTGATTACCCTCGTGGGGACCAGCGCACACCACTGCGTGGATGGTATCATCACCCTGCTGCTGGTGGCGGTGCTGCAGCGGGCCGGAGCGGGCCGGTGGTTCGAGCGGGAGCGGACGCTCCTTAACCAGTAACTAGGAAGGACACCGATGTGCCGGGAAGGCGCACAGGCACCGGGAGCCGGGGCGTGGTCCCCGGCTCCCGGTCTGTCTGCCTCCGGCCTCTCCCCGGGGGACGGCGGAGAAAAACGAACGGATGTTCTGTTTTTCTGCTGACCGTTGCAGGAATGCGCATGTGTATCGTCGAAAAGGTGACAGCGCTGAATGAGGAAGCAATCCGGCTGGTACGGACAGGTAGGGAGGCGGCGGTGCATGGCGTTGGAACCCAGCAAGCAGAAGGCGATTGAGATGGCCCTGGCCCAGATTGAAAAGCAGTTCGGCAAGGGCTCCATCATGAGGCTGGGAGAGCAGGCGGCCAGATTGCCGGTGGAAGTGATTCCCACTGGCTCCATCGCGCTGGATATCGCCCTGGGTGTGGGCGGACTGCCCCGGGGCCGTGTGGTGGAGATCTACGGACCGGAGTCTTCCGGTAAGACCACCGTGGCGCTGCACGTGATCGCAGAGGCGCAGAAGATGGGCGGCGTGGCGGCCTTCGTGGACGCGGAGCACGCCCTGGATCCCGTGTACTGCCGCAACCTGGGGGTCGACATCGATAATCTGCTGATCAGCCAGCCGGACACCGGCGAGCAGGCCCTGGAGATCACCGAGACCCTGGTCCGCTCCGGCGCGGTGGACGTGGTGGTGGTCGACTCCGTGGCCGCCCTGGTTCCGCGGGCGGAGATTGAGGGCGAGATGGGCGACTCCTTTGTGGGGCTCCAGGCCCGTCTCATGTCCCAGGCGCTTCGGAAGCTGACTGGTGCCATCTCCAAATCCCGGTGCGTCTGCATCTTCATCAACCAGATCCGGGAGAAGGTCGGCGTGATGTTCGGCAATCCCGAGACCACGCCTGGCGGCCGGGCCCTCAAGTTCTACGCGTCCATCCGGCTCGAAGTCCGCAAGACGGAGAGCCTGAAAAACGGTGCCGAGGTGGTGGGCTCCCGCACCCGGGTGAAGGTGGTCAAGAACAAGGTGGCTCCGCCCTTCAAGCAGGCCGAATTTGATATCCTTTACGGCCAGGGCATCTCCCGGGAAGGCGGCCTGATCGACGTCGGGATTGAACTGGATCCGCCGATCATCCAGAAGAGCGGCGCCTGGTTCTCCTACGGCGATCAGCGGATCGGTCAGGGGAAGGAGAACGCCCGGGAGTGGCTGCGGCAGCATCCCGAGGTGGCTGACGAAATCGAACGGAAGATCCGGGAACGGCTGATGTTGGGCATTCCTGCCAAACCTGCCACCGATGATGCGACGGATGATGTGGTATAACACCGAGGAGGGGGCCGGCCGCGGCCCCCGTCGACGTCATGAGCCCGATTTGGAAACGGTCTCCCGGCTGTCAGGCCGGATCACCGCCCTTCGGCCCCAGCAGAGGGACCCCCACCGGCGCTCCCTCTACCTGGACGGGCGGTACGTGATGAGTCTGCACGAGGAGAGCATCCTCCTGAGCCACCTGAAGGAAGGCATGGAGGTAGACGGGGCACAGCTCGCGGAGGCCTTGCGACAGGACCTCATCAAGCGGGCCTGGGACTATGCCCTGCGCTTGCTGTCCGCTTCGGCCCGCACCCGCCGTCAGGTGGCGCAGCGGCTGCAGCGCCGGTATCCACCGGAGGTGGCGGAGCAGGTGCTGGAGCGGCTGACAGCGGCAGGATGGCTGGACGACGAGGCCTACGCCCGTCATTACGTGGAGGTCCACCGGGGCTTTGGCGCGGCCCGGCTGCTGCGGGAACTGACCCGGCGCGGGGTGAGCCCCGATCTGGCCCGGCAGGTGGTGGCCGAGGCCTTGGAGGGGGAAGACCTGGTGATCCGGGCCCGGGAGGCCGCGGCCCAGCGGCTGAAGCGCACGCCCGGCCTGGACCGGGAGACGGCTCAGCGGCGCCTCGCGGGTTACCTGGCCCGTCGGGGCTATGATTTTGCCACCATTGCAGAGGCCCTGGCGCCCCTGCTGCAGGACCTGCCCCGGGCGCCCCGTCCCCGGCGGCTCTCCGGGCGCCTGCGGGGCGGAATGGCGCCGGAGGAGGAGGCGGAGTCCACGTGAAGCTTCTGTACCTGACGGATACCCACATCCGCGGCACGACGCCCCGGAGCCGGCTGGACGACCTGCCCCGGACGCTGCTGGCGAAGCTATCGGAGGTGGTGTCCCTGGCCCGGGAGCACCGGGTGGCGGCCATCCTCCACGGCGGCGACCTTTTTGACCGGCCGGACGTCTCCCCGGCGGTGGCCCTGGAATTTCTGCGGGTGCTCAGGGAGGCGCCCTGCCCCATTTACGGCATCGCCGGCAACCACGACATGTATGGCTTCAACCCCGGAACGATTCCCCGCACCATGCTGGGGCTCTTTGACGGCTTCCGCCTGTTTCGGCTGCTGAGCCCCGGGGAGGTGGCCTGGCTGGAGGAGGGGGACCTGAAGGTCCAGGTGACCGGCCAGCCCTTTCACGCCGAGATCGACCGGCGGGACCCGGTGCTGGATTACTGCGTGGTACCGGCGGGGCAGGGGGGATCCCTTCATGAGCGGCACCCGGAGGCCGACTTTGCCATCCACCTGACCCACGGCATGCTGTTGGAGCGGGCGTTTGTGGAAGGAACCGCCTACACCCTGCTGGAATCGGTGATGGCCTTTACGGTGGCGGATGTGACCTTCGGCGGTCACTACCACCCCGGCTGGTCCCGAGTTCATGAGTACGACGGGCGGCTCTTCATCAACCCCGGCGCCCTGGTCCGCCTGGGCTATCAGTCCGCGGACTACCGGCGGCCCGTTCAGGTGGTCCTGCTGGAGCTCAAGCGGGGGGAGCCGGTCCGCTGGCAGTTCATCCCGCTGTCCTCCGCCCGGCCCGGCTACGAGGTGCTGGACCGGTCCCGGGAGGAGGCCCAGATCGCCCGGGAGCGGGCCCTGGCGGAGTTCATCCAGGGCATCGGGGATGCCAGCCAGTTTGAGGTGCTGGAGGTCCAGGCCATCATGGAGCGGATCGCGGACAACACCGGTGTGCCCCGGCGCGTCCGGGAGGAAGCCCTTCGGCGGTTGGGGATGGCCCAGGAGGCGCTGAGCCGGGGCGAGGAGGAGCCGGTATGAAATACATCCGCCATGTCCTGATTGAGAACTTCCAGTCCCACGAGCGGACGGAACTGGACTTCGGCCCCGGTCTCAATGTCATCGTCGGACCTTCGGACCACGGCAAGTCGGCCATCTTGCGGGCCATCCGCTGGGCCCTGTACAACGAGCCGAGGGGAACCGACTTTGTGCGGACCGGCGCCCGGGCGTGCCGGGTGACCGTCACCATGAGCGACGGGGCCGAGGTCATCCGGGAGGTGCACCTCGGCCGGTCCGGCAGTGCGGCCCGGAGTCGCTACATCGTGCGGATACCGGGGGAGGAGCCCCGGGTTTTTGAAGGGTTTGGAACCCAGGTGCCGGCGGAAGTACTGCGGGCCCACGGCATGCCGCAGGTGCTGCTGGATACGGACAAGCGGGTGCTGCTCAACCTGGGTTCCCAGCTCGAGGGACCTTTCCTGCTGGCCGAAAGCGGCTCCTTCCGGGCCCGGGCCCTGGGCCGGCTGCTGGGGGTCCACGTGGTGGACGCGGCGGTCCGGGACACCCAGCGGGATCTCCGGGCCGTCCGGCAGGAAGTGGCCCAGTTGGAGGCGCGGCTGGAGGAGTTTGACGAGGAACTGAAGCAGTATGCCGATCTGCCCGCCCTGGAGGAGCAGCTTGAGCGGGCGGAGGCAGCGGTGGCCCGGGCGGAGGCGCTGGACCACCGGCTTCAGCGGCTGCAGTCGATCCGGGAGGAGCTGATCCGCACCGAGCGGGAGCAGGAATTCCTCCGGACTCGTTTGCAGGCCCTCCGGGACCTGGCGCAGGCGGAGCACCGGCTCAAGGAGGCGGAGGAGCGGCACCGCCAGGCGGTCCGCCTGGAGCGGCTGCGGGACGACCTAAGCCGGGTGGAGCAGGAGATCCGGCGCACCAAGGCGCGGCTGGATGTGCTGACCGCGCTCCCCTTGGCAGAGCAGCGGGCCCGGGAAGCGGCGGAGCGGCAGAGCCGGCTGACCGGGCTGCTGCGGGTGGAGGCGGAGTGGAAACGGCGGGAAGATGAGCGCCGCCGCCTGGAGGGCGCGGTGGCGCGGCTGCAGCAGGTTCCCCGGGCGGCCGGGCTCCTGGAGGAGGCGGCCCGGCTGCAGCAGCGGCTGGAGAGGCTGCAGGAATGCCTGGCGCAGTGGCGGGACGTGGAGGACCGCATCGCCAGGGGCACCGGAATGCTGCGGGATGTGGAGGCGCAGCTGGAGCGGCACCTGGGCGCCCTGGAGGAGATCCTGACCCGCACCGGCCGCTGTCCCACCTGCCTGCAGCCGGTGGAGCCGGCGGCGGTCCGCCGGATTCTGGCTGAGCTGGCCGGCGGGGGGCCGGCGCATCCTCCCCATGGCCCGGGAGGCGGAAGCGGCATGATGAACAGAGGGGGCGGATCGCACCGTGGCACTGGAGCAGAATGAGCGGCGCATCGCGGAACTGAAGGAACAGATTGAGAAGGCCAAGCAGCTCAAGTACCGGTATGAGGCCCGCCTGGACGAGCTGCAGCGGCAGCGGGAGCGGCTGCTGCAGGAGCTGGCCGACCTGCAGGTGAAGCCGGAGGAACTGGAACGTGAGATCGAGCAGCTCAGGGCCGAGGTGGACAGGCTGCTGCAGGAAGCGGACAGCCTGCTGCCGGCGGACCTGCTGAAGGGGTAAGCGATGGACGCGCTGACGGAACGGAAGGAGCGGCTGAAAAGGGCCCGGGAAGCCCTCAGCGAGCGGAAGGGACAGCAGAAGCGGCTGCAGCAGGAGCGGGACCGCTGTGCGGCGGAACTGGAGCGGTGTCGGGAGCAGGCGGACATTTTTGAGCAGGTGATTGTCCTCCTGCAGCAGACCGCCGAGCACGCGCGGAAACAGGCCCAGCAGCAGATCGAGATGCTGGTGACCAACACCCTGCAGGCGATCTTCGGGCCGGACTATGCGTTCCGGATTCAGCTTACAGAGAAGGCGGGCCGGGCCGAGGCGGAGTTTTACGTCACCTCCCGGTACGGCACCGAAGTGCTGGAGACCCGTCCGCAGGATTCCCGGGGCGGCGGGGTGGTGGATGTGGTCTGCCTCGGCCTGCGGATCGCCATGTTGGAGACCTACCGGCCCCGGCTGCAGGGCGCCCTGATCCTGGACGAGCCTGCCAAACACGTCAGCGACGACTTCATCCAGCCCACCGCCCAGTTCCTGAAGATGGTCAGCCAGTTCTTCGGCCGGCAGGTGATCATGGTCACCCACAACCCGCATCTGGCGGAGACCGCCGAGGTAGCCTACCAGGTGACCCTCCGGGACGGCATCTCTCAGGTCAGCCGGCTGGGATAGCGTGGGGGTGACCAGGGGTTCATGAAGGATGCCGACGTGATCGTGGTGGGAGGCGGCCCCGCGGGGATGATGGCGGCGGCGGCCGC
>DATCKG010000031.1:0-3237 GCA_036562385.1 Symbiobacteriaceae bacterium
TTCGCCCAGTCAATAATGGAGGGCGATTCGTAGTGGAAGATGTCGGGGACGTCGCCGCTTTCAAAGGAGGTCAGCATGTAGTCGTGGATCGAGTTCCAGTCGCCCTGAATGTACTCGACCTGAATATCCGGGTGCTCCTCGTTCCACTTCGCTACAATCTCCTTGTTAGCTTCGACGGACTGCTTCTGCCAGGCGAGGCTGACGAAGCGGAGCGTCACCGGTTCCTTCGTCGAGCCACCGGGTTGGGGCTTGCCGCCGCCACAGGCGGACAACAAGACCAGGGACAGCGCCATGAGCCCTGCAAACCACTTTCGCATTCAGGTTCCCTCCTCTGGCGGGATTCAGTGACGTTTATTGCTTAACCGATCCAGCCACCAGGCCGGCGGTCAGCCCACGTTGGATGAAGGAGAAGAGCAGCAGACTGGGCAGCGTGGCAATCAAAGAAGAGGCGGCAAGCGGACCCCAGCGGGCGGTGCCGTCCACCCCGGTGAACTTGGCCAGGGTGATGGGCAAAGTAGCTAGCTTCGGATCCTTCAGCACCACCAGCGCAAACTGGAACTCGTTCCAGGCGGAGATGAAGGTGAACAGGGTGGCAGCCACGACCCCGGGCAGCAAAAGCGGTGCAACGATCCGCCACAGGATCTGCCAGCGAGTGGCGCCATCCACCGCGGCCGCTTCCTCCAGGGCCACCGGAATCGACCGGACGTACCCCTGGAGCATCCAGAGGGTAAAGGGCATGCTCCACACCAGATACACAATCACCAGACCGGCGTGCGTGTTATTGAGGTGCAGGGCACGGAGAATCAGGAACAGCGGTACGATGATCAGGATGAAAGGGAAGATCTGAGAGATCACCACCCATCCCTGGACGGCCTTGGTAATCCGGGACCGATACCGGGCGATGGCGTAAGCCGCCGGCAGGGTGACGATCACCGTTACCACCGCCGAAAGGCTGGCCACCTTGAAGCTGTTGAAGATCGCACGGGTGACCGACTGCTCCTCAAAGGCGGCCACATAATGGGCCAGCGTCGGTGCTTTCGGCAGCAGAGTGGGCACCCGGGCTGCGATCTCCTGCGGAGGCTTCAGGGAGGTGGAAAGCATCCAGAACAGCGGGAAGGCCAGAAAGACCACATAAGCCAGCAGAGCTGCATACATGAGCCCCTTTGAAACCAAGCGCTTCCAGCTCACGGCTTCACCCCCTCACTGCTGCTCCCGCAGTTGGTTGCGGAAATAGATGAAGACCAGTAGGGTAATGATGACCATCATCGCGTTGCCCAACGCGGCGGCATAGCCGAAGTTCCCATAACGGAAGGCCTCCTCGTACGCCAGGAGCATCGGCAGGCGGGTCTTGCCACCAGGCCCTCCTTCGGTCAGCACGTAAACCAAGCTGAAGGAATTAAAATTCCAGATAAACTCCAGAGAAATAATGGCCACCATCACCGGCCTGAGCAGCGGCCGGGTCACGTGCCAGAACTTCTGCCAGCCGTCGGCGCCGTCAATAGCAGCCGCTTCGTAAAGCTCCTCGGGAATCGTCTGCAGGCCGGCCAGCAGCGTAATGGCTGACTGAGGCATGCCCGCCCAAATGCCCACCAATAGGACCGCCGGCAGTGTCCAGGTGAAGTCCGAAAGCCAGTTAACGGGGCGCTCCAGAATGCCGAGGTTCAGGAGCAGATGGTTGAGGATCCCTGCATCCGGATGGTACACGAGCCGCCACATCAGGCCCTTGATGACCGGCGGCATGGCCCAGGGCACCAGCACCAGCGTCCGGGCCAACCAGCGCAGCCGCAGGTTGGCATTCAACAGCAGGGCCAGCCCGAGCCCCAGCCCCACCTGTCCGCCGGTGACCACCACCGCCCAGATCAGACCGGTCCATAGTGACTGCCAAAAGTACCGGTCCCCCAGCATGTGGCGGTAGTTGGCCAGTCCGTTGAAGACGGCCGCGTCGTCGCCAAGTTGGTACCCTGTGAAGCCCATGTACATGCCCCGGAGCAAAGGGCCGACCGAGAAGATGAGGATCGGAAGCAGGGCGGGAAACAGCAGTGCGATGTGTTCTCCCCGGAGCCGTTTCAATTGTTGAGAGGTCGGTGCCACCCTCATGCCCCCCGTCCGAAAGGTGTGGAGCCAGGTTTGTAAACGTTTACCGAGTCTCGATGAAAAAAATTACTGGGAGCGAACCATCAGGCTAGACTCCCGCACGACCAGCCGGGGCGTCACCGTCACCCGCTGGGGTTCCAGGGATTCCGCCTCGCCTGAGAGTCGCCGAAAGAGCATCTGCGCCGCCAACCGCCCGCGCTCGGCCGCACACAGCGAAACGCTGGTGAGCGCCGGAGTCGCGATGGCCGCGTGCTCGATGTCGTCCATTCCCACAATCGCCAGGTCCTGGGGAATCTGCAGTCCCGCCTCCCGGAACCGGCGCATCGCCCCCAAAGCCATCAGGTCGTTGGCGCAGAAGACCGCCTCCGGCCGCTTGGGCAGAGCCAGCAGCTGTTCCGCCGCCTGGTACCCGCCGGCCATTTGGAAGTCCCCCGAGACCACCAGCTGCGGATCCCAGGGGAGGCCGTGGTTGAGCAAAGCCTCCCGGTACGCCCGCAGGCGCGAGCCGCCCGGCACCGTATCGCTGGGGCCGTTGATGAACGCGATGCGGGTAAACCCCTGTCCAATAAGGTGCTCCATCGCCTGAAGGGCGCCCCGGTGGGAATCCACCGCCACGTTGTCCACCGGCACGTCAGGAGGCAGGCTCCCGATGACGACGACGGGGGCCGCGGCCCGCTCCAGTGCCCGCACGTGTCCGGGCGTGATCCGGATCGGACAGAGGATCAGCCCGTCAGCGTAGCGCTCACGAAGGCTGCGCAGCACCTCCAGTTCCTCGGTGGGATTGGCGTCAGTGGAGAGAAGGATCACCCGATAGCCCCAGGCTTTCGCCTCGGCCTGCACGGCCCGGGCCATGGCCACGTAGACGGGGTTACCGATGTCCGAAACCGCGAAGGCAATCTGCTCGGTTCGCCTTGCCTTCAGCGACTTGGCCACGTGGTTGGGAATGTAGCCCAATTCCCTGACGGCCCGGCGCACCTTCTCCGCCGTAGCCGGCGACACATGCCCCTTGCCGTTGAGCACCCGTGATACCGAGGCAATAGACACCCCGGCCCGCTCCGCCACCGCCTGGATGGTAGGGAGCTTCTGGTCTCCTGACAGTCTTCTGCCCACTGCCCCACCTCCACCTTGTAAACGTTTACCGGA
>DATCKG010000073.1:0-15494 GCA_036562385.1 Symbiobacteriaceae bacterium
AGAGCGAACTGTCATGAAGTCGCGGCGACCCTTGCTTCCCGACGACCGGGGTCTTACAAAAACAGAACAGGCCCGGTGGATTTCCACCGAACCTGCCGGGGTGCCGGAAAAGGCTTTCCATCAGTTGATCCGCCGGATCAGGCCCACCACCTTGCCGAGGATCTGCACGTCCTTCACGATGATGGGGTCCATGAACCGGTTCTCAGGCTGCAGGCGGATGTGGTCATTTTCCCGGTAGAAGCGCTTGACCGTCGCCTCATCTTCGATCAGGGCCACCACGATATCGCCGTTGTTGGCGTCCTGTTGCCGCCGCACCAGCACGTAATCCCCGTCCAGGATGCCCGCTTCGATCATGGAGTCGCCCCGAACGACCAGAAAGAAAAGCTCCGAAGGATCGGTACTGACGAAGTCCGCCGCCAGCGGGAAGTGATCCTCTACATTCTCGTAGGCGAGGATCGGCTGGCCGGCCGTCACCCGGCCAACCACCGGGACGTGCACCACATGCTTCCGCGGCACGCCGTCCGGCTCGTCCAACACCTCAATCGCGCGGGGCTTGGTGGGGTCGCGCCGGATATAACCCTTCTGCTCTAACCGGGCAATATGACCGTGCACCGTGGAACTGGAACTTAACCCGATCGCCTCACCGATCTCCCGCACTGAGGGGGGATACCCTTTGCGACGGATCTCATCCTTGATAAACTGCAGCACCTGACGTTGACGTTCGGTGAGCCCGTCCCGCATGCACCGGCACCTCCTGTGCGACTTTGCGAGACCAAACGCCCCGCCCCTGCTAAATACTGTCTCGATTATAGCATAGCAGGGGCCGCATGCAAACACTTGTTCGAGAAATTTCGCCCAAACCGTTGACCCGAACAGATATTCGTGATATGATGGGTCCGAACAAGCGTTTGGTGACACCAGCAACCAAAGGGGGATAGGCATGGAGGCAGTGCGCCAGCCGGTGCTGGCCGGAGGCCGGCACAGGACGCGCCGCCGGCGGCGCCTTCGGGCCCGGGCGCGGCGGCTCCTGACGGTTCTGCTGCTGGCAGCCGCCCTGGTTACGGTGCCGCGGGTCGTGTCGACCCTCAGCAGCACCCCCGAGGTCCCCGCCATCATCCATGTGGTGGCAGAGGGGGAAACCCTGTGGGAGATCGCGGACCGGTACACCGACGGTCAGGATCTGCGTCAGGTGGTGGCCGCCATCCAGAAATACAACGGACTGACCAGCCCGGTGATCCGGCCGGGTCAGGTGCTGGAGATTCCCCCCAGCCTTCATCGGTGAGCACGAAGGAGGGACGCCCCGTGGAGAGGGTCTTGCAGCCTGTGATGGTATCCAGCACGGTGCAAACGTCCCTGCCGCCCGACATGCTGCGGCAGTTTGAGCGCCTCCGGTCCCGGTACGCGAAGGCCCTGGCCGCCGCTCAGGCAGGCGACTACGCCCGGGCGCGGGAACTTCGGACCCTTTCCCGCCTGATCGGCCGTCTTCTCGCCCGGGAAGCCCGCAAGAGCCCCCAAGAACGGGGCGGCCTCCGGATGCTGGACCTTTCCCTGGCAGTGGACCGGTACTTCCCGGAACTGCGGGGCTGGACTCAGTATGAGCTGCACCAGCAGTACCGGGAGCGGCTCCGGCAGCAAGGCTGGGCCTCCTGAAGCATACACGGCTTGGAAACCAACAGAGCCCGCACCGGGCGGTCCCGGTGCGGGCTTTTCGCGTGGGTGAGGCGGGCGCCTGTCGCCTTCCGGTGGCGCCAGGCGCTCACCCTAGGGAGCAAACGGGGTTGACCCCTTCCCGATCCGTGCTGGTACAATGAGAGCATCGATTACCAATATTCCCATTTCCGCCACCGATTGACATACACAACGACCGCCGGCTAGCCATCGGTACCGAAGAGGTGAGGGGCGTGACATGTCCGCAGTGCAACACCAGCGCGCTCCCCCGGGCCCGCTACTGCCACCAGTGCGGTCGGGAGCTGCAAACCGGCGTGCGACCGCCCTTTCCTCCCTGGAAGCGCCGCACCATGGCGCTGCTTCTCGGGCTGGCCAGCCTGCTGGCGCTGGGGCTGCTGCTGATCCCCCGGGACGGAAGCGGCAGACTGCAGGTGGGCGATCGGGCGCCGGATTTCGACCTGGTCTCCCTCACCGGGGACCGGGTGCGGATGGCGAATCTGGAAGGCAAACCCCTGATCCTGAACTTCTGGGCCACCTGGTGCGGTCCCTGTCGCCGGGAGATGCCGGCCCTGGCGGACGTCTACCGCCGCTACCGCGATCAAGGGTTGGAGCTTTTCGCCATCAACGTAGGCGAATCGCCTGTGGCCGTGGAACAATTTCTGCGGCAGGTCGGTGTGGAGGTGCCGGTGCTGCTGGACCGCGATGATCAGGCCCAGGAGGCGTACCGCATTCTCCCGCTGCCCACCACCTTCTTCATTGACCGGTCCGGCATCATCCGGGCTATTTACACGCAGCAGATGAGCGGGCTGCAGATCGAGGCGGAGGTGCTCCGCCTGCTGAGCGTCGACGCCACGGAAGGAGAATCGACGTGGAATCTGCCAACCTCCTGATCGCCCTGGCTACGGCTTTCGGTGCAGGGGTGCTTTCCTTTCTGACCCCCTGCTGCCTGCCCATCTACCCGGCTTTTCTCAGCTACGTCACAGGCGTTTCGATCCAGGACCTGCACGCCGGCAGCGTCGAGGTCCGCCGCCGGGTACTGGCCCACAGCCTTGCCTTTTTCGCCGGCTTCAGCACCATCTACGTTGCCATGGGCCTGGCCGCCAGCGCCCTGGGGACCTTCTTTGCCGCCAACCGGGACTGGCTGCCGGTGGCCGGGGGACTCTGGGTCACCCTCATGGGCCTTACCCTGCTGGGGGTCGTGAAGATTCCGTTTCTGATGCGGGAGCGGCGGATCCAGCTGGCCCGGAGGCCTGAGGGCTACTTCGGCACCGTGCTGGTGGGGCTGGCCTACGCGGCCGGATGGACCCCCTGCGTCGGGCCCATCCTGGGAGCGGTCATCACCCTGGCTGCGATCCAACCTGGGCGGGGCGGCCTCCTGCTGCTGGCCTACTCCGTCGGGTTTGCGGTTCCCTTCGTCCTGCTGGCCTACGCGCTGGGTTCCGCCCGGGCCCTTGCCCGGTACGCACCGCTGGTGGAACGGGTAGGCGGCGGGCTGATGGTGGTCACCGGTCTTCTGCTGGCCACCGGGTATTGGCAGCGGCTCAGCGCCTGGTTCAGTGCCATCACGACGTTTCGGGGATTCTGAGCAAGCGGGGGGAGATGGCCTTGTCCGCCGAGACGGCCTGCGCCGCATGCGGGCGGATGGGACCCGCCGGCAGCCAGTACTGTCCCTGGTGCGGGTGGGCCCTGTCCGGCCAGCAGCCCCACCGGCGTGCAGCAGAGGACGGCTGGGGCCGCTTCCTGGAGCGCTGCTGGGCGTTTTTCGCGTCCACCCGGGTGGGGGCCGCGCTGTTGATCCTGCTGGCCCTGGCCTCCGTGGTGGGTTCGCTGGTGGAACAGGAAGGTACCTACCCCGACTGGCGTCCCCCGGAACTTTATTACCCGGACCGCTACGGACCTTTCTGGGGCCCCTTGCTCATGAAGCTGGGGATCACCCACACGTACACCTCCGTCTGGTACATCGCCCTGGTCCTTCTGCTGGTGATCAGCCTGATCGTCGCGTCGCTGCACCGGCTGATTCCCCTGCACAGATCCCTCCGGAATCCCCGGGTGTGGAAGCTGCCCCACTTTCTGCGCCGGCAGGACGTGGTGGCAGAGGTCACCGGGGACCTGGAAAGCTTGTCCGCCCGGCTGCGCCGCCGGGGCTACCGGGTCCTCAGGGACCGGGAGTGCCTCTATGCGGACAAGGGCCGCATCAGCCGGTACGGTCCTTACGTGATCCACGCGGGCCTGCTCATCATCTGCTTCGCCGCGTTTGCCAAGGCCATTCCGGGCTGGGATGAAAGCCGGGACGTCTGGGTGCCGGACGGACACACGGTGATGGTTCCGGGCACCGATTTTGCCATCACGAACCACGGATTCACCATGGAGCTGTACCCAAACGGAATGCCGTCCCGCTACGCCACCGATGCGGCCATCGTGGTGGACGGGCAGGAGGTGCTCCGGCAGACCATCGAAGTGAACCGGCCGCTTTCCTACGGCGGCTGGGAGATTTACCAGGCCTCCTGGCGGGAGGAGCCCGGCACGGTGCACATCCACGTCCTTGCCGAGGGAATGGACCGGCCCCTGGCAACCCTGGCGGTGGACTTGAGGCAACCGGAGAAGCAGTACCCCGTCACCGACCGGCTCTCCATGGAGATCGTGGCCTATTACCACGACTTTGCCCTGGATCCGGAGACCGGCGAGCCGGTCAACGCCAGCTATGAGGTGCGGAACCCCGCCTTGCTGGTCCAGTTTGTCGACCACAGCCTGGGGAAGGTGGTGGGGCGGGCGGGGCTGCTGGTCTTCAGCAGGGAGGAGCCGCTCCATGAGGGACCGCTGAAGCTCGCGGTGGACCGGGTGGACATCCGCCGCTACTCCGCCCTGAAACTGGCCCGGGACCGGACGGTGCCCTACATGTACGCCGGGCTGGCGGTCATGATGGCCGGCATGATCCTGACGTTCTACTTCCACCACTGGCAAGTGTGGGTCCGGGAAGAGGACGGGCGCCTGCTGGTGGGCGCTCGGGCATACCGGAACAAGTTCGGGCTCCGGCGGGAACTGGCCCGTCTGTTGGACAAGCGTGAGGGGGAGGGGGGTCCCGCGTGATCCCTGTGGTTCCGTGGTTGGTAACCGCCGCCCAGTGGCTTCTGGGCGGGGCGTTTCTGTCCTACCTGGTGGCCACCTGGCTCTCCATCGCGGGGTACCTGGGTCACCGTCTCTCCGGCGGTACCGCTTTCACCCGCACCGCCGGCAGGGCTCAGGTCTTTCAGGCGCTGGGGCTGATCCTGCACGGATTGGCCATCCTGGCCCGCTGGCAGGGCGCCGGCCACTGGCCCACCTCCAACATGTACGAGTTCATCGGGTTCCTGGCGTACTCCAGCATGCTGGCCTGCTTCATCTTGCAGCGCATCTACCACGCTCCGGTGCTGGGCGCCGCGGTGGGTCCCGTCGGCATCTTCCTCATGGCCTACTCCTACGTCTTTCCGCCGAAGGTGGCTCCCCTGGTGCCGGCCCTCAAGAGCATCTGGCTGCCCCTGCACGTCAGCCTGGCCGCCCTGGGAGAAGGGTTCTTTGCGGTAGCCTTCGGCGCCGCCCTTCTGTACCTGCTGCGGATGCGGGGGCTGGAACTGACGGAGCTTTCCGGCGCCGGAGCCGCAGCCGGTGCGGTCACCGCCCGGCGGGACTGGGAGTCCGTTTGGGGGCAGCGGGGGCTGGAACTGCTCTTTTACGGCATCCTGACGATGGTGGGGTTCGTCATCTTGGCCCTGCCCCTGCGGCACTGGGTAGGGACGGAGTGGGTCTTCACCACCGCCACCTACCACCTGCCTCCCATCATCGGACCGTCGGTGGATCCGCCAGGCAGCAAGGGCACCCTTCTGGGGTTCATCCCCATTCCGCTGGTGGCGGCGCCGCCGCCTTTCCGGGGGAAACACCTCAACACCCTGCTCTTCTCCCTGGTGGTGGGAGGTCTGCTCTACGGCCTGATCCGGCGGTTTGTGGCCCAGGGGCCCATCAGCGATTATCTGGCCCGCCGTGTCGGGGGCGATCCGGAGCTCTTGGACGAGATCAGCTACCGCGCCGTGGCCATCGGCTATCCGATCTTCACCCTCGGGGCGCTGGTCTTCGCCATGTTTTGGGCCAAGGAAGCCTGGAGCCGCTACTGGTCCTGGGATCCCAAGGAGACCTGGGCCCTGATCGCCTGGCTGGTCTACTCCGCCTACCTGCACCTGCGGATCAGCCGCGGATGGGAGGGGCGGCGTTCGGCCTGGGTGGCGGTACTGGGCTTCGGTGTAATCCTCTTCACGCTGGTGGGGGTGAACCTGCTGATCGTCGGCCTCCACAGCTACGCAGGCGGTGACTGAGCGCATCGCATCCGAACGGGCTCTGTCTTTTCCCATGGGAAAGACGGAGCCCGCGGCGTTTTCCCGCCGCATAGTGCCTTTCCAGGCGGACAGACTACTGCCGGAGGTGTCCGGATGGCCAACGTCAAGACGGGAACCACGCAGCAGTCCCAGCAGGCGGCCTACCAGCAGGTGGTCCGCAAGGCCGAGCCCAAACCGCCCCGGCTCCGAAATGCCATCGCCGCCTTTGTGACCGGAGGCCTCGTCTGCGTGCTGGGAGAAGGGCTGACCGACTTCTGGGAAGCGGTCCTCGGCGTCTCCCACAAGCGAGCCGGGGACGCGGCGGTGGTGACGCTGATCTTCCTAAGCGCCCTGCTGACCGGCCTGGGCTACTTCGACAAGCTGGCCCGCTTTGCCGGCGCCGGTCTGACGGTGCCGGTCACCGGCTTCGCCAACGCCATGACCTCCTGCGCCGTGGAGTTCCGGCGGGAAGGGCTGGTCTTCGGCGTGGGCGGGCGCATGTTCCAGCTGGCGGGGGCGGTCATCGTCTTCGGGGTGGTCACCGCCTTTGTGGTAGGCATCTTCATCTCCCTGGTTCAGATGATGCGATAAGGGGAGAGAGGACGTGGCAGAGAAACGGCTGGGTTACCAGACAGTGCAGCTCTCGTCGCCGCCCTTCATCGTGGGCGCCGCCGCCGTGGCCGGGCCCCTGGAAGCAGAAGGCCCCCTGGGCCAAGAGTTTGACCAGACGTACCCGGACCTGCTCGCCGGGCAAAATTCCTTTGAGAAGGCCGAACGGCTGATGATGCAGGATGCCTGCCGCCTGGCCCTGGAGAAGGCCGGCATCACCAACTCCCCGCCGGAGATCGACTACTTCCTGGCCGGGGACCTGCTCAACCAGTTGGTCACCTCGGCCTTCTCAGCGCTGCCCCTGGCCGTTCCGTACCTAGGCATGTACGGTGCCTGCTCCACCTTCTGTGAGGCCATGGGGCTCGGCGCCATGCTGATCGACGGCGGTTTCGCCGACCGGGTGCTCTGCGCCACGTCGAGCCACAACGCGGCGTCGGAGCGGCAGTACCGCTACCCCACCGAGTACGGAAGCCAGCGCAAACCCTACTCCCAGTGGACGGTGACGGGCGCCGGCGCCGTGGTGCTGAGCAAGACCGGCAGCGGCCCCCGCATCACCCATGTGACCATCGGCAAGGTGATGGACCTGGGAATCAAGGATCCCTACAACCAGGGCGCCGCCATGGCGCCGGCCGCGGTGGACACCATCGAAGTCCATCTGAAAGACACCGGACGTTCCCCGGAGTACTACGACCTGATTGTCACAGGGGACCTGGCCCGATTCGGCCAGGAGATGGCGGTCCAGCTCATGGCCGACCGGAATCTGCACCTGGGTGACCGGTTCCAGGACTGCGGCGTCCTGATCTTCGACAACGAACGGCAGGACGTCCACTCGGGCGGCAGTGGCTGTGCCGCGTCGGCCATCGTCACCTGCGGGCATCTGCTGAAGGAGATGAGCCGGGGCCGAATCCGGCGCCTGCTCCTGGTGGCCACCGGAGCGCTCTTTTCGCCCACCAGCTTCCAACAGGGCGACAGCATTCCGACCATCGCCCATGCCATCGCCATCGAGGGGTGAGCCTGCATGATGTACCTGAAGGCGTTCCTGGTGGGTGGCCTCATCTGTATGATCGCCCAGCTCATCTTGGACAACACGAAGCTCAGCCCCGGACACGTCCTCTCCGGCCTGACGGTGGCCGGGGGCATCCTGGGGGGACTGGGATTTTATGATCTCCTCATCGATTTTGCCGGTGCCGGCGCCACGGTGCCCATTTCCAGCTTTGGCAACGCCCTGGTGAAGGGGGCGCTCCAGGAGGTCAACACCCGCGGCCTGGTGGGCGTGCTCACAGGCATGTTCGAAATGACCAGCGTGGGCATCGCAGCCACCATCGTCTTTGCGTTTCTCACTTCCCTGGTCTTCCAGGCCAGGAGCTGAAGCGAAGGAGGATATGCCATGACCGTCGTGAATGACCTGGAACGAGCCATCGCCATGGCCGAGGCCATCCGGGGCAACTACCTCCTCTTTGCCATCGAGACCAAAGAGGAGAAGGCAAAAAAGGTCTTTAAGGAAATGGCGGAGGATATGAAACGGCACGTCCTGATCCTGGAGTCGCGAAAGGAGTACCTGGAAAAGCACAATCCCCTGAACTCCCCGGAATGGGAGAGCGCAGGGGATCGGATGAAGGAGAAAAAGCAGACCGGCAGGCGGTCCTGCGGGGAGATGCATCCCGAGATGAACTAGCCGCTTACGCACCTCCTGGCCTCGGCCAGAAGGTGGCAGATGCGGCGAAGTTCATGGTCAAAGGCTTCCATCCTGCCGGCGATCAGGTCCGGGCGCAGGCACGGCAACAGTGCCTGCGCTTCGCGTATGATCCGAAGCGCTTCTTCGGCCCCTTCCCGGACAGCTTGCTTGTGGAGCCGGCAGGTCGCTTGCTCCGCCCGGATCACGTCGGTCCCGGCCGTTCGGTATCGCTCCGCCTCCGCCGCCAACTGTTCGATCTCGGCCCGCAGCGCGGCCATCTGCCGGGGCGCCTCACCCGGGGGCATACTCTCAAGCAGATGGCGGAGGTCTTCCAGCCGCGACTCCACCGCCAGAAGCCGTTCCAGCGGCGGGACCGGAGCACCGGCCTCCGCCGCGGCGGTTTCCACCTGGGACCGCACCGCGGCCAGCAGTTCGGCCAGCCCTTCCAGTTCCTGAAAGGCGGCATCGTGCTCTGCCCTCCACCGGCTCCGGCCGGCCTCCATCTCCTCCAGGGCCGCCAAGAGCTCCTTTCGGTTCAGTCTCCGCCGAACCCGCTGGGGCCGCGCCTGTCGCTCCGGCTCTCTGACCCAACCCATGGCCCCACCTCCCGTGTGGGTATGAGGAGATTCGGCCAGCGTCTGCCAATTCCTGCCTGTGCCACGCCTCGTAAGCAGCAGGAAAGTCCGGGAGGAGCCGAGAATGTACCGGGACCGTAGGTTCGCCCACGGTTCCCGCGGGCAGGGGCGTGCCCCCGGAGGCGCGCCCCGGGCCTTTGCAGACCAGGCGGCGGACCCCTCTGGCAAGATGAGACGCAGGAGAGACCGCAGATGACCCAAAAGAGGCCTCGCCGCACCTACGACCCCGGTCCGCACTCCCGGGAACTGAGCGCCGCCCTGCTCGGTTGGTTTGCCGCCCACCGGCGGGATCTGCCCTGGCGCCGCACCCGAGACCCTTATCACATCTGGGTCTCGGAAGTGATGCTGCAGCAGACCCGGGTCGAGACGGTGATCCCCTATTACGAGCGGTGGCTGCAGCGGTTTCCCACGGTGGAAGCCCTGGCCACCGCCCCCGAGGATGAGGTGCTCAAGGCCTGGGAGGGGCTGGGCTACTACTCCCGGGCCCGGAACCTGCACCAGGCAGCCAGGGAGGTGGTTGCCCGGTACGGAGGAAGGGTCCCGGACGAACCGCAGGCCCTGGCGGCGTTGAAGGGGGTAGGGCCCTACACCGCCGGTGCGATTCTCTCCATCGCCTACAACCGGCCGGAGCCGGCGGTGGACGGCAACGTGATGCGGGTCCTGTCCCGGCTCTTCCTGATCCAGGACAGCGTGTCCGAGCCCGCCACCCGCAGGGGGATGGAGGATCTGGCCCGGCGGCTGATTCCCCCGGGGAAAGCTGCGAACTTTAATCAGGCCTTGATGGAGTTGGGCGCACTGATCTGTACCCCGACCCAGCCCCGCTGCGACCACTGCCCGGTCACTCGGTGGTGTCTGGCCCGCCGGGAAGGAGTGGCCGCACAGCTGCCCGTCAAGACCGCCGCCCGGGCCCCTCGCCCCGTGGACATGGTGGCGGCGGTGATCCGGCATCAGGGCCGGGTGCTCATCGTCCGGCGCCCGTCTGAAGGCCTGCTGGGGGGCCTCTGGGAGTTTCCCGCAGGGGAGCGGCCTTCCGGGGTTCCCTGGCCCCGGGCCGTCCACATGATGCTGAAGGAGCGCCTGGGCCTGGCCGTGGAGGTGGAAGGCCATCTCTGCGATGTGCGCCACGTCTTTTCCCACCTGGTGTGGAATCTGAAGGCCTATGCAGCGGTACCGGCCCCAGGTGAATCCCTGCCGGAGGAGGGGGAGGGCCTGCGGTGGGTCACCCGGGACGAGCTCAGAGCCTTTGCGCTCCCGGTGGCCCACCAGAAGATCGCCGCCCATCTCCCGGATGGCCCCGATTCATAAAAAAAGCGCCGGCCGGAACCCGTTTGGGTTCCGGCCGGCTCGTCATCAGGCCGTCATGGATTGGTGTTCCCGCCGCTTTCCAGGCTGGAGCAGAGGAGGTCAATGCCCGCCATGGCCGGCCAGCTCCGGGAACCGCCGCCGCTGCAGACCTCCCGCAGCAGGTCTTCGGTGGTGCCCTGCCACTGGGGCGTCTCGGGCTCTTCCGCCGGCTGTTCAGGTTCTGCCGGTGCCGGCTCAGGTTCGGGCTCCGGCTCAGGCTCAGGCTCCGGTTCCGGTGCCGGCGGCTTGGAGACGACCACCGACGGCTTGGACGCCGGCTGGCTGGGCACCGTCACGGGCTGCGTGGGACGGGTGTACGACGGGCTCGAACCGGCGGTGCTCGGAGCCTCAGATGCCGGCGCCGAAGAAGCCGGGCTCTTGTCTTCCTCGTGCTCCTCCGGGGAAGCGGGCTTCGCCTCCGTGTTCCCGGTGTCCGTCGCCGGAGTTGCCACCGCTACCTCTACGCCCGTACCGGTGAGGGCGGCCAGCACCTTCTGCTGCACCGCCTGGCGCTGCTCCGCGTCATCCACCAGCACCCGGGCCGAGGCCTGGATCTTCCGCCCGAACCAGCCTGCGGTGGCCGTACCGGTGGCGGTGATCTCCACGCCGTTGTGCGTCTGGGCAATGCTCACCTCCGCGACACCGTTGCGGAACTGAGGCGACTCCAGGGGCACCTGCTTCCGCTCGGGCTTCATGAGATGGACCGCATTGAGCTGCACGTTGGTGAGCTTGCAGTCCATCGGTACGTTGCCCATCAGCCTGGCCCTGGTCACCTGGGAAGCCGGTACTTCCAGGTTCACGCTCCGTACCTGCACCTCATCCTCCGCCCCACAGGTAAGGTGCAGGGTGAGGGCAGCGCTGTGCTCCAGCGCATCCCGGGCCTCGCCGGCCACGACACTGACCCGGTTTTGCAGCGTCGCTCTCGCCACGCCCACCCGAAATTGATCCCCCAGGTAGGCGCCTGCCGCCACAGCCCCCACCACCAGCACTGCGACGACCGTGCGCTTCATCAGAAACTCCTCCTTGAGCCGTGTTTTGTGCCTCAGAAAGGGACGACAACGGTGAGAGGCACCACCGCAAGCGCGCAAAAGGCCCACCGATCAAGGCGCCATCCGGACCGGCGGTGCGCCGTTGAGCACAGCACTCGGGATACCGCTTGCGAACTGGTGTACACATTTGAAACAGATTGGATATCGAAAGAGGAGATTCCTTCTGCGAGACTTGCGAAGGGTGAAAGATGGTAACTGGCAGCAGATTTGCGGCATACCTGAGTTTGATCCGGCGTAGTGTATGGGGAGTCTGTCCCCCTACGGAGGTGCTGAGGTTGTCCGAACGCCTGCAGCGACTGCTGGCGGAGGCCATCCAGAACGGGCGTCCCATGCTCCTGAACCCCACGGAGGACGAAATCCGCCGCAAAGCAGAGGAACTCCGCCAGGAGGGCAAGCTGATCTGCACGTCCTGCAAGAAACCGATTCGGGAACCAGACTTCCGTACCCGCCGGATCGCGTTCGGGCCGCGCCTTGAGGGCATCGCCCACCTGCATCCGGGCTGCGAAGCGGCGTTCGTGGCATCCGTCGAAAAAGAGACCGAGCCGGGGGCCGGGTAACGACCCACCGGCTCAGTCGTCTTCTTCCCGAAGAAGAGGCGTCACCGCGACCTGCCCCACGGCCCAGGCCTGCTGTTCCTCCCGAACCTTGGCGTAGATCCGGGCGCTGTCCACGCTCTGATGCGCCAGGCTCACGGCGGTCAGATACAGATCGCCCGTGGCATCGTACAGCCGCTGGGCAAAGGTGTGCCGGAGCTTGTGGGGACTGACAAATTCCATGGACGGGTCCGCGGTCACCGCATACCGCTTCACCAGGTTTTCGATCTGCCGGCCCGTCAGGCGGCGCCGGGTGGTGGTGGAGACAAACAGCGGCGCCTCCGCAGCCGGCGGATCACCCTCCGGCACGGGCCGCTCCCCGCTGCTGAGGTAGGCTCGGATCGCCTCCCGGGCTTCCTGGTTGAGGGGAACCCACTCCCGGAAGCCGCCTTTCCGGCGCACCCGCACCTGTCCCCGCTCCAGGTCCAGGTCTCCTAAAGAAATACCTGCCAGTTCACTCAAGCGCAGGCCGGTGGTAAGGAAGAGGATCACGATGGCCCAGTCCCGGTTCCGGACCTTCTCGTGGTAGCGCCTTGCCCGGTCGGAAGGCAGGTACCGGCCTGTACGGACGTTTTCGAGAAACAGCCGGAGCTGTCGCTCATTCAAAGACCGGGGCCGCCTGAGCTCATCCCGCAGCTGCTGCCGGTCCATGCCGACGTAGATCCGGCGGGTGGGGTTCCGATCCAGGACTTCCCGGACTTCCACGAGGTAGGAGAAGAAGGACCGCAGCACTGCCGCCTTCCGCTGCTGATGCCGGCTGGACACCGGGCTTTCAAACTGCAGGAGAAAATCCCGGATCAGGTCGTGGGTGACACTGCGGAGATGATCCACCGTCACGTCGGTCCATGAGGAGGGAGGGGAGGTGCTGGCGCAGGCTTCCCCCGGCCTTGGCGTGGGCCGTACCCGGCGGTCTACCAGATAGGAGAAGAAGACTTTCAGGTCGTACAGGTACGCCTCCGCAGTGAGGGGGGTGATGTGCTTGCGCAGCCTGAGATCCCGGATGAACTCCTGGAGAATGGCTGGGTACTTGTCCAACACACATCCCTCCTGGGATCGGTACGTGATGGGAGGAGGAGGACCTCCGGTCCTTAGTTTACCATAATGTTAGGAGATTGTAACCATATATGTGTTAAATTGGTATTTAACGAACAGATGTGCGGGTCTGGTTGGGCGATCATGCGGATGGTAAAATCGGGAAGACACCAGGAGGTCCGGACTTACCGGATCGAGGACGGGGCCAAATCCATCCTGGCGGACACACCCAGGGCCAGATTGATTCCGGTGCCGGCGGCGGACCCGGGATCCGTACCGAAGGGCGACGAAAATACCTGGCTCTCGCACAAGAACCAACCCCGGAATCCGAAAGCAACACCCAACCGTCGTCAAATAGACCCTACCGGAGTCGCCACGCTGCCCTTCAAAGGATGGCACCACAGCCCGAAAGCGGTCTGTTTGCCGGCCCGGTCGACGCGAACAGATGGCTGCAGCGGTCCCGGATCGCCGGCTGTAAACCACCGGATGACCCGACTGCGTCTCCGTAAACCCGGCGACGCCCCGGACCACTGCCAGGGAGGGCCCCATTCGGCTCTCCAGCGACCTCCAAGCATAACGCGATAACGTCCGATAATATACGTTATGTGAACTAGAATCGTTGGGGTAAGGTGTTCGGATAAGACACCAAGAGGCCGTCCCAAAAGTCATCGTAGATGACTGAGGGACGGCCTCTTTTCCAGCGCATGGCTATCATTTCTGGTGGTTGCTGGGGACTCCCTGGAGTGGGCCGGGGGAACTGCCGCTCTTCGACGATAGCTGCGCTCGGGAAAACGTTTGCAGGGTCCCCCGACGACATTCATCCCTGCCCGGCTACTTGTCAGTGGGCCGGTTGGTGTACGCCCGCACGTTAGCCACGAACTGTCCCATGGTATGCGAAAGGTGTTCCAGCACTTCCACCCACTCCTGCAGGTGCTGCTCGCCGCTGGGCGTAAGGCGGTAAAGCCGCCGGGCTGGCCCGCTGCCGTCGGTTTCCCACCGGGAGGTCACGTGGCCGTTGGCCTCAAGTTGCTTGAGGGTCCGGTACAGGGAGGCCTTTTCGATTTCAGCATCAGTCAGCGCGTGCTCCTGTACCACGCTGGCAAGGTCGTAGCCGTGGGCCTCGCCCTTGAGCATGAGCGCGTAGAGTACAACCGGCTCGACAAACCGGTAGAGGTGCCCCATGGCGCAGGTGCAGTGCTGGCCTGGTCCGTGACGGCGGCAGTATCCGCGTGGCATGATGTCAACTGCCCCCCTAGTAATCATGCTCTCCGTGATGCTGATGGTGGTGTCCGCGGCAGCCGCAGGTCTCGCCGGCGGTGGCCAGCGTGCCGTTCAGATACTGACTGACCACCTCGGCGGGTTCCAGCGTTGGGGCACCCAGAATGACGGGAATCCCCTCTCGGGCCAGCGACTGCTGCATGCCCTTCCCCATGCCGCCGGCGATGACAACGGCGGCGCCGTTCTCCTTGATAAAGCGGGCGAGGATGCCGTGGTCGTGTTGGGGTGCAGGGAGGATTCGCTGGCCGATAACCTGCTTCTTTTCAGGGTCGGCGTCGATGAAAGCAAAGAAAGGTGAGCGGCCGAAGTGGTGATTGAGGCGGCCGTCCTGAACCGGGATGGCAAAACGCATGTTGAGTGCTCCTTTCTGATATCGTTGCGATCCGCATTAGTAAAATACTCCATTTAGGTGAAAATCGCACCTATGGGGTCGACCAGAGCTTTTCAGCGGTTCGTTTCGGCATGGCAGTCTCTTGCGGCGGTTTTGGGCGATAGGTAGCGGTCGATTGCCTCCCGTACCGTTCCGGAGGCTCCATCCCTCAGTCTGATTCCAACGCTCTGAAAAACCTGGTACAACCTGGGACCGTACTGTTCACACAGAACTACGCCTACCCTGTGCCGGGCAAGCAGTTCAGCCAATGCTGCCACGGCGCCTCCAGGATTCTCAACAGTTCCCCGGCTATCTAGCGTATCCCACGAGCCGTGCGTGTCATAGATCGTGCGAGCACTGGATCCACGCAACTGTCGGAATCGGGCCTTTCGGCCGGTACGGCAATACGCACGTCCTGCACCGCCTGTCAAGAGAAGCTGCTGTCATCTAAATGATATATTCACCTAAAGTATAAGTTCAACTACCCCACTTTGTCAACCAGTGCAGAGCTCCCCCGTGTCAATCGTACGCTCGGTATTCATGTTCTGCGGTTCCGGTCGAATCCGCCCGGAATACGCACACAGTGTACGAAAGCAAAGGGCAACCGAGAAATTCGTATGAGTCTTCCGTTTCTCCGTGCCAATCAAAAGGTACGCACACTTCTGCTGAGCGAAGAGGGCAAGCAGTTGGCCATACGCTGGATGTCCGAAGTGGAGAGCGTGTTTGGGCAGATTAAACAGAATCGTGGGCTCCGCCGCCTGACTCTTACTGATCCCCGTCATGCCGAGGGCTTGGACCAAGTCGTCGACCTTCCGGGTGCTTACGCCTTGCACGTATGCTTCTTGCACGACCGCCACCAGCGCCTTCTCTGCCCGCCGGCGCGGTTCAAGCAGGCTGG
>DATCKG010000077.1:0-6002 GCA_036562385.1 Symbiobacteriaceae bacterium
GCCCCGGGAAATCCGGGGTGACGCGCATGACCGGGCAGTGAAGCTCGCAGATGTTGCACTTCAGGCAGGCATCGTAGGCTTCCAGGGCAATCATGACACTACACCTCCCGCGAGCTGACCGGCCCGCCAACCGGTGGCCACAGCGACACCGCCGCCGCAGAAAGCGGTGTACGGATCATAGTCGGCCAGCATTCGCCCGCATACATGCAGGTTCGTCCAACCGCTGGGACGGAGATGAGCGTCCGTCCGGATGCCGCACCGGAGGAACGGATGACCGCCGGCAGGCATCATTTCACGGGAGGCCCAGTGATCTGCGCCATCTTCGGGAGCCTGTACCGGCAGTCCGAAAATCGGCTCCCGCAGGCTCTTCTCCCTAACCTCCAGCCCCTGGCCCAGGAGGCCTCCGGTGGCCAACACAAACGCCTTCGCCCGGAACTCCGTCTCGCGCCCGGCACCGTAGCCCCGAACCGCCGTTACCCGGCCGTCAGCAGTCTCTGACTCCGTCACCCGGAACGCGGTGAACAGATCTACCCGCCGGTCCTCCAGGTACCGGGTCAGCCGCCGGGCCAGCCGCAGCCCTGGCAGGGAAGGTGCCATCAGCGGGATCTCCGCCACCGGCGCATCCACAGCCTGGCTGAACGCCGACCGGACCTCCGCTTGCCGGTTGACGCCCAGAACGGCTGGGAAGAGCACCACATCCGGCGCCGGGGTCACAGGCTTCAGGTTCCGGAGCACCTTCTCCCGGTACTCCGGCTCGTCCATCAGACGGGCCACCTGAAGGGCGTTCAGTTCCGCGGGACCGCCCAGGGTATGGGGCGGCAGTTCCACCCACTCCCAGGTGACGGGAGTGTCAGGCAAGGATCGCCGCAGTCCCTCGGCAAAGACGCCGGGGTGGAAATCCCGCAACCCCTTGAATCCGATGACCCGCACCGTCTGGCCCCGGTGCGGTACCGCGATGCCCTCCGGCGTCAAGTACGTGGGCTTCAGATGGCCCAGGCTGGTGACAATCCACTGGTTCCGCTGCTCGTCGGGGCACTGGTAGGTACACCCGACCTCTGCCATGATCCTCCGGAAGGCGTTCAACCCATCCCGCACACCCTCCGCCCCCAGCAGGGCGTAGGGGTGCAGCGGTTCCCGCTCGGTCAGCGTGGCAAACGCCTCCCACGGTCTCTCCACTGGCTGCCCGTCGGGGGTGACACCCAACAGGTCCACGCATCCGGTGGTCAGTTCCAGCATCCCGCAGCCGTCGGTGAGCAGGGCCACCCGGGCGCCCTTCGCCTCGGCACCCGCCGCCGCCATCATGCCGGACAGGCCGCCGCCGATCACCACGACGTCATACGTATAGGTGCGCTTCGTCACCGCTTGCTCCCTCCCCCTACGGTGATGACCGGCCGTTCCACAGGCCGCTCCGCCAACGGCCCCAGCAGGTTGGAGTAAAGGGCGTAGGTCATCTCGGCCGCCCGCATCTCCGTACCGGGGAAGGCAGAAGCGATACCCCGCCAGCGCTCCGCCTGGAAGTCCAGGAGCAAGGTCTCGGCTTCGTGGTCGGCCACGATGCCGGCATTCGCCATGGCCAGGATCGCCCGGTACCCGCAGAAGGCGCCCTGGCAGGTGCCCATGCCCATGCGAGTACGCTTCCGGATGTCGGCCAGCGAAGGCGTCGGCAGGCTCTTGGCGGTGGCCAGGATCTCGCCGACGGTCACCTGCTCGCACTCACACAGCACCTCAGCACCATGGGGCCGGGCCAGTTCCTCGGCCACCATATTCAGTTCCGCCGGGTGGCGCTGGATGATCGCCTGGCTCCGTGCCGGACCAGCCAGGGAGATGATCTTCTTCACCGCCTCCGGATCCGGCGGTGGCAAAATCGGCTCCTCCGCCGTCCGGCAGGGAGTGGTGACACCCAGGTGTTTCGCTACGATGTCAACGGTCTTCTCCGCCATCTCCCGGTAGGTGGTCAGCTTGCCGCCGAGGATGGAGACAAGACCGGGAACGCCGTCCTGCTCATGATCGATGACGACATAAGTACGCGGAATATTCCGGGTGTCGCCCTGGATGCCCTTGGGCTTGTACAGCGGCCGGCACCCCGCAAAGGCCCGGACGATCCGTGCCGTGGCCGCCGCGGGCAGCAGCTCGGCACCCAGGCGCATCAGTTCCTCCACGTCTTCGGGGGGCACGTCAATATTGTCCGGATCATCCACGGGCGTAGCCGTGGTGCCGAGCATCGTGATCGTTCCAGTGGGAACAAAGATATCGGCGTTGCCGGGGGGACGCAGCCGGTTGATGACCTGGTTGCACAGCCGGCCGTGGTACACCAGCAGCACGCCCCGGTCGGGAACGATGTCCTCGTGGATACCAGCCAGGGCCGCCACCTGACCAGACCACGGGCCGGCGGCGTTGATGACGATCTCCGCCTCCAGTTTTTCCTCTTCGCCCGTCAACTGGTTCAGCATCCGGACCCCGACCACCCGGTCGCCGTCCTTCAGCATGCCGATCACTTTGCGGTAGGTGTAGACCTTCGCGCCAAGCGCCTGGGCGGCGGCCACGTTGGCGGTGATCAGGCGAAACGCGTCGATGGCAGCGTCGGGAACACGATACGCCGCAACGATATTGGGGCTGATGCCGGGTACCTCTCTGCGGACCTGGTCCGGGTCCACGGGTTCCACCGGAATCCCCGCCGCTTTGGCCGCAGGCACCCACTTTTCTGCATAGGACGGATCATCCTGCTTGAGTTGGACAAAGAGACCACCACAGGGCTCAATCGCCCATTCGGCGATGCGCCTGAGGATGGCGTTCTCCCGGGCACACTCCTCCGCCGATTCCCGGTCCTTGACCGCATAGCGGCCACCGCTGTGCAGCAGCCCGTGATAGCGGCTGGAGGTGCCACTGACGAGATCGCCTCGCTCCACCAGCGCCGCAGGAATGCCGCGCATGGCCAGGTCCCGCAAGACGCCGGCTCCGGTGGCTCCGCCTCCGATGACGATGGCTCGTACCATAGTTCAGCACTCCTTCAAATAGGCCGCCCTCTGCAGTCTGCAAAAAGAGGACATGCTCTATCACAAACGTCCGGCGTCACCGATAGGGCATCTCCTCTTCTCCGCCCCGGACCCCGGCTTCCGTCTGCTTACTTGCTCAATTATGAGGTAGTTACATTGAGGCAGGAGGGCCGGCGCGGTAATACCGCGCCGGCTTCCTCCCAAGCCACTGCTGTTATTACTCGGCCCAACCCTTGGCCCGCTCGACAGCCCGCTTCCAGTTCCGGTAGTACTCCTCCCGCTTCTCGGCAGGCATGGAGGGCGTGAAGCGGCGGTCGACGGCCCACTTCTGACGCAGCTCGTCCTGGCTGGACCAGAAGCCCACAGCCAGACCCGCCAGGTAAGCGGCACCCAGCGCCGTGGTTTCGGAGACGGTCGGCCGCTCCACCGCGACGTTCAGGATGTCGGACTGGAACTGCATCAGGAAGTTGTTCACAGCAGCGCCGCCGTCAACCTTCAGGGCGGTCAGTTTCACGCCGGAGTCAGACTGCATGGCTTCCAGGACGTCACGGGTCTGGTAGCACATGGACTCCAGAGCCGCCCGGACCAGGTGCGCCCGGTTCGCACCGCGGGTCAGACCCACGATGGTACCGCGGGCGTACATATCCCAGTGCGGAGCGCCCAGGCCGACGAACGCAGGCACCAGGTAGACGCCGTTGTTGTCGGGCACACTGGTGGCGATCTCCTCGGTCTCAGAGGACTTGGAAATGATCTTCAGCTCGTCACGCAGCCACTGAACCACTGCGCCAGCGATGAAGATCGAGCCCTCCAGGGCGTAGTAGACCTTGCCGTTCAGGCCCCAGGCGATGGTGGTCAGCAGGCCGCTCTTGGAGGGAACCGGCTTCTCGCCGGTGTTCATCAGCATGAAGCAGCCGGTGCCGTAGGTGTTCTTCGCCTCGCCCGGGCTGAAGCAGGTCTGGCCGAACAGAGCCGCCTGCTGGTCGCCGGCGTCGCCCGCGATCGGAATCTCGACGCCGAAGATCGAGGGATCGGTGTACCCGTAGATGTGGCTGGACGGGCAGGGCTTCGGCAGCATCGAGATCGGGATGTTCAGCTCCCGCAGGATCTCTTCGTCCCACTTCAGCTCGTGGATGTTGAAGAGCATCGTCCGGGAAGCATTGGAGTAGTCGGTCACATGCACCTTGCCGCCGGTCAGCTTCCAGATCAGCCAGGTGTCGATGTTGCCGAAGAGCAGTTCGCCCCGCTCGGCACGCTCACGGGCGCCGGGCACGTTGTCAAGGATCCACTTGATCTTCGTGCCGGAGAAGTAGGCGTCGATGACCAGACCGGTCTTCTGCCGGATCTTCTCGGTCCAGCCCTTCGCCTTCAGTTCGTCGCAGATCGGAGCGGTGCGGCGGCACTGCCAGACGATGGCGTTGTGGACCGGCTCGCCCGTGTTTTTGTCCCACACCACGGTAGTCTCACGCTGGTTGGTGATGCCGATGGCGGCGATTTCCTCGGGCTTGACGCCCTTTTCCTCCATCAGCTTCTTGGCTACCGTGATCTGGCTGTTCCAGATATCCAGGGGGTTATGCTCCACCCAGCCCGGCTGCGGGTAGATCTGGGGGAACTCCTGGTTCAGCTGCCCGATGGGCATGCCGTCATGGTTGAACAGGATCGCGCGGGACGAGGTGGTACCCTGGTCCAGAGCCAGAATGTACTTTTTGGTCATCTGAGACATCCCTCCGGGTTGGGTTTCTTCGAGCACGGAACGAAACCCGCGCTACTTCTTAGCAGGCAGGAACGGAGAGACCATGTACTTCCAGATCACGCCAGCCAGGAGACCGCCCGCAATCGGGCCAAGGCTGGGAACCCAGAAGTATCCGTTCGGACCCGGAATGGCGTTGGCGCCCCAGCCAGCCACGGACATGAACAGACGAGGACCGAGGTCACGGGCCGGGTTCAGGGAGGCCATGGTCCACGGACCGCCGATACCAACGGCGAGAGCCACCAGGAGGCCGACAACCAGCGGACCCAGACCGTGCTTGGGCATGCCGCTGTTCCGCTCATCACCGATGGCGAAGACGATGAGCAGCAGCATCATGGTAAGCACGATTTCGATGAAGAACGCCATGCCCACGGTAACGCCGTCGCCAGGATAGCAGGAGAAGATCTTGGCCGTGGTCACACCGCCGTCGCCGCCACGGATGATGTTGTTGGCAGCCTCAAAGGCAACGATCTTCGGACCGATGATCCCGTACAGAACAGCGGCGCCGAAGAAGCCGCCAGCGACCTGGGCAATGATGAACGGCAGGATCTTGCTCTTCGGGAAGCTACCGAAGAAGCCGACACCGAGGGTGACGGCCGGGTTGAAGTGTGCGCCCGAGACACCGCCGAAGATGTAGACGAGCATCGCAACCGTCAGACCCCAGAGGATGGACGGATGCCACTGGCCACTGTAGGCACCGAAGATGGTAGCAGTGGCGACCACTGCATCACCGAGGAGCACGAGGAGTGCGGTTCCGAGGAATTCAGCGATAAGTTCGCCAGTAAGACTCTGCTTCACTGTGAGTTCCTCCTATTACGTGAAATTCATTCCTGAGACAGAACTGAACCCCATTCCTCCAGATGCTCGGTTGATGAGATGCTCGGTTGGTCAGGTGCTTGGTCGATCCGTCGCACAAGCTGCTGCCTGTCATCACCCCCGATCAGCCTGGTTACGGCAGCCGGGACGTACAGAGGCCGTAGAAATAAGATAACCCACCCCGCGAAAACCAACCGTCCCGTCTGCCAGAAGCAACGGGAAAGTGAAGGCTTTCGCAGCGGTGGGTGTCTCTCCATTTCTCCGACCCTCACCGGCCCTGCTACCCACTTTCATTTTAAACGCCACATATGTGTAATGAACTATCATGATCGCCCATTTCTGCTAGACTTTCGGACAGAAATTCCTTCAACAGTCGGGGCGCCGCCAGCCGGTGGCTCAATCATACCCTCCTCCTAGCGGAGGAGACCTTCCTCCTTCCCCGGTCC
>DATCKG010000086.1:0-41334 GCA_036562385.1 Symbiobacteriaceae bacterium
TCGGTGGAGCCCATGGTGGCCCAGCTCAGGCAGGGGCAGCCCTCCACGGTGGTGCTGGAGCTGCGGGACGGGGAGACCCGGAGGCTTACCGACGCGACGATCACGGTGAACGGCCGGCGCTACACCAGCCGGAACGGCCGGGTGACGCTCTCCATCGTTCCGGAGGGTTCGGTGGCGGTGCTCGAGGTCGCCGCCGACGACCCGAACTACCAGTTCTTGCGCACCGAGATCCGGCTGCCGGTCCGGGCCCAGTGGGGCATCCTCCCCGTGGGCCGTGAGCAGCAGTCCACCCTCTCCTGGTGGCGCCGGAAGGTGCTTTCGCAACTACCCTAGGAGCAGGCTCGGATATCAAAAAGTTGGATGGCCTATATGGCTCAAAAATAGGACAAATAAATAGTTATTCCGAGCAACACCGGAAGGAGATCGGACTTCGGGAAGCGAACCCCTACGTAGTGAGGGCGGCGGGAGGCCGGAACGCTCTGGCAAAGGGGGGAGGCCCATGCTGATATCGACGCAGATCGCATTTGCTATGCGCTGTCCCAAATGCGGCCGCATGGAAATGACCACCCTGTCGCGCTTTGTTGTCCGGCCTGGCAGCTCGCTGAAGCTGCGCTGCTCCTGCGGGGCCGACAAGTTCGTGGTGAGCCACAGGGATCAGCAGATCCGGCTGCGGATTCCCTGCTTTCTGTGTGAGGGGCTTCACCACTACCACTACTCGCCGCGGGAGTTCTGGCACGCGCCGCTCACCGGCATCACCTGTCCGGAGACGGACCTCCAGCTGGGGGTCCTGGGGCCGGTCCCGCAGGTGGACGCCTACCTCCGCGCGGGGGGCACGGAGCTGGACCGGCTCCTGGAGGACGAGGCCTTCGGGGAGTATTTCGAGCGCCCGGATGTGATGTACCGGGTGCTGAGCTGGGTCAACCGCCAGGTGGCGGAGGGGAACCTGACCTGCGCCTGCGGAAACCAGCAGATCACCGTCGACGTCTATTCGGACCGGCTGGACCTCACCTGTCCGGTCTGCGGCCGGCGCCGGCCGATCCGGGCGGCCAGGGACGAGGATCTGGCCGTGCTGGAGCGGATGACCGGCATCCGGGTGGGGGACGACCAGCCGGGTCGCCGAAAGGGCCATAACAAGTAGACACGTTCCGGGGATGCCTTTCTTCCCGGCCGGGATTTGTACCGGCCGCCTTTCTGTGGTAAGGTGTGGGCGGATCCTGTATCCCACGCATGAGAGGAGAGTGCCCTGTGAAACTGTTCATCGATACCGCCAACGTGGACGAGATCCGCGAAGTAGCCTCCTGGGGCGTGCTCCAAGGCGTGACGACGAACCCCTCCCTGGTGGCCAAGGAGGGGCGGGATTTCAAGCAGGTGCTGCGGGAGATCCTCTCCCTGGTGAACGGTCCCGTCAGCGCGGAGGTGGTGAGCCTTACCGCTGACGAGATGGTGGAAGAGGCCCGGCAGTATTACGAGATGCATCCGAACATCGTGATCAAGCTGCCCACCACCGAGGAGGGCCTGAAGGCCTGCGCCCGGCTGAGTGCCAAAGGGGTCAAGTGCAACCTCACCCTGGTGTTCACCCCGAACCAGGCGCTGCTGTGCGCCCGGGCCGGGGCTGCCTACGTGAGCCCCTTTGTGGGCCGGCTCGATGACATCAGCACCGACGGCATCCGGCTGGTGGAGCAGATTGCCAATATCTTCAAGATCCACGACATCAAGACGGAGATCATCGCGGCTTCGATTCGGACGCCGGGTCAGGTCATCGCGGCGGCCCAGGCGGGTGCCCATATCGCGACCATTCCGTATAAAGTGTTTAAGCAAATGATCAAGCACCCGCTGACTGACGCGGGCATTGAGCGGTTTCTCAAGGATTGGGAGGCCGCCAAGGGGAAGGTGTAAGGTTGTGGCCGGGCCGGGGCTACCCCGGGCCGGTCCTTCCTTGCATAGATCTATTTACGTTGTCTATCCCTGGGCTCTTTAGAATCCATTAGTCCAATTAGAAACGCATCGCTAAAATGGTGCAGGACGCCCGGGGAACGGGCGAACCAGAGGGGGTTATTTGGGGCATGGATCGCGAACTGGCGCTGGAACTGGTCCGAGTCACGGAGGCTGCGGCACTGGCGTGCGCCAGGTGCATGGGCCGCGGGGACAAGCACATGGCGGACAAGCTGGCCGTGGACGCCATGCGGGCAGGGTTTGATACGGTCCATATCGACGGCACGGTCGTCATCGGGGAAGGCGAGATGGACGAGGCGCCGATGCTCTACATCGGGGAGCAGCTGGGCGCCGGCGGTCCGGCTGTGGACGTGGCAGTGGACCCCCTGGAGGGAACCAACCTGGTGGCGAAGGGGCTGAACGGCGCCATCTCCGTGGTGGCGGTGGCACCGCGCGGCTGCTTGCTTCATGCCCCGGATATGTACATGCATAAGATCGCGGTGGGGCCGGATGCCAAGGGCTGCATCGACATCACGGCCTCCATCGAAGCGAACCTCCGCTGGGTGGCGAAAGCCAAGGGCAAGGATATCAGTGAACTGACGGTGGTGATCCTGGACCGGGAGCGGCACAAGCAGATGATCCGGGAGGTCCGGGAGGCCGGCGCACGGATCAAGCTGATCTCCGACGGCGACGTGGCCCCGGCGGTGGCGGCCGCAGTGGGCCAGTCCGGCGTGGACATGCTGCTGGGCATCGGCGGCGCGCCGGAAGGGGTGCTGGCGGCTGCGGCGCTGAAGGCCCTGGGCGGCGACATGCAGGCCCGGCTGGTGCCGGAGACCGAGGAAGAGTACGAGCGGTGCAAGCGCATGGGGCTGGAGGATCCCACCCATGTGCTGCGGCTGGATGACCTGGTCAAAGGCGACGACATCGTGTTCGCGGCCACGGGCATCACCGACGGTGACCTCTTGCGGGGCGTCCGCTTCCAGGGGCACAACCTCGCCACCACCCATTCCGTCGCCCTCCGGGGCCTGACGGGGACCATTCGCTTCATCGAGGCCATCCACCGGCTGGATCGCAAGCCCAACTGGGTGGTGCGGCCGCAATCCTTCTGATGGGATCCGCGTAAGGGCACTCTGCTTGTCATAACGCGGACCGGCGGCGCATAAGCCTGTCCTACCGGATATGGGGGGTGGACAGGTTGGAGCAGCCGCCGGTCCGTCTTTATGTGGCGGGAGCCGTGATTGCAGTCCTGGCGGTCTTTACGGGTTCGTTCAGCTACGGGCGGGCCCAGGTGCTCAGGCGGGAGGCCGCCCTGGCGGCGGCGGTGGAGCGGGTCGGCGCCGCGGGCACGCAGGGGACCCATCAGGAGGCTGCCGGGGAGGGCGCCGGGGCAGCGCCGGGCGACGCGGGCGGTGGCGGCGCGGGCGGCACCGGCGGACAGGCCGCCGGCCCGGGCGGCGGTGCCAGCGACGGCAGTGCGGGCGGCGGCCTTAGCGGCGGCGGGAAGCAGGGGAGCGAAAAAAGCGCCTCCCACGTGGTGCGGCGGGGGGAGACGCTCAGCCGCATCGCACGGATGTACGGTGTGCCGGTGGACAGCCTTCGGGAGGCCAACGGCCTTACGTCGGATGTGATCAAGCCGGGACAGAAGCTGGTGGTGCCGGGGGCCGAGCCTTTGCGGACGCACGTGGTGAAGGAAGGGGAGAGCTTTTGGCAGATCGCCCGGCAGTATGGGGTGCCGCTCGCGGCCCTGCTGGATGCCAACCGGGAACTGGACCCGGGCCACCTGATGATCGGCGAGGAGATCCGGATCCCTTCAAGCCGCGCCACCGTGGTGGCCATCCCTGCGACCAACCCGATGGACGAGCCGGCGGTGGAGGCGCTGGCCGGGAAGTTTGCGTGGCCGGTGCTGGCGCCGATCAGCTCCTACTTCGGGCCCCGGTGGGGCCGCAACCACGCGGGCATCGACCTTGCGGCCAACCATGGGGATCCCATCCGGGCCGCCCGGGACGGGACGGTGGTGCTGGCCGGGGAGGTGTCGGGGTACGGGCTGACGGTGGTGCTGGAGCACGAGGACGGTACCCGGACGCTGTACGCCCACGCATCGGAACTGAAGGTGCAGCCGGGCCAGAAGGTCCGGCAGGGGGATGTGATCGCCCTGGTGGGCTCCACCGGCCGCAGCACGGGGCCGCACCTGCACTTTGAGATCATCGTCAACGACCAGCCCCGGGACCCGCTGCTTTTTCTGCCCAAGCGCTGAGCAACGTGGAAGGAAGGTCAAACGGTCGCGGTTTCGTTCACATCGCGAAAAAACTGTCCACGATTATCTCCACAGGCAATGTCCACTTATCCACAATATCCACATAGGGTTGTTGGTAAATATTCATGTAACATATCGTTCCATAATGGGCCGGGTCGGGCTGGACTGTTGCTTTTGTGTAACACCGACAATTCCGGCGCGCAAAAACCCGGGCCGCGCAGAGGCGGCGCCGGGTTTGCGCTTCCGGCGAGAGCCGTGGCGGCAGGGTGGCGCTGCGGCAGGCACCCGAGCGGCGCCGGGGAGCGGCCCGGGCGCGGCAGCCGGGCGCAGGGGCCGCAGCGCTACGGCAGCAGGGTGAGGGAAGAGAGCTGCCGGATGATGCCGTGGCGGAACAGCGCCGGCTGGTATTCGCCCTTCAGCCACGGGACAAGCTGATCGCTGAAGTGGGTGCTGAGGGGATGGTTGCTCTGGCCGGGGACGATGGAGAGCCAGAAGCCGTCCGGGTCGGCCAGATCCACCACCTGGCGCCAGGTGGGGGCAAGGCTTACCCGGAAGGGCGTGAAGGCGTCGTACCCCCGGCCGCTCATGGTAAGGTTGCTGCCTCCCGCCGGGTGGGGCCCCAGTCCCAACAGCAGCCGGGCGATCCGGGACTGAGAGGCCAGGGGATGGGGGAAGGCTACCGGGTGTTCCCGGCCCCAGCGCCACCGGTCAGGGCGGGGCCCCTGCTTGGCGGCCAGAAGCGCCACCGCCCGGCGGAAGGAGCGCAAGGCGATCCGGGAGAGGCTCTGCTCCCCTTCCGGCTCCAGCCACCGGCTGGGCTGACCGGCGGCCGCAGCCCGGATCAGCCGGTCGGTCTGCACATCGGCCTGGCCGAAGTCGGTGAACTGGTCGTAGAGGGCACGGCCCATCCGGGGCCGGAAGATCTCCTCGGTGAGGAACTGGAACCACTGGTGCCAAAGCGCCGGCTGCGGCGCGTCGGGCTCCTCGGAACCTTCCCAGCCGGAGAGCATCAGCAGCGCGCGCCTCTCCAGGTCGGACAGGTCCTCGGGATGGGTGCCGGCCTGCAGGCCCTGCTGCACCGCGGCCAGCAGCGGCTTCAGCAGGGTCCGGGCCCGGAGGTTGACGTCGTCTTTCAGGAAATCCCGGAGCTTCTCGGCGGTGACTGCCGGCGCGCCGTGGAAGCGCTCGGCGATTCGCTGGGCCCGGTAGGCCTCGGCGGTGTACTCCTCCGCCTCCGGCAGGAGGTACCCTTCCGGGGGATCCGTGACGACCTCCCCGGCGGCACCCTTGCCCGCCCGGATCCGGGCGGTGGTGCCGTCCCGGCAGGCCACCAGGATGGAGACGGCCGGGCCCTGGTAGTGCTGCAGGGCCTGCTGGCATTCGGCGACGGACTGGGCCCGGTTCAGGGCAAGGATGCTGGTGAGGGCGCCGGCAAACTGCAGCGCCTCCCAGCGAAGGATCAGCGCCCCGCCCTCGGTGCGGGCGATGGCCGGCCCCCGGGGGGTGATGAGCACCTCGTGGGTCTCGGGTTTGAGGGAGCCCCGGACCGGGATGGTCTCCTGGACCACCTCGCCGGCCTCCGCCGGGCAGGGCTCAAACAGGAGGCTCTCCGGTTGCGACGGCCGGGAGGCGAGCCCCCAGGCCAGGGCCCGGTTGCGGCCGCAGAAGACGCCGGGCACGCCGGGCAGCGACGCCCCGGCCACGTCCAGCCCCTCGGGCCCCACCAGGTGAATCTGGTACCAGCGGGCGGTGGCGGTGGGGGGCTGCAGCAGATCCGCAGCCAGCAAGGGCTGGCCCGACTCGGTCTTGGCGCCGGTGATGGCCCAGGCGGTGCCGCTGCTGCCGGCGGGGATCCAGGAAAGCAGCTCCCACGCCTCCTGGAGGGAGCTGAGCGCGTCCTTCAGCAGATCGTCCAGCGCGGCCGGAGGCGGATCGCCCGCGGGCCACAGATCCGTCCGGGCGCCGGCCGGCCAGGCCAGTTCCGCCGCGGCCTCGGCCCCCACCGCCTGCAGGAGCCGGGCCCGCACCATGGCCGCGGGCCAGTCGGCGCCGTACGCGCAGGCCGCGTAGCGGGCCACCGCCAGGCAGTCGGCCGCGGTCCACGGCTCGGGCCGGAACTTGAGCAGGCTGAACTCCACCGGGAGGGTCAGGTTCCTGAGGCAGGCGTTGACGCCCTCCGCGTAGGCCTCCAGGGCCTCCCGGGTGGCATGGTCCAGGGTGGGCAGGTCCGCCTCGGCCCGGCGCCTGAAAGCCAGGGTCCGCATCAGCCGGTCCGCGGGCAGCATCCGGCGGCCCAGGACTTCGGACAGCCGGCCGGCGGCGGCCCGGCGGGTCAGTTCCATGGCAAAGAGCCGGTCCCGGGCGGTGATGAAGCCCTGGGCCCGGTACAGGTCGGCCAGGGACCGGGCATAGACATGGGGCACGCCCTGATCGTCGATATGAATCTCTACCTGCGCTTGCAGGCCGGGGAGGGCGAACCGTCCTTCGTTGGGGAGCAGCCCCCGGTGCAGGTAGGCGAATAGTCCGATGATGGACAGACACAGCAGAATGGTCAGCCACCGAAAGACAGGCAGATGGGTCAGCAGGGCCAGGAGCAGCGAAAGAAGGGCAAGCGCCCCGTTGGCCACGAACAGGCGTACCACTGGCACACCTCCGTTACAGCGTGACGGTACACGTACAGTACAGGGCTAGGCAAGCCATTCTTTGGCCTGACCCGCATCCCTTCAAACTTAGCCACATTTAGCCGTTTTCCTGCCCTGCGTGGGCACAGATAGATGCAACGGTATTCTCCCCGAAGGGTTCCCTTCCCTTTCCAACGGAGGGAGGACGGTGGGCCCGGGGCTGTCGGAGGCATCGGAAAGCAGGTGCCCGGGGGAGGGTTGACACGGCCAGGAACCCATGTTACTACACAGGTGACACAACTGCATAGGCGGTCCACTGGGGGTGCCCGTGGTCGGGCTGAGAGCAGGCCAATCGAGGTCTGCAACCCCTTGAACCTGATCTGGATAATACCAGCGTAGGGAAGTGGGCAGTCGGCCAGAGCCATTCCGGCCGCCTTCGCACATCCCTGTGCGGGGGCGGCCTTTCGTATTTAGGGTATCGGAAAGGATGTACTTAGGAAAGGAGCTGCTGCAGATGACGTTGCCCCGTGCCCTGACCATCGCGGGCTCGGACTCGGGAGGCGGCGCCGGCATTCAGGCGGACCTGAAGACCTTCACGGTGCTGGGGGTCTTCGGCATGTCGGTCCTGACGGCGGTGACCGCCCAGAACACCCTGGGGGTGCAGGGGGTCTACCCGCTGACGCCGGAGCAGGTGGCGGCCCAGATGGATTCGGTGCTCACCGACATCGGCACCGACGCCGCCAAGACCGGGATGCTCTTTGATACGCCGATTATCGAGGTGGTGGCGGACCGGATCCGCCGCTACGGGGTCCGGAACCTGGTGGTGGACCCGGTGATGATCGCCAAGGGCGGCCAGCCGCTGCTGCTGCCGGAGGCCCAGGCGGCCCTGCGGGAAAAGCTCCTGCCGCTGGCGGCGGTGGTGACGCCCAACCTGCCGGAGGCGGAGGCCCTGACGGGGCTGAAGATCCGGAGCCGGGAGGACATGGTGACCGCCGGCGCCCGGCTCGTGGAGATGGGCGCCCGGGCCGCGGTGATCAAGGGCGGCCACCTGCCGGAAGGGGATGCGGACGATCTCCTGTACACCCCCTCGGGGCAGGAGTGGCTGAAGGGCCCGCGGGTCAACACCCGCCACACCCACGGGACCGGCTGCACGTTCAGTGCGGCCATCGCCGCGGGGCTCGCGCAGGGCATGAGCCTCAGTGAGGCGGTGCGGCAGGCCAAAGCCTTCATCACCCTGGCGATTGAGAAGGCCCCCGGCCTGGGTGCGGGGCATGGCCCCACCAACCATCTGGCCTGGCTGGAGAGGATCAGGCAGGAGGTGCAGCCGAGATGAAGATCGGAGTTCCGCAGCGGGTCCGGGAGGCCCGGCCGCTTGTCCACTGTATCACCAACTTCGTCAGCATGGACCTGGTGGCCCGGGGGGTGCTGGCCGCGGGCGCCCGTCCCATCATGGCGCTGGATGCCGCGGAGGCGGCATCGGTGGCTTCGGGCGCCGATGCCCTGGTCCTGAACATCGGAACCTGGAGCCCGGCCCTGCAGGAGGCGATGCGGGCCGCGGGCCGGGCGGCCAACGCCAAGGGGATCCCGGTGGTGCTGGATCCCGTGGGCGTCGGTGCGATCCCGGAGCGGACCCGGGCGATCCGGCAGCTTCTGGCGGAAGTGAAGGTCACCGCCATCCGGGGCAACGCGGGCGAAATCGCCGCCCTGGCGGGGTATGAGGGGCTGGTGCGGGGCGTGGATTCGGCAGAAGACAGCGGGGCCAGTGGCGACGGGCCGGTGCCCCGGACGGAAGAGCTGGCCGCGGCGGTGGCCCGGCGCTACGGCTGCCTTGTGGCGGCCACCGGGCGGGTGGACGTGGTAAGCGACGGGACCCGGACGCTGGAGGTCCGGGCCGGCCACCCGCTGATGGCGGAGATCCCCGGTGCGGGCTGTCTGGGCGCCGGCGTGCTGGCGGCGGCCCTGGCCGCAGGCCCGGTGAAGGTAGAGACCGCGGCAGAGGCGCTGCTTTGGCTGGGCTTTGCCGGAGAGGAGGCGGCCCGGGTAGCGAAGGGACCGGGCAGCTTCCCGGCGGCTTACCTGGATGCGCTGGCTGCGGCGGCTGCGCTGCCGGAGGGCCGGATCGCGCCGCCCCTTTCGGAGCGGCTGGAGGTCTACGTGATCGTCGACGGCTCGACGCCGCCTGAGACGGTAAAGGCGGTGCTGCAGGCCGGGGTGAAGGCGATCCAGTTCCGGGAAAAGCACCTGCCCATGCGGGACCAGATCGAGGCCGCGGTCCGAATCCGGGACCTCTGCCGGGAGGCGGGGGCGCTGTTTCTGGTGGACGACCGGGTGGACCTGGCCCAGGTGGTGGAGGCCGACGGCGTGCACCTGGGGCAGACGGACCTGCCGGTGGAGGCGGCCCGCAGGCTCCTGGGGCCGGATGCGGTGATCGGCATCTCCTGCCAGACGCCGGAGGAGGCCCGGGCGGCTGCCCGGGGCGGGGCGGACTACATCGGCACCGGGCCGGTGTATCCCACCACCAGCAAGCCGGACGCCAGCGAGCCCTGCGGCGTGGAAGGGCTGGCGAAGGTGGTCCGGTCGGTGCGGCTGCCGGTGGTGGGGATCGGCGGCATCGCACCGGGCCGGGTGGAGCCGGTGATCCGGGCCGGCGCCTGCGGCGTCTCGGTGATCTCGGCGGTCTCCCAGGCGCCGGATCCGGGCGCCGCGGCGGCACAGCTTATAAAGGAAGTGCTGCAGGCAAAGGGAAGAAAGTGAGGGGCCGTCGGAACACACCGAAAGCGTTGCGCGCGGCAATTTGAGCATGCTATAATGCGAAGGTACAACTCCCGCCTCGTGGACCGGCGCCCTGAAAGTAGCTGCAACTGCTCGGCCGGCTGGTCCGGCAACGGCGGCGGGTTCGAGGTACGGGTCGGGAAAGTGAGGCGGTCAATTCGATGAAGGAAGGCATTCATCCGAAGCTTGAATGGACCACCATCACGTGTGGTTGCGGCGCTACGTACGAAGTGCTTTCCACTAAGAAGAACATCCGTGTAGAAATTTGCTCGAACTGCCACCCCTTCTACACCGGCTCCCGTACGGCGATGCGGGTGGAGTCCGGCAGCCGGATCGACCGGTTCCGCAAGAAGTACGGTCGGTAGCGGATCCGGCCCGACGGAGGAAGCAGAGCCCTGGTGCTCTGCTTTTCTTGTACGTAAGATGAAAAAGATGCGGGGGTGGAGTACACCATGGGCCAGCAGCCGCTGTACGGCGGCCAGGCGGTCATCGAAGGGGTCATGATGCAGGGCCCCGGCAAGATGGCCATCGCAGTGCGGCGCCCCGATGGCACCATTGCCATCCACGAACAGAAGATTCAGTCGCTGACCGAGCGCTACCCGGTGCTGCGCCTGCCGATCCTCCGGGGTATGGTGGTCCTGGTGGAGACCATCAGCCGCGGCATCACCGCCCTGATGTACTCCGCCAACCAGGCCGTCCCTGATGAAGAGCAGCTTTCCCGCGGGGAAATGACCCTGAGCACCCTGCTGGGGGTGGTGGGCGCCATCGCCCTCTTTGTGGTGCTCCCGACTCTGATCACCCACTGGATGGGGGGCTGGAGTCCCAACTCCGCGGTGGTGCATCTGTTAGAGGGGCTGATGCGCTTCGGGATCTTCATCGGCTACCTGTGGAGCATCTCCCTCGTCAAGGAGATACAGCGGGTCTTTCAGTACCACGGCGCGGAGCACAAGGTGATCAACACCCTGGAGGCCGGCGATCCCCTGACGGTGGAGTGCGCCCGGCGCCATTCCCGGGAGCACCGCCGCTGCGGGACCAGCTTTTTGCTGTACGTGGTGGTGATCAGCATCCTGCTTTTCTCGCTGGTCAACATCCCCAACGTCGCGCTGCGGATCATCAGCCGGATCGCGCTGCTGCCCCTGGTGGCAGGGGTCTCCTATGAGATCATCCGGCTGCTGGGCCGGTACAACAACCGGCTGACCCTGGCCATCAGCCGGCCGGGGATGTGGCTGCAGGGCCTGACCACCCGGGAGCCGGACGACAGCCAGCTCGAGGTGGCCATCGCCGCCCTGCAGGCGGCCATGGGCCAGCCCCGGGCGGCGACGGAACAACAGAGGTGACAGCCAATGGACCCAAAGATCAGGGAGAAACTGGAGGGCATCGATGCCCGTTATCAGGATCTGGCCTATAAACTGGGCGATCCAGCGGTGATCGCCGACCCCAAGGAGTATCAGAAAACAGCCCGGGAGCACAGCCGCCTGGAGCCGATTGTCACCACCTTCCGGGAATACAAGAAGGTGGTCGGGGAGCTGGAAGACGTTCTGGCCGCCCTGGACGGTCCCCTGGATCCGGACGAGCGGGACCTGTTCCAGGAGGAGCTGAAGCGGCTGAAGGAGCGGGAGGCGGAACTGGAGCACCAGCTCAAGATTCTTTTGCTGCCCCGGGATCCCAACGATGAGAAGAACGTCATCATGGAAATCCGGGCCGGGGCCGGGGGTGACGAGGCCTCGCTCTTTGCCGCGGAGCTGTACCGGATGTACACCCGCTATGCGGAGCGGAACCGCTGGAAGGTGGAACTGGTGGACATCAGTGAGACGGAGGCCGGCGGCGTCCGCGAGGTGATCTTTACCATCAACGGCGAAGGCGCCTACAGCCGTCTCAAATATGAGGGCGGCGTCCACCGGGTGCAGCGGGTGCCGGTTACCGAATCCCAGGGGCGGATCCATACGTCTACGGTGACGGTGGCGGTGATGCCGGAGGCCGAGGAGGTGGACGTGGAGATCCGCCCGGAGGACCTGAAGATCGAGGTCCAGCGGGCCGGGGGCGCCGGCGGCCAGCACGTCAACAAGACCGAATCGGCGGTCCGGATGACCCACCTGCCCACGGGGATCGTGGTCTACTGCGCGGACGAGCGCTCCCAGATCCAGAACCGGGAAAAGGCGCTGCGGGTGCTGCGGGCCCGGGTGCTGGACTACTACCAGCGGCAGGCCCGGAGCGAGGAGGAGGCCCTGCGCCGCTCCCAGGTGGGCACCGGCGAGCGCTCGGAGAAGATCCGGACCTACAACTTCCCGCAGGACCGCGTGACAGACCATCGCATCGGCCTTACCGTGCACAACCTGCCGGCCATCCTGGACGGCGAGCTGGACGTGGTGATCGACGCCCTGATGCAGCACGACCAGGCGGAGCGGCTGCGGCGGATGGAGGCGGAAGCGTGACCACGGTACAGGCCGCGCTGGCGGAGGCCGCCCGGCGCCTGGCGGCGGCCGGGGTGGAGGACGCGGTCCGGGAAGCCGGCTGGCTGCTGGCCCATGCGGCGGGGACGTCGGTGGGCATGCTGAAAGCGATGCCGCAGCGGGAGCTGCCGCCTGAGGTGCTGGCGGCATTCTGGCCGCTGGTTGAGCGGCGGGCGGCCCGGGAGCCGGTGCAGTACATCCTGGGCACCCAGGAGTTCTGCGGGCTGACCTTCAAGGTGACGCCGGACGTGCTGATCCCCCGGCCGGAGACGGAGGTGCTGGTGGAGCAGGCGGTGGCGCGGCTGGCAGGGCCGGTGCGGGTGGCCGACATCGGCACCGGCAGCGGCGCCATCGCGGTGGCCGTGGCCAAGCGGCTGCCGGAAGCCCGGGTGGTGGCGGTGGACATCAGCCCCGCTGCTCTGGCGGTGGCCCGGGAAAACGCCCGGGCGCACGGGGTGGCGGAGCGGATCGACTTTCGCCTGGGCGATCTGCTGCAGCCGCTGGGCACGGAGCAGTTTGATGCGATTTTGTCCAATCCGCCCTACGTCGCGGAGCAGGAACTGGAGACGCTGATGCCGGAGGTACGGCTGTATGAGCCGAAGGTCGCCCTGACGCCCGGGGCGGACGGGCTGCACTTTTACCGGCGGCTCGCCCGGGAGGCGCCGGCCCGGCTCAAGCCCGGGGGCATCCTGGCCGTGGAAGTGGGGATCGGTCAGGCGCCGGCGGTGGCGACCCTCTTGGCGGAGGCCGGCTTGAAGGTTGCGATGTTCCGCGACGCCCAAGGGGTGGAGCGGGTTGTCATGGGGACAGGTTAATCCCCGGTAGACTTGGAGAAGCTAGGTGGCGCAACTTGCGTGGGATCCGCCCGTGTTCGGGGCAGGAAATCCCCCTCACCATCCAGAAAGTGAGACGGCAGCCACCATCGGTCTGAACGGGGAGGATGGCCATGGAATACGAAGTGAAGGGCACAAAGGTGCTCGTCGTCGATGCTGCCAATCCTGACGGCACGTTGCTGGCACAGGCGGCCGCAATCCTTCGCAACGGAGGGCTGGTGGCGTTTCCTACGGAGACCGTCTATGGATTGGGGGCCAATGCCCTGGACGGCCAGGCGGTGGCGAAAATCTTCAAGGCCAAGGGTCGGCCGGCTGACAACCCCCTGATCGTCCACGTGGCGGACCGGGAGGCCGTCAAGGAAGTGGCCGCGACGGTCCCGCCCGCGGCGGAACGGCTGATGGAACGGTTCTGGCCGGGGCCGCTGACGCTGGTGCTGCCCCGGACCCGTGCGGTGGCCGACGACGTGACCGCCGGACTGGACACAGTGGGGGTGCGGATGCCGAACCATCCCGTGGCCCTGGGGCTCATCCGGGCGGCGGGGGTGCCCATCGCGGCGCCCAGCGCGAACCTCTCGGGGCGCCCGAGCCCCACGGTGGCGGAGCATGTGATCGAGGATCTGGCAGGCCGGATCGACCTGATTCTGGATGGTGGTGAAACCGGCGTCGGGTTGGAGTCCACCGTCCTGGACATGACGGAGGATCCCCCGGTGCTTTTGCGTCCCGGCGGGGTGACGGTGGAAGAACTGACGGCCCACATCGGGCCCATTATTGTGGACCGGGCCCTGGTGGGAGCGGAGCCCGATGAGCGGCCGCGCTCCCCCGGGATGAAATACAAGCACTACGCGCCCAAGGCGCCGCTGATCGTGGTGGACGGTCCGGTGCTGCAGATGCAGGCCAAGATCCGGGACCTGGCCTACGAGTATCAGGCGGAGGGGCGCCGGGTCGGCATCATGTGCAGCATCGAGAGCCGGGGCGCGTACAAGGCCGACGTGATCCTGGAGTACGGCAGCCGGGCGCGGCCGGAGACCATCGCCAGCGATCTGTTCAGCACCTTACGGGCCTTTGACCGGCACCACGTGGACGTGATCCTGGCAGAGGGGATCTCCACCGCGGGCATCGGCCTTGCGGTGATGAATCGGCTGCGCCGGGCAGCGGGCGGACGGGTGGTTCGGGTATGAAGATCAGGCGGGTGCTGGTGGTCTGCACCGGCAACACCTGCCGCAGTCCGATGGCTGCGGCCTTGCTCAGCCATCTGTGGCAGCAGGTGAACCCCGGGTGGGATCTGACGGTGGAGTCGGGCGGGATCGCAGCCCTGCCCGGGCTCCCCGCCAGTGCCGATGCGGTGGAGGCGCTCCGCCGGATGGGGCTGGACCTCAGCGGGCACCGTTCCCGGGTGGTCTCCGCCGAGTGGCTGGAGGGGGCGGACCTGGTGCTGACCATGACGGCCCGGCACAAGGAACAGGTGCTGGCCATGCAGCCGTCCCTGGCAGGGCGGGTCTTCACCCTGGGGGAGTACGCGGGCAGCGGCCAGGAGGTACCCGACCCCTTCGGCGGTTCGCTGGAGACCTATGAGCGGACAGCCCGGCTTCTGAAAGAGATGCTGCAGTCGGTCGTGGAACGGATCAGCAGGGAGGCGACGTCCGAGGATGAAAGTGGCCATCGGGTGTGATCACGGCGGTCTCGACCTCAAGGAGACCGTTATTTCTGTGCTCAACGAGATGCAGATCGAATATGAAGATATGGGGACGTACGACCGGAACTCCTGCGACTACCCGGACTTTGCCCGGAAGGTCGCGGAGGCGGTGGCCCAGGGGCGGTGCGACCAGGGGATCCTGATCTGCGGCACCGGCATCGGGATGAGCATCGCGGCCAACAAGGTGCCGGGGATCCGGGCGGCCCTGTGCGGGGACGTCTATTCGGCCAAAATGGCCCGGGCCCACAACGACGCCAACGTCCTGTGTCTGGGCGCCCGGGTGGTGGGCCCTGGCCTGGCCGCTGAGATCGTGAAGGCATACCTGACCGGTTCCTTTGAAGGCGGCCGGCACACACGGCGGGTGGAGAAGATCCGGCAACTGGAGAGCGAGGCGTAACGTGATGGCAGAGGCAGCCTTCCTGGACGCGGTACGGCGGCAGGCCGCAGCGGCGGTGCAGGAACTGCTGACGGCGGCAGACCTCAAACCCGGCCAGGTGCTGGTGGTGGGCTGCAGCACCAGCGAGGTGGCGGGGCATCGCATCGGCACCGCCGGCAGCGAGGCCATCGCGCAGGCGATCTTTGAGCCGCTCTGGGAAGCGACACAGGCCCGGGGCGTCTGGCTGGCCTGCCAGTGCTGCGAACATCTGAATCGGGCCTTGGTGGTGCCCGCCGCCGCTGCGGAGCGGTATGGCTGGGAAGAGGTGACGGTGGTGCCGGTGGCGCGGGCCGGCGGCGCCTTTGCCGCCCACGCCTTCCGGGCCATGCCGGACGCCGTGGTGGTGGAGGAGATCCGGGCCCATGCCGGTCTGGACATCGGCGACACCCTGATCGGAATGCACCTGAGGCGGGTAGCCGTCCCGGTCCGCCTGCAAGCGAACCAGGTGGGCAGCGCCCGAGTGACTGCTGCCCGGACCCGGCCGAAGCTGATCGGCGGGGAGCGGGCCGTCTACCGTCGGGAGTGACCGATCGGAACCGGCCAGGGCCGAGCGCAGGGAAAGGGGACTACGTAGCTATGTCTAAGGTCGTCATCATTGACCATCCGTTGATCCAGCACAAGCTCTCCATGATTCGCGACGAGAGGACCGGCCCCAAGGAGTTCCGTGAACTGGTGGAGGAAGTGGCCATGCTGATGGCCTACGAGCTCACCCGGGACCTGCCTCTGGAAGAGGTGGAGGTCAAGACCCCGATCGCGGTGGCCAAGTGCCGCCGGCTGAAGGGGGAGAAGCTGGGAATCATCCCGATCCTGCGGGCGGGCCTCGGCATGGTCCAGGGCATCCTGAACCTCTACCCGACGGCGCGGGTGGGCCATATCGGCTTGTACCGGGATCCTGAGACGCTGAAGCCCGTGGAGTACTACTGCAAGCTGCCGCCGGACCTGGCGGAGCGGGACCTGATCGTGGTGGATCCGATGCTGGCCACCGGCGGCTCGGTGGTGGCCGCGCTGAACCTGGTGAAGAAGCACGGCGGCAAGCGGATCAAGCTGCTCTCGCTGATCGCCGCACCGGAAGGGGTCCGGGCGGTGCAGGCCGCCCATCCGGACGTGGACATTTATACGGCCGCGGTGGATGAGTGCTTAAATGAACACGCCTATATTGTTCCCGGGCTGGGCGATGCAGGAGATCGGCTGTTTGGAACGAAGTAAGGGGGCGGTACAGCCCCCTTTTGGTTTTTGGTGCGGGAGGTGCACTGGCCTTGGCACGGCCCACTTGGGACGAGTACTTCATGGAACTGGCACAGGTGGTGGCCAGGCGGTCCACTTGCAACCGGCGGTCAGTGGGGGCCGTCTTAGTAAGGGACAAGCGAATTCTCACCACCGGCTACAACGGTTCGCCCTCCGGACTGCCCCACTGCACGGACGTGGGTTGCCTCATGGTGGACGGCCACTGCGTCCGGGCGATTCACGCGGAGCAGAACGCCATCATTCAGGCCGCGCTGCACGGGATCAACCTGCAGGGGGCGACCTGCTACGTGACCAGTGCGCCCTGTGTCCACTGCAGCAAGATGCTGATCGCAGCCGGCATCCGGCGGATCGTGTACATGGACGAGTACACCGAGACCCTGGGGCAGGAGATGGCCCGGCAGGCCGGGGTGATCCTGGAGCGGTTCACGCCGCCGGAGCGGAAATAATTGCTGTCCTCCGCCTATTCACGGAAAGGAGATCTCGTGGTAGTGTAGGGCAGGCTGGAGGGTCTCAGGATTTGGCTGGTGCACTGGGAGTGGTTGCGGCATGTGGAGAGTGAACCTGGTTTTCGGGCTGTCGCTGGCGCTCTCCATGGCGCTGACGCCTCTGGTCCGGAACCTGGCGCTGCGCATGGGGTTTGTCGATGTGCCGGTGGCCCGCAGCGTACACAAGGAGCCCAAGCCGTTTTTGGGCGGCGTGGCCATCTTCCTCGCCTTTGCGGCCGCGGTGGCGGCCGGCGGCGGCTTGGCTGAGCAGGAAGTGGTGGGGATTCTGGTGGGCGGCTTCCTGGTGGTGCTGCTGGGCCTGGTGGACGACCGGTTCCGGCTGCGCCCGCGGACGAAACTGCTGGGCCAGATCCTCGCAGCCGCCGTATTGGTGTACGGCTTCCAGGTGCAGATCGCCAGCATCTACAGCCACCTGGGCGACCGGTACATCCAGTTCGGCCCCCTGGCGGGGCCCCTGACGATCTTCTGGATCGTGGCCTTTACCAACGTGGTGAACCTGATCGACGGGCTGGACGGCCTGGCGGCCGGCATCAGCAGCATCGCCTCGGTGACCCTGCTGATCGTGGCGATGCTGCACGGGTTCAACTCGGCGGCCATGGTGACGGCGGCCCTGGCAGGGGCTACCATCGGTTTTCTGCGGTATAACTTTAATCCTGCGAAAATCTTTATGGGCGATGCCGGGGCCATGTTTTTGGGCTATACCCTGGGTGCGATCTCGGTCCACGGCATGATGAAGACCACTGCCACGGTGGGGGTGCTGGTGCCGGTGATGGCCCTGGGGCTGCCCATCATGGACACCGCCCTTGCCATCATTCGGCGGGTGGCCAGCGGCCGCCCCATCGGCGAGGCGGACAAGGACCACCTGCATCACCGGCTGCTGCGGCTGGGGCTGTCGCACCGGGCCACGGTGCTGGTGATGTGGGCCGTCTCCGCCTGGCTGGGTCTTTCCGCAGTGGCGGTCACCGAAGTTTCCACGTCCGAAGCGATGATCATCGTGGGCGTGGTCTTTGTGGGGCTGATCTGGGGGGCTCGGAAGCTCGGCCTCCTGCGGGTGACGGAGGAGGAGTCCAGGCACAATACAACCAGAAGTGCCACTATGGGTTCGGGGAGGAACTAAGATTGCCTGAGCGCCGTAAGATCATGACGATATTCGGAACCCGTCCGGAAGGGAACAAGATGATTCCGGTAATCCGCGCCCTGCGGGCCCATCCGGACTGGTTCGAAGTGGTGGTGGTGAGCACCGGGCAGCACCGGGAGCAGCTTGACCAGGTCTTTGAGGCATTTCAGATGCAGCCCGACTACGACCTGGCGGTGATGCAGCACCGGCAGACGCTGACGGGGACGCTGGTGCGGATGCTGACGGGGCTGGATGAACTGCTGGAGCGGGAGAAGCCCGACCTGGTGATGGTGCACGGGGACACCAACACCACCGCCGCCGGCGCGCTGGCCGCGTTTTACCATCGCATCCCGCTGGCCCACGTGGAAGCGGGGCTGCGCACCTACGACAAGTACAGTCCCTATCCGGAGGAGATCAACCGGCGCATCGCGGGGATCACGGCGGACATTCACTTTGCCCCCACGCCCCGGGCCCGGGAGAATCTGATCCGGGAGCAGGTGAAGCCCGAGCAGATCTTCGTCTCCGGCCAGACCGGGGTGGATGCCACGCTGGCGTTCCTCGCCAGGCCCCACGTGTTTGAGGAGCCCAGGCTCCGGGAGGTGGACTTTGAGCGCTGGCGGGTGATCGCGGTGACGGCCCACCGCCGGGAGAACTGGGGCGAGCCCATGCGGCAGATGTTCACCGCGATGCGGGACCTGGTGGACAAGTACCCGGACGTGCTGCTGATTTACCCGGTTCACCTCTCCCCGGCGGTGCGGGAGGTGGCCTTCCCGATTCTGCAGGGGCATCCCCGGATTCTGCTGCTGGATCCCATCAGCTACCCGGACATGCTGCACCTGGCGGCCCGATCCTACATGGTGATGTCCGATTCCGGAGGCCTGCAGGAAGAGACCCCCTGCATGGGCGTGCCCCAGGTGCTGATGCGGGACACCACGGAGCGTCCCGAGGCGGTGGAGGCCGGTGTGGTGATCCAGGCGGGTACCAGCTACGAAGGGGTCTTCCGGGCCGCGGACCGGCTGCTTTCCGATCCGGAGCTGTACCAGCGCATGGCCCGGGCCGCCAATCCCTTCGGCGACGGCCGCGCCAGCGAGCGCATCGCCCAGTATCTGGCCTGGATGTACGGGTTTACGCCCCACCGGCCGGAGGAGTTCCATCCGGTCAGCAGCACCGCTCCGACCGGAGAACGGGTATAGTCTCTTAGATTCTTGTCAATAATTCTATAGTGCTATATCAACATGAACGATTTGGAATAGGTCAGATTAGACCGGCGCACCTTTTCTGCTTGTCATTTGTGAGGCTCTTTAGTATAATCCGCTGTGGGAGTTGCGCCGGTCGCCGGGAGGGCTGATGCCCGGTGTCCCGCAAAAGGCTGTCCAAGGCCCATTACCTGGTGGCCGCCATCGATTTCGGCTACACGCTGCTGGGCGCCGTCGTGGTTTTCGGTGGCGCCGGATGGTGGCTGGACAACCGGCTTGAGACCAGGCCGTGGTTTCTGCTGGCCGGCATTGGTCTGGGCCTTACGGTGGGCTTTCACAGCTTGATCCGAAGACTGAACTACCTGGAACGGCTCAGCCGGAGATCGCCGGACTCCGGAGAGGGTGCGGATCCGCACAGGCCGGGACCCCCGAGAGGGGACAGCGCACCATGATTGCAGTCGTTCTGGGTATCACATATGGTGCCATTGTCGGCTTGGTCAGCAACTGGCTCCTGTTCCGCAGGATCGAAAGGAACCGCCGGCACGGTTTGGATCCGCTGCATCAGGTCGGTTCCATTTTCTTATGGCGGTATTTGATGGATGCCGTCCTGCTCTTCCTCTTCGCCATCGTGGTAAGGCAACCACTGGCGATCGTGGCGTCAGCCGTCAGCCTGACTGTGGCTGTGAAGATTTCGCTACTCAGGGCGTATGTGCGGAAAGGGGGGAGACTTGAGTGACCGGTTCCCTGGCCGGCCTGGCAGCCGGGGGGTTTCACATGCACAAGCCCCACGTGTGGTTCACCATCCCGGGAATCAACTTTCCCGTGGACAACCTGGTGGTGGCCGAATGGGTCATCGGGGGGATCCTGATCATCCTGGCCATCGTCGTCAACAGACTGGTGACCACCGGGCGAACCAACCGGCTGCGCCAGTCCCTGGAACTCCTCCTGGACTTCCTGGAGGGCTGGTATGCCAGTTTCATGGGCGGCCGGAAGAATGCGAGGCGGTTCCTTCCGCTTCTGGGTACCCTTTTCCTGTTCATCCTGATGTGCAATTACCTGGGGCTGTTCCCTACCGTCGGGTATCCTGGTTCCTTGTTTGCGCCCACCGCAAGATGGGGTACCACGCTGGGGCTGGCCATCTTCGTGACGATTGTCATACAGGTAGTTGCCATCCGTGAACTGGGAGGCGTTGGGTGGCTCAAGCACGTGCTGCATCTGGGTCCCCTCTCGGTCATGGAAGAGTGGTTGGTCCGCCCGTTCTCCCTGTCGCTGCGACTCTTCGGCAACATCTTCGGCGAAGAGACGCTGCTGGCAGTCATCATGTACATGGTGCCCTACCTCGCTCCCGTTCCCATCATGTTCCTCAGCCTGCTGTTCGGGCTGATTCAGGCCATTGTCTTCACCACCCTGACCGCCATCTACCTGGGCGAGGTGCTGGAGGCGGCTGAGGCTCACGGGCACGGGCACGCGGCTGCTCCGGCCCACGGGCACGGGAAGCCGGCTGTGGCCCAGGAGGCCTGATGTACCGAAACCGTAAACTTTCCTCCCCCTCTTTGTAGAAGGCCTTGGCCTTCGCTCCGGGAGGATTGGTGTCAATTATTTTTAGGTATGGTTATTTTGAAGGAGGAGATCTCACTCATGGTGTATGCTTGGATTGCGCTTGCTGCCGCACTGGCCATCGGTCTTGCTGCTCTCGGCGCCACCTGGGCGCAGGGTAAGGCCACTGCCGCTGCGATGGACGCGATCTGGCGTCAGCCCGAGGCTGCCGGCGATGTCCGCGGTTCCCTGATCGTCTCCCTGGCTCTGATGGAGGCCATCGCGATTTACGGCCTGCTGATCGGTATCCTGCTGGTTGTCGTGTTCCCTGGCAGCGTGGCTTAAGGCAGAGGGGGCGACCTGAGGTGAGTCACCTCCGGTCGCCCTTTACTGGAGAGGGGGGGAATCGCTTTTGGACCTTTTTCTCGTAACCCTGGCAGAGTCGGAGAGCGTTGACCTTTTCCCCACGCTTCCACATATCATCGGGGCCATCGTAAACTTTGCTATTGTGGCGTTTGTTCTTTATAAGTTCCTCCATAAGCCTCTGTTGAATGCCATCAACGCCCGGGAAGAGTCCATCGAAGAGCAGCTTCGCAAGGCCGCCGAGGATCGGGAGGAGGCCGAGCGGCTGCGCAAGGAGCTCGAGGAGCGGCTGGCCAACGCCCAGCGGGAGGCCAATGAGATCATCAGCAAGGCCACCCAGGCGGCCAACGCTGCCCGGGCGCAGATTGAGGCCGAGGCCAAGGCCCGGGCGGAAGAGATGATCGCCAATGCCACCCGCACCATCGAGCGGGAGAAGGCCAAGGCTCTTGCTGAACTGCGGGCCGAAGTGGCGGATCTGGCCCTGATGGTGGCCAGCAAGGTGATTGAGAAGGATCTGTCCAACCACGAGGAACAGAGGCGGCTCGCGGAGCGCTTCTTGGCGGAGGCAGGGAATAACTGATGGCCAATCAGGTTGTGGCTCGCCGCTACGCCCAAGCGCTCTTTGAACTGGCCCAGGAGCGGAACATGCTGGACCAGGTGGAGCGGGAACTGGGGATGGTGGCGGAGCTGGTCCGCACCAACCTGCGTCTCCGCTCGGTGCTGGAGGATGTGATGACCTCCGCTGAGGTGAAGCAGCACCTCATGGAGGCGCTTTTCCGCGACAAGGTGTCCGACCTGGTTCTGCACTTCCTCTTCCTGGTGGTTCGGAAGCGCCGTGAGGCTCTCATTCCGCAGATGTTTGATGCATACGTGGAGTTTGCCAACGAGGCGCGGGGCATCGTGGAGGTCGAGGTCCGTTCTGCGGTGCCGATGGACGAGGACGTGCTGCAGAGGCTGCAGCAGCGGCTGGAGGCCCGCCTCGGCAAACGGGTGAAGTTCCAGACCCAGGTCGCCCCTGAGCTGATCGGCGGCCTGGTCGTACGGGTAGGCGACCTCCTGATGGACGGCTCCGTCCGGACACGCCTGAACCGTATGCGGGAACGCCTGATCCGTGCCAAAGCCGAGTAGTACAGGGGGGGACTGGGATGAGCATTCGCCCTGAAGAGATCGCCTCGATTCTCAAGCAGGAGATTGAGAAATTCTCCACTGACATCGAGTATGCCGATGTGGGCCGCGTCATCCAGGTCGGTGACGGCATCGCCCGCATTTACGGACTGCGGAACTGCATGTCGATGGAGCTGTTGGAGTTCCCCAACGGCGTCATGGGCATGGCCTTTAACCTGGAAGAGGACAACGTCGGTTGCGTCATTCTCGGCCGCTCCGACGACATCCGGGAAGGCATGGAGGTCAAGCGCACCGGCCGCGTCGTGGAGGTGCCGGTGGGGCCTGCGCTGGTGGGCCGCGTGGTCAACGCCCTGGGTCAGCCCCTGGACGGCAAGGGGCCCATCGAAGCCACGGAGTTCTACCCCGTGGAGCGGAAGGCTCCGGGCGTCATCACCCGGAAATCGGTGCATGAGCCGCTGCAGACCGGCATCAAGGCCATCGACGCCCTGACCCCCATCGGCCGCGGCCAGCGTGAGCTGATCATCGGCGACCGCGGTACCGGCAAGACCGCCATCGCGGTGGACACCATTCTGAACCAGAAGGGCGAGGACGTGATCTGCATCTACGTCGGCATCGGCCAGAAGGCCTCCACCATCGCCGGCGTGATCAAGACCCTGGAGGAGCACGGCGCGATGGAGTACTCCATCGTCGTGGCGGCCACCTCCTCGGATCCTGCGCCGCTGAACTTCCTGGCTCCGTACGCCGGCTGCGCCATGGGCGAGTGGTTCCTGAACAACGGCAAGCACGCCCTGATCGTCTACGACGACCTGTCCAAGCACGCCGTGGCGTACCGTGAGATGTCGCTGCTGATGCGGCGTCCGCCCGGCCGTGAGGCGTACCCCGGTGACGTCTTCTACCTGCACAGCCGCCTGCTGGAGCGGGCCGCGAAGCTCTCCGACGAGTACGGCGCCGGCTCGCTGACGGCACTGCCCATCATCGAGACCCAGGCGGGCGACGTGTCGGCCTACATCCCGACCAACGTGATCTCCATCACCGACGGTCAGATCTTCCTGGAGAGCGACCTGTTCAACGCCGGCTTCCGGCCTGCGATCAACGTCGGTATCTCCGTCTCCCGCGTGGGCGGTGCGGCGCAGATCGACACCATGAAGCGGGCTGCCAGCACCCTGAAGCTGGACCTGGCCCAGTACCGTGAGCTGGCCGCGTTTGCGCAGTTTGGCTCTGACCTCGACAAGGCGACCCAGGCCCGCATCATCCGGGGCCAGCGGCTGATGGAGATCCTGAAGCAGCCGCAGTATTCGCCCATGCCGGTGGAACTGCAGGTGGCTTCCATCTACGCCGGTACCCACGGCTACCTGGACGACCTGCCGGTGGAGGAAGTGGCCACCTTCGAGCAGGAACTGCACAACTACCTGAAGGCCAACTACGCCGACCTGCTCAAGCGGCTGAAGACCGGCAAGTTCAAGGACCTGGAGCCCGAGCTGCGGGAGGCGGTGGAGTCCTTCAAGAAGGGCTATGGCAAGCGCGCCGCCGTCAACCAGTAAGGTGGTGAAGCGGGTTGCCTGAAAACAAAAAGGCAGTTCAGCGCCGCATCCGGGCGGTCAAGAACATCCAGCAGATCACCAAGGCCCAGAAGATGATTTCCGTGGTCAAGCTCCGCCGTGCCCAGCAGAAGGTGCTGGCCACCCGGCCCTACTCCCGGGAGCTGGCCAAGACCATCGCCCGGCTGGTGGCCCGCGGCGCCGGCGCCCAGCATCCGCTGATCGCGCCGCGGCAGGACCGGGCCACGGTGGCCTATGTGGTGGTGACGGCCGACCGCGGCATGGCCGGCCCCTTCAACATGAACGTGATCCGGAAGGCGGCGGCCGTCATGCAGGCGGATCCCCGGCCCCAGAAGCTGATTGCCATCGGCCGCAAGGGGCGGGATTACTTCCTGAGGCGCGGCATCAAGCCGGTGCTGGAGTTCACCGGGTTTGGCGAGGAGCCGAGCTTCGCCCTGACCCGGCAGATGGTCGCCCAGATCGTGGACCTTTACCTCAAGGGCGAGGTGGACGAGGTCCGGCTGATCTACACGGAGTTTGCCAGCGCGGTGAGCTACCGGCCCGTAGAGGTGCAGCTTCTGCCAGTGCAGCCTCCTGAAGCCGAGGCGCAGGACCACTCGATTCTGGAGCACATCTACGTGCCCTCGGCTGAAGACGTACTGAACGTCCTGGTGCCCCGGTTCGTGGACGTCAGCTTCTACCAGGCCCTGCTGGAGTCCAAGGCCTCCGAGCATGGCGCTCGCATGACCGCGATGAGCAACGCGGTGGACAAGGCAGGCGAGATGATCCAGAAGCTCACCCTGGCCTACAACCGGGCTCGCCAGGCGGCCATCACCAAGGAGATCTCGGAGATCGTCGGCGGCGCCGAGGCCCTCAAAGGGTAGGGCGCTGGCCTGTTGAGACGCGGGAACAGACGGCCCGCTGAGGAGGGTGAACAGAAGCAGTGAGCAATCCGACTGGCAAGGTCCTGGCCATCATGGGTGCCGTCGTCGACGTGGAATTCCCCGAGGGCCATCTGCCCAGCCTGAACAACGCTTTGCTGATTCCCCACGGTGGCGAGAAGGGCAACATCCGCCTGGTGCTGGAAGTGGCCCAGCATCTGGGCAGCAACCGGGTGCGGTGCATCGCCATGGACTCCACCGACGGCCTGCGCCGCGGGGAGACGGTGATTGACACGGGCGCCCCCATCACGGTTCCCGTGGGCGAGAAGGTCCTGGGACGGGTCTTCAACGTCCTGGGCGAGCCCATCGATGAGGCGGGGCCGGTGGAGACCGACCTCCGGATGCCGATTCACCGGAAGCCGCCGGGGGTTGACGAGGTCAGCCCGGCCACCGAGATGCTGCCCACCGGCATGAAGGTGATCGACCTGCTCTGCCCGTACGCCAAGGGCGGTAAGATCGGTCTGTTCGGCGGCGCCGGCGTGGGCAAGACGGTACTGATCCAGGAGCTGATTCACAACATCGCGTACAAGTTCGGCGGCTACTCTGTCTTCACGGGCGTGGGCGAGCGGACCCGTGAGGGGAACGACCTCTACCACGAGATGCGGGAAGCCGGCGTCATCGACAAGGTGGCGATGGTCTTCGGCCAGATGAACGAGCCCCCCGGCGCCCGTATGCGGGTGGGTCTGACCGGCCTGACCATGGCGGAGTACTTCCGGGATGAGATGGGCCTGGACGTGCTGCTGTTCATCGACAACATCTTCCGCTTCACCCAGGCCGGTTCCGAGGTGTCCGCGCTGCTGGGCCGGATGCCCAGCGCGGTAGGTTACCAGCCGACGCTGGCCACCGAGATGGGCTACCTGCAGGAGCGGATCACCTCCACGAAGCGGGGGTCCATCACGTCGGTGCAGGCGGTCTACGTCCCGGCGGACGACCTGACGGACCCGGCTCCGGCGACTACCTTCGCCCACCTGGACGCCACCACGGTTCTGAGCCGTCAGATCTTCGAGCTGGGTATCTTCCCGGCCGTGGACCCGCTGGAGTCCACCTCCCGGATCCTGGACCCGCGGATCGTGGGCAAGGAGCACTATGAGGTGGCCCGGGGCGTCCAGAAGGTGCTGCAGCGGTACAAGGAGCTGCAGGACATCATCGCCATCCTGGGCATGGACGAGCTCAGCGAAGAGGACAAGCTGCTGGTGGCCCGTGCCCGGAAGATTCAGCGCTTCCTCTCCCAGCCGATGTTCGTGGCCGAGAAGTTCACGAACCTGCCCGGTCAGTTCGTGGAAGTCAAGGACACGGTGCGCGGCTTCAAGGAGATCCTGGAGGGTAAGCACGACGATCTGCCCGAAGAGGCCTTCTACATGGTCGGAACCATCGAAATGGCGGTGGAGAAGGGCAAGAAGCTTCTGGCCGGGGTGAAGTAATATGGCCGGACAGACGATGACCCTCCAGATCATCACGCCGGAGGGGCCGGTCCTGCAGGACGTCGCCACCGAGGCCGTGGTGGTCCCGGTGGTGGGCGGCGAAATGGGCATCCTGTACAACCACGCGCCGATGGTCGCAGCCCTGCGGATTGGCGTCCTGCGCTACAAACAGGGGGAGACCTTCAAGCGGGTGGCTGTCAGCGGCGGCTTCATGGAAGTCAGCAACAACCGGGTCACGGTCCTGGCCGATACCGCGGAGCCCGGCGAGACCATCGACGTGCTCCGTGCCCAGGAGGCCCGCAAGCGGGCGGAACGGCGGCTGCGGGAACGGGCGGCCAACATCGACCGGGCCCGGGCCGAGGCGGCGCTGCAGCGCGCCCTGGCCCGCCTGAAGGCGGCCGGCGCCCTCGACGAGGAGAAGCGGTAACCGGTGCCGCGATGCACAACCCCCGGAGCAGCGGTGCTCCGGGGGTTTTTCATGCCTGACGGGCGGCGAGGATCAGGTTTTCGGTCATGTCGATGAGGTCCTGGACGGTGCGCACCAGGTAGATGCGGTCCGCGTACTGGCCCAGGATGCCGTACCACAGGGGCGGGCCCATCTGGTAGATGGGGATCTCGTGGAAGCCGTAGCGGAAGCTGCCCACCCGCCGGGCCTGGCTTCTGAGCTTGCCCCGGCTCCCGGAAAAGTCCACGGAGGGGGTCAGGAAGGTGACCGACCGGGCCCGGCTCCGCAGGGCCCGCATGTGCAGGTCGATCAGCCTGGGCTCGTCGCCCTTGAGGGCTACCTTGCCGTCGGTGGCGATGATCACCCAGGTGTTTTCGTCCACGCTGGCCTTCTGGGCGATTTCCGCCAGGGCGGAGCCGAACCGGGTGCCGGCGTTCCAGGAGGCGGCGTTTTCGACCAGGCGCCGGACCCGTTCCTCGAAGGTGCCGAGGCCGTTGAGGTAAGGGGCGGAGTGGGTGGCCCGGTCGCTGAAGACGTAGCTGTCGACGGTGAAGAAGAAGTTAAGGCGGTGGAAATAGTACAGGACGATGCTGACGTAGTGGACCATGGAGTGGGAGACGTCGCCGATGAGCAGCAGTTTGGCCGGTTTGGCCAACTGGGGCACCGGCCGCTCCTTCTCGGCCCAGCGGAAGGTGAGGATCCGCCCGGCGTAGCGGGGGATGTTGTAGCGGAGGGTCCGGCGGACATCCAGCCGGTTGCGCCGCTGGTAGGTCTCGAAGACCTGGTCCACGTCCAGCCACTTGCGGGCCAGGCGGGCGATCAGCTCATCCAGCAGGGCGATGTCCCGGGGGCGAAGGTGCCTGATCTGCGCGGTGAGGAGGTCCAAGTAGGCATACCGCCGGTTGGCGGCCGCGGCGCCGGCCTGGGCTTCCTCGGCCGTGGACTGCCGCTGGCCCCGCCACAAAGACAGCGCCACGGTGTCGGCGGCAGGGGAGGGCCTGAGCGCCGCCGACGCCCAGAGGAGGGAGGACGGGGGGCGGTCCTCCTCCTGCACAGCGGGCGCCAGGGGAACGGCCCCTTCCGGGGCCTCCATGGCGCCCTCGATGCTGCGGACAAAGAGGTTGTTGGGGTCACGGGGGCGGAGCAGGAGCAGCATCACCTGCCGGGCGCCCTGCAGCTGCAGGCGCAGGCGGCCCAGCAGGTGGCGGAGCCAGATCAGCAGCCAGCGGAAAAAGAGCCGGGGATAGCGCAGCAGGTCCCGAATCAGGCGATTTTGCCAAAGCCGTCGTACCACCGGCTCAGTGCCTCCTTGACGATGGCCTCGTCCTCCGGATACTTGGCCAAAAAGCCGATGGTGGCCTCCACCACCTCAGGGGTGATGCGGCCGTCGCCCACATCCAGCACGGCCCGGGCCCACTCGACGGCCTCCGCGATGGCCGGCTTCTTTTCCATGTTGAGCTGCCTCAGTTGGATGATCAGGCGGGCCACCCGGGCGGCGAAGTCGACGGGCACCCGGAGGCTGGACTGCAGGATTTTGACCAGGACGCTTTCCGGGGGGAAGGTCAGGTCGAGCCAAGCGGTGCGGCGCATGAACGCGGTGTCCAGCCGCTTGTACTCGTTGGACGTGAGGAAGATGTAGATGGGCGCCTTGGCCCGCAGGACCTTCTGCTGTCCGGATCCGGAGAGGTTGTGCACCACCAGCTCCTTCCGGTCCAGGTACCGGAGAAAGAAGTTGGTGGTGTGCTCGTTCAGCTTGTCGACCTCATCGACCCGCACCACCACGGGAACCTCGGAGAGGAGGCTCTCCAGAAGCGGGGTATGATTCAGATACTCAATGGTATACAGGTCCCGCCTGGTTTCCGGCCCGAGGGTCTGGGCGTCGACGATCTGCTTGAAGCCGTTCCAGGAGATGCCGATCTCCTCGGCTTCCAACTGGCTGTGGCATTCCATGTCGATGAAGTGGTAGCCCATGGCCTCGGCGAAGGCCTCGGCCAGTCGGGACTTGCCAATGCCCGGCTCGCCCCGCAGGCCCACCGGCTTTCCCTGCCGGAGATACGCCCACAGCCGCAGGACGGTAAGCCGGTCGAGGTAGTAACCCCGGGACTCCAGGGCGCTCTGAAGCTGCTCCGGGGTCAGGTTCAGCATCCGATCCGCCTCCTCCTGAATCCGCCTTCTGGCTTCTGCCAGTGCTGCGATGTTCTGCACTTCCCGCCGCCACATCCGAAACCAGGACCGGCCCTGCCGGCCCAGCACCACCGAAAGAGCAGCGGCCGCCGCCGCTGCACCGACATAAACCGGACTGACCTGCACGGGGACGTACACCGCCTTGATCCACGGCAGCAGTGACAGCCAGCGATCGCCGTGCTGAGGTTGATTCGTTAGTTACGGGATCAGCGTGAAAAATCCTGCTTGTATCGAAAGGATCGAATCTGTCTCGGATCGGACTCGTATGAAGAGGGTACAGATTGCCGGATGCGTGCCAATACCCTGTAGCGCCGGTTTTCCTGCGGAAGTGGGGAACCGCTGCCTTCTCCCCTATGTCATATCAGGCGGAGCCATTCCATACAGATTATGTGAAAAAGCCCTGTCCCATAGACTCCGGGCGGGGCGCTCCATGGGGGAATGGCATGCGGCGCTTCGGATTGGTGGCGCTGGTCTATCTGGTGATGGCCCTGGTGGGGGTCCCCATCCTGCTGACGCGGTTAGCCGCAGCCCCACCGCCGGCGGAGTCGGTGGACGGCACCGACCTCCTGCCGATTCAGGTCTACTTCCCGGATACGCAGGAGATTCGGTCGCTGCCCCTGGGGGAGTATCTGAAGGGTGTGGTGGCGGCGGAGATGCCGCCGGAATTTGAGACCGAGGCCCTGAAGGCCCAGTTCATCGTGGCCCGAACCTATGCGGTGCGGCGAATGCAGCAGTTCAACGGCCCCGGTCGGGGGGGCTGCCCTCTGAACCCGGCAGCGGACGTCTGCGCCGACCCGGCCACCGGCCAGGCGTATATGAGCCTGGAGGAACTGAGCGCCAAGATCGGGGAGCGGAAAGCCTGGGCCTACTGGCGGCGGCTGAGCCGGGTGCAGGCGGAGACCGAGGGCCTGGTGATCCGCTACCAGGGGGAACTGATCGACCCGCTGTACCACGCCGTCTCCGGTACGAAGACCGCTGCTGCTGATGAGTATTATACCCAATCTCTTCCATATCTGCAGTCGGTGGACGATCACTGGGGGGCCGACGCACCGTCACTGGTGGTGATGGAGAGCTTTACCCCGGAAGAACTGGCGGAGCGGCTGTCGGTGGAAGGGACAACCATCCCGGCGGCAGTGGTGACCGCGGCGGCCGAGGCCGGCAAGGTGCCCGTGGAGATCCTGGAGCGGACGCCCAGCCAGCGGGTCCGGCGGGTGAAGGTGGGGGATGTGGTCCTTTCGGGACGGGAGTTCCGGGAACGGCTCAACCTGCGTTCCACCAATTTCAACGTCTCGCTCCAGGACGGCAAGATTGTGATCGAGACCACCGGTTATGGCCACGGGGTGGGGATGAGCCAGTACGGGGCCAACGGCATGGCCAAGGCCGGAAAGGGATACCAGGAGATCTTGAACCATTACTACCAGGGGATCACGCTGGATCGACTGTTTGCCGGGTAGAAAAAGCGGTATGAAAAGCTTTCCGCATGGGCAGGATAACCCTTGAGGTGATGATTCGTGAAACCTGCCCAAGGCCTGAGCGCGGACTGGCTGAGCCAGCTTCCCCGGGAGCGGCGGAATGTGCTCCTGACCGCCCTGGTGCTGACGGGCATTTTGGGGACCCTGGTGCTGTACGGTAGGTGGCGGGGCGAGATTGGCATCGGTCCCGGTCCGGCCCCGCTGGCGGAGGAACCGGCGGTGACGGCGCAGGCGCCGGAGGCAGCGGAGCCATCCCTGTCGGCAGCGGCTCCGGCGGAGGTGACCGGCGCGGATGGGGCGCCGGCGGAGCCTTCGCAGCAGGACGGCGCCTCCGCGGAAGGGAAGGCCCCGGAGCTCGGGCCGGTGCGGCTTCAGATGCCCCTGGCCGGCGATCCGCCGATCCTGCAGCCGTACCAGTTCGCGTTCTCCCCGATCTATGAGGACTACCGGCTGCACCCGGGCATCGACTTTGCCGCGGCGGAGGGTGAACAGGTCCTGGCCGCAGCCGCCGGCACGGTGGCAGCCGTCGAGGTGGACCCGGCGGAAGGGACGGCGGTGGTGCTGGACCACGGTGGCGGCCTGATGACCCGGTACGCGGGATTGGGCAAGGTGACCGTGTACAAGCATGCCCGGGTGGCCGCAGGCGACGTGCTGGGCACCGTGGGCCGGCCGGTGGGCGGCGGGGAGCCGTACTTGCACTTCGAGGTCCTGCAGGACGGGGAGTCGCTGGATCCCTCACCCTATCTTTTCCAATAAGGCTGTACGACATTGGCAGGGCACGCCGCAGGGCGTGCCCGTCATCTTTGCCCCCTGGGGCCATATACATCTAGCGTCGATGCAGGCCGAAGGGGGGGCCAGCCGTGCAGGATTACATTTGGAAGCGTGTCCTGGAGGTGAGCCATCACATCTGCAGGACCAAGGAGACCGTCCGGGAGACCGCCATGCGGTTCGGCGTCTCCAAGAGCACCGTCCATAAAGATGTGACGGAACGACTCCCCCGGGTGAACCCGGAGCTGGCGAAAAAAGTAAAAGAAGTGCTGGAGTTCAATAAAGCAGAGCGGCACATTCGGGGAGGTGCCGCCACTCGCCAAAAGTACCTCGAAAAATAGGAAGCTACACGAAAAGACGGAGGACTTTGTCGCTTCGTGTCGAATTCGCATGCGACGTGGCAATTCGCTTCCAACGGACGGACAGGGGGCATCGACGTGGTGTTCGGATGGGCAACGGACATCGGCATTGATCTCGGCACGGCGACAGTCCTCATCTACGTAAAGGGCAAGGGGATCGTCCTGCAGGAGCCGACGGTAGTCGCCCTGGAGCGCGACACCAAGCGGATCCTGGCCATTGGCACCGAAGCGCGGCGGATGCTGGGTCGCACCCCTGGCAACATCGTCGCGATTCGGCCGCTGCGGGAAGGCGTCATCGCGGACTACGATGTAACGGAGGCGATGCTGAAGGAGTTCCTCAGGAAGGTTTGCGGACCGCGCCTGCTTGCACGTCCCCGGGTGATGATCTGCGTACCGGCCGGCGTCACCGCGGTGGAGAAGCGGGCGGTGATCGAGGCGGCGACCCAGGCAGGCGCCGGGAAGGCGCACATCATTGAAGAGCCGCTGGCAGCCGCCCTGGGAGCCGGCCTGGACATCACGCAGCCCAGCGGCCATATGGTGGTGGACATCGGTGGCGGTACCACCGATGTGGCCGTGCTGTCGCTGGGTGGCATTGTCCGCAGCCAGTCGATTCGGGTGGGCGGAGACAACTTTGACGAAGCGATTGTTCGGTACGTGAAGATGAAGTACAACCTGCTGATCGGCGAGCGCACCGGCGAGGAGATCAAGATCGGCGTGGGCAGCGCCGGTTTTGACAGCCGCAACGAGTCCATGGAGGTTCGGGGGCGGGACCTGATGACGGGGCTGCCCAAGAACATCACCATCACCAGTGCGGAGACCCGGGAGGCTCTGGCCGACCCGGTCAACGCCATTTGCGATACCATCAAGGCGGTCCTGGAGTCGACCCCGCCGGAGCTGGCCGCCGACATCATCGAAAAGGGCGTGGTGATGACCGGCGGCGGCTCGCTGCTGCACGGCCTGGACAAGGTGATCAGCGCCCGGACGGGCGTGCCGGCGTACCTGGCTCCCGATCCGGTCTCCTGCGTGGCCCTGGGCACGGGCATCGCGCTGGAAAAGTACGACATGCGGGGCGATCACCTGGTGGTGCTGAAGAAAGTCATGTAATGCCCGGCTCCCTGCCCTGGCGGGGGCCGGGCCTTCTTGCTGGGACGGACCCCCTGGCAGGGAAAAGCCGGCGCGTGGGGAAATAGAACAGGCTAAACCGGGAGACTATGAGGTCGGGGGAGAGGTTGGATGGAAGCGCAACAGATCATGGAGATCATTCCCCACCGGCAGCCGATGCTGATGGTGGACCGGATTGTGGAACTCGTACCGGGACAGCGGGCGGTGGGCATCAAGAACGTGTCGGTAAACGAGCCGGTCTTTCAGGGGCATTACCCGGGCAACCCGATCTTTCCCGGCGTGCTGATCCTGGAGGCCATGGCCCAGACGGGCGCGGTGGCGGTGATGGCCCTGCCGGAGTACGCCGGCAAGGTGCCGCTGCTGGCCGGGCTGGACGGGTGCCGGTTCCGGGGGCCCGTGTTCCCGGGGGACCAGCTCAGGCTGGAGGTGGAGCTTACCGGCATGCGCCGCGGCATCGGCATCGGGACCGGCAAGGCCTATGTGGGGGACGAGTTGAAGGCGGAGGCCACCATCAAGTTTGCCCTGGTGGATCGGGAGCAGGCGGGTCCGTGATCGCTTGACACCGTCATACCTGGATGGTACGATTCAGGTCGAACAACTCTTATCCGGAGAAGCCGAGGGAACTGGCCCGATGACGCTTCGGTACCTCACCGCTGTGGGCACGCGGTAACGGTGCCAAGTCCAGCGGCCTACAGAGGGCCGGACGATAAGAGCGAAGAGACGCCATCCGGACACCCTCTTCGTGCGAAGAGGGACTTTTTCGTGCCCGGAGTCCCAGGTCTCGCAACAGTGTACTGCGCCAAAGGAGGCAGGGAAAGATGACCGTACGCCGTGGACGTTACGTCTTTACGTCGGAGTCGGTGACAGAGGGCCATCCGGACAAGATGGCGGACCAGATTTCAGATGCGGTGCTGGATGCCATACTGGCTGCCGACGTGAACGCCCGGGTGGCGTGTGAAACGTTGCTGACCACGGGTCTGGTGGTGGTAGCAGGGGAGATCACCACCAGCGCTTACGTTGACATTCCCAATCTCGTCCGGGACGTGGTCCGGGACATCGGCTATACGCGGGCCAAGTTTGGTTTTGACGGCTCCACCTGCGGCGTCGCCACTGTGATCGACCCGCAGAGCCCGGATATCGCCATGGGCGTGGATGTGGCTCTGGAGGCCCGCAGCGGCGGCGCGGAACGGGAGTACGGCGCGGGAGACCAGGGCATGATGTTCGGCTATGCCTGCACGCAGACGCCGGAACTGATGCCCTTGCCGATTTCCCTGGCGCACAAGCTGGCCCGCCGCCTGGCGGCGGTCCGCCGCAACGGCACCCTGCCTTACCTGAGGCCAGACGGGAAGACCCAGGTGACGGTGGAGTATGAGGATGACCGCCCGGTTCGGATCGACACGATCGTCGTCTCGGCCCAGCACGATCCGGACGTGACCCAGGAGGAGATCCGCAAGGATATCATCGAGCACGTGATCCTGGAGACCGTGGACCGGCGGTTGGTGGATGACCGGACCAAGTACTACGTCAACCCCACCGGTCGCTTTGTGATCGGCGGTCCCCAGGGCGACACGGGGCTGACCGGCCGGAAAATCATCGTGGACACCTACGGCGGCTACGCCCGCCACGGCGGCGGCGCGTTTTCGGGGAAGGATCCCACCAAGGTGGACCGCTCCGGCGCGTACGCGGCCCGCTGGGTGGCCAAGAACGTGGTGGCCGCGGGGCTGGCCACCGAGTGCGAGGTGCAGGTGGCCTACGCCATCGGCGTGGCCCGGCCGGTTTCCATCCTGGTGACCACCTTCGGCACCGGCGTCATTCCTGACGACCAGATCACCGAGCTGGTCAAGAAGAACTTCGACCTGCGGCCCAGGGCGATCATCGAGGAGCTGAACCTCCTGCGGCCCATCTACCGGCAGACCGCGGCGTACGGCCACTTCGGCCGGACCGATCTGGATCTGCCGTGGGAGCGGACCGACCGGGCCGCGGAGCTGCGCCGCCAGGCCGGACTGCTCGGGGCGTAATCCGCAGGGTTTCAGGCCCGCCGCTTCAGCGGCGGGCTTATTTTCACCCCCCTGACCGCGAGACATAGATTGGAAGCGAGGTCGCGGCGAAGGGGGGATCAAATGGCCTGGCCGATGGAATCTCCGGGCCTGTGGATCGTGCTGAGCCTCGCCCTCTATGGCCTCGCCTGCGCCGTGGAGCAGGGGGTGCGACTGCTTCGGCGGCTGGTCCGCTCCCTGCGGGACGGGGCCGCGGCCCCGCTGACCCTGGTGGTGCTGGTGCGCAACCAGCAGGATCAGGTGGAGGGATTTGTGCGGGAACTGTCCGCCCGGCTGTCCCGGCGGGCGGCCTCCGACTGGGTCTGTTTTCTGGTGGATCTGGCTTCCACCGATGAAACCCCGGCGATTCTGGAGCGGCTGGAGCGTGACAGGGAACATATCCGGGTGATCCACCTGCCCCGGTCCCGGCTCGCACAGGCGCTGGATACGGTCCTGATGCTGGGCCCGGAGGGCGTGCTGCTGCTGGCGGACCTGCAGGCCCCCGCGCCGGCCCGGAAGGTGCTGCAGCGGCTGGAGAAGTACTGGTAGCTGGAAGATAGAGGAAAAGCGGAGCGGTGCGGCGAACCCCCTTCCGGTTGGGAAGGGGGTCTTGCTGTGCTGGGGAGGCTGATGGAGGGGCTGCTGGATTTGCTCTGGCCGCCCCGCACCCAGTGTGCCCACTGCGGAGGGCCGCTGGGGGCGGATGCGGTGGGGCGGCTGCTCTGCGGCCCGTGCTGGGAAAGCATGGGGTTCCCACCCGGGCGCCGGTACTGTTTTCACTGCGCCCGGCCGCTGCCGGGGCTGCCGGCTGCTGCCGGGAGAGAAAGGCGTGGGCTGTTGGCTCCGCCGGAGTGGGGATCGCTCTGCCCCGAGTGCCGGCGCGGCTCGCCCTTTGGCGCCGTGTACGCGCTGGGGGTCCATGAGGGCGCCCTGCGGAAGGCGGTACACCTGCTCAAGTACGAAGGCCGGGAGGAACTGGGCATCCTGCTGGGAAAGCGGCTGGGCGGCGTGGTGGACAGGCGGCCGGACTGCCTGGTTCCCATGCCCCTGCATCCCAGCCGGCTCCGGGAGCGGGGGTACAATCAGGCGGCGCTGGTGGCCCGGGGGATGGCCGCGGTTCTGGAGGTGCCGGTGGTGGCGGAAGGGCTGCTGCGCCGGCGCCCCACTGCCCGGCAGGCGGATCTGGACCGGGAGAGCCGGATCCGGAATACGGCGGACGCCTTCGGGCCTGGCCGGCGTGCACCGCAGTGGGTCGGGCGGCGGGTGCTGCTGGTGGACGACGTGATGACCACGGGAGCCACCGCGGCTGCGGCTGCCCGGGTCCTGTGGGAGGGCGGCGCGGCGGAGGTGGACCTGGCGGTGCTGGCGGTCTCCGGGACACCGGTGGCGCCGTGACGGCGCTGTTTGCTTTGTTTTGAAAAAAGAGGGGACCTGAAGCAGGCGGAGGAGCGAAGGAGAGCGAAGGTAAGGGAAGGAAAAAACGGCAGTCGGGAGGAGTCATCCATGGATGGGACGCCAGCCCGTTCCGAGGTGGAGGCGAAGGCCTTCGCGTTTGACCACGGCCTTTTCGGCTTTCCGTCCGCCAAGCGGTTTGTGATCGCGGACATCCCCGGGGGCGGTGATGTGATCAAGCAGATGATCGCCCTGGATGAGCCGGACCTGGCCTTTACGCTGGTGGATCCCTTCGTCTTCTTCCCGGACTACGCGCCGGACATTCCGGAGGCGGACCTGCAGGAGCTGGGGGTGACGGGCCCCGACCAGGTGGTGGTGATGGCCATCGCCAACGTTCCCGCGGCCGTGGAGGAGGCGACGGCCAACCTGAAGGCGCCGGTGGTCTTCAACCCGCATACCCGCCGGGCGCGGCAGGTGATTTTGTCTGACGACCGTTACACGACCCGACACCGTCTGTTTCCGCGCAAGTAGGCGCACGAAGGAGGCGCGCCCATGCTGGTGCTGACCCGCCGGATCAACGAGAGCATCCTGATCGGGGAGGACATCGAGATCAGGATCCTGCAGGTCAGGGGCGCCGGCGACCAGGCCGTGGTGCGACTGGGCATCACGGCGCCTCGGGATGTGACCGTCCTGCGCAAGGAAGTCTACGACGAGGTGGTGGCGGCCAACCGGGCGGCGGCCCGGCCGCCGGCTGCGATTCCCCCCGGGCTGACGGCCGCGGTGAAACCCGGCCGTGCATCAGAGGGGGAGGTTTCGGACTGACGGGAAGCCCGGAGCGGCGGCTCCGGGCTTTTGCGTGGGCGCCGCCGGCGCGGTCCGGCGCGTCCACAGGGTTGTCCCCATGGAAAACCCAGCTACGATGCGTTATCAACAAAGATATCCCCATTATCCACAGGCCAGTTGCCCACGTGGTGTGGATAACGGTGGACAGCAGGCGGTGATGAGTCCTTCATTTCAGCGCTGCAAATGTTAACTTTGACGCAGAAGGCAGGGAATTGGCGGTTCGAACTTGAATTCCTCCTTATACCCGAGTAGGATTGGGGAGACCCTCTCGCGGTAGGAAGGAGTTGGACGTATGCAGCTGGCGGTTTATGGCAAGAACATCGAGGTTACGGATGCCCTCCGGGAGTACGCAGAGAAGAAGCTGGGCAAACTCGAGCGGTTCGTCGATGAGCCCATGACCGCCCAGGCGAACATGTACGTGGAGCGGGGGCGCCACGTCTTTGAGGTGACGGTCAACATCAACGGGCTCCTGCTTCGTGGGGAAGAGTCCGCGTCGAACATGTACGCCTCCATTGACCTGGTGGCGGACAAGCTGGAGAAGCAGGTGATGAAATACAAGACCCGCTTCCTGAAGAACCGGACCAAGGAGAGCGGTGGGGTTGCCCACGAGGAACCGGAGGCCGGCGCCGCTGCGGAGCCTACCGAGCCCCAGGGCAAGGTGGTCAAGGTCAAGCGGTTCCCCATCAAGCCGCTTACGCTGGATGAGGCTATCGTCCAGATGGAGCTGCTCTCCCATGACTTCTTCGTCTTTGCCAACGCCGAGACCGAGCGGATCAACGTACTGTACCGCCGGAAGGACGGCAATTACGGGCTGCTGGATCCCGAGTGGTAATCGGAGCCCGCGGGGGTTCCTCCCGAGGACATAAGGCGAACTGCGCCTGTGGCGGACCGGCCACAGGCGCTTTTTGCCGTGGCGAAACAGGGTGCCCGCCCCGGCAGGGGTTTTTTCGGACTGGATGGAATACTAAGGGGGTCTGAGCCGAGACAGGAGGAGGCATCTCGTTTGCACACGGCAGCGGTCATCTTCGAAGGCGGAGGGGCCGCAGGGGATCCCCTGCAGCAGCAGATCCGGCAGCTTCGCCAGGCGGTGACCCTGGACAGCCTGGTAAAGTACCAGGACGCGGGTCTGGACCAGGTGGTGCTGGCCACGGACCAGCCGGACCTGGCCCGGGAAGCGCTCCGGCTGGGCGCCCGGATCCGGGATACCCAGGAGGAGCGGCCTTTTCATTTTGGCCGGGTGCTGCAGCAGGTGGTCCGGGAAAGCGGTGCCGGTGCGGTGCTTTACTGCAGCGGCGCCGGCCTGCCGCTGATCACACGGCAGCAAATCCAGTGGATTCTCGGGAAACTGGCGGAGCGGCCGCCCTGCGTGGTGGTCAACAATGTCCAGTCGGCCGATCTGGTGGCCTGGAATCCGGCCTCCTACATCGACCGGATCGAACCGCCGGAAAGCGACAACCGGCTGGGATGGCTATTGCAGGCGGCGGGGATGGAGCTGATTTTGATTCCCCACTCGGCCGCGATCCATTTTGACCTGGACACCCCCACCGACTTCCTGATCCTGCACCTGTCCGGAGGGGCCGGGCCCCGGGCGCGGGCGGCCCTGGCGCAACTGGACTGGCCGCTAGAGCGGCTGCAGGCCGCGGCGGATCTGCTCGCGTCGGATCTGCCGGAGGTGGCCCTGCTGGGGCGGGTGGGCTCCTCGGTGGTGGAGTACATGAACCGGAACCTGCGGGTCCGGCTGCGCATCTTTTCCGAGGAGCGGGGGATGAAAGCGCTGGGGCGGCTGGAGGCCGGCACCGTCACCTCCCTGGTGGGCGACCTTTTGGAAGATGTGGGCCCTGAGCGGTTCTTCCGGCGGCTGGAGTCCATCTGCGACGCTGTCTTCTTCGATACCCGGGTGGTGTTTGCCAACCGGGGGCGCCGGGTTTCGGAGTGGGACCGGTTCTGCTCGGACCTGGGACGGGTGGAGGCCATCACCGATCCGTGGGTGCGGGCCTTCACCGAGGCGGCGTTTAGCTGCCGGATTCCGGTGGTGCTGGGGGGCCATTCGGTGGTGGCCGGCGGGTTGTGGGTCCTGGTGGACCGGGCCATCGCGGCCCGGGGCGGAACCGGCGGTTCATTTGCTCCGCCAGGATGGCTCATGGTACAATAGCGGGGATATGGATGTGGTTGTTGAACCGAAACCGGGTCCCGATTCATCTTTACAGGTGGACCGGGTGTCGATAGGTCTGTGTTACCCGCCGGGAACGCCGGCAGTTTATGCGAAGAAGGTGTGACCGTGGCGTTGCAGTTTCTCAGGAAGATTTTCCCCAGTTACAGTGAACGGGTCGTGAACCGCCACCGGAAGACGGTGGCTCTCATCAATAGTCTGGAGCCGGAGATGCAGCGGCTCTCCGACGAGGAACTGGCCCATAAGACCATCGAGTTCAAGGAGCGGCTGGCCCGGGGGGAAACCCTGGATCAGTTGCTTCCGGAGGCATTTGCCGTGGTCCGGGAGGCCGCGGTGCGCGCGATCGGCAAGCGGCATTACGACGTGCAGCTCATCGGCGGCATCGTGCTGCATGAGGGCAACATCGCCGAGATGAAGACCGGCGAGGGCAAGACCCTGGTGGCCACGCTGCCGCTTTACCTCAACGCCCTGGTGGGCCGGGGCTGCCACCTGGTGACGGTGAACGACTACCTGGCCCGGGTGGGCAAGGAGGAGATGGGCCGCGTCTACCGGTTCCTGGGCATGACCACCGGCCTGATCGTGCATGGCCTCACCCCCGCGCAGCGGCGGGAGGCCTACAACTGCGACATCACGTACGGCACCAACAACGAGTTCGGGTTTGACTACCTGCGGGACAACATGGCCCTGCGCCCGCAGGACCTCGTCCACCGGGAGTTCTACTACGCCATCGTGGACGAGGCCGACTCGATTCTGATTGACGAGGCCCGGACGCCGCTGATCATTTCGGGCCCGTCGATGAAGCCGAAGGAACTGTACTACACCTTCGCCAAGATTGCCGAGCGGCTCCAGCGGGACGTCGACTACATCGTGGAGGAGAAGGAGCGCCGGGTGGCCCCCACCGAAGAGGGCATCGCCAAGGTGGAGAAGTGGCTCGGCGTGGAGCACCTCTTCGAGGGCGAAAACCAGGAGCTCACCCACTACCTGTACAACGCGCTGAAGGCCAAGGAACTCTTTAAACGGGACCGGGACTACGTCGTCAAGGACGGCGAGGTGATCATCGTCGACGAGTTCACCGGCCGCCTGATGTTCGGGCGCCGGTGGTCCGACGGCCTGCACCAGGCGGTGGAGGCCAAGGAAGGGGTCAAGATCGAGGAGGAGACCCAGACCCTCGCCACCATCACCTTCCAGAACTACTTCCGCATGTACAAGAAGCTGGCGGGCATGACGGGTACCGCCATGACCGAGGAGGAAGAGTTCCGGAAGATCTACAACCTGGACGTCATCGAGATCCCCACCCACAAGCCGATGATCCGCAAGGACTGGCCGGATGTCGTCTACAAGACGGCCAAGGCCAAGTTCCACGCCGTGGCCCGGGAAGTGGCCGAACGGCATCGGCGGGGCCAGCCTGTGCTGGTGGGTACGGTCTCCATTGAGAAATCGGAGTACCTGTCCAGCATCCTCACCCGGATGGGGATCAAGCACAACGTGCTGAACGCCAAGCACCATGAGCGGGAGGCGGAGATCATCGCCCAGGCCGGGCGCCTCGGCGCCGTGACCATCGCCACCAACATGGCGGGCCGCGGTACCGACATCATGCTGGGCGGCAACCCGGACTTCCTGGCCCGGCAGCGGATGCGGGCGGAAGGCTTCGATCCGGAACTGATCATTGCCGCCACCGACATCAACCCGCCTCCTGATCCCGAGGTGCAGGAGGCCCGCAAGGTCTACCTTCAGTACCTGAAGGAGTTTGAGAAGCAGTGTGCCATCGAGGCGGAGAAGGTCCGGGAGTTGGGCGGCCTGTGCGTGATCGGTACGGAACGGCATGAGGCCCGGCGTATCGACAACCAGCTCCGGGGCCGTGCCGGCCGCCAGGGCGACCCCGGCGAATCCCGCTTCTACGTCTCGCTGGAGGACGACCTGCTGCGCCTTTTCGGCGGCGAGATGGTGGCCAACCTGATGGACAAGCTGGGCCTGGAGGAGGACGTCCCCATCGACAGCCCGATCGTCTCCAAGGCCATCGAGAATGCCCAGAAGAAGGTGGAGGCCCGGAACTTCGAGATCCGCCGGAACGTGCTGAACTACGACGACGTGATGAACCAGCAGCGTGAGCTGATCTACAAGCAGCGCCGGCAGGTCCTGTTGGGGACCGACACCCGGGACATCTCGATGCTGGCCATCGAGAAGACGGCGGAGCGCCTGGTGGAGGCAGGCGTGCCGGAGGGCGTCTTCTTCGAAGAGTGGGAGCCCGATCATCTGGTGGCCCTGTGCGAGGAGGCCGGGTTCCCGAAGGGCTCGGTGACGCCGGAGGTCCTGAAGGAGGCCGTGGCCGGGGTGCGCCGGGAGCAGGAGGGCCGCCAGCGCCTGGCCCAGAAGATTGCGGAGATCGGCAAGCAGATCTACGAGGCCAAGGAGCAGCGGCTGGGCCCGGAGAACTTCCGGCAGCTGGAGCGGTTCATCCTGCTCAGGACCGTGGACGAGAAGTGGATGGAGCACCTCGATGCCATGGACGACCTGCGGGAAGGCGTGGGCCTGCGGGCCTACGGCCAGAAGGATCCGCTGGTGGA
>DATCKG010000005.1:0-7161 GCA_036562385.1 Symbiobacteriaceae bacterium
GATGAGGAGCTGACCTTCCACGACCCGCTGCAGGACAATCGCACGATTCCATTCAGCCTGAGACAATGTCACCATCACCTTGTTCATGGGTGACATTTTTACAGACGGATTTCAGGGTGACAATATCTTGGACCGGCCACACCTTGTTCTGCGGGGTACTTGACGGAAATGTGAAGAGAATGTAAAATTCTTGTATCACCAACTGAATATAGCCCGCCTGATCGCTGAATCCCCGAAAGGGGAACGGGGGAACCGATTTCTGGGGCCAATCCCATCCAGGGTCCGGTAGTCGCCGGAAGGGAAGATGGGACGGGGCATGCTTTGGCGCTCCGAGCCCGACAGCTAACCTCGTAAGCGTGGTCAAGGTGGCGGGGCGTAGCTGGGTATGTTTTGCCCAGGGGCCCTGCCCCTGGGGTTTATTGTCTCCTCAGGCGGGTGCTCGCTTCAGTCGACCCGAAAGTCGTCACGAAAGGAGGAGGCACATGGCGACGTTTGCAGTCTTGGGAGCAGGTCACGGTGGACTCGCCTTGGCAGGATATCTGGGCAAGCGTGGATTGTCGGTCCGGCTTTGGGCTCGCAATCCGCAGTCGCTGATGGGCGTCATGGAAGCTGGCGGGGTCTATCTGGAAGGTGTTGAGCAAGGGTTCGGTCCGGTCCGGGCCTGTACCGATCTGCAGGCAGCGCTGGACGGAGCCGACGCGGTGCTGGTGGCTCTGCCTGCCACGGCCCATGGAGAGATCGCGGTTCGGTGTGCCCCGTATCTGCAGGATGGGCAGGTCGTGCTGCTGTTACCTGGCCGGACCGCGGGGGCCGTGGAGTTCGTCCAGGCCCTGCGGCTCAGCGGCTGTACCGCCGATGTGGTGGTGGGCGAGGCGCAGACCTTCCCCTTTGCCAGCCGCCGGATCGGACCTGCCAACGCGTACATTCACGGTATCAAGCGACTGGTCTTGGTTGCTGCCCTTCCCGCGACCCGAAACCACGAATTGCTGGCTGCGATTCGGCCTGCGCTGCCTCAGGCCCAGACTGCGCGTTGGGTTTGGAAGACATCGCTGGACAACATCGGCGCGGTCTTCCATCCCTCTGTGGTCCTCCTGAACGCGGCTCGGGTTGAGGCGGGCACCCAGCGGTTCCAGCACTATATCGAGGGGATCTCCCCGTCGGTGGCGGGGCTTCTGGAGCAGCTAGACGCCGAGCGGGTGGCGGTGGCCCAGGCGCTGGGCGTCGGCGCTGTCTCCGCTCGGGAGTGGCTGGCTGAAGCGTACGGCGTGGAACGCCCCTCCCTGTACTGGGCGATCCAGGACACGCCTGCCTACGTTGGTGTCATGGCGCCGGATACCCTGAACCACCGTTACATACAGGAGGATGTACCCACTGGGCTGGTGCCCATCGCCGAACTGGGACGGGCGCTGGGCGTACCCACCCCGGTGATCAATACCATGATCGACCTGGCCAGCTATCTGTGCGGGCAGGACTACCGGCGGACCGGTCGGTCGCTGCAGCGGCTGGGAATGGAGGGGTGGACGCCGGAACAGATCGGGCAGTACGCCCTCACCGGGGCCATTATGGACCTGGTGTGATCCACGTGCGAAAGAGGTGAGCAGGATTGCGGATTTTGGGAGCAGCAGTGGGTGACTGTGTACATGTCGGCGGCGTCGTCCGCTTCCTCCATATAGCCGAACAGTGCGGGCACGAGGTCCGCTGCCTGGGGCCGGCGGTCAGCGTGGAAGACCTCGTTGCCGCGGCCCGGGAGTGGAACGCAGACATGGTGGCGGTGGGCTACCGGCTCACGCCGGAAGCTGCCCGGCAGGTGTTTATCGCCCTGAAGCAGGCCGCCCAAGAGGCGGGGCTGTCCGGGCGCCGCTGGGTTCTGGGCGCCACCGACCCCGTGGCCGAGGTGGGGCGTGAACTCAACTTCTTCGAGGCGATCTTCGGCAGCAGCGATGACCTGCAGGCCCAGGTGGACTATCTGCGGGGAAGCCGAAGGGACACCCAGAAGAGCATCCCGCCTCAGAACCTGGTGGACCGGATTCTGTGGAAGCGGCCGTTCCCGATCCTGCGGCACCATTTTGGGCAGCCCACCGTGGAGGAGACGGAAGCAGGCATTGCCCGGATTGCCGAAGCCGGAGTGCTGGACGTGATCAGCCTGGGCACGGATCAGAACGCACAGGAGCACTTCTTCCGCCCGGAGGAGATGGATCCCCGGCAGCACGGCGCCGGTGGGGTCCCGGTGCGGACCCGGGAGGATCTGGAGCGGCTGTACGCGGCCTCCCGCCGGGGCAATTACCCGCTGATGCGTTGCTACAGCGGTACCCGGGACCAGCTCAAGTGGGCCGAGATGCTGGTGGAGACCATTAACAACGCCTGGTGCGCCGTGCCCCTGTTCTGGTACAGCCAGCTGGACGGCCGGTCGCAGCGGCCGCTGGAGGAGTCAATCCCCGAGGTCCAGGCGGTGATGCGCTGGCACGGGGAACGGGGCATTCCGCTGGAGTCCAATGAGAGCCACCATTGGTCTCTCCGTGATGCTCCGGATGCCGTGGCGGTGGCAGCAGCTTATATTGCCGCGTACAACGCCAAGAAGGCCGGCGTCAAAGACTACATCCAGCAGCTCATGTGGAACAACCCGCCGCTCACGTCGCCAGCCATGGACCTGGCCAAGATGCTGGCGAAGCTGGAGTTGGTGGAGGGACTGATGGAGCCTGGTTTCCGGGTCTGGCGGGAATGCCGTACAGGCCTTACCTCCATGCCGGCCGGTTACGACCGGGCCAAGGGGCACCTGGCGGCCTCCACCCTGTTGCAGATGGCCGTACGGCCGGACATCGTCCACATCGTGGGGCACAGCGAGTATCACCATGCCGCCACGGCGGAGGACGTCATCGAAGGGTGCCATGTGGTCCAGGGCGCCATCGCCTTGGCTCTGCAGGGGCTGCCGGACATGGCCGCGGACCCGCGGGTGCAGGAACGCAAGGAGGAACTGATCCGGGAAGCCCGTCAGTTGATCGAGGCCATCGCGGACCTGGCGCCCCCTGGCGTGGAGGATCCGCTGACCCATGCGCCCACTTTGGCGCGCGCGGTGCACGTGGGCCTGCTGGATGCCCCTCATCTGATGGGGAACAAGGTGGGCCGGGGCCAGGTGGCCGTCCGGTTTGACGACGGGGCCTGCCGCCCCTATGACCCGGCCACCGGCAAGATTCTGACGGAACTGGAGCGGGAAGCGGCCCTGCTCGCCAAGGGAGGAATTGCTTAGTGTCTGGAATCGCCGGCATTTGGGGAAGGGCAGATCAGGAAGGCGTCAAGCAGATGCTGGAGGCCCAGATGCATCGGGGCCCGCACGGACGTGGTCTGTGGACCTCGCCCGGCGGCCGCTGCGCCCTGGGCCACGACCGGCTGGCCATTGACCGGGATGAGGAGCAGCCCGTAGGCACCGAGGACGGTACCCTGTGGGCGGTGCTGGACGGCGAGCTTTACAACCGGGAGACCCTGAGGCGGAGGTTAGAAGGCCGGTGCCGGTTTCGCACCGGGACCGACGCGGAGCTGATCCTGCACCTGTTTGCCCAGGAGGGCCCTGATTGCCTGCGCCATCTGGATGGCGTCTTCGCCCTGGCGATATGGAAGGAAGGGGATGGGCTGTACTTGGCCCGGGATCCGCTGGGGGTAAAACCGCTCTACTTTGGGCTGGATGATCAGGGGCATCTCTGCTTTGCCTCGGAAATCAAGGCGCTGACGGACAGGGTGCAGGAGATCCGCACCCTGTCCCCTGGCTCCTGCCGGCTACCGGACGGCACGGTAATCACCTTCTACACGCTGCCTGAGCCCCGGGCAGAAGTGACCGATCCCGAGCAGGCGGTGCGGGCTGTGGAGCAAACGCTGCGGCAGGCGGTCCGCAAGCGGCTTGCTGCCGGCGGCACGGTGGGCGTGCTCCTCAGCGGCGGGCTGGACTCCAGCCTGATCGCCGCCATGGTCCGGCAGGAGGTTTCCGGGGAACTGCACTCGTTCGCGGTGGGCCTCGCGGATTCGCCGGACCTGCGCAGCGCAAGGCGGGTGGCGGAGTTTTTGGGCACGGTTCATCACGAACGGGTGCTGACGCCCCAGGAGATCACCGCAGCCCTGCCCCGGGTGATCCGGCTTCTGGAGTCGTGTGATCCCGCCCTGGTCCGGGGTTCCATCGCGAACTTCTTTGTCGCGGAGGAGGCCTCCCGGTATGTGGAGGCGGTCCTGAGCGGCGAGGGCGCGGACGAGCTCTTTGCCGGCTACCACTACCTGGCTGAATGGGCGGACCAGCCCCACGCCCTTTCCCGGGAACTGCGGGAGATCACCGCCGCGCTGCACCACACCAGCCTGCAGCGCTGCGACCGCATGGCCCAGGCCCACGGGCTCACCATCCGCATCCCCTTCCTGGACCTGGAGGTCGTGGACCTGGCCTTCCGCATCGACCCGGCCCTGAAGTGGCAGGGGGGCGAGGGCAAGCGGATTCTCCGGCGAGTGGCCGCGTCGTATCTGCCGCTGGAAATCGCCCAGCGGAACAAGGAGAAGTTCGCCATCGGTACCGGCGTCGCCCAGGTGCTGGAACGGTATGCGGCCTCATCGGCACCTGGCTCGTGGGACGGCCACCCGGAGGAGCAGCTTTACTGGTCCATCTTCCGGAAGTGGTATGGCCGGCAGGATATCCTGGCGCAGATGGGCCGCAGCCGGAGCCTCAACCCCACCCAGCGCTGGGTGGCCTCGATCTGAACCCAAGCGGAAGCCGGTCCGGGCTTCGCTCCATGTGCGCAAAACGCCCCGAGACGCCAGGGCAGTGCGTCTCGGGGCGTTATTGCTGTGTTTACTCTACCCGGGGGCCGGCTGCGGCCACCGCAGGATCCACATTCGTGAACTTGGCGAAGTTCTCGGCGAACAGGCGGGCGAGCTTCCGAGCCTGCTCGTCGTAGGCGGCCTTGTCCTGCCAGGTGTTCCGAGGCTGCAGGACCTCTGCCGGCACGTTCGGGCAGGTGGTGGGCACCAGCACCCGGAAGATCGGGTCTTCCACGAAGCTGGCCTTCTCCAGTTCGCCGCTCAGCACGGCGTCGACGATGGCCCGGGTGTACGGCAGGTTCATGCGCTTGCCAATCCCATAGGGGCCGCCGGTCCAACCGGTGTTGATGAGGTAAACCCGTGCGTTGTGTTCCCGAATCTTCTCACCCAGCAGCTTGGCGTAAACAGGCACCGGCCGGGGCAGGAACGGGGCGCCGAAGCACGCGGAGAAGGTGGCCTGCGGTTCGGTGATGCCGCGCTCGGTACCGGCCAGCTTGCTGGTGTACCCGGACATGAAGTGGTACATTGCCTGCTCCGGAGTGAGCTTGGCCACCGGCGGCAGAACACCGAAGGCGTCGGCGGTCAGGAAGACCACCACGTTGGGATGCCCGCCGATGCCGGGGATCTGGGCGTTGGGGATGTAGTCGATCGGATAAGCCGCCCGGGTGTTCTCCGTGCGGGAGGCATCGTCGTAGTCGGGAACACGGGTATCGGGATCCAGGATCACGTTCTCGAGCACCGAGCCGAAGCGGATGGCGGCGTAGATCTGCGGCTCCTTCTCAGCGCTCAGGTTGATGCACTTCGCGTAGCAGCCGCCCTCGAAGTTGAAGATGCCGTTAGCGCTCCAACCGTGCTCGTCGTCACCGATCAGCCGGCGCTTCGGGTCAGCGGAAAGGGTGGTCTTGCCAGTGCCGGACAGGCCGAAGAACAGCGCCACGTCACCGTTGGCACCCATGTTGGCGGAGCAGTGCATCGGGCACACATTCTTCTCGGGCAACAGGTAGTTGAGCACGCTGAAGATGGACTTCTTCATTTCGCCCGCGTAGTGGGTGCCGCCGATCAGAACCACCCGCTCCTTGAAGCTGACCAGGATGAAAGCCTCGGAGTGGGTGCCGTCCACCGCCGGATCGGCCTGCATGGTGGGCAGCGCCAGGACGGTGAACTCTGCCTGATGATTGGCCAGCTCTTCCTTGCTGGCGGGACGGATGAAGAGCTGATGTGCAAAGAGGTTCTGCCAGGCGAACTCGTTGATGACCCGGATGGGCATCCGGTAAGCAGGGTCCGCCCCGACATAACCGCGGAACACGTAGAGCTCCTTCTTGGAGGCGTAGTCCAACGCCTTCTCGAAGAGGCGCTCGAAACGTTCAGGATCCATCGGCTGGTTGATGGAGCCCCAGGCGATGGTGTCGTGGATCTCAGGATAATCGATGATAAACTTGTCCTTCGGGGATCGCCCGGTGTACTTACCCGTGGTGACCGTCAGGGCACCGTTGGCCGCCAAGATGCCCTCGTTCTTCCGGATGGCGTGCTCGACGAGGGCTGCCGGCGAGAGGTCGTAGTACACCTTTGGGCTCTTTTGGAGCATCGCGTCAATCCTGTTCACAGACACTCGTCCCTTTCATTTTGTTGATTGTGCCGCATGCGGCAAGTTGTTTTTAGGGTTCGGTGATCTCCCGATACTCCTGCTTCCCCAATACTACCACGGAACACCAAAGGAGGCATTTAGGTTGTTTGAATCATTTCAATCGCCGGGGGTGTGAATGCTGGTTCCTCCCATCGTACTCGTCTGATCAGATAAGAGCGTTGGGCGCGGAGACGACATGCAGGACACTTCTCAGCGGACTTTGTGCAAACCTGAACTAGCCCAAAAGGCGATCACCCCGGGATTGAAAGCGGGGATGCAGGAATCCGGTATGACTCGCAGTTATTGTCCGCGAAGTCGCTTGTTTCGTCAAGTCACTAAGACAATTCCCACGGCGGATGAGGCCGATGCGCATCCTTAAGGTTCCCGCTCGGGCGCATTTTAGGCCCTCGAGAAGCGGGTAAGGTAGTCGAAATATTTCGATGCTTTCAAACCGGGAATTCGGGGTTGACCGGCATGGGCATGAAGGAGTACCATGGTTGATGTCTCGGGTCTGTGCCGGCGATCGGTTGTTCCGTCTTCCAACCCAATCGGGACAGATTGGGTGGTTGACGGCGGCCAAGCGGCATGGTAAGATACCTAACTGCCGTCGGTCCACGGCGGCAGGCCTGGAACCTTGAAAACTGGATCGTGGAAGCGCTTGCGGAAGCGAGCCGTACTGGATGGAAAAGAGCCGTATCAAACTTTTTCACGGAGAGTTTGATCCTGGCTCAGGACGAACGCTGGCGGCG
>DATCKG010000015.1:0-54133 GCA_036562385.1 Symbiobacteriaceae bacterium
GCGACGCCTGGCGGCTGCTTCACATGCTGAATGGCTCGTGGCCCGCAATCGTCACGAGAGTGGAACCTGGACAGGATGGAGAACGTACTTTCGTGCTGTCCACTTCGTCCGATCTTGGCAAATTCGACGCGCAGGCTATCGCCCTGCAGGCCCACTACATCTACAAGGCGCCGAACAGGTGGGGCTGGCCCGGCCGCACCTGGGTGCACACCGTGGAGGGTGTTTACCCGCTGAAGTATGTGGCCAGCCCGTGATATTGTCACCCTGAAATCGGTCTGTGAAAATGTCACCTATGAACAAGGTGATGGTGACATTGTCGCAGACTGAATGGAATCGTGCCATTGTCCTGCAGCGGGTCGTGGAAGGTCAGCTCCTCATCCGCGAGGCAGCTCAGGCCGGAGGCCGGCTCCCCGCCAACTCCCCGGGGACTTACCCCCCGGGGAGTGTCCGCGCGCTGGGCCAGGCCAGGGGCCCTGGCCCGGGGTCCGGCAGGAAGGGGCCCTCACACCGCGCCGGCAAAAGTTCACGGCTCCTTCATCGTTTTCTCATGCAAACCTCCGCCCGTCTTGCTATCCTGGTAACCGAAACTCGAATTCAATTTGAATATGAACTTCTGCCAAGGAGGGATGCACAGTATGTACCTGCGCGTTGATCGCCTAGCCATCGAGCTGCCTCAGCCGAAGGAGCCGGACGCCAACGCTGCCGCGGCGGTGCAGGAACTGCTGGGCGGCCGGTTCGGTGAGATGTCAACCCTCATGAACTACACCTACCAGTCCTTTAACTTCCGGGGGCGCGAGAAGCTGCGGCCTTATTACGACCTGATCGCGAACATCGCCACCGAGGAGCTGGGCCACATCGAACTGGTGGCCGCCACGGTCAACGCCCTCCTCAGCGGCTCCACCCGGCCCGGCGAGCCGGCAAGCGCGCCTCTGGGCGTTGCCAAGAATCTCCGGAACACCCACCACTTCATCGCCACGGGCCAGGCCTCCCTGGTGGGCAACTCCATGGGCGGACACTGGAACGGGGACTACGTCTTCTCCAGCGGCAACCTGATCCTGGACCTGCTCCATAACTTCTTCCTCGAATGCGGTGCCCGGACCCAGAAGATCCGGGTCTACGAGATGACCACCAACCCCGTGGCGCGGGAGATGATCGGCTACCTGCTGGTCCGGGGCAGCGTCCACGCCCTGGCCTACGCCAAGGCCCTCCAGACCCTGACCGGCGTGGAGATCCCCAAGCTCCTGCCGATCCCGAAGATCGAGAACGACAAGTTCCCCGAGGCCCGGAAGTTCGAGGAGCGGGGCCTGCACCGGAAGCTCTACCGGTTCAGCCCGGAGGACTACAAGGAGATCGCCAAGCTCTGGAACGGCCCGGCTCCCGACGGCAGTGGCAACCTCGAGGTGGTGGACGGTCTGCCGGAGGGCGGCCCGGTGCCCGACCTGCCCGAGGCGCCGGAGTCCTTTGCGCCGGAGTACAACCCCGAGGAGCTGGCCGAGATCGCGGCCCGGCTGATGCGGGGCTAACCCCTGCCAGGCCTGCCGGCGGCGGACCTGATCCGGCGATCGGAAGGGGCGGCCGCCGGCTGGAGGCGGCACGGACAGAAACCGTGCCGCCTCTTCCTGTTTCTTGTTGGCTCCGGCCGTGGGGCACGGTGCCAGCCCTGCCACCCAGTGCTATAATAGGACCCGAATCCGATTCGGATTCGATACACTGCACGGCCGTCATACCGGCGCAGAACCGGCGCAGAGGCTGAATCCAGCGGAAACGGAGCGGAGGAGCGAAAGAAAATGACCGAACCCGGGGCGCCCCCCATCCGGATGACCATGCAACGGCGGGCTGTACTGCAGGTGGTGCAGGAGGCCCGTGACCACCCCACGGCGATGGAAATCTTCGAGCGGGTGCGGGCGCGCTACCCGCACATCGCGTACAGCACGGTCTACACCGCGCTGAACGCCCTGGTGGAGGCAGGACTGGTGCGGGAACTGCGAATCGGCAAGCACCCCACCCGCTACGACGGCCGTACCGAGCACCACCACCACGCCCTCTGCGAGGGCTGCGGTCGGGTGGTGGAGGTTGAGGTCGGCCTCTGCACCTGCCAACTGGACGCGATTCGCAGCGAGACCGGGTTCCAGGTGCGCCAGGTGCACGTGGAGATCCGGGGCCTGTGCCCCGAATGCCGTGCTCGCAAGGAGTTCGAAGATGCCCATGTGGGAAGCGGCCACGCGGAACCCGACGTGGACGTCGACCCCGGTGACGCCGGCGCCCCGACCAGGGGTTGAGGCCGAACCGGGGCAGATCCCCGTCGTCGGCCTATGGAGCGACGACCCGGAAATCCGGCAGGCGATCCCCGAGGCCCTGGCCCCGGCCGTCGCGGTGCTCCCCCTGAACCCGACGGCGGCGCCACTTCCGGGGCCAGCCCGACCCCAGGTTCTGCTGGTGGATGCGACCCTGCTGGAGCACCCGACCCTCCAGCCCCTGTGGCGGCAGTCCCCCCGGCCGCCGGTGTTGGTGATCCTCCGGGCGGACCAGTTGGAGAACCCCGGCCCGGCGCCCTGGCTGGGCCAGGAGGATTTTGTCGTATGGCCTTGCCGGCCCGGGGAGTTGCGGCTGCGGGTCTGGAGGCTCCTGGACCGGGCTCGGGGGCGGTCCCAGCCCATCGTTTGCGGCCCCATCGCCATCGACCAGGAACGGCTGGAGGTCTGGCGGGCCGGGCGGCCCGTCCAGCTCACGCCCAAGGAGTTCCTCGTCCTGCTGGAACTGGCCCGGCGGTGCGACTGCCCGGTCCACCGGCAGGACCTGCTGAACGCGGTCTGGGGCTGGGAGGCGGACACCAGCAGCAACGTGGTGGACCAGGTGGTGCGCAACCTCCGGAAGAAGCTGGAGCCCAATCCGGTCCACCCCCGGTACATCCTGACGGTCCGGGGGGTGGGCTACAAACTGGTCTCCCACCCCGCCGGCGGGGCTGCCGGCCCGGAGGAAGCGGGCCGGGAGTCCGAGGCGCGGCACTGAGTCAGCGGTTCCGATCAGCGGCGCGGGCCGGTACCCTCCAGGGGTACCGGCCCGCCTGTTTCTTCCGCCCAACCCGCCATCTTCTTGCGGAAGGGCCGGGATCTAGGCTGGAAAGTGTGGGTTCCACAAAACGAAAAGGCGGTACGCGAGCCAAGGGATTGAGTAGGCACACCACATCCCGGAGGTGGCTCGTGACCGCCTATAAATCAGATTATCCGCAAACTCCTGAGCTTGCCACATCCTGGATTCTCTACAAGCTGCACAGACCGATGACCAGATTGACGTCTACGTCGGCCAGCCACGCAAAGAAGCCAGATGCCCACCCTGCGGCACCCGGACACAGCGGGTCTACGACCGGTCCAAACAGTGGCGGTCCCCGGCGCTTCCAGTGCCCCGGCTGCGGCAAGGTGTTCACCGAGCGCTTGCCAGGGATTCGGCCCTGGGCACGGCAAACCGAGCACGCCAAGGCCTTGTCGCGCCTCCAGCCGAGACGAGGCAGCCCAGATCCTGGATCGGGTGATCCTCAACACCCGGGCAGCCAGCGACATCGCACTGGTTCAGTGGGGCCGCACGCTCCGCCGCTGGCGGGAGGCCATTTTGACAGGCTACTGGTGGTTTCGGGTCCAGCGATCCTTGTCCCGCTCGGCATACTTCCGGAGGACCTGCTGGAAGGCATCCTCCAGATCCACGCCCATCTGGTTGGCCATCGCGGCGATCACAAACAGGATGTCCCCCAGCTCCAGCGCCAGATCGCCCTCCTCCTCCGTCGGCTTCTTGGTCTTGGGCCCCCACCGGTGGTTGATCTCCCGGGAGAGTTCCCCTACCTCCTCGATGAGCCGGGCAAGGTTGGCCAGGGGATCCCAGTACCCCAGGGGCGCCAGCCAGCGGTCCACCGCTTGCTGCACCTCACGCAGTTCCAACGCTCCGGCAACTCCTTCCTGTACAGCCCCTAGCGCACTGCGAAGAGGGCCTCCGTAAAGGCCTTCGGATCAAAGGGCTGCAAGTCGTCCATCTGCTCGCCCACACCGATGAACTTGACCGGTACCTTCTCCTGGTCCATGATGCCCACCACGACCCCGCCCTTGGCGGTGCCGTCCAGCTTGGTAAGGGCGATGCCCGTCACACCGGCAGCCTCCTTGAAGAGCCGGGTCTGCTGGATCGCGTTCTGGCCAGTGGTGGCGTCCACCACCAGCAAGGTCTCGTGGGGCGCGCCCGGCACTTCCCGGGCCAGCACCCGGCGGATTTTCCGAAGTTCGTCCATCAGGTGGGTCTTGTTGTGCAGCCGGCCGGCGGTATCCACGATCACCACGTCTGCGCCGATCTCCCGCGCTTTTGCCACCGCGTCAAAGGCCACCGCGGCAGGATCGCTTTTCTCCGGCCCGGCCACCACCGGGACGCCGGCCCGCTGGCCCCAGATCTGCAGTTGTTCGATGGCTGCAGCCCGGAACGTATCCGCCGCCGCCAGCACCACCTGCTTGCCCAGATCTGCCTTCAGGTGATGGGCCAGCTTGCCGATGGTGGTGGTCTTGCCCACGCCGTTGACGCCCACCACGAGGATGACGGTAAGCCCTTCCGGGGCCAGGTTCAGGGGCGTCACCCCCTCCCCCAGCATCTTCTGCACCAGTTCCTTCATCACCGGCAGGAGTTCGTCACCGCTTTTCAGCCCCCGGGCCCGCACCTCCCGCCGGAGTTGCTCCACCAGCTTCAGGCTGGTCTCCACACCCACGTCGCCCTCGATGAGGGTCTCCTCGAGTTCCTCGAACAGCGAGTCATCGATCTTCCGAAAGGCGGTCATGATGCCGGCCATCCGTTCCACCAGGGCCGCCTTGGTCTTTGCGAGTCCTTGCTTCAACCGATCCCAGAGTCCCACGGGAAAACCGCTCCTTCGGCGCAATCTCTACCGTCATATTGTGCCCCTCCGGTCCTTCACCGTCAACCGCGGTGTCCGGGAGCACAGAAGCCCCCGACGGCCACCGGCCGGGGGGCCCCGGGGGTCAGCGGTCAGGCAGGATCCACTGGATCACCGCGTCCACCAGCATGACCACCAGTCCCAGGAAGACCACCGCCAGGATCAAGAACCAGCGCGGCGGCTGCTTTTCCTCTTCGTCCCGCACTCAGACCGCCTCCTGTTGTACATCCGCCAGCCGGACCGACACGACCTTGGAGACGCCGTTCCCCTCCATGGTGACTCCGTACAGCGTGTCGGCCACCTCCATGGTGCCCCGCTGGTGGGTGATGCAGATGAACTGACAGCCCTCTTCCGCGTAGCTCTTCAGGTACCGGGCCACGCGCTCCACATTGGCCTCGTCCAGGGCGGCCTCCACCTCGTCCAGTACCACAAAGGGCGCCGGCCGGACCCGAAGCAGCGCAAACAACAGCGCGATGGCGGTCATGGCCCGTTCGCCGCCGGACAGGAGGCTGAGGGGCTGCAGCTTCTTGCCGGGGGGCTGGGCGATGATCTCCACCCCCGTCTCCAGCAGGTCCGATTCATCCAACAGCTGCAGGTCGGCCCGGCCACCGCCGAAGAGTTCCTGGAAGACCCGCTGAAACTCCCGCCGCACCACCTGGAAGGACTCCAGGAACTGGCTTTTGATCCGCTTGTCCAGTTCCGCCACGGCCCGGTAGAGGGACGCCTTGGCCTCCTCCAGGTCCGCCCGCTGCTGCTGGAGGAACTCGTACCGCTCCCGGGTGCTGCGGTACTCGTCGATGGCCTGAAGGTTTACCGGCCCCAGGTCCCGGATCTGGTCCCGGAGCGCCTGAATCCGGGTCCGGGCAAAGGCCACCTCCTCCTCGGCCAGGGCCAGCCCAGGGGCCTCGGCGGCATGCACGCCGTACTGCTCGGCGAGGCGCTGGGTAAGGCCCTCCTGCTCCGCCCGGAGCCGGGCCTCCTCCACCTCGCCCTCCTGCAGATGGGCCTGGACCTCCCCCTGAGCACGCCGGAGGGACCGGAGCTCCCGCTCCCTTGCGTTGATCTGCTCGAGCACCTCCATTTTCCGGCTCTGCACCCGCGAACGCTCGGCCTCCGCCTGGTCCCGGGCCCGGGCCGCTTCCGCCGCCTCTGCCTCCGCTGCGCCGATCTCAGCCAGCGCCCGCTCCAGCCGGACCGCTGCCTCGGCCCGCTGCTGCTGCCGGACGCTGCGCTCCCCCTCCAGGGCGCTTCGCTCGGCGTCCAGGCGCAAGCGCTGGCTGCCAAGTCCGCGGACCTGCTCCTTGAGCTCTGCCAGCCGCACCTGCACGGCGATCAGTGCCTGAGCAGCCTGGTCCCGAACCGCGGTGCGCTGCTGCACCTCCTGGCCCAGGCGGGCCACCTCTTCCTCCAGCGTAGATCGCTCCGCCCTTAGCCGCTCCCAATCGGCCAGCCGCTGCCGGGCGGTTTCCCGGCCCTCCTCCGCTTCCCGGCGGATCTCGCCGGCCTCCACCTCAAAGGTCCGCAGTGCCTCGGACCACCGGCTGCTCTCCGCCGTGAGGCGGGCTGCCTTCGCTTCGGCCTGGGCGATGCGGCTGTCCAGGTCCTGCAGGCGGGCGCTCTCCGCCTGGATCTGCTGCTCCAGATCGTCCCTCGCAGCGGCTGCCTGCCGGCAGGCATCCTCCAGCGCGCCGATCTCCTGGCGCAGGGAGGCGATCCGGGCGGTCAGTTCCTCCCGCTCCCGCTGCCGCGAAAGCAATCCGGGCGCCTGCCCGCCCAGGGAGCCGCCGGTCAGGGCGCCACCCGCGGCCAGCACCTCCCCGTCCAGGGTCACGATCCGGAACCGCATGCCCGCCCGCTTGTTCAAAGCCAGCGCGGCATCCAGATCCTCCGCAATCAGCACCCGCCCTAGCAGCGCCGCGATGGCCGGGCGGAACCGCTCCTCAAAACGGACCAGATCCAGGGCCACGCCCAGGATGCCCGGCGCCCCCGCAAACTGCCGCTCCTCCTCCGGCCGGAACAGCTGCGGCCGGATGGTGTTGAGGGGCAGAAAGGTGGCGCGGCCGCCGTGGGTCCGCTTCAGGTACTCAATGGCCTGCTTGGCGCCGGCGTCGGTGGCGGTGATGATGTACTGCAGGCCGCCTCCCAGGGCCACCTCGATGGCCCGCTCCAGGCGGGGCTCGGTGCGGATCACCTCGGCCACCGCCCCCAGCACCTCGGCGGCAAAGGGCAGTCCCTTCTCCCGGGCCTGCAGGATGGTCCGGGGTCCCCGCTGGTAGCCCTCAAAACCGCTGATCATCTCCTCGATGACGCCCAGGCGGGACGAGGCGCCCCTCAGCTGCTCCCGGAGCGCCTGCTGCTGCCGCTGCAGCTGCTGCAGCCGCTGATCCGCCTCCTCCCTGGCCCGGCGCAGGGCCGTCATGGTCTCCACCACCTGCTGCCGCTCCGCGGCCAGGGCCTGCTGCTCTGCCTGCACGGCCTCCAGGGCGCTCCGGACCGCGGCCGCTTCCGCCTCGGCCCGGCGCCGCTCCGCCTCCAGCCGGGCCAGGCGCCGGTCCGCCTCTGCCCCTGACCGCTCGGCAGCCGCCGCGGCGTTCCGGGCCTCCGCCTCCCGCTGCAAGAGGTCGATGATCCGGCTCTTGTGCTCCTCCGTGCGGCGAAGGAGCTCCGCCACCGAGTCAGTGGCCGCGCGGTGGGCCTTTTCCCGGTCGGAAAGCTCCCGGGCCGCCGCCTCCAGTTCCTGCTGGGCGGCGGCCAGTTTTGCGGCCAGTTGGGTCGCTTCCGCCTCCAGGGCCTGGAGCTTGGAGGCCAGGGTGGCCAGCTCGCCGTCCAGGCGGGCACCCTCCGCCTCCGCGGCGGCCTGTTCCTGGCGGGCCAGAGCCAGGCGGCTTTCGGCCCGCTGCAACTGTCCCGTGGCCTCCGCAAGCCGCGCACCGATCACCGCCAGTTCCTGGTCCAGGGAGGCCGCCAGGTTCCGGGCCACCTCGGCGGCCTCCTCACAGGCCTGCACCTGTTCGGCCAGTTCCTGGCGGCGCTGCCGGAGCTGCCGGTTACGCTCCTCCTGCCGGGAAAGCCGCTCCAGGACACCGGTGAGATTCCGGGCCAACAGCCCGATCTCCAGCCGGTTCAGTTCCCCCTGCAGGGCCTGGTACTGCTCCGCCCGCTCAGCCTGTTCCTTCAGCGAGGCCAGCTGCGCAGCCAGTTCCCCGATGATGTCGTTGATCCGCACCAGGTTCTGCTCCGTCTCTGTCAGGCGCCGCTGCGCTTCCCGCTTGCGGCTCTTGTACTTGGAGATGCCGGCCGCTTCCTCGAAAATGGCGCGCCGGTCTTCGGGCTTGCTGGACAGGATCTCGTCGATCTTGCCCTGTCCGATGATGGAGTAACTTTCCTTTCCCAGCCCGGTGTCCATGAACAGGTCCTGCACGTCCTTCAGGCGGCAGGGAACCTGGTTGATGAAATACTCCCCTTCCCCGGAACGGTCCACCCGGCGAGTGATCATCACCTCGCTGAACCCCACGCCCAGCTTGCCGTCCGAGTTGTCCAGCACCAGGGACACCTGGGCAAAGCCCATGGCCTTCCGCCCGTCGCTGCCGGCAAAGATCACGTCGGCCATGTTGCTCCCCCGTAGGACCCGGGCGCTCTGTTCGCCCAGCACCCAGCGGATGGCATCGGCTACGTTGGATTTTCCCGCGCCGTTGGGACCGACCACAGCCGTAATGCCAGGAGTAAATTCCAGCTCCGTCTTTTCCGCGAAGGACTTGAACCCAAACATTTCTAACCGCTTGAGATACATGGGCAGCCTCCCGTCTGCACACAAAGCAACGCCAGGGCGAAATGGGACGCACCTGGCGCGCCAGCATATGGATATTCCTTTCGACAGCAGGAGCCCTTTTTCCCTGCCGGGGGACCGTCCCTTGGGGGGCTCAGCACACAGAAGGGCCCTGGCCGGAAAGCCGGACAGGGCACATGGGGCGTGAACTTGGAAACCACGCCTACCGAGGCTCGACGATGAACCGAATCGCCGTGCGTTCCTCGTCCTCGATCATGATCTCGGCAAAGGCTGGAATGGTTACCAAATCAATGCCATTGGGAGCTACATAGCCACGAGCAATGGCGATTGCCTTCACAGCCTGATTGACCGCGCCTGCCCCCACCGCCTGAACCTCTGCAGACCCCTTTTCCCGCACAACGGCAGCCAGGGCACCTGCCACTGACTTGGGCTTCGATTGTGCTGACACCTTAAGTACTTCCACGGGACAGCCTCCTCTGACTCAATGGGCGTAGTGCAATCTATCTATGATGGTATTCGCACTCCGCCGCGATTCTCCTTTGTGTCACAGGAGTTTTTTTGCGAAGAGTACGGAAAACCCTTCTGCCCACGTGGGCAGGAGGGACTTTGCACAGAGCACCGTTCCTCACCGGGAAGAGCGACTGTTCAGTTCCTCCAGGGCCCGCTGAGCCGCCTCCTGTTCCGCCTCTTTCTTGTTGCGGCCCCAGCCGGCTCCAAGCTGCTGCCCTCGGTGGAAGACGCCCACCTGGAACCGCTTGTTGTGGGGCGGTCCCTCCTCCGCGAGCAGCTTGTAGCACGGGCCCTCCATGTACTCCCGCTGCAGCCGCTCCTGCAGTTGCGTCTTGTAATCCACCCCCACCTGACCCTTACGGGCTTCGGTGACGATCGGCGCCAGTTCCCGGAGAATGAAGCGCCGGGCCGCTTCCAGTCCGCCGTCCAGAAAAATCGCCCCTGCAATGGCCTCGAAGGCGTCTGCCAGCGTGGAATCCCGATTGCGGCCGGTGACCGTCTCTCCCTTGCCGAACCGCATGAACTCCCCGATGCGCAGGGCACGGGCCCGGCTGGCCAGCGAAGGCTCACACACCACCGCCGCCCGCAGTTTGGTCAACTCCCCTTCCGGGAGATCCGGAAACTGTTCAAACAGGTACTGGGCCACCACCATGCCCACCACCGCGTCACCCAGAAACTCCAACCGCTCGTTGCTCCGTGCCCGTGCGTTTTCGTTGGCAAAGGTGGTGTGAGTCAGCGCCTCCAGCAGCAGTTCCTCCCGCTGAAAGCGGTAGCCCAATACCTCTTCGGCCCATGCCGCCAAAGCCGGATCCATAAGGCTGCTACCTCCGCCTTCGGATATGAAACAGGTCCCGCACCGACGCCACAACCGGGCGGCGTCACGGGACCTCATCTGCTTCGAGGAGAACGATGATTACCTGTGCTCCTTGATATAGCGAACGGCGTCCGCTACGGTCTGGATCTTCTCGGCGTCCTCGTCGGGCACCTCGATCTCAAACTCCTCCTCCAGCGCCATAATCAGTTCCACGATATCCAGTGAATCCGCGCCGAGGTCCTCGATGAAGGAGGCGTCCGGAGTCACATCATCTTCGTCCACGCTCAGCTGATCAACAATAATGGCCTTTACCTTCTCAAAGATCGGATCGTGGCTGGCCATGGGGTTTCACCTCCTCCCAAACCGGGTCTCTATCTACCAGGATTAATGCATGGAGAGGCCGCCGTCCACTGCCAGCGTCTGTCCGGTGATGTAATCTCCCCCCGGGCCAGCGAGAAAAACGACCGCTGCTGCCACGTCCTCCGGCTTGCCGAACCGCTGCAGAGGAATCTGCTGGAGGTAGGCCTGTCGCTGGGCTTCATTCAGTTCCAGCAACATGCCCGCCTCAATCGGTCCCGGGGCGACGCAGTTGACGGTGATGCCCCGGCTCCCCAGCTCCCTGGCGGCCGCCCGGGTCAGCCCGATCACCCCCGCCTTGGCGGCAGAATAGTTGACCTGGCCTGCTACACCCATCAGGCCGCTGACGGAGCCGATGTTGATGATTCGGCCATACCGGGCCTTCAGCATCGGTCTGGACACTGCCTTGATGCACAGGAACATGCTTTTCAGGTTGGTATTGAGGACCGCGTCCCAGTCCTCCTCTTTCATCCGCATCAGCAGCATGTCCCGGGTGATGCCGGCATTATTGACCAGGATGTCCACCTGGCCGAAATGCTCCAGAGCGGCATGAACCAGCGCCTCTGCACCCTCGGCGGTGCTGACATCCGCCTGGACGGCCACCGCCCGGGCGCCCTGGTCCGTCAGCGTCCGGACCAGTTCTTCTGCACCGGCGGCGTTCCGGTGGTAGTTGACCACCACCGCGGCGCCTTCTGCCGCAAGCCCAGCGGCAATCGCCCTTCCCAGTGCACCGGAAGCACCGGTTACAATTGCCACCCGATTGGCTAGGACCATATTAGCAGACCCTCCCACAGGAATCAAGGACTTTGGCCAGGGACCGGGCGTCCTCCACATTGAAGACCTTCAAGTTCTTGTCAATCTTCTTTACGAATCCCGCCAGGTGACGGGAAGGGCCTACCTCGACGAAGATCTCCACCCCGTCGGCGGCCATGCGGCGGACAGACTCCTCCCACCGCACCGGCATGTGCACCTGCTTCACCAGCAGGGATCGTAATTCCGCTGCGGTGCGGACGTAATCCGCGGTGACGTTGGAGACCACCGGGATTTGCGGATCGCGGAGGGTCACCCCGGCCAGCACCCCCTCCAGCATCTCGCCGGCCCGGGTCAGGAGCCTGGAGTGGAAGGGCGCGGTAACCGAGAGCCGCACCGCCTTGCCGCCAGCCTCCTTGGCCAGTTCCATCACCCGGTCCACCGCCGGATTGTGGCCGGAGACGACCACCTGTCCGGGGCAGTTGTAGTTGGCCCCCTGCACCGTCAGCCCCGTCTCCTTCCCTGCCCGCCGGCAGAGTTCCTCCACCACCTCCGTGGGCAGCCCCAAGATGGCGGCCATGCCGCCCACCCCCAGGGGAACCGCCTCCTGCATAAAAATCCCCCGCTGCCTCACCAGGGGCACGGCCTCCCGAAAGTCCAGGCTGCCGGCGGCCACCAGGGCCGAGTACTCACCCAGGGAAAGGCCCGCCACCACATCCGGTTTCAGCCCCGCCTGGGTCAGGAGGGTCAGGCACGCCACCGATACGGTCAGGATCGCCGGCTGCTGGTTGGCCGTCTTCTTCAGTTCCAGTTCCGGCCCCTCCCAGCAGAGCCGGGTCAGGTCGAACCCCAGCACCTCGTTGGCTGTCTCGAAGACCCGGGCGGCCTCCGGAAACTGCTCGGCCAGATCCCGCCCCATTCCCACGTACTGGGCTCCCTGTCCGGGAAACATGAAGGCCACCTTGGCCACGGTCTCTCCCCCACCCTCTTTCTGCAGATTGCCGCAGCCCGTCCCCATGGGGGACTAGACCGCGTAGAACGCAAACCCGATGGTACCGGGCCCGGCATGGGCGGCGATGATCGGCCCGATGGGGCAGACCAGGGGCGCTTCCACCTGATAGATCTCCCGGGCCGCCTCCAGCCACCGGGCTGCCTCGTCCGGGGCCTCGGCGTACAGCACCGCCATCCGGACCCGGGACCCCGGGGGCACCCGCTCCTGCATCAGCTGCAACGTGCGGGGCAGCACCCGGGCCTTCCCACGGACCTTTTCCAGCGGCGCCACGACCCCTTCCCGGTCCACCTGCAGGATGGGCTTGACGCCCAGCAGGCTCCCCAGCAAGGCCTGCGCCTTGCCGATCCTTCCGTTCCGCTGCAGAAACTCCAGGGTGTCCAGGGTAAAGAAAACGTGCATCCGGCTGCAGATCTCCTGAAGGCGCGGCAGGATCTCCGCTGCGCTGCGGCCTTCCCGGGCCAGCCGGGCGGCCTCCAGGACCACCAGCCCTGTGCCGGCGGAGGCGCTGCGGGTGTCCAGCAGGGTAATCCGCGCCTCCGGCAGCATCCCCGCCGCCACCTGGGCCGAGGCGATGGTACCGGAAAGCTGACCGGAGATGTGGATGGAGAGAATCTCGTCCCCCTGCTCCGCCAACCGGCGGTACACCTCCAGAAAGTCGCCCGGAGACGGCTGGGCGGTCCGGGGATGGTGCGGGCTGCTGCGCAGGATTCGCCAAAAGCCGGCCGCGTCGATATCCACGCCGTCCTTGTACGAGTCGGGTCCGAAGTGGACCGTCAGGGGCACCATCTCGATGCCGAAGGCTTCCCGCACCGGAGCGGGAAGGTCGGCGGTACTGTCGGTCACGATGCGAACTCCCACGCAGTCCCCTCCTATTTCCCCCAGCGTAGGGCTACTGCCCCCCAAGTAAGCCCGGCTCCGAAGGAGACCAACACCAGGTTCTGGCCGTCCCGCAGCCGGCCGGTTTCCAACGCCTCCGCCAGCGCCAGCGGGATGCTGGCCGACGAGGTGTTGCCATAGCGGTCGACGTTGATCACCACTTTCTCCGGACCGATGTTCAGCCGCTTCATGGCGCTCTCGATGATCCGGATGTTGGCCTGATGGGGCACCAGCAGGTCGATCTGCTCCGGCGAAAGCCCCGCCTTCTCCAGCACCTGCATGGTGGCCTCGTTCATCACCCGGACCGCAAACCGGTAGACCTCCGGTCCGTTCATCCGGATGTAGTGCAGCCGCCGCTCCACCGTCTCATGGGAGGCCGGCATCCGGGAGCCTCCGGCGGGGATCATCAGCAGCGACCCGCCCTCGCCCTCCGCCCCCAGGACCGAGGCCAGGATGCCCTTGCCCGGTGATACCGGCTGCAGCACCGCGGCGCCGGCACCGTCCCCGAAGAGGACGCAGGTGGTGCGGTCCTCCCAGTCCACCACCTTGGAAAGCATCTCGACGCCGATCACCAGGGCACAGTCGTACAGCCCGGTGGCGATGGTCTGCTGGGCCATCACCAGACCGTACAGCCACCCGGGGCACGCCGCGGCCAGGTCGAAGGCTGCGGCCCGGCGGGCGCCCAGCGCCGCCTGGACCAGACAGGCCGTGGACGGAAAGGGCATATCCGGCGTAACGGTGCCCACGATGATCAGGTCGATCTGTTCCGGCGTCACCCCGGCCATTTCCATGGCCTTCCGGGCCGCCGCGACGGCATAGTCCGAACTGGCCTCCCCCGGTTCGGCGATCCGCCGCTCCCGGATCCCGGTCCGGGTCCGGATCCATTCATCGGAGGTATCCACCCGCTGCTCCAGCTCGGCGTTGGTCAGTACCCGCTGGGGCACCGCCGTTCCGATTCCGGTAATCCCGACGGACCGCAGGGACATGTACCCTCCCCCTTACGACTTGGCCTGTACCGCCTGGCATGCCTCCAGGGCGGCGCTGAGCTTTTCGATCACCCGCCCCTCCAGGGCGGCCTTCATCACCCGGATGCCGCTTTTGATCCCCTTGGCATCCGAGGAGCCATGGCACTTGACCACCGGGGCCTTCAAGCCCAGCAGCAGGGCCCCGCCGTACTCGGTGTAGTCAAACTTTTTGGCAAACTGTTTCAGGGCCGGTTTGACCAGGAGCGCCCCCAGGGTGGAGACCGGCGTGCTGGTCATGGCGCCCTTCAGCAGCTTCATGAGCGCCAGGCTGACCCCTTCGTAGGTCTTCAGCAGCACGTTGCCGGCAAAGCCCTCGGTGACCACCACATCGGTCTTGCCAAAGGGCACGTCCCGGGCCTCGATGTTGCCGGCGAAATGAATGCCCGGCGTGGCCTTCAGAAGCTGGTAGGTCGCCTTGGTCAGGGCATTGCCCTTCTCTTCCTCCGTGCCGTTGTTCAGCAGCGAAATCCGGGGGTTGGCAATGCCCAGCACCTCCCGGGCGTACACGTGTCCCATCAGGGCAAACTGGACCAGCCATTCGGGCCGCGCGTCCACCGTAGCCCCCACATCCAGCACGAAGATCGGCCGCTCCGCAGTGGGCATGACCGTGCCGAGGGCCGGGCGGTCGATCCCCTTCATCCGCCCGATCCCCAGGGTGCCGATGACCACCAGGGCGCCGGTGGAACCGGCGCTCACCATCGCATCCGCCTGGCCTTCCTTCACCAGCCGGGCCGCCACCACCATGGAAGCGTCCTTCTTGGTGCGGAAAGCCCGGGCGGGCTCGTCGTGGGTGGTGATCACCTCCGACGCGTGGTGCACCGTAATCCCCGGGGGCAGGCCGCCGTGTTTGGCCGCCTCCGCCCGGATCCGTTCCTCCTGGCCCACCAAGATGACCTCAATGCCCCATTCCCGAACTGCTTCGATAGCTCCCTGCACTTCTGCAGCGGGCGCGTTGTCGCTGCCCATGGCATCAACTGCGATCCGCAACCTTGTCGCCTCCCGGGACCCGGGACGGGTCTACTACGAACACCGAGAACTTGCCGCGAAACACCTTTTCCGTTCCGACCTGGGTCTCCACCAGCACCACGTACTGCGAGCGCCGGCGGCGGATCACCTCACCCTTGGCGATCAGCCGCTCGCCCACCGTCACCGGCCGCTTGAATTTCACGTTGGCCAGACCGGTGAGCACCACGCTGGCGTCGATCAGGGCGATGGCCAGGGATTCCGCCTGCGCAAAGATGTACTGCCCCCGTACGACCCGGCTCCGCTCAAAAACCATCTCCTCTGTGGTCTCCAGAATGGAGATGCCCCGCTCTCCCAGCTTGATATCGATCAGTTCACCGACGATCTCCTTGACGCCCATGGACCGGACCACGCCGTAGGTGCGCTCCGCCAGCGACTTGGTCCGCTCCCGCATCTCGGGGATCCCCAGGGCCATCCGGTCCAGCCGGATGGTCTGCACGCTGACGCCAAAGATCTTGGCGAGCTCCTCATCACTGAGAAAGGGGTTTTCGCGGATCTTCTCCTGCAGTTGCATCTGCCGCTGCTGCTTCTTCAGGCTTGAACTCATGCGATCACCTCGCCGGCAGGCGGTTCCCTGTCATCGGCAGGCCGTGGAGAGACTGGCCAGATGCTAGAACGTGGTTTTAGTACCTGGTCGTAAGTATACCGGGGGCCCGTGCCCTTTGCAAGCGCTTCCTGCGAAAACATGGCCTTCCTGGTACCGAAAGGATGGCGGAGACCGGCAGGCCGGCGGGCTCTGCCGGTCCTTCGTCGGAATTGACCGTTCTTCCCTGTACGGTCTAGAATTGTGATAATTAAGGACCGTGATATGATACAGGAGGATCCGCCTGTTCCCACCAGGCAGATCCTTTCTATCACCAACTCGTGGTGAAGGAGCTGGATGGTTGATGCAGACCAAAGCTGAGCTGGTGCGCCGCCTGCAGGAACTGAAAGAGCAGCGCCGCGCCGTGATTCTGGCCCATTACTATCAACACGGGGATATTCAGGACGTGGCGGATTTCGTCGGCGACTCCTTTCAACTCAGCCAGCAGGCGGCGGCCACCGACGCCGAAGTAATCGTCTTCTGCGGCGTCCACTTCATGGCGGAAAGTGCCGCCATTCTCTCCCCGGACAAGATTGTCCTGCTGCCGGAGCCCCGGGCCGGCTGTCCGCTTGCCGATATGGTGGACGTGGAAGGACTGCGGCGGCTCAAGGCCCAATACCCCGGTACGCCGGTGGTCAGCTATGTGAACACCAGCGCCGAGGTCAAGGCGGAAAGCGACATCTGCTGCACCTCCTCCAACGCCCTGAAGGTCATCGAATCCCTGGATGCCGACCAGGTCATCTTCACGCCGGATCGCAACCTGGGTAGCTGGATTGCGAGACACACCGACAAGAAGCTCATCCTCTGGGAAGGCTTCTGCGTCACCCACCAGCGGCTGACGCGCCAGCATATCGAGCTGGCCAAGAAAGAACATCCCAACGCCCTGGTGGTGGTTCACCCCGAGTGCCGGCCGGAAGTGACCGCCATCGCCGACCACGTCTCCAGCACTTCGGGCATGGTCAAGTTCGTGCGGGAATCCGGCGCCGATGAGTTCATCATCGGCACCGAGGACGGCCTGCTCCACCTCCTGCAGAAGGAGTTCCCGGACAAGCGGTTCTACCTCCCCTCCCCCTACCTGGTCTGCCGCAACATGAAGTCCAACTCGCTGCCCAAGGTGGTGCGGGCCCTGGAAACCATGGAGCCCCGCATCACGGTGGATCCGGAGATCAGCCGCCGGGCGAGACAGGCCCTGGAACGGATGCTGGCGGTTCAGTAAGCCGGCGGCCCATCGGAAGCAACGACCAAAGACGGAGGCATTCCCGTGGATCAGCGCTACCTGGTCAACTTCGATCTGCAACAGCTGGACAAACAGGTGGCAGATCTCCTGGTGGTGGGCAGCGGCGTGGCAGGCCTGACGGCGGCCCTCACCGGCAGCCGCTACGGCCGCGTTGTGCTGCTGAGCAAGAGCCTGCTGGAAGGCAACACCGCTCATGCCCAGGGGGGCATCGCCGCGGCCATCGGCAGCAAAGATCACTGGCGCAAACACTGGGAGGATACCATTCGAGCCGGCGCGGGGCTCTGCGATGAGCAGGCGGTCTCCATCCTGGTCCGGGAAGGACCGGACCGGATCCGAGAACTCATGGCCCTGGGGGCCCGCTTTGACATGGCAGGCGGATCCCTGGCCCTGGCCCGGGAAGGCGGCCACAGCTGCCACCGCATCCTCCATGCAGGAGGGGACGCCACCGGCCGGGAGATCGAGCGGGCACTGGCAGAGGCCGTCCGGCAGGAGCCCGGCATCCGGGTGGTAGCGCCCGCCTTCGCGGTGGACCTGCTGACGGTGGACGGCCACTGCTGCGGCGTGCTGGCCGCCGACGCACAGGGGCGCCTCACCGCGTACCTGGCCAGGGCCACCATCGTGGCCACCGGGGGTGCCGCGCAGGTCTACAGCCGCACCACCGGTTCGCCGGTGGTGACGGGTGACGGCATGGCGATGGCCTATCGGGCCGGAGCGGAACTGATGGACATGGAGTTCGTGCAGTTTCACCCCACGGGCCTGAAGGTTCCGGACGGTTCCTGTCCGCTGATCACCGAGGCGGCCCGGGGCGAGGGCGGGATCCTGCTGGATCACAGCGGCCGCCGCTTCATGCCCGCGGTCCATCCGATGGCGGAACTGGCTCCTCGGGACGTGGTGGCCAGGGCGATCGCCGAGGTGATGCAAGACACAAGGACCGATCACGTCTGGCTGGACCTGCGCCACCTCACCGGAGTCGACCTGGCGGAGCGCTTCCCCACCGTCTTCGAGACCTGTCGCGCTTACGGCCTGGACATCCGCACCGACCTGATCCCCGTCTCCCCTGTGGCCCACTACTTCATGGGCGGAATCCGGACCGACTACCATGGGCGGACCAGCCTGCCCGGACTCTACGCCTGCGGCGAAGCCGCGTGCCTGGCGGTCCACGGGGCCAACCGGCTGGCCAGCAACTCGCTGCTGGACGGGCTGGTGTACGGTCACCGGGCCGCGGAAGCCGCCGCCCAACAGGGGCTTCCCCTGAGCGACCAGGAACTGCTCCGGCTAAAGATCCGCCACGACGGAGCCGCCGGGCAGACAACCTCGCAGCAGGCGCAGGAGATAAGAGACGTCATCCAGAAACTCATGTGGGATCACGTGGGACTGGTACGCAGCGGCGCCGGCCTGGACAAGGCTTCCCGCCGCCTGGCTGAGCTGCGCGCCCATCTGTCTCCGGGAATCCCGCACCCGGCCATATGGGAGACGGCCAACCTGCTCACCGTGGCCCAACTGATCACCCGGGCGGCGGCCTTGCGGACCGAATCCCGGGGCAGCCACTACCGACTGGACTATCCTGAACGGGACGACGAGCACTGGCTGACGCACATCGTCTTCACAAGGGACGGAACCCGCGTGCTCAGCAAGGAGGAGGTCTTTGCCCATGAACTGGCACAACCCGCTCATCCGTGATCTGGTGATCCGGGCGCTTCAGGAGGACATCGGCACCGGCGACATCACCACGGATGCCGTGGTCCCACCGGACCGGCAGGTGGCCGCCCACATCCGGGCCAAGGCCGACGGGGTGATCGCCGGGCTTCCGCTGCTGCCGCTGATCTTCCGGGAACTGGATCCCCAGATCCGGGTGGAGTTCCTCGTCAGCGACGGTCAGGCGGTGACTGCCGGCACGACCCTGGCCCGGCTGGAAGGAAGCGCCCGGGCGATTTTGACGGGAGAACGGCTGGCCCTCAACTTTCTGCAGCGCCTGTCCGGCATCGCCACCCACACCGCCCGGCTGGCCGAGCAGATCAAGTTTTACAGCTGCCGCCTGACGGATACCCGCAAAACCACGCCTGGGCTGCGGATCCTGGAAAAATACGCCGTTTCGGTGGGCGGCGGATTCAATCACCGGTTCGGCCTCTATGACGCGGTGCTGATCAAGGACAATCACATCGCGGTGGCCGGCGGGATCTTTGAGGCCGTCAGCGCCGTTCGCAAACGGCTGGGCCATACCGTCAAGATCGAGGTTGAAGTAGAGACCTTGGAACAGGTCGCCCAGGCCCTGGAGAGCCGAGTGGACATCATCATGCTGGACAACATGCCGGTGGAGATGATGAAGCAGGCCGTGAAGATGATCGACGGCCGCGCGGTGGTGGAGGCCTCCGGCTGTATCACTGAAGAGAACATCCAGGAAGTGGCCAAGACCGGCGTCGATTACATCTCCGTGGGTGCCCTCACCCATCACATCCGGGCGCTGGACATCAGCCTGGAGATCGAGCCAGAGCCCGCCCGGACAGGCACAGACGGGACGCAGTAGAACAAGGCCGCTGTTCCCGGGGAGACCGGGAGCAGCGGCCTTGTGGTTGCCAGGTCCCTCCGCCCGGAGCCCGGATCCCAGCCACGGCGGGACCCACCGTCTCTGACAATGACGAAAGCAGGGAGCCAACCTCCCTGCTTCTTTCTGTACCATATGATACCGGGCCGAATCGTTACTGCGCTTCGGCCTCCGCTTCCATGTTGATGACCTGCCGGCCCTGGTACTGACCGCAGTTCTGGCAAACCCGATGGGGCATCATCAGGGCCCCGCAGTTCGGGCAGGGAACCAGGTTCGGAGCCACCAGTCGGAAGTTGTGGGCACGCCGGGTGTCCCGCCGGGCCTTCGAAACCTTTTTCTTCGGTACCGCCACGCTGTTTCCACCCCTTTCACATCTCCGTCAATGACGGACCCGAGAGCCAAGCCCCGGGGGATTCTGTCTTCGTTTATGAGTTGGCATCCGGCTTCTCCAGCAGCTTCTGCAAGGCTGCCAGCCGGGGATCAACTTGGCCAGTTTCTCCACACCCGCAGGGACCCGCATTCAGGTTCGCGCCGCAGGTGGGGCAAAGTCCGGCACAATCCGGCCGGCACAGAGGCTTCATGGGAAGCTCCAGCAGGATGCTGTCCATGATGGAATCAGTCAGATCAATCACATCGCCCTCGTAGGTGGACGCGATGATGAGCTCCTCTTCGTCCTCCCTGGGGCTGACCGCCTCCTGAGGTCCCTCGACGAATTCCTCATCGAAGGAGATGTTGAGAGGGGTTTCAAAAGAGGTCAGGCACCGGCTGCACAGGACCTCCGCTTTCCCCTTCAGTTTCGCCTTCACCAGCAGGCGGTCCCCGGCATTCCAAATCTCCGCGCTGCCCCGGAACGGTTCCGGAAACACCACGGACTGCCCGGAAACCTCCACCGGTTCCAGCGCGACCTGCAGCGGAACCGTCTTGTGGCTGCCGGCTTCCTGTTTGATATCTGCAACGTCCACCTGCATGACACAGCTCACCTCAAATCGGGCCGCCAGGGGTTCAGCCGCCTGAAAGCACATCTCGTATTATATAGACCCTTGGCTTCTTTTGTCAACGAGCCTTCCTCGCTCCGTGGGAACCAGAGCCCTTCCTCAACTGTATCCAACAAAGCACGGCGCTATGCCCCCTGGGGCGCCGCTGACCCGGCCAGGTATTGCACCGCTTCTTTCAGGGTGGAGACCGGCACCACCTGAATCCGGACAGCCGCCGACAGCGCCTCCTGATAATTTTCACGGGGCACGAAGATCACCTCGGCCCCCGCCGCCTCCGCGGTGTAGACCTTCTGCCGCACTCCGCCCACGGCTCCTACCCGGCCGTCTGGTTCGATGGCACCGGTGCCCGCCACCCTCCGCCCGCCGGTCAGGTCCGTGGGGGAGAGCTGATCGATGATTTCCAGTGCGAACATCAGGCCCGCGGAGGGCCCCGTGATCGATCCCGAGCGAATCTCCACGTTCAGCGGCAGGTCAAAGGCCAGGGCGTCGGTGATGTAGACCCCCAGGGCAGCCCGGCGCCGCCCTCCGGCATCGGTCGCCGGCATGGTGGAAACCGGCAAGGTCAGCTCCACGTCCCCCCGCCGGAGGCGAAGGACCACCTGGCTTCCCGGACTTACCTGCCCCATCCGCTCCTGCAGATCGGCCGCGCCGGTGACCAAGTGGCCGTCCACGGCGATGATGCGGTCCCCCGGCTGCAGTACCCCCGCGGCGGGGCTGCCGGGGATGACCGACACCACCTCAGCCCCCACCGGCTGCACGCCGGTGCCGTAGCCTGTCCACTGCAAAGCCAGGGCCTTGGCCGTCTTCTGACTGTCCTCCATCATCCGCCGGGTTATCATCAGATAGTGCTCGTAGTCCGGAATGTCGCCCAAAAACTGCTGGGGCCGCTCCAGTTCGGCCCGGGGGTCAATCCGGCTGTAGAGGTACCAGAAGAGGTTGGCAGGCCGGGTCGTCACCACCAGCATGTACAGGCGGCCCGGATGAGGAGTGCCGCCCTCCACCGCCACCACCTGGCTGGTGTCGATGGCCACCCCCGGTGCTGTCACATAGTAGGGCGTGGGCGTGAACCACAAGATGGCGGCGCCCAGCAGCACCCCCAGACTCCACAGCAGAAGCCGGCGGGATCTTGTCAGCCGCCGGCTCCCCGATCGCTTCCACCACGGCACCTGGCCAGGCCCCCTCACGCCCCGTTATAGCTGTTGCTGTAGCTCTTCCCGGGCCTTTTCAATCGCTGCCAGGGCCTTCTGGGCCTCCCTGGCAAACCGCTCCAACTCCGGATGGATCCGTGCAAAGAGGTCATCGGCCCACTCCAGCGCGTTCTGCCGAATCTCCCGGGCCACCCGCTTGGCCTGGTCGATCAGCTCATCCGCCTGCTGCTGGGCTTCCTTGGTGACCGCAGCCTCACCGGTGAGCTTGGCGGCAAGGGCCTGCGCCTCGCGTACCGTGGCTTCCGCCTGCTCCCGGGCCTCCTGCAGGATGGCCTCCCGCTCCCGGGCGATGCGGTTGGCGTCGCGGATCTCCCGGGGAAGCAGTTCCCGCATCTCGTCCACCAGGGCCAGCACTTCCTCGGGGTCCACCAGGACCTTGCCGGTCAGGGGAACCCGAGTGGCCTGGTGGACCAGCGCTTCCAGCCGGTCCAGCACCTCCATGATCTCCACGGTCATAACCTCCTGCGCAACTCAGCCTCAGCCACTACCGCTTGCGCCCGAACTTCTTGTAAAGCCGCTCCGCCACACCGGGGGGAACGAGATTGGTGACGTCGCCGCCGTAGGAGGCCAGTTCCCGAACGATGCTGGAGCTGAGGTACGAGTACTCCATCCGGCTCATCAGGAAATAGGTTTCGATGTTGGGATTGAGCCGCTTGTTCACCATGCCCATCTGCCATTCATACTCAAAATCCTGATGGGGGCGCAGGCCCTTGACAATAACCTCCGCTCCCTGCTCCCGGGCAAAATCCACCAGCAGTCCGTCCGCGCTGGCGACACTAACGTTGGGAAGTTCCTTGACGGCCTCCCGGAGCATCTCAAGCCTCTCCTCAACGGTGAAGAGCGCCTGCTTACGGGGGTTGTTCAGCACGGCCACGATCACGTGGTCAAAGGTACGGGCTGCCCGTGTGATGATGTCGAGGTGGCCGTTGGTAACGGGGTCAAAGCTCCCCGGACAGATCGCTTTCTTCACTCCCCAATCCTCCCGATGTGGGCTTCTCCGCCGCCTTGTACAGGGAGACGACGGTTTCGCCAAAGATTAGTTCCCGAAACCTGGTCAGACTTCCTGCCGGCGCCGGATCTGGAATCACCGCCGGCACCGGATCCCGCCGGTGGTGCTCACACATCACCCACCCGCCCTCTGCCAAGAGCCGTTCCCGGACGATTCCTTCCAGGACAGGCGGGATCAGGTTCTGACCATAGGGCGGATCGACAAAAATCAGGTCATACTGCCGCCCCTGCCGGGCCAGTTCCGAAAGGACGGCCCGCGCGTCCCGGCGCATCAGTTCGGCACGATCGGCCAGTCCGGTGGCCGCGAGGTTCGCCTCCACCACCTTCAGATGGCCGGGTACGATATCCACAAAGGTACATGAGGCCGCTCCGCGGCTCAGGGCTTCAATGCCGACGGAGCCCGAGCCGGCAAAGAGGTCCAGAAAGCGGGCTCCCACTACCCGGGGCCCGAGTACGTTGAACAGCGACTCCTTGACACGGTCTGCCGTGGGGCGGACATCCCGACCCTTTACGGTTCGGAGGATTCGCCCTTTGGCAGTGCCCGTGATCACCCGCACCTGGGTCTCACCTCGGTCCCATGCTTCTCCTGACAGGCTGCCTCCTATAGCGTGACCCAAAGAAAACCGGAGGCCGTTCCTCTGCCGCTTTAAACGACTATTTTACACGCGCAGCCATCCTCCTGCACGCAACGGCGGCGCCGCCGAATTCGGGCGCCGCACTTGAGACCCATCAGGACCGATGTATGTCCGGACGCACGGAGGGCCAGACTAGAGACAGGCAGAACCGGCGTCCCCAGGGGCGCCAGTGCTGTACCAGGGACACGCACCCGAGGAGCGGGTTCATTCCCTTCCGGGGCTCTTCCTCCGTTCAATCTCCTCTCCCACCCCTGCGGCAGCACAACGGGCGTGCGGGCTCCTCGGCAGCCCCCCGTTGTGCTGCCCCTTTTGTTGCCCGATGCCGTCACGCACCGTCTCGGGGCGGACGGATCACCCGGCAGTAGAAGAGGCGTTCCTGGATCGGCCGGCGGCCCGACCGCCCGGCGCCGTTGCCGAAAATGGTGTAGGGGTGGGTGAAAATCTCCACGGGTCCCCGCTCCTGCAGCATGGCGACAATCTCCTGGTCCGAAATAATCCCTTCATTATTATATGAGAGCAGGATGTGGCGGCAGCGGGCGGAGCGGATCAGCGCCGCCAGGGAGGGCGCAGCGTCCCGGCGCCGGCTGTAGGCACTTTTCAGGTGTTCCCGCTGAAACTTGCGGGTCTTGCCGGTAAGAACCGGCTTTTCCCACCGGGCGATGTTCTCCAGCACGTGGTAGTTGTCCACGTACTGACGGGTGTTGTACGGCGGATCCAGGTACAGGACGTCGCACTCGATGGTAGGGCCGATTCGATTGGCATCCCCGCAGAAGACCTGGCTCCGATCGGTCTCCACCACCTGGGGCATCCCCAGGGACAAGGGTTTGTAGACCATGGCATCCACAAGGTGTGCTCCCTCCGGCGAGTACGAGGGTTTCCCCAGATGTTTCAGATAGGCATCGTACTGGCCGCAGGTGTTCGCCACCTTGTCCGCGCCGTACAGGAGACTGGTGAGCAGCACGGCCTTCATCTGCTCGCCGATCTCGCCAGCGGCCTCCCACCGGGCGACCTCCTCCCGGATGGCATCGATGCGGCCGGCATTTTCCGGGGTAAAGTACCGGCCTCCGTACTCCCGGTAGCAGTACCCTTCCACCGGCGGCAGCTTTTGCAGCCAATCCAGCCGCTGGGCCACCTCCGTCCAGGAGATCTCCCCCGGCCGTCCCCCGAAGAAGCAGCGGGCAGCCAGGTAATTGTGGTAGAGGTTGTCCCCGGCCGTCACCTGAAAACCCTGGGATGCGAAGTAGTAGGCCACCACGCCGCTGCCGCAGAACAGGTCCGCCACATGCCGGGCCTCCGGGGCACGGGCTTTCACCACGCCGGCGATGAAGTGCAGCAGCTCGCTCTTGCTCCCGATGTACTTGCGGTTCCAGACGTACAGCGGCTTCCGCCGGGCGGCGGGTGCAGCGGCGGTCACCTCACTACCCCCTCCATCCACCCTCACTGGTTGCGGTAGACGAGGATATTCTGGTGCACCATGCTGGGGATGAACTCGTAGCGGTAACCGTAGATGTTCAGCCTCTTGGAGACGTCGTACCAAATCAGGTTGGCCTTCATCACCATGCCGGTGCGGTCCAGAACCTCCATGAGGCGGGCCGACAGCGGGTGGTACCGGCCGGAATGGTACATGTCCCCGATGAAGACGGCCAGATAGCCGCCCCGCTTGAGCAGGCGCGGAGCATGGGCAAAGACCGCCTCCATCAGCGCCAGCCACTCCTCCATCCCGCTCAGGCCCGTTTCCTCCGGCAGGGGATCGTCCGGCGCGGCAAAGTTCCGCAGCTTGCTGGGGCGCCGCGGCACCGCCGCCTCGCCCGCCCGCTTGAAGGCGCCCCGGGAGCGGCGGCGGCGGTCCATGTTCCAGTAGGGCACGTCGGTCAAAATCAGGTCAAAGGCGCCGTCGGGCAGCTCGGGCAGCACGTCCCGGCTGTCGCCCTGACGCACCTCCTGGGGCGGGATCCCTTCCCGGCGGCAGACCTCCAGGTAGATCTCAATCCAGCGGGGGTTGATCTCGATCCCCAGGGCCTGCCGGCCGCAGATGGAGGCGCCCAGCAAGACGCCGCCCACCCCCATGAAAGGATCCAGCACCCGCTGACCGGCCTTGGTAAAGGTGCGGATCAGGTCCGCGCAAAGCTCCGGCGGCTTCTGCCCCCCGTGCTGGCTGCGCAACTCAAACTGAAACGAGGGCGGGTAGGCCTTGTTGATAACCGAGCGGGTGCTGTAGACCCATTCCTTCCCCGTCAGATCGTTCAGCCGGTTTCCGGTGTGGTAGATGCCCCGCTCGCCCAGATCGATGTGCTGCGGACCCAATTTTCCGGACTTTCGGGGCGCCACTGACCAGCACCTCCCCTGAGGCCTCATTCCTTGCTGCAGGAGACGGCCCAAACCCAGCGGTTTTACTATAACCCAATCGTTCCCATACTGACAAGGCAAGCAGGCCGGCGCCCCACAAGGGCTGCCGGCCCGCCAACGCGTTTACTCCAGACGTACCGCTGTCCCGCTGACAGTCACCATCAGCATGCTGCCGCCGCTGCCCACCACTTCGTAATCGATGTCAACCCCGACGACCGCATCCGCCCCCAGCCGCCGGGCCTGCGCTTCCATCTCCCGCAGGGCGATCTCCCGGCCCTCCTGCAGCTTGGACTCATAGGCACTGGACCGGCCGCCCACGAAGTCTACGATCGACGCCGCCAGATCGCGCAAGAAATTGGCCCCCATGATAGTTTCGCCGGAAACAATTCCCAGGTACTCGACGATCCGCTTGCCGTCCACGGACGGAGTGGTGGTGATGATCAATCACGTGTGCCTCCTTTCGAATAGCCGCATTTATAAGACGCTCTGAAACCGGGGAAAAGTTCCCAGCGGTATCGCAGCGCCTGCAGCCGGAGAGACTACCACCGATCGCAGACAAAGAGGTGAGCCGGCTCATGTCGCAGGATTATCTGAATCCCTACACCGATCTGGCCCTGGAGGCGACGGCGGCCGCGCGGGGTGATGCGCACACGGAGATCCCCGGTGTGCGTATGACCGAGCACAAGTATGAGGAAGCCACCGTTTCCTGGGTGGAGGTCTTCTCCCCGGAGGGCGCCCGGGCGATCGGCAAACCGATGGGCAATTACGTCACCATCGACGCGCCCCGGCTGCGGGAGCGGGACCCCGACGTCCAGGAGGCCGTGGGGAAGGTGCTGGTGGAGCAGCTGGCCTCGCTGCTGCACCTGACGCCCGAATCGTCGGTGCTGGTGGTGGGGCTTGGGAACTGGAACGCGACGCCCGACGCCCTGGGCCCCCGGGTGGTGGAAAAGCTGCTGGTGACCCGCCACCTGCAGGCGGTATTGCCCCCGGAGGTGGCCAGGGGGCTCCGGTCCGTGGCCGCCATCGCCCCCGGAGTCCTGGGGATTACGGGCATCGAGACCGCGGAGGTCATCCACGGCATCGTGGAGCGGACCCGGCCGGATGTGGTGATCTGCGTGGATTCCCTGGCGGCGGGTGCGGTGGAGCGGCTGGGCACCACCATCCAGCTTTCAGACGCCGGCATCCATCCGGGCTCCGGCATCGGCAACCAGCGCAAGGCGCTGAACCAGGAGACCCTGGGCTGTCCGGTGGTGGCGGTGGGGGTTCCCACGGTGGTCCGGGCCACCAACATCATCCACGAGGCCATGGAACGGATGGCCGCCCACTTCGCCGGCCGGAAGCCCCTGATGCAGTTTCTCACCTCGCCGGAGGAACACCGGGAGATGGTGGCCGAGATCCTGAGCCCCACCGTCGGCGCCCTGGTGGTCACCCCCAAGGAGATCGACGAGATGATCGACAACCTGGCCAAGGTGGTGGCCGGCAGCCTGAATGCGGTGCTGCACACCTCCATCACCGCGCAGGACCTGCTGCGGTACCTGAACTGACCCGCCTGCCCGCACAAAAAAAGAGAGGGGGCATGAGCCCCCTCCTTTGCCTTCTCCCTTACCGGGCGGGCGGCGTGTTGGCACCGCCGGAGAGCTGCTGCTCGGCCAGGGCGATCATCTTCTTGACCATGTAGCCGCCCACGGACCCGTTGACCCGGCTCGGAAGATCACCCTTGTACTGCTGCTGTGCGTAATTCGGAATGCCCAGTTCGTTGGCCGTCTCCAGCTTGAGCTGGTCCAGGGCCTGACGAGCGTTGGCAACCACCAGATTGTTGTTGGCCACTCCGAAAGCCCTCCTTGTCTGTGTGGTACTGATAATATCTGTGGCTTTCGGGCAGTCCATACCCGCATTCTTTCACCTGTTTCGGTAATCGCCGCCAACGCTGTCAGCGAATCACTTCCACTCTTGCCCCCAGGCTCCGCAGGTGGTCAAAAAAGGCGGGATACGACTTGGCCACGTGGTGGGCATCCCGGATCAGCACCGGGCTGTGGCTGCGCAGGGCGGCGATGGAAAGCCCCATGATGACCCGGTGATCCACGTGACTCTCCACCTCTGCGCCGCCCGGCAGGCCTTCCGGACGGCCCTGGATCCGCAGTTCGGCAGGGCCTTCCGATACGAACGCACCCAGTTTCAGGAGTTCCTGCCGGTAATCGCTGATGCGGTCACATTCTTTAAAACGTAAATTACCGATGTTGTAAAAGATCGTCTCGCCTTCGGCCACCAGGGCACAGGCCACCAGCGGGAGCACCGCATCGGTGAACGGATCGCCGTCGAAGCGGCCCCCGCGCAGGGGCCGGCCGCCCCGGATCCGCACCGTGTCTCCGTCATGGTGAATATCGGCCCCCATGGCCTGCAGGACGTCGATGGCCAGCCGCTCCCCCTGCTCATCGCGAAAGAGCCGGCGGATGGTGACATCCGAAGGCACCACCGCCGCCGCGGCCATGATGGCCGCGGCGCCCGGGTAATCCCCCGGCACCACGTAGCGGCGGGGCTGATAGTGCTGCCCAGCGGGAATCCGGAAGCGGCGCAGGTCCGGCGCGGCCTCCACCTGGATGCCCGCCTCCCGGAGCACCTGCAGGGTCTGCCGGATGGGCGGCCGGGACTTCATGTCGCCGGTGACCTCCACCACCATCTCCCGGCCCGTGAGGGGAGCGGCGAACAGCAAGGCGCTGACGAACTGGCTGGAAACCGCGCCGCTGACCTGCACCCGGTCGCCGTGCAGGGCGCCGCCCTCCAGCGTGATGGGCAGGCGGCCGTCCCGGCTGGTGGCCCGTACCCCGAGCTGCTGCAGAGCCGCCAGCAGATCCCCCTGGGGACGCTTCCCCAGGGATTCGGCGTAATCCGTGACGAAGGTGACCCGGGGCAGGGTGGCCGCGCAGACCGCCATCAGAAAGCGCAGCACCGCGCCGGCGTTGCCGGGATTCAAGATCCCGGGATTCCGGGGATGGCGGCCGAACCCCCGCACCCGAAGCCGGTGGCCCTCGCGGATCAGTTCGGCGCCCAGGGCGGTGAGGCACCGCTGCATGGCCTCGCTGTCCTCGCTCTCCGCGGGGTACTCAATCACCGATTCCCCTTCGGCCAGGGCAGCGGCCAGCAGGTAGCGGGTGGTGTAGTTTTTCGAACTGGGGGGATCGATGGTTCCTTCCAGGCGGGTGGCCGGAAAGACCCGCACATCCACGGCGATCGCTCCTTTCCCGTGCGCTTTACAGGGGAATCCGGTTCCGGGCCTCCCGGGCCCAGGCGAAGGTTTCCTCCAAAACTTGCCGGTCGCCCCGGGCCACTGCCGCGGACAGCCTCTCCAGCATGGCCTGGAACTGCGCCAGCGCCTCCTGGATCGCCCCGGCGTTGGTCAGGAAGATGTCGGCCCACATGCCGGCCGGGCTGGAGGCCACCCGGGTAGTATCCCGAAAGCCACCGGCGGCCAGATCCAGGACGCCGCCCAGGCGGCGATCCTCCTCGCCGGCGGTCGCCGCGAGGGCGGTGGCCACCAGCTGGGGCAGGTGGGAGATGACCGCTACCCGGGCATCATGCTCCTCGGGCGACATCCGGCGCACCACCGCCCCCGCGGCCCGGGCCAGGTCCGCGACGGCTTCCACCGCCCTGGGATCGGACCGCACGGTGGGCGTCAGAATGTACCGGCAGCCGGCGGGCAGGTCCGGGGAGGCATTCTCCACCCCGGCCTGCTCCCGGCCGAACATGGGATGGCCGCCGACAAAGGTCGCGCCCTGGGGGAGGTGCTCCTCCCACGCCCGAACGATGGCGGCCTTGGTGGATCCGACGTCGGTGACGATGGTGCCCGGCCGGATCAGGTGGCCGTACTCAGCCGCCTGCTGGATGATCGCCCCCACCGGACCCGCCAGCACCAGGACGTCCGCCTCCGCGATGCCCTCCTCCGGATCCGTGACATAGCGATCCACCGCGCCGAGCCGGAGGGCCGTCTCCAGGGGCCGCCGGCCGATGCCCACGACCTCCGCGGCCGCACCGCTGCGCCGCCAGGCCATGCCCAGGGAGCCGCCGATCAATCCGACTCCCCAGATCACGATCCGCGGTCTGCGTCCGCCCCAAAAGCCTGCGTCACTACACATGGCTGTGGGCACTGACGGGCACCCGCCGGCCCAGCACCCCCGCGATGGCGGTGATCTCGGCCATCATCCGGCTCATGGCCACCGGGCTGATGGTCTGCGCCGAGTCGCTCAGGGCTTCGTCCGGACGCGGATGCACCTCCACCAGGATCCCGTCGGCCCCCGCGGCCACCGCCGCCCGGGCCAGGGCGGGGACAAAGGCCCGCTTGCCCACACCGTGGCTGGGATCCACCACCACCGGCAGGTGGGTGAGGGACTTGGCCACCACCACGGCGGACAGGTCCAGGGTATTGCGGGTGGCGGTTTCAAAGGTCCGGATTCCCCGTTCGCACAGGATGACGTTGTGGTTTCCCTCTTTCAGGATGTATTCCGCGCTCATCAGCCACTCCTCGATGGTGGCGCTCATCCCCCGCTTCAGAAGCACCGGCTTGCCGCACCGCCCCACCTCCCGCAGGAGGCTGAAGTTCTGCATGTTCCGGGTGCCGATCTGGATCACGTCCGCGTACTCGGCCACCAGTTCCACATCGCGGGTGTCCATCACTTCAGTCACCACCGGCAGCCCGGTGACCTCCCGGGCCTCCGCCAGGTACTTGAGGCCTTCCACCCCGAGTCCCTGGAAGCTGTACGGGCTGGTCCGGGGCTTGAATGCACCGGCCCGCAGCGCGTGGGCCCCCAGTTCCCGCACCATCTGGGCGCTCTCCAGCAGCAGTTCCCGCCCCTCCACCGAGCAGGGACCCGCCGCCACCCAGATATCACTGCCCCCCACCGTAAACTCCCCGATGCGGATCACCGTGTCCTCGGGATGGAACTCCCGGGAGACCAGCTTATACGGCTTGGAGATCGGCGTCACCCGCTCCACGCCCTCCATGGCCTCCAGATTGAGGCTGGCCAGCGCGTTGCGGTCGCCGCCAATGGCCCCGATGATGGTGCGCTCCACGCCCTGGGACAGATGAACCCCGAATCCCAGGGCCTTCACCCTCTGTACGACCTGGTCGATCTGCTCCTGCGTTGCGCCCTTTTTCATGATGATGATCATCTTCCTGCTCCCCCTCCGCACCATACCATAACCTATATCAATCCATGCAGAAACGGCTTCCATCCCGTAAGGGACGGAAGCCGTTGCACACAGCTTTCGCGGTACCACCCTTGTTGGGCCCCAAAAGGGACCCCCCTCTGCGGAGGACCAACATCCTCCCCGCCCGTGGTAACGGGGGCGCGCCGGCGTACCTACTGCGGCGGCCAGGACAGCCGCCGGTTCAGCCTGCACTCACGGGTGTATTTCAGCACGCCCCGGGCACCGGCTTGCACCACCCGCCGGCTCTCTGCGGCTCCAGGACGGGCCTACTTCTCCCGCTCATCGCTTTTGCGATTATTTGTGCAGGAGTATACACCGTACCCGTAAGGCCGTCAAGCATCTTTCCGCGCCTCAGCCCGCTGCGGAAGCCGGGTGGCCTCCTTTAGCTGGGCGGCAAAGGTGCGGACCCGCCGGACCAGTTCATCCCGGGGAAGCCCCTCGCCGCACAGGCCGACGATTGCGCTGCCCACGATGACGCCGTCAGCCACGGCGGCCACCTCCCGGACCTGCTCCGGCGTGGAGACGCCGAAGCCCACCGCGACGGGCTTGTCGGTGCAGCCCTTCACCCGGCCGACAAACTCGGAAAGCTGGGGCGGGAGGCTGCTGCGGGCGCCGGTCACCCCCGTCAGCGACACGCAATAGATGAAGCCGGAGGCCAGCTCCGCGGCCCGCCGCACCCGGTCGTCGGTGGAGGTAGGGGCCACCAACTGCACCAGGTCGAGCCCCACCGCCCGGGTAGCAGCCAGCAGCTCGTCCGCTTCCTCCATGGGCACATCGGGAACGATCAGGCCGTCCGCCCCCGCCTCCCGGGCCCGGGCGCAAAAGTTTTCCACGCCCGGCCGCACCAGCAGGTTGTAGTAGGTCATCAGCAGCACCGGCAGGTCAATACCTTCCTCCCGGGCCTGCCGGAGCATGGCCAGCACCGTGTCCGTATTGGCCCCCGCCGCCAGGGCCCGCTGGGAGCCGGCCTGAATGGTGGGGCCGTCCGCCAGGGGGTCGGAAAAGGGAAGACCCAGTTCCACCATGTCCACGCCGGCCTCGGCCAGGGCGTGAAGCAGGGACCGGCTGGTCTCCAGATCAGGGTCCCCCGCGACCACGTAGGTGATCAGGGCCTTTTCGCCCTTTTCCCGCAGCAGTGCGAAGCGTTGGGCAACGCGGCTCATCGCAGACCCTCCTTCAGGAACCGGCTGACTTGCTCCATATCCTTGTCGCCCCGGCCGGAGACGTTGATGATCACGATGCGGTCCGGATCCAGGTCCCGGGCCACCTTTACGCCGTAGTAGACGGCGTGGCTGGACTCCAGAGCTGGAATGATGCCCTCGGTGCGGGCCAGCAGCTTCATCCCCTCCAGGGCCTCCGCGTCGGTGACGGCCACGTACTCGGCAATGCCCTGGTCCTTGAAGTAGGCGTGCTCCGGGCCCACCCCCGGATAGTCCAGTCCGGCGGAGATGGAGTGGGCTTCCATCACCTGGCCGTACTCGTCCTGCAGAAGGTAGCTCCGGAAGCCGTGGAAGACCCCCACGGCCCCGCCGCCGGTCATGGTGGCACCGTGCTTGTTGGTGTCCAGGCCGTGACCGCCGGCCTCCACGCCGATCAGCCGGACCTCCGGATAGGCGCTAAGGGGATGGAAGATCCCCATGGCGTTGGAACCGCCGCCCACCGCGGCCACCACCACATCAGGCAGCCTGCCTTCGGCCTCCTGGATCTGCTGGATGGTCTCCCGCCCGATGACCGACTGGAAGTCCCGGACCATCATCGGGTAGGGATGGGGACCCACCACCGAACCAATCACATAATGGGTGGTCTCCACGTTGGTCACCCAGTCCCGGATCGCCTCGTTGACCGCGTCCTTCAGGGCCCGGGATCCGGAGCGGGTGGGCACCACCTTGGCGCCCAAAAATTCCATGCGGAAGACGTTCAGGGCCTGCCGGGCCACATCGATCTCGCCCATGTGGATGACGCACTCCATGCCGAACAGGGCGGCGGCGGTGGCGGTGGCCACGCCGTGCTGTCCGGCACCGGTCTCGGCGATGATCCGCCGCTTGCCCATCCGCCGGGCCAGGAGCACCTGACCCAGGGCGTTGTTGATTTTATGGGCACCGGTGTGGTTCAGGTCCTCCCGCTTCAGGTAGATCTTGGCCCCGCCGGCATAGCGCGTCAGGCGCTCCGCGTAGTACAGGGGGGTCGGACGCCCCACATAATACTTCAGGTAATAGTCCAGTTCCGCCTGAAAATCCGGATCATCCTTGTAGCGAAGGTAGGCCTCCTCCAGTTCCAGCAGGGCCGGCATCACCGTTTCCGGAACGTACCGGCCGCCGTACGGTCCGAAGTGCCCCCGCGCATCGGGCTGAGTCAAAGGCCTCATGCTGCTGCCCCCTTTGCCACCTTGACGAATTCGCAGATCTTGCCAATATCCTTTTCCCCCTGGGTTTCCACTCCGCCGGAGACATCCACCCCTCCGGGAGCGGCCTGGCGGATGGCCTCCGCCACGTTGCCGGGAGTCAGGCCGCCGGCCAGGATCAACTTCGGCCGGCCGGCCACCAGGGGCTCCTCCGGTCCCGAAACCTCCACGCCTGCCTGCCGGAGCACCGCGGCGGCCTGCCGCACCAGGGGCCAGTCCAGGGTCTGCCCGCTGCCTCCGGGCACCCCCGGCACATACGGCTCCAGCAGCAGCCCTGCCGCCCGCCGGTACTCCGCCAGCCTGTGGAGATCCTCCGGGCCCCGGAGCCGGAAGGCCTTGATCACCGGGTACGGGATCGCCTCCAGCGCCTCCGGGGGCTCATCCCCGTGAAGCTGCACGTGGGTCAGTCCGGCGTACGCGGCGATGCGGCTGACCTCAGCCGGTGACGTATCCACAAAGACCCCCACCCTGGCCACCCCGGCGGGCAGGCCCGCAATGATTATCCGGGCCTGGTCCGGTGTGACCTGCCGGCGGCTGGAGGCGAAGACGAAGCCCACCGCGTCCGCACCCGCCTCCACGGCCGCCCGTCCGGCTTCGATGGTCTTGATGCCGCAGATCTTGACCCACATGGTTACGCTCTCCCTCCTGGACGTGCCCCGCCGCGTTCAGTCGGAATGACCCAGAAGCCGTCGCAGCGCTTCGCCCACATCGGGCGCCCGCATCAGCGACTCGCCCACCAGCACCGCCCGGGCGCCGGCCGCCGCCACCCGGGCCGCGTCCTCCCGTGTGAAGATCCCGGACTCACTGACCAGCAGCCGGTCTCGGGGGATAAGCGGCGCCAGTGCTTCGGTGACCGCCAGGGAGGTCTCAAAGGTCTTGAGGTTCCGGTTGTTGATGCCCACCAGATAGGCCCCGGCCTCCAGGGCGATCTCCACCTCGGAGGCCGTGTGCACCTCCACCAGCGCTTCCATCCCCATGGACCGGGCCAGGCTAAGCAGCCGCCTGAGATCGGCGGGGGTCCGCTCCTCCGCGCATTCCCCCGTGAAGGCGGCGACGATCAGCAGGATCGCATCCGCCCCGGCAGCCCGGGCCTCGTAGACCTGGTACTCGTCGATAACGAAGTCCTTCCGGAGAAGGGGCAGCGAGGTGGCCTGCCGGATCGCCTCCAGGTAGGCCAGGTCCCCCTGAAAATAGCGCCGGTCGGTGAGGACCGAGAGGCAGGCAGCCCCGGCCGCTTCGTAGGCCCTGGCGATGGCCACCGGGTCGAAGTCCGGCCGGATCACCCCCTTGGAGGGGCTGGCCTTCTTGACCTCGGCAATCACCTGCAGCCCCTGCCCACGGGCCAGGGCCCCGGCAAAATCCCGGGGCGCCGGGGCCGATGCAGCCGCCGCCCGCACCGCCTCCAGCGGGCGCCGCTGCCGGGCGGCGGCCACCTCCTCCCGCTTCGTCCGCAGGATCTCGGCGAAGATCACCAGCACCTCCTGGGCACCAGACCCAGACGCCGCATCAGCCCCCGCAGGGTAGGCGTGGAAACAGCTTCCGCCTTTTCGGCGCCCTCCTCCAGGATCTCTTCAATAATGCCGGGCTCGGAAAGCTCCCGGAACCGCTTCTGAATCGGCTCCAGCGTGGCGATGACCGCGTCGGCCACGTCCTTCTTGAACTGGCCATAGCCGTCGTAGCGCCCCTCGATCTCCTCCAGGCTCTTTCCGGTGCACAGGGAGAGGATCACCATCAGGTTGGAGATCCCCGGCTTGTTCTTCTCGTCGTAGCGGACCTCCCGCTCCGCGTCGGTGACGGCCCGCATGATCTTCTTCCGGATCACGTCCGGGGGATCGGAAAGCAGGATATAGGAGTTGGGATCGGTGGCCGACTTGGACATCTTCACCGTGGGATCCTGAAGGCTCATGATCCGCCCGCCGGCCCGCTGCGGCGGGATATAGGGCTCGGGCACCGTCAGGAACTCCTCCCCGAACCGGCGGTTCAGGCGGATGGCCAGGTCCCGGGTCAGTTCCAGATGCTGCTTCTGGTCCTCTCCCACCGGCACGTGGGTGGCCTGGTACAGCAGGATGTCCGCCGCCATGAGGGCCGGATAGGTGAAGAGGCCGGCGGTCACCACTTCTTTCTTACGGGACTTGTCCTTGAACTGGGTCATCCGGGCGAGCTCGCCGAAGTAGGCGGTCACCTCCATCAGCCAGCCCATCTGCGCGTGGGTGGAAACCTGAGACTGGACGAAGATGGTGGCCACCTTGGGGTCGATGCCGCACGCCACATAGAGCCGCGCCAGATCCAGGGTGTTCTGGTACAGCTCCTTGGGATCCTGCGGCACCGTCAGGGCGTGCAGGTCCACCACGCAGAAGAAGCATTCGGCCTGGTGCTGAAGCTGCACGAAGTTCCGGATGGCTCCCAGATAGTTGCCCAGGGTCAGCTTTCCGCTGGGCTGCACTCCAGACAGGACCCGTTTGATCGGCTTGTTGGACGTGGACGTGACTGCTGTTGCCATGAAGTCCCTCGCTCCCTTGACGAGTGTAATGGATTGGAAAAGCCGGTCCCCGAAACAGCCCGGGGGAAAACTAGGAAGCCTTGGCCGCCAATTCCCGGGTCACGTGCCGCAGCCGCTCCAGAACCCGGAGGGCCTCGCCGCTGTCGATGGCCTCGGCGGCCATCTGGACGCCCTCCCGGAGGGTTTTCACCCGGTCGGCGGCCAGCAGGGCGGCGGCGGCGTTCAGCAGCACCACATCCCGCCGGGGCCCGGTCTCGCCCGCCAGGACCGCCTCGGTGATCCGGGCGTTCTCCTCCTTGGTGCCGCCCCGGATATACTCCCGGGGCGCCCGCCGGATCCCTACGTCCTCCGGCATCACGCGGTACGTGTGGACGTACCCGTCCACTATCTCCGAGACCACCGTGGGGGCCGAGATGGAGATCTCATCGACTCCATCCTCCCCGTGAACCACCAGGGCATGGCGGACACCCAGGTTGCCCAGCACCCGGGCCAGGGGCTCCGTCAGGTTGGGGTGGAAGACACCCATGACCTGGGCACTGGCGTTGGCCGGATTGGTGAGCGGCCCCAGCAAGTTGAAGATGGTGCGGGTGCCGATGTCCCGACGCACCGGCGCCACGTACTTCATGCTGGTGTGAAGGGCCGGGGCGTACAGAAAGCCGATGCCGATCTCGTCGATGCACCGCCCCACCTGCTCGGGGGTCAGGTCCAGGGAGATGCCCAGGGCCTCCAGCACATCGGCGGATCCCGTCAGGCTGGAAGCGGCCCGGTTGCCGTGTTTGGCCACCGCCACCCCGCAGGCCGCCACCACGAAGGCCGCGGTGGTGCTGATGTTGAAGGTGTTGGCCCGGTCGCCTCCGGTGCCGCAGGTGTCCACTGCCACGGGCCGGCTGTGCACCACTTTCGTCGCCTTCTCCCGCATGACCCGGGCGCAGCCGGTGATCTCCTCCACCGTCTCCCCCTTGATCCGCAGCGCCATCAGGAAGGCCGCCACCTGAGCCGGGGTGGCCTCGCCGTTCATGATCAGCGTCATGGCCGCCGCGGCCTGCGCCTCCGTGAGGTCCTTTCCCTCGGCCACCTGCTCAATCAGGGCCTTCATGTCCATTTCCACCGCGAACCCCTCCTCGCTACTGCTGCACCGCGGGAACCGGCAGATTCAGGAAGTTTTCCAGCAGAATCCGCCCGCCTTCCGTCAGGATCGATTCCGGATGGAACTGCACCCCGTGCACCGGATAGCGCCGGTGGCTGAGCCCCATCACCAGGTCGTCCTCGGACTCGGCGGTCACCTCCAGGTCCGGCGGCAGGCTCTCCCGCTCCACCATGAGGGAGTGGTACCGGGTGGCGGTGAGCGGATTGGGCAGCCCCGCAAACAGCCCCGTCCCCGTGTGGCGGATGCGGCTCACCTTGCCGTGCATCAGCACCGGCGCCTGCCTCAGCCGCCCGCCGTAGACCCGGGCGATGGCCTGGTGCCCCAGGCAGACCCCCAGGATCGGGGTGGTGGGCCCCATGGTCCGGATCACTTCCATGGAGATCCCCGCCTCCTCCGGGGTACCGGGCCCCGGGCTGATGACGATCCGCTCCGGGCGGAGGGACCGGACCTCCTCCACCGTCACCTGGTCGTTGCGAACCACCAGAAGTTCGGCGCCCAGATCCCCCAACATCTGCACCAGGTTATAGGTGAAGGAGTCGTAGTTGTCGATCACCAGGATCACAGCACTCCCTCCTCCGCCATCTCCAGGGCCCGGATGAGCGCCCGGGCTTTGTTCATGCACTCCTCGTACTCCCGGGCGGGGTCGCTGTCTGCTACCACACCGGCGCCGGCCTGGATGTAGACCTGGTCCCCCTTCATCACCATGGTCCGGATGGCGATGCAGTGGTCGCTGGTGCCATTCCAACTGAAATACCCCACCGCTCCGCCGTAGATGTTCCGGCGGGTCTGCTCCAGTTCGTCGATGATCTCCATGGCCCGCACCTTGGGCGCCCCGGTGAGGGTCCCCGCCGGGAAGCAGGCGGCCAGCACATCCAGGGCGTCCTTGTCCGGCCGGACCTCCCCCTGCACATCGCTCACCAGGTGCATCACGTGGCTGTACCGCTCCACCCGCATCATCTCCGGCACGGTGACCGTCCCGTACCGGCAGACCCGCCCCAGGTCGTTGCGGCCCAGGTCCACCAGCATCACGTGCTCGGCCCGCTCCTTTTCATCGGCCAAAAGCTCCTGCTCCAGACGGCGGTCCTCCGCCTCCGTGGCTCCCCGGGGCCGGGTGCCGGCGATGGGCCGCATCTCCGCGATGCCGTTCTCCACCCGGACCAGCATCTCCGGCGAGGAGCCGATGATCTTCAGATCGCCGAAGGACAGGAAGAACATATAGGGCGACGGGTTGACGGTGCGGAGCACCCGGTAGATGTCCAGGGGACGGCTGCGCACCGAGGTCTGCAGCCGCTGGGACAGGACCACCTGAAAGACGTCGCCGGCCCGGATGTACTCCTGGGCCCGCCGGACCCGGGCCTCATACTCCTCCCGGGTCAGGTTGGCCTGCACCTCCAGCGGCCTCGGCCTCGCCCGGGAGAATCCGGGAGGCACCGGGATCGGCCCCCGCAGCCGCTCGGCTACCCCGTCCAGGAGGGCCTGGGCGGTGCGATAGGCGACGTCGGGCTCCGGCCCCGGCAGGGTGTTGGCCACCAGCAGCAGCTTGTGCTTCAGGTGGTCGAAGACCACCACCAGCTCGGTGATCATGTAGAGGGCATCTGGCACGCCCCCCATATCGTCCGGCGGCGACTCCGGCAGCCGCTCGTAGTAGCGGACCGCGTCGTAGCCGAGGTAGCCCACCGCGCCGCCGTAGAACCGGGGCAGCCCCGGAGGCTGGTAGACCCGGAACTGCCGCATCACCTCCCGCAGGTGGCTCAGGGGATCCCCCTTGAGGGTCCGCACCCCAGGGTCCCCCGCGCCAGCCTGCCCCACCGTCCGGTATTCGCTTGCGGCCTCTCCCTCGGCGATCACGCTCACCCCATCCCGATTGGCCAGAGTCAGCAGCGGCCGGCAACCCAAAATGGAGTACCGGGCCACCTTTTCGCCGCCCTCCACCGACTCCAGGAGGAAGGCGCCGGCCTCGTCCAGGCAGAGTTTCATGAAGACTGAGATGGGAGTCTCCAGGTCAGCCAGGACCTCCCGGTAGACGGGAATCAGGTTGTATTCCCTGGCCAGGCTGAGATAGGTTCCCAGGCTCGGCTGGTACATCCAAGCGCCCTCCCCTCCGCCACAACAATGCAAAACGCCTTCGCCCCAAAGGGACGAAGGCGGAAAGCCCACGCGGTGCCACCCTTCTTCGACGGTGCGATGCGCCGCCGCGCTCTTACGCAGGTACTAACATACCCTCTTACCGATAACGGCGGAAGCCACCGGTCGGCCTACTGACCCTTACGGGCGTTCAGCGGACAGCTCATGGGCCCATTCACCGGATTCCCCCGTGCCGGTCCTTTCACCATGGGGCTGGTTGGCCAACCCCCGCCGGCTCGCTGTGACGGTTCGTCCTCCGGCTACTCTTCCCAATCATCGCCAGAAGTGGATCGGTTGGGTTGTACGTTAAGATACCACGGGCATAATCGAATGTCAACGTTTCTTCACACTTTTTGCGACCGGACGTGCCGGGCCGTGACCCCGTAGAGGAAGAAGCAGGCCGCCGGGACCATCAGCCCGCCGGTCATGCCCGCCACCAGGTACCGATAGGGCAGATGATCGTACAGAAGCCCTCCGATCACCGGGCCGATCATGCGCCCGGCGGTGGTGGCGCTGCCGATGAAGCCCTGGAAAAAGCCCAGCCGGGAAGGGGGCGAAAGCTGGGCCACCGCGGCGGGCACCACCGGCCAGAGAAACATCTCCCCGAGGGTGAGCAGCGTCATGCTGGCCACGTAGAGTCCGTACCGGTCCGGCCCCAGCATCAGCAGGTAGGAGCAGACAAAGAGGAGGGTACCTGCATACATCTGGGCGGCATAGGACCGGATGCGGCGCACGGCGAGACTGATGAGCGGCTGTGCGGCCACAATCAGCGCGCCGTTGAGGGTCCACAGGATGCTGTAGGCCGAAAGGGAGATCCCTCGTTCCTGCATATGCACCGCCACCGGTCCCGTCCACTGGATGTAGACCACCCAAAGGACCAACAAGGCGACAAACAGGGCGGTGATGGGCAACCAGGGCACCGCTTCCTCCCTGTGCGGGTGCGGCCCCGCCCCCTGCTGGGGTAGGCCCCCGCCCGGAGGGTGCGCCGCCTTTCGTCCTTCCGACGGAGGCCGGATGAACAGGTAGGTGAAGGCCGCATACAAGGACAGCATGAGCCCGGTCAGCACAAATGCCAGTCCGAAGGAGCGCTCCGCGGCGAAACCGCCCAGGGCCGTACCCAGCGCCACCCCGACGTTGTTGGCCACGTACAGGAAGTTGAAGGCCCGCCGCCCGCCTTCCGGCCAGACCCGTGCCGCCAGGGCGTTGACCGCGGGCACCGACAGGTTGGCGGCAAACCCGAACAGGCACATCACCGCCACATAAAGGGGCCAGTTCCGGAAGAAGGCGGGCAGACAGATCACGGAGGCGGCCGTAAGCAGCCCGGTCAGCATCACCCGCCGGGCTCCCACACGGTCAAAGAGCCACCCACCGGCCAGCTGCCCGAGGGTGCCGAAGCCCGCGTGGAAGAACATCACCAGGCCCGCGGTGGTCAGGGACCGCCCCAGTTCCGTGTGCATGTAGACCGAATTGATGGGCCAGAGGAAGGAGAGCCCGGTCGTGTTGAGAAAGCATCCCACCCCGAGGAGCCAAAGCATGCGCGGATAGGCGGCCGTCCCCCGCCAGGCATGCAGCATTGCCATCCGATGGGCCATCGGCTTCAACCACCCGTCCAAGGGACTGCGCCCCATGTTGATGCCCAAACAAAGGAGCCCCCCATCCCCACAGGGGATGGAGGGTCGCTCTCTTCACCAGCCTCAGGACGATTTTTCCGCCCAATACCCCTGGGCGGCCAACGCCTGGTTCACCGCGGTGGACAAGGCGGCGGCCACAGCCGTCTTCACCAGATCCAGGGGCACAAAGGGCAGGATCCAGCCGCTGACCACCGCGGCCAGACCGTAGCCTCCCACCAGCAGCGCCCAGCCGGCCCCGCCGGCGTAGATCACCGCCAGGCCTGCCAGCATGGCCAGGGCGCTGCGCCAAAAAGGCGGGGCGACGCGGGCGGGAGCCAGCACCCCCACCAGCCAGGCGGCTACCGGAAAGCTGATCAGATACCCGCCGGTGGGACCCAAAATCACCCCGATCCCGCCGGTTCCGCCGGAGAAGACCGGCAGACCCACCGCCCCCAGGAGCAGGTAGAGCAGCATCGCGGTGGCGCCCCAGGTATGTCCGAGGAGTCCGCCGGTCAGCAGGACCGCCAGGACCTGCAGGGTTACCGGCACGTTCGGCACACCGGGCAGAAAGAACCGAATCTGGGCCACCACTCCCGTCAAGGCGGCGAAGAGAGCGGCCAATGTCGCATTGCGCAAAGATTGGTTTCGCATCGGGCCACACACTCCATGTACGTTAACTTCATTGTTGTCATCACGTTAACATACATGGAGTCGTTCCGTCAACGGTTCAGTGTTTCTGCCGTGGAGCGGATGGAGACCTCTCCGGCCAGCACCCGCCTGAGCACGCCCTCCGGGGTGCGGACCAGCAAGGCGCCTTCCGGGTCCACGTCCTCCGCTACCCCTTCCAGGGCGGTTTCGCCGGTGGGCAGAAAGACCTGTACCGGGCGGCCCAAAGTCACCGAGAAGGCCCGCCACCGATCGAGCACCCCGGCAAAATCGCCCGCCAGCAGCCGGTCATAGGTGGCTTCGAACCGGGCCATGATGGCCTGGACCAGGGGCGCCCGCAGGACGCGACGGCCCAGTTCGGCCATCAGTGAGGTGGCCGTGTCCCTGAGTTCCGGAGGGAACTCCTCCCGGGACAGGTTGACATTCAGCCCCATCCCGCAGACGACGAAGGCGATCCGGTCCATCTCGGCCTCCATCTCCGTCAGGATTCCGCAGACCTTGCGGCCGCCGATCTGCAGGTCGTTGGGCCATTTGATGCCCACCGTCAGGCCGGTGACCTCCTGCACCGCTTCGGCCACCGCCACCGCCGCCACCAGGGTGATTCGGGGAGCCTCATGAGGAGGCAGGTTGGGCCGCAGAACCAACGACATGGCCAGGGCGCTGCCCCTGGGCGTCTGCCAGGTACGGCCCATCCGCCCCCGGCCGGCCGTCTGCTCGTCAGCCACCACCAGCAGTCCCTCGGGGGCGCCGGACCGGGCCAGTTCCTTGGCCAGGTCGTTGGTGGAACCCACGCTGGGCCGGTACACGATCTGTCGCCCGAAACTGCGGGTGGTCATCCCCGGCAGCAGTTCATCCGGCGTCACGGCATCGGGCTCGCTCACCAGCCGGTAGCCCAGGCGGGGCTGCGCCTCCACCTGATAGCCCCGTTCCCGGAGGGATTGGACCTGCTTCCAGATGGCCGTGCGGCTGATGCCCAACTGCCGGGACAGTTCCTCACCGCTCACCCACGCCTCCCTCGCGTTGCGGAGGGCAGCCAGCAACCGGCTGTGGTCAGGCATGGGACCGCCTCCTTCCATTACGCCAGCAAAACCCGTTGCGACATCTGTAAAGAAGTGTACCGTACCCGCGTGCCGCCTTCAACCAAGCCCCCTGTCTCCCTCCGACGGCAGGCCGGTGGTCCGGCAGGCCGGCGCTCCCCTCTCCCCCGCTGGTCGCGCCGGCCTCAGGCCTTGCCAGTGCGGAACCGTCAGGCCGGATTGCCGCCGGCCTCCGGGAGCCGGCAAGCGTAATCCTCCGGTTGCACGGTTTCCGGGGCGCCCCCCTGCCGCCGGATGGCAATCCGCCAGGCGGCGGGACCTGTCTTCTCAAAGGACTCCACCTTGTGGCCGGCCGCCGTGGCCCACCGGGGGATCGACTCAGTGGCCTGGGTGCAGTCAAAATCGATGACCAGGAGCCCCCCCGGCACCACCTCGTTGATCCGTTCCTTCGCGATCACCAGGGGGTAGGGGCAGACCTCCCCCAACAGGTTCAGGTGAAGTTCACGCTGCATCCATCCCCACTCCCTTCCGGTTCTCGTCTTCTTGACAGTCAGTCGCCGTGGACCACCGCGGCGGAGGCAGCCACCTTCCGGCGCTGCCGGGCCGGCAGCACCAGGAAGAGGTACCCTCCGACCCATGTACCCAAGATCGTCGCTGCCGTGGCCACCCAGCTGTTCAGGCTGAACTGACTGACAGCCGTGAGCCCGTTGCCGATGTTGCACCCCCGGGCCAGCGTGGCGCCAAAGCCCATGCCCAGGCCCCCTGCCATGTGCTGCAGGAGTCGCCCGGCTCCCGGCAGCCGCAGCCGGAATTCGCCGGCCCCTTTGCTGGCCAGGAAGGCGCCCAGGGGGATGCCCAGGATCAGAAAGACACCCCAGTCCAACAGCGCCGGATCCGGTTCTACCAATAGAAACCGGAACAGGTTGGCGGTGGGCGTGGTAATCCCCAGTCCGCCCTGCCGTCCGGTGCTGAGGGAGGTGATCCAGGCCAGCACGGCCACCAGGCCCACGGCAGCCCCGGTCACCGGCCAGGACCAGCCGCGGCCGAAGACCGCCTCCCACAGCCGGGACCGGTGGGATCCGCCCGGAGGCTGCCAGGAGGGCCGGGGTGCCCGGGCCTCCCGCACCAGGAAAACCACCGCCACCGCCCAGAGCGCCGCGACCAGCACCCAGGGGCTGACCCCCAGCCCGCCGTAAAGCGTGGTGCTGCCGTTCCACGTCACCATGGGCTCCTGGATCCGGCGGACGATGCCGCCCAGCACCCCCGCCCGGGAAGCCAGGGCGCCCAGTGCGTAGAAGACGGCGGTCACCAGCGAGCCCACCATGCCCTCTCCGATCCGGTAATAGGTGCCCGAGGCGCATCCGCCGCTCAGGATCAGGCTGACGCCGAAGATCAGGCCCCCGGTAATGGCCGCCAGCCACTGGAAGGAGGCCGGAGCGACGGAAAGGATCCCCGCAGCCTGAAGCAGGAAGATGCCGGTGGACTGGATCGCCAGCGACAGGACGTAGGCCTTGAACAGCGTCGCATCCCGGGTCAGGTACAGGTCCCGAAAGCCGCTGGTCATGCAGAAACGCCCCCGCTGCAGGACAAATCCAAACAGGATTCCGGTCAGTCCGCCGGCCAGTAGCGTCTGAACCAACCGCCCCCACCCCCAATATCATAGTATTTTGATCGGATATCATAACTTTGATGAGCCGATTATACGGGGAGGGCTGCCTGCTGTCAACAGGCAGCCGTGAAAAACCCCGGCAGGAAGGGCGGCAGCCTTCCCGCCGGGGGTGTCCCGCAGGCTCCCTGCCGGGTCCGGACGGCTTGCCGGCCGCACCGGCTCTGGCAGGATTTGTCCTCTTTATCACGAAATATTCTTATTCGTCATGTTCCATGCACATATCCTCGCTGCACACGAAGAAGCGACCGAGGAGTATGGGGCCCCACCCGGGGCCGCAAGGCAGGAGGATGCGAGATGGGCATTCGATTGGCAGTCTTCGACCTGGATGGCACGCTGCTGACAGGAAGCAAGACGGTGATGCCCACCCTGGCGCGGCAGTTGTGGCGGACGGGTCAACACAGGCTGTGGGGCACCTGGGTGTTTGTCGCGGCCGCCAGTCTGAAGCTTCTGCGGCGGCTGGGGCTCGTGGACAATCACCGCTATACCCTGCTGGGCACCCGCATGGTGGTCCGCTGGATGGCCAAGCTGGACCCTGCACTGCTGGAGGAGGTACTGGACCAGACCGCCTGCCAGCTGCTCCGGTCCGCCCGTCCCCAGATGCTGGAGGAACTGCGACAGCGGCAGACGGAAGGGTACCGGACGGTGATCCTATCCGCCGTGGTCCAGCCCCTGCTGGAGCGGATCGCCGGCGCCCTGGGGTGCGAGGCGGTGGGCACCCCGCTGGAGCAGACCCCCGACGGCCGCCTCACGGGCAGGATGGGGCCCTTCTGCTCCGGAACGGGGAAGCGGGAGGCCCTGTTCGCCTGGGCAGCCCGCCTGGGCGAGCCCGTGGACTGGGCCCACAGCCTCGCCTACGCCGACACCCTGCCGGACGTGGCCGTGCTGGAGACGGTGGGTGAAGCGGTGGCAGTGGCTCCGGAACCCCGACTCCGGCGCTGGGCCGCGGAGCGGGGCTGGCGGGTGATCGAGGGATAAGATCGCTCCGCCAGCCCCTCAGCTTACCAGAATCAGCCCGAACCGGTCGCCCAGGCGGTTCTGTACCGCCTCCCGCAAGGCAGCATGCTCGGGGCGCCTGAGCCCCGGATCCTCCTCCACCAGCCGCTCGGCCTCTTTCCGGGCCCGCTCCAGGATCTCCAGATCCCGGATCGGGTTGGCCACCTTCAGGTCAGGCATGCCGTGCTGCCGGGTCCCGAAGAACTCCCCCGGCCCCCGCAGCTCCAGGTCTTTTTCCGACAGGGAAAAGCCGTCGGTGTACTTCTGCATGATCTGCATCCGCAGCCGCGCCTCCGGGGTCTTGGCATCGGTGATCAGCACGCAATAGGACTGGTGCGGTCCCCGGCCCACACGGCCCCGGAGCTGGTGCAGCTGCGACAGCCCGAACCGGTCCGCTCCCTCGATGATGATCATGGAGGCGTTGGGCACGTCCACCCCCACCTCCACCACCGTGGTGGCCACCAACACCTGGGTCTCGCCCCGGCGGAAGGCCTCCATGGCAGCCTCTTTCTCCTCCGTCTTCATGCGGCCGTGCAGGAGACCGAACCGGACCCACGGGTACCGCTTCTGCAGCAGGTCCCGCCACTCGGTGGCGGCCTGGGCCTCCAGCTTGTCCGATTCCTCCACCAGCGGGCAGATCACATACCCCTGCCGGCCGGCGGCCACCTCCCGGTGGATCAGGTGGTCATAGACCTGCCACCGGGCCGACTCCGGCCGCCAGTAGGTGCCCACCGGCTTACGGCCGGGGGGAAGCTGATCGATCACCGAGACGTCCAGGTCCCCGTAGACCGTCAGGGCCAGGGTCCGGGGAATCGGGGTGGCAGTCATCACCAGCACGTCGGGGGTAGAGCCCTTGTTCTGCAGCCGCGCCCGCTGCCGCACCCCGAACCGGTGCTGTTCGTCGGTGATCACAAGCGACAGATCATGAAACTGGACATCCTCTTCGATCAGGGCGTGGGTGCCCACGGCGATGTGGGCCAGCCCCATCCGCAGCATGCCCAGGATGTGCTCCCGCTCTTTCCGGGGCAGGGAACCGGTGACCAGCACCACCTCCACCCCCAGGGGCTGGAAGATCCGGCGGAGATTCAGGTAGTGCTGTTCCGCGAGGATCTCGGTGGGCGCCATGAGCACCCCCTGGTGACCGCTGTCCACCGCCTTGGCCAGGGCAAACGCGGCCACCATGGTCTTGCCGGAACCCACATCCCCCTGTACCAGCCGGTTCATGGGACGGGGAGAGGCCATGTCTTCCTTGATTTCCCGGATCACCCGTTCCTGGGCTTCGGTAAGCCGGAAGGGCAGTGAGGCCATCAGTCCCCGGGTTACCTCGCCGTCGGGTCCATGAGCAATGCCGGTGGCCTCCACGGTATTGGCCCGCCGCACCAGGGCGAGCCCTGTCTGGAGCACCAGCAACTCTTCAAAGGCCAGGGTCTCCCGGGCTTTGGCCCGCAACTCCTCATCGGGCGGAAAGTGAATCGCCCGCCACGCGTCGGCAGCGCGCAGCAGCCCCTGCCGCTCCACCACCGCCAGGGGGATCACCTGGGGCATCCGGTCCGCCGCCAGCTCCAACGCCTGCTTCACCGCCCGGCGCACATCCCGCGGGTTGAGATTGCCCGTGAGCGGGTAGATGGGGACGATGCGTCCGGCGTTGATGGGATCCACCGCCCCGTCCTCATCCACCAGCTCCCACTCCGGGTTGGTGATCTGGACCAGGTGGCCCCACCGCTCCACTTCCCCGGAGAAGATCACCTCCCGGCCCACGGGAAAACGCTTGGCCATCCACGGCTGGTTGAACCAGACCCCGGCTGCGGAACCAGAGCCGTCGCTGATCAGCACCTTGACCAGCGTCAGGTTCCCCCGCACGCGCTGCTCCGTGACGCCGACGACCTTGCCCCGGAGGGTCTCCACCTGCCCCGGTTGCGCATCAGCAATCCGCCGAAACCGGCTGTAGTCACGATAGGTGCGAGGTACCCGCTCAATCAGGTCCCGCACCACAAACAGCCCCTGTTTGTGCAGATCCTTGGCACGGGCCGGCCCGATGCCCTTCAGGTACTGCACCGGCCGCTGCAGTGGATCCGCAGCGGAAAAGGTCCGTTCTGTCGGAGCCAACGGCGCTCACCTCGCTGTACTGTTCGCTATGGAGGCGAACGTTTCCTTTCGGCATCGCTGCACACCTTTCCCGGCCCCGCGCAAAAGCCGGCAGCCGCGGGCTGCCGGCCACGTTCGAGCCTGATTTCGACGCTGCATGCTTATTCGAGGCTGAAGACGTAGTAGTAAAGCGGCTGGCCACCGTACTGGACTTCCACCTCATGGTCCGGATAGATCCGGCGCAGTTCCTCGGCCAAGGCCTGGGCCCGGGCCTCGTCCACACCCTCGCCCCAGTAGAGGGAGATCACCTCGCCGCCGCACTGCTCCACCATCTGCTGCAGGAGGCCCTTCACAACCTCCTCCGGCGACTGCCCCGTCAGGGTGATCCGGTCATTCCACAGGCCCAGGATATCCCCCTGCCGGATCTGGAGGTCGTCCACCGTTGTGTCCCGGACCGAGAAGGTGACCTCCCCGGTCTGAACCTGCTCGATCGCCCGGGCCATGGAAGCCTGGACCTTTTCGACATCCCCTTCCGGCATGAAAGCGATCATGGCGGCAATGCCCTCAGGGATGCTGCGGGTGGGAACCACCAGGACCCGCTTCTCCGCCAGAGCGGCGGCCTGTTGCGCAGCCAGGATGACGTTCTTGTTGTTGGGCAGAACCAGCACCTGCTGCGCGGGGCAGCGGTTGATGGCCGCCAGGAGATCCTGGGTCGAGGGATTCATGGTTTGGCCACCATGAACCACCTCCGTGGCCCCCAGGGACCGGAAGATCGCCTCCAGCCCGTCGCCCACCGCCACGGCCACCACGTTGATGGCATCGGGCGGCAGTTCGACGGCGGGTTCCTGCCCATCGGGGCCTGCGGGCGCCGGATCTGCCGCCGGCGCTGGTTCCTCCCGCCGGGCATGCTCCAGCAGGTCCTTGTGCTGCTGCCGCATGTTGTGGATCACGATATCGTACAGTTCGCCGTATTCGATGCACAGCGAGAGGACCGGTCCGGGATTGGATGCGTGGATGTGTACCTTGGCCAGGTCCTCGCTGCCCACCACATAAACCGAATCGCCCATGGGCTCCAGCCGCTCCGCCACCTCATCCAGGGGAATCGGGCGGCCGCCCGGGTGCCGGCGAATAAACAACTCGCAGTCATAAGGGAACCGGATGGTGGAGATTTCCTCGTCCACCCGAAATTCGATGTGCGCGGCCGGAGAGACGTCGTGCCGGGCCTCGTGCCCCACGGCCTGCGGTTCCTCTGTGGGCGGCGCCTCCGGTTCCGCTTCCATCATGCCGGCCAGCGCTTCGTAGTAGCCCCGGTAGATGAAGGTGAGTCCCTTGCCGCCGGAGTCCACCACCCCGGCCTTTTTCAACACCGGCAGCAAGTCGGGGGTCCGGGCCAGAGCCGACTCTGCCGCCTCCAGGGCGATGCGCATCACCGTCACCGGCGACTTGTGGCGGCGGGCCGCCTGCACCGCGGCCTCAGCCGCCTCCCGGGCTACCGTCAGGATGGTGCCCTCCACGGGCTTCATCACCGCCCGATAGGCGGTGTCCACCCCTTCCTGCAGGGCCAGGGCAAAGCTGAGAGCATCCAGCGTCACATGGCCGTTGCAGGCCTTGGCGAAGCCTCGGAAGAGCTGGGAGAGGATGACACCTGAATTCCCCCGAGCACCCATCAGGCTGCCCTGGGCCAGTGCTGCGGCCACCTCGCCGACCGTCCGGCCGCTGGTCTGCTCCACCTCCCGGGTGGCCGAGGCCATGGTCATCGACATGTTGGTGCCTGTATCACCGTCGGGTACCGGAAAAACGTTAAGGGCGTTGACTGCGTCCTGATTGCTTTCCAGCGTCCTGGCGGCCCGCCGAATCATCTCCTTCAGCATGTTCCCGTCGATGGCCTGAATGCTCAAGGTACAGGTGCCTCCTCACCCCGCACGGGCGCCTCCCCGCGCAGACCTAATGGTAGTGTTCACCGGTCTGCCATGCCTACCTTCACGCCTTCCACATGAATGCGCACAGCGCGTACGCGCAGCCCGGTGTACGTTTCTATTACATATCGCACCTTACCGGTCACGTTCTTTCCGATCTCAGAGATCCGCGTACCATAGCCTACCACAACATGAAGATCAATCTCAACAGCATCATCTTCAAGGGAAACCTCGACGCCCTTGGCCAGGTTCTCCCGTCCCAACAGCTCCGCCAAGCCGTCCTTCAGGCGGGAACCGGCCATGCCCACGATCCCGTAGCACTCGGTGGTGGCCAGGCCCGCCATGGTGGCAATCACATCCTCGGAGAGATGGATGCGGCCCAGTTCCGTCACGATTTCCTTGCCCACCGGGCCCCCTCCTTTCCGGATTCCGTCTGGGTCGCCCTGCCGTCCCCGGGGATCCGGGGGCTCGCCTTGCCAGCCTTGTGAAGCTTGTGGTATGATGTGGACTGTGCCTTTCACGTGATGTTCAGTGGTGGCGTTTCACCGTAAGGAGGTGTCCTGGTTGGCAAGGCGTTGCGAAGTCTGCGGCAAGTCGATCTGGGTCGGTATGCAGGTGAGCCACTCCCACGTCCGCACGAAGCGGACCTGGTCCCCGAACATTCAGCGGGTGCGTGCGGTGGTAAATGGCCGCAGGGTCCGGCTGAATGTCTGCACCCGGTGCATCCGCAGCGGCAAGGTGCAGCGGGCGGTCTAATTCCCAGAGCAACGAAGTAGAGAGCCCGGTCGCAAAGGCGACCGGGTTATTCGTTTTTCCCTGCCTCCGAGGCCGGACGGCGTTCCCGCTGCGCCTCCAACAATTCCTCCTGCGTGAACCGGTATACTTCCCCACAGAACTGGCAGGTCAGTTCCGCGCCCTTTCCCTCCCGGACCATCGCCTCCAACTCCGCCAGGTCCAGGGCGGCCAGGAGTCCCCGAGCCCGCTCCCGGCTGCAGCGGCACGCGAAGCGAACGGGCCGGCGTTCCAGGATCCGGTACTCCACACCGGCCAACACCGCATCCAGGATCTGCTCGGGCGTCATGCCCTGCTCCACCGCCAGGCTGACCCCGGGCATGGCACGGATGTTCTCTTCCAGCCGCTGCCGGTCCTCGTCACTGGCCGCCGGCAGAAGCTGAACCAGGTAGCCTCCCGCGGCCACCACGTGGCCGTCTGGCGCTACCCGCACCCCCAGAGCCACCGCCGAGGGGGTCTGCTCCGAGCGGGACAGGTAGTAAGCCAGATCCTCACCCAACTCGCCGGAGATCAGTTCCGCGGTCCCGGTGTAGATCCCTTCCAGGGCGAGCTGGCGGGTGACGTACAGGTACCCGCGTCCCACAGCCCCGGCCACGTCCAGCTTTCCCTGGGCATTCAAAACCAGGTCCACATGGGGGTTCAGCACATACCCGCGTCCGTTGCCCTGCTCGTCGGCATCGCAGGTGATGCGCCCCAGGGGACCATCCCCCTCCACCCGAAGGGTCACCGATTCCTTCGGGTCCTTCAGGGTGGCGCTGAGCAGCAGGGTTCCGGTCAGGGCACGGCCCAGGGCCGCGGTGGCGGTGGGCCAGGTGTCGTGACGGCGCCGGGCCTCCTCGACGGTCTCCGTTGTCCGGGCGGCAAAGGCCCGGATGCTCCCGTCGGCGGAGATGGCCCGAACCATGTAGTCTGTCATGGTGAAACCTCCGAGTGGACAAGTCTCTCTTGATTATAACGAAAGCGAGGTCCCGGCGACAAACCGTCGCCGGGACGCACGGGCCCACCGTGATCGGTTTTTCCCTGGGGGCGTGCCCCGGCGTCATCCGCCTAAGCCACGTCCCCGCTCTTGTCCCTCCTGCCGGAGAAGACGGCCAAAATCGCCATGACCAGGCGGCCAAGCGGTTTCGGCAGCTTGATGACGGCGATGCGCACAAAGGTGCCCCCCTTCCGGCCGGCCGCGGCTACCGGCTCACTAGCGAATATCCCACGTAGGCAACAAGGCCCCCGAGTACCACATAGACGAACACGGGCATTGCCAGGAATATGATGATGGCACCCACCGCAATCAAGGCAAAGCCGACGGCCTTGGATGGAAGCGTCTTCTTCCTGCCCAGCCCGATTCGCATGGCCACCCCCCCAGCGCCTGTCGGGGCCCGGTCAGTGCTGTACGATATGTGCCCTCCACCTCGAAGGTGACGCTGCGGTCACAGGAAGAGATCCTGGTGGTGGCCTTTCTCCGGTACCTTATGCAGCACTCCGGGAGAACTTGCCTCAGGAAAGCCCCAGCATCTCCACGATGGGTCGCAGCATCTCCTCCAAGAGCGGCAGGGTATCGTACAGGGTCCACCCCTTCATGACAGCAAAGCTGAAGGCGAAGCTGATGGCCAGCAGCACCCAGAATGCGCGCAACTCCGCGGTCTGCTGCCGGATCACCATGCCCGGGACCTCCAGCAGGATGATCAAGAGGAACGCCGCGATCAGCAGCAGGGTCATTCACCCCGTCCTCCCTTCTCCAAGACCTCGTCGGGAACCCCCCGGGGCTTGTTGCTCAAGCCCGTGCGGCGGATGTGCACCTCTGCTTCGAAAACGGTCCGAACCTGCCGGGCCTCGGTGGACAGCCACTCCTCTTCCACCCGCTTCCAGACCGCGGGCATTTGCCGGTGGACCAGCTCACCGAATCCGGCGGCGTCTACATTCAGTTCCCGAAGCCGCTCCATGGCGTTCTTCATCCGCTGCCGGAGGAGTTCGGCGGCCTGCCTCTCCAGCGAACGGATTACGCTGGGATCGGACAGGTCCAGGTTGGCGGGGCTGTCACTGATGTCTGCCTCCAACCTGGCCCGGACCCGGATGGTGATCTCGCCGTTTGTCAGCGAGGCCTTTCGCTCCGTGCGGACGTTCCACCACTGAATGGTAACGCTGCCGGGCGATTCGGACGGCTGGAAGGTCAGCGTACCCCGGTGATCCTGCCCCCTTAACATGAGCAGCCCCTGGGTATTGTGTTCATCCAGGTAGCCCACCAGCTTATCGCCCTGAAACAGTGCTGCACCGACGATCCCCAACAGCGCCTGCTGACGAGGAAGGAAGCTGGCACTCGGACGGATCACGTCGGCCACGGCCGTCACCGCCTGGGCTCCGGGGGACGCCATCATCCGTGCAAACTCCCCGACGTTGACCGTCAGGCCGAGCCGCTGGCGGGCAATCTCCCGCAGGTATTCGGCCGGAAGCCGCTCCAGGTCCACCAGGGACCGCACGAACTCCGCCACATCCCCTGGCACCACCAGCAGGTAGTTGGTGAGCCGGAGTTCCCGGTGCCGGGTCAGAAAATCGAGTGCCGGTCGGATGCTGTTCTTGGCCAGACGCTCCCCCACCAGGACCACCCGCATGTGGGCCCAGAACAGCCGCCGGGAGAGGTGGTGCTGAATGTGGGTCGCAGCATCGAGAATCGTCCGGCCCTTGCCGGTGAGCAGAATGACCGGCAGCCCCTGGCGCGGATCGGAGCCGCCGATGGCGCCGGTGGCCGCGCCGGCTCGCTCCGGCAGGGCGATCTGCAGCCAGACGGCCAGGTCGCCGTCCTCGGTCTGGTCCACGGCCATCAGGGTGACGATGGCCAGCTCATTCACTTCCACGCGGCTCCAACACCCGGTGGTTACCAGCAGCAGGGCCAGCAGCGCCAGGGCCCGTGCAAACATCCGGCCCCTCATGTCCCACCGCCCCCCGGGGCGGGCTTCTGCAGGTGGCGGCCCCGGTAAGGGTTAATGGGGCGAATGGAGCTGGGACGCGTCTTCTGCACCCAGAAGGGCGCCCGGACCAGCACATCTTTCAGTTCGTCCCAGCGGAAAGGAGCCAGCGGTGCGAGATAGGGCACCCCGAAGGAACGAAGGGAACAGAGATGGACCAATATGGCCAGCAGGCCCACCACGAGGCCAAACAGCCCCAGGGAGCCGGCCAGAACCATGAGGGGGAACCGGAGCAGCCGGCTGGCAAAGCCGAAGGAGTAGGTGGGAATGGTGAAGGAGGCGATGCCGGTGGCGGCCACGATCATCACCTTGGGAGCGGAGACGATGCCCGCCTGCACCGCGGCCTGTCCCACCACCAGGGCGCCCACGATACTGACCGCCTGACCCGTGGGGCGGGGCAGTCGAGCGCCGGCCTCCCGGAGCGCCTCGAAGAAGATCTCCATCAGGAACGCCTCCACCAGGGCCGGGAAGGGAACCCCTTCCCGAGAGGCCGCCACCGTCATCAAGAGCGGAGTCGGAAGCAGCTCCTGGTGGAACGTAACCGTTGCGATGTACAGCGAAGGCATGGTCAGCGAGACGAAGTAGAAGACGTAATGGAGCCAGCGGAGGGCCGTGGCCATCCAGAAGCGCTGATAATAGTCCTCAGCCGCCTGCAGAAAGGACCAGAAAGTGGCGGGCGCCACCAAGACAAAGGGAGTTCCGTCCACGATGATCACCACCCGACCCTCGGCCAGGCAGGCCACGGCGGTGTCCGTTCGCTCTGTATCTCGGATCTGGGGAAACAGGGAGGAAGGCTGGTCCTCGATCAGTTCCTCTAGGGAGCTGGAGCCGGTGACCGCGTCCAGGTCGATCCGCTGGATGCGGCCTTTCACTTCCGCCACCAGGCCGGGATCTGCCACATCCTTCAGATAGGCGACGATCACCGTGGTGCGGCTCTTCCGCCCCAGTTCGATCTCCTCCATCTTGAGATGGGGGCTCCTGAGCCGCCGGCGGAGCAGGGTGGCGTTGAGCCGGACGCTCTCGGTAAAGCCTTCCCGGGGCCCCCGAATCACCACCTCGGTGGAGGGCTCATCGATGGCCCGGTACTCCAGGCCCGGCATGCCAAGGCTCAAGGCCTGGCTCACCCCGTCCACAAACAGCACCGCGGAGCCGCTCATCACATCGCTGACCACCTGCCCGATATTTGGCACGGGGGCGATCTGGTCCGCGGTGACGGCCGTGGATTCCAGCCAGGAGATCAGCCCGGCCGGATCGGTGGGAATCTGAGCCTTGCTGCTCAGCTTGGTGAGGGGGGAGATGACGAAGCGCTCCAGGCGCGAGTCCTCCACCATTCCGTCCACGTAGACCACCATGGCCAGCCGGCGTCCGCCGATGAGAAACCCCCGGAAGACGACGTCACTGCAGTCGG
>DATCKG010000016.1:0-5651 GCA_036562385.1 Symbiobacteriaceae bacterium
CTCGGCGATGGCCCGCTCCGCCGACTCCTCATCGGCCATGTCCACAAAGCCGAAGCCCCGGGAACGGCCGGTCTCCCGGTCCGTCACAATACGGGCATTCTCCACCGGCCCGTACTGCTCGAACAGGGCGCGAAGGTCCTCTGCGGTGGTGCTCCAGGGCAGGTTCCCGACGTAGATGCTCTTGGCCACGGTACCTTGCCTCCTCGAACGACGTAGCCCGCCGTGGGCGCGACTGCCCACGGCGCTATCATTGTGCGCTTCGCGCGCCTGTTCCACGCGGCCAATTGGTGGAGAATCGACCTGGCTGTGACCATGGTCATGCCTTCATTGCCTGCCGAAATTTCTCTTCGGCCTGACGGTAAATCCGCGAAAGCATCGCACCGATGTACTGCTCGGTCTTTTTGATCTTGGCCCCATCTACCACACGCCGGGCTGCGTTAATAGCTGCATGGGCCAGGATTCTCGGGACCGCTACCGACGCGTCCTCACCCATGCGCGGTATTTTCACATCGAAAAGGAAGTAGGGTGCCAACGGCCGCAGCAGCCCGGCTGGTAGCTGAGCAGCCTGAATCACCTCACGCTCGGCAAACAGGTCCTCAACCTCTTTGATCACCGACCCAAACAGCGTGCCCTCTGCAGCGAACCGGGCCCGGTCCCGCAGCAGCGCCCATATTGCCAGAAGCTCAAGCACCTCGTGGGCCCGTGCCGCCAGCAGGTTGTCCCGCCGGATGCGGTAAGCCACACGATAGGCCTGGTATTCGGCTTCGGCCATTTGCTTGAGTTCCGCGCGGACCGCCTCCACCGCCTCAGGCGACAGCGTCACCTCCTCGGCCAGTTCAAGCCCGTCCAGATCCTTCCAACTCTTCACTAGCCGGGTGGTGACCATCCGATTTTCGCGGGCGGCTACCGCGTACGCGACCATCTGCACGCCGTCCATCCCGGGGACATCGATACTGACACGGCGGGCGCAGCCGGGAAGTTCAAAAGCGCTCAGGTGGCCAAGAACCGCATCGAACACCGGATCACCGTACGACGCAAATTGCACCCGCGTGCGCGCATCTGGGCCCTGTTCATACAACTTCCGGGATGTAGTGATGAGGGTACCATCTGGCACGCCCTCGATCCCCCGCAGACGCATGGCAGGAGCATCTGGACCGCCGACTACCTCGCATCCAATTGCCTTTAGGTATTCGGATTGAGCGAGGCAGTCCCAAATGGCGTCCAGGGTGATGGGCACCTTCCCGCCCGCTCCGACCTTCTCCATATTCATGTAGATCCGGTACAGATCCTCCGGGCTGATCTCCATGCGCTGCGTGCGGCGCTGCTGCTCCTGCAGCCGTTCAATCGCTCTCTTCTCCAGTTCTTCCGGTGTGAGGGTGCCCTCCTCCAGAGCCGCGAACTCCTCAGGCGTCACCGGCAGAAGCGAAATTTGTTGCGTGCCGACGATCAGGTTCGCCTGCTCCAGCCGCTGCAGCAGGCGGCCATACACAATCTCCTCCGCACTGCCAAGATAGCAGAGATTGAGCACATACACATCGGTGTGGCGCTGTCCAATACGATCGATACGGCCGATGCGCTGCTCGATCTTCATCGGGTTCCAACCCAGGTCAAAGTTGATGAGCATGTCGGCCGTCTGCAGGTTCAATCCCTCCGCCGCGGCATCTGTGCAGATGAGAATATCCACTTCACCGTGCAGATACCGCTTCTTTACCTCTTCCCGGTCGGCACTGACCATCCGCCGGCATTCAGGATCGTAGTAACTGCATCCCTGCCCAGAATAGGTTCCGATGCGCATTTCCGGGTCCACTTGCCGGAGACGTTTTACGATATCGACAAGGGTATCGTAAAACCGTGTAAAAACGACCGTCTGACGGATGCGACCAGTGACAGGGTTTCTGCGCGCATCCAGGTGGCGTAGAAATTCCTTCATCTTGGAAGAAGGGCCACTGAGCCCCTCCAGCTCGCGAAGCAAGTCCAGTAGCTTGTTGCGCTCCCACTCCAGGTCCGACCTGGAGCGATTCTTCAGGAAGGAGCCTGTGGCCAGGCTGTCGTCTTCCACATCGAGGTCGTAGACCCAGTCCTCCAGCTCCTCCTCCGCTTCTTCGGTAACAGCCTCCGGCAGTGTCTGGGCCAGGGTCTCCTCCACCCGCTGCAGCCGCCGCCGCAGGGTCTGCTCGATGGCGTAGAAGCTGGATGCAAACCGCAGCCGGAGGAAACTCAACAGGAACCTGACGAAATTCCCGGTCCTGGCACCCGTGCCGCTGCGCAGTTGGTTGCCCAGGCCCTTGCAGTAGTCTTCCAGCGCCTTGTAAATTTTCTTTTCCTGGTCACTAAAGACGATGCGAGGCACGGGAAGAACATGGCGGGTAGCCAGGTTCGCCTTCAATTGCCCCGTCTCCCGGTACAGTTCTAAGAGTTTCCGGGTATGCCGCATCATCACCCGGCCCAGCGGCGACACGGAGAAGAGGAGCGGCAAAAGCAGCCGGCAGTCCCTGCCCCGCGGGCTGATATTGTGCTCTAGCCACTTCCTGAGCGCAACCCGGATCTTGCCGTCAACTACGTACTCGTTCACATACTGCCAGTACAGGGGATCCTCCCGCTCAAGCGCCAACACGACGCGGCGGAGAAACTGCCATTCGATGGAGGTCAGTTCCTTGTCGTGCAGCAGCTTCTCCAGCAAATCGTAGTACTGCTCCATTAGCGAAGGATCGCCCTGGAAAGCGCCGACCCGCTCCGTCAGGGCGAGCAGGTCGTGAACCTCTACAGGATGAATCTGCATGGGCGTTGCCGTGGCAAGCCAAAGGCTCCTTGCCTGCGGACGCAAGTGATCCCGGATCGCCTTGTACAACTGCCCGTATTCCGGATGCACTTGCGCCCCGCGGGTGGGGTTTTGCCGGCGTGCGTAGTGGGCCTCGTCGACCAGCGCTATGTCAAAGGGGGCAGAGGTGCTAAGCCCCTTGGCCCGATCCTTCCGGGCCAGCAGCCCTGTGGACACAATCGTGAGGTCGGGGTCAAATAGCTGCTCTGTAGGCACCCTCTCCTCATCGGGCCACACGTACTCATGCCCTGTCTGCGGGCCCGTGTAGACCCGGCCAAAAGAGAGGAGCATTTTGGATGCCATCTCCCGCTGCCACTGGCGGGTTAGGCTTGCAGGTGCGGCAATCAGGACGCGCTTGGCGATACCCGAAAGGTACAGGGAGCGAATGGCTAACCCGGCCTCGATGGTCTTGCCCAGGCCCACCTCGTCACACAGAAGGTAGGAATATGGCCAGCCGTCAATCAGGCGGCGGGCAACCATGCGCTGATGGGGCCAGGGCTCAACCGGCGCCGTCTCCAGTCCCACATAGCGTCCCCCGGGCAGCAATGGCGCATCCTTTATCAGTGCAAACCTCAACCTTTCCAGGCTGGAAGGAGCCACTGTCTCCGGCTCTGCGGCAGTGGTACCGTCAATCTCCACGAGGCGGGGGGAATCCTGCGCAATCTGGATCAGCCGCTGGCGTACCGCCTCCGGAATAGACATGACGCGCAAGTGCTGGACGCGCCCGTCCCAAAAGGCCTCGAAGGCTGCCTCCGCATCCTCCACCCGCAGCCGGTCTGTGCCACCCCACCAGTCGCAGTGGATGTCGACGTTTTCGGCATTGTGGACAAGGGCATTCTTCGACTCATTCAAGCTGCCGGATCCGTACATGCGGTTCCCATACTCATCGCGGAAGATGAACCACTTTTCGTGGACGTACCCGTCTTCCACCGAATCGAAGGGAATCGGCTTACCGGTCTCCCGGTGGAGGCGAAAGGCTACCTTCACCTCCAGATAGCCCTTCGCCACCATCCAGCCCAGCAGTACAACGCCATTACGCACATCTTCCGGCCACTGCTCCGGCTGTGCCAGCTCGGCGTTCAGTCGGGACTCCAGCCGCTCCTGATCCCCGGCGAGAATGGCGGCCACATCTTCTGGCTCCAAATCGGCCCCGACGATGAGCCTCATTTTTCCGCCATGGTTTACAAAAGCAGAGAAGCCCTGCGACGCGGCGGCCAGGGAAGAGGACCGGAAATACCCTGCCACCCGGTCGTAACCGGTGGCCAGACGCAGTGCCGGAATGTAGAAGTCGTGCAGCATGTCCACCGGCCGGCCGTCGATGAGGGTGGTAGACGTCTTATACGAGTACAGCCACTCACGGGAGCGAAGCCCCAATGCGGAACCGGCCGCAGTTCCAGGATTGGGCATGGGCTCTCCCCCTTTGCTATTGCTGCCGCAATCCGAAGAGAATCATCTCGGCCTCCCTGCGGAGCTCATCCGAAGGCACCTGGGCCGCCCAAACCGAAAGCAAATCCAAAATCACCTGCTCCCGTCCGCTGGCGTGGGCTTGCAGGTAAGCCCGGGCCACCGGAATATCGCCCTCGCGGTACGCCATGATGAGTCCGTGCAGCATATCCCACTCCGTCTGCGGATCCTCCAGGCGTGCCTTCCGCCGCTCCTCGGGCAGCGCCAGGCGTAACTTGGACCCTTTTCGCAACAGTGGGGCCGGGTAGCCAGGGTTCTCCTCCTCCCGCCGCCCAGCGCGCCTGCTGGCTTGTTCGGTGTTGATGCCGATCATACGGCCCTGAACCAAGTAGCCGCCTGTGCGGGTCTCCAGTGCGATCCCCAACGACCGCGACAGGTTCAGGGCCTCGTCAAACGGGAACGGGTTGAGACCGAAGATGCCAAACAGCGTAAGTGCCATGGCGGCTTCCGGGTTAAGGTCGTCCACCTTCAGCCGCCCACCCGTCAGCCGGCTGATCTGATACTGAGCTACCACAGAGCTGGCCTCGTTCATCGCCCGCACGGGGCTGACTGGCTCGTCACCATCCAGTACCGGCCAGTTTTCCGAGAGGACCTGAAGCGCCCGCCCGTAGCTGGCCACCATCTCGTCCACCGGGTTCAGATGCAGCGGCTCAAACTCTCGCAGCCCTTGCCGCACCGCCTCACGAATGCGCTGTGCCACACCGGTGCCGCCGAAGCCAGACCAGACGGCAGGGGCTCCACCAGTGGACCTCCTCTTCCGACACGCAAGAAAGATGGAACTGGCCGCTGCGGCCATGTCCTTCTGGTGCGTTGAGTCACCCATTTCCGACTCCACCGGCATGGAGGCCGTGATCACCCATCCGTTTTCAATCAACGAGCGCGTAAGTGCCTCCCAGGCCTCCTGGGACTTGTGCGTAAACATGAGCGTCATGATGCCGTCGTCCTTCAGCACGCGGTGGCATTCCCTGAAGATCTCGCCCATGAGGCGCTCGTAGGTTTCCTTTGCCTTCCTGGCCGAGCCGTCCCGCGCCGGATTGGCCACCGCCTCATCGGCTTTATTTGTCAGTCGCCGCTGGAAGAAGTCGGGATAAAGGTCCTTCAGCGTACGCCGTTGCCATACGTAAAAGTAGTCAGAAAGCTCCGCGTACTGCACGTTGTTGTAGTACGGTGGATCCATGCAAATCAGGTCCACCGACTGATCCGGCAGTTCGGTATGCGCCGCCGTACCACAGAGGATGGTTACAGGAGGCGCACTCCCAGCAGTGCGCTCGTGGATGGGGGCTACGAGCTCGGCAAGCCCCTTGTAGGCATCCAGGATCTGTGACAGTGCCCAGCGTGCTCCGGAATAAGGGCCGCTGAAGATCATTTC
>DATCKG010000018.1:0-4849 GCA_036562385.1 Symbiobacteriaceae bacterium
AGGCACTCCTGCTCACCCCTGCCCGTCCCCTGGAGATTCTGGCGGCCAAGGCCTCCTCAGGCGTGCTGCTGGCCACATTCCTCACTGCAGCGTCCCTGCTCCTGTTCAGGAGGGCTCCCGGCGCACCGCTGGTTCTGCTGATCGGCTTCCTGCTCTGCCTCGGCTTTGCCGCAGCGTCCAGCCTGCTGGCCGGCATCCTGGTGCAAGACATCAAGTCCTCTTCCCTGCACAGGACTGCAGCTCTGGGATTGCTCATCGGCGGGAGCATCTACCCCTGGCATCAGCATCCAGGCAACTCCGCCTTCGCGACCGCCATGCACTGCTTTCCGGTCCGACCTGTGGAGGAACTGATCTGGGGAGGATGGACCGGAGCACCGGTACCCCTGCTGCATAACAGCCTCGTCATGCTGGCCTATATCCTGGTGCTGCTGGCCATCGGTACCCGAATCCTGCGGCACCAGGCCACCAACCGCTGACTTGGCCCGACCGGAAAAAAACCGGCCCCTCGCGTCCATGCGAAGGGCCGGTTTCTGTTCGGCTGTCGATTCTGCTCAGACGTCAGCCCGCTCCCGGGCCTTCAACCAGAGGGCGCATTCGTACCGCTTGCGGGCCAGCTCACAGCCGATGTGATCGGGCTTGAAAATGTCCCCCTCCAGCAGATCGGCGTTGGCGTGGCAGCCGCCGCTGCAGAGGTATCGGGCCCAGCATTCGGAACAGCCCTCCTTGGTGTAGATGTGGCAGCCAGCCAGCTTCGCCTGCAGGTCCGGGCGGGTGATCCCTTCCCACACCGTGCCCAACCGGTAGCGCTCCCGGCCGACAAACTGGTGGCAGGGATAGATCTCGCCGGCAGGGGTGATGGCCAGGTACTGAACCCCGGCGCCGCAGCCCTGTACCCGGCGGGGCAGGCAAGGCCCGCCTTCGGGCTCCACCTCAAAGTGATGGAAATGGTAGAAACGGCCTTCCCGGCGCCGCCGGTCGAGGTCGGCCGCCAGCCGCTCGTACTCCTGGAAGATGGTGGGCAGGTGCTCTTCCCGGATCGCATACGGCTCCTCGGGTTTGGCCACCACCGGTTCCAGCGAGAGATGGGGCGCGCCGATCTCGTCCGCCAGGTAGTTGGCATCCTCCAGAAAGTCGAGATTGGCGTTGGTATAGGTTCCCCGCAGCACCGCGTAAGCGCCCCGGCCGATGGCACTCTGGGCGGCGCCGTGCTCCCAGGTGGGGACACCGCCCGGCGCCCGGCGCGCCAGGAACGCACGGATGCCGCGCTCGGCCGCTTCCGCCGAGTTGTCGCGCATCGCGTCCGTGACGCTCGGGCGCCCGTCCAGGCTCAGGATCACGGAGACCTGCTCCCGATCGAGGACGTCCATGATCTCCTCCGTGAGGAGCGTGGCGTTGGTGGTCAGGGTGAAGATGAAATGCTTCCCTGCCTCCGCACCGGCCTTGCGGGCGTACTCGATGGTATCCTTGATCACCGGCCAGTTGACCAGCGGTTCGCCGCCGAAGAAGTCGACTTCACAGACCGGACGCCGGCCGCTCCACTCGATCAGCCGGTCCACGGCCTTAAAGGCCACTTCCCGGGGCATCAGCATGACGGGCCCGCCGTAAGCGCCCGTGTCGGCAAAGCAGTAGGTGCACTTCAGGTTGCAGGCATGGGCCACATTGAGGCAGATGGCCCGCACCGGGTCTCCTGGGCTGGGCATCACCGGCTTCCAGGACGCAGGAGGCGAGAACAGGCATCCAGCCCGGATGAGCTCCTCCACCTCCGCCTGGGCCTCCGCCACCTCTTCCGGTGAATACCGGCGGCGAAGGTCCTCCAGAGCGGACTCGGTAACCTTGTCAGGGTACAGCCCCAACAGTTCCCACGTCAGCTCATCCACCTCGTGGAGGCTGCCGCTCTCCACGTCGTACACCAGCCGAGTTCCATTCACTATGAAGCGATGAATCTGACCTTGACTCAACGGGGACAACTCCTTCTTAACGCGACAGAACCGGGCAGCCGCCCGGCTCTCCGTGGCACTCCGTTACTGCCGGACCACCGGCTCCAGCCGGATCTGAGTGGTAGCCGGGTTCGTCAGGGTGCTGACGGAGCAGATGATATTGCCTACCGTGCAGGAAGTCTTGCAGGCGGACTGGCAGGAAACAGCGCAATCGGTGCATCCGACGTACTTGACAGTCTCCTGCAGCGCCGGAGCAATCAGTGTGCGAATATGTTTGCCCACAGGTAATCACTCCCATCTGCCCAGGAATAGCAGTATAAGTATATAGCTGTTGGGGTGTGGACCGTAAGGCTCCAACCGGCTATATCTCCCCCTTCCTTCGTTCCGTTTTGACCAACCAGAGAACATCCTATTGTCATACCGGCGTACGCATTCCACTGATACTAGCGGACAGTGCGGTGCGAACCTGTTCCCCGGTATGTCCCTTGGTATTTAAAAAGACTCCGGAATTGGCATCCTTTTCTTGTCAAGCCGTGGTCATAGCCCCAAAATGCGGTCTCGTGGGCACAAACCGGGCGTTCACCGCCTGCCGGTACCACCATTGTCCTTTTGACTCAATAGTGTCTTCACCCTACCAGGGTTGGCTCGGATGCGTCAGGTGACCTACAATACGACATAGGTCTGATTCACCATGGCGTGAAAGGTCGTATACTAATAATAGAACTGATGTCTCATCAAGGAGGACAAATCACTACCCAAATGACGGAGGTCCGGAAGGGGGGAGGGGTTTTCAGCATGTCCAACGAGGCAATACGCTTGCTCATTGTCTACGAGTACGCCCTGATTCGGGAGGGCCTCAGGGCGCTGTTGGTATGCCCTGACTTCGAGATCGTGGCTGAGGTCTCCAACACCAAGGCGGCGGTGGAAGAAGCCAAACGGGTTCGCCCCCATGTGGTGATCACAGACGCGTACATAAATAAAGTTAGCACCGCCGAAATGACACGCGCGATTGTAAACGAATTGCCTGATACCAAAGTGCTGATCCTGACCCCCCATACGGACGCCAAGACCGTCAATCAGTGTCTGCAGGCCGGGGTCCAAGGTTATGTCTATTTGGATGTGACCTCCACCGACCTCGCTCGGTACATACGCGCCGTCGCCCGGGGAGAAGCTGTGCTGGATTCCAAGATTACGGGCATCGTGCTGGCCCGGGTACGGGGCGAGGCCATCGAGGACCGGCCGGAACATCGCCTGACGCCGCAGCAGATGGAGATTCTCCGGCTGCTGGCCAAGGGTGCGTCCAACCGCGAGATCGCACAGGCATTGCACCTGAGCGAGAACACCATCAAAGGATATGCGGCAGAAGTGCTGCACCGGCTCGGTGTGAAGAACCGGGTCGAGGCCGCTATGCTGGCTACCAGCAAGGGGTGGGTGTAACAAAGGATTGGATAAAGGCCCGGAGGCGCACGCCTCCGGGCCTTTGTGGCACAGGGCGCCGGCCAGACGCCGGCGCCCTGTGCCGCGGCATGCTCCCCATTCATGTGCGCTGCGAGGCGGCCTCCCCCACTGCATCGTCCCCGAGAAGCTCCGCCACCGATGGAAACCGGCTCCGGCGGTTTTGCAGCACGACGGCAGCCAGTCGCTGGCCGAGTTCCACCGCTCGGCTCAGCATCCAGCCGTGGTCCAGGCCGTACAGCACACCAGCGCTGAACAGGTCCCCGGCCCCGGTGGTATCCGGCACAGGCACCGGGCGGATGGGGTAGTGCCGGACACCGTCCGGGGTGGCCACCCAGCAGCCGGCAGGCCCGGTCTTAACCACCACGATGCCCCCGCTCCGCCGCTGGAGAACGGCTGCGGCAGCGGCGGGATCTGCCATGCCGGTGAGGGCCTGGGCCTCCATCTCGTTGGGAAGGAACAGATCGGTCCACGTGAGGGCTTCCAACCAGCCTGCCACCCGTTCGGCCGTCCATCCTTCCACGTCCCAACCGGTGTCCAGCGCCGTTCGGAGTCCCCGGGACCGCAACCAGCGAAACAGCGCCGCAACCCCGGCGGGGCCCAGACCGGGGAACAGGCTCATCCCGGTGGCCAGCACCCAGGCCGGGCCGGTTACATCCGCCAGGCGGGTACGCACCCAGTCAATGTCCACCTTTCGCAGCGCTCCCAGGTCCGTAACGAACGCCCGCTCTCCGTCTTCCCGTACCAGCGCAAGACCCAGCGAGGTGGTCTCCCCCGGCAACGGCTCCACGCAGGTGGCATCCACCCCGGCCCGCTCCAGCTGCGCCCGCAGTTCCCAGCCGTCCCGGTCATCACCCACCGCGCAGTAGACCCGCACCGGCACCGGACGCCGTGCCTGCCGGCCGGCGCCGGCCTGCGGCGACTTCCCCTGGATCTCATCCAGGGTGATCCCATCGGGCTGATAGAGACCAGCCAGACCGAGGGCGACGTTTACCGCGGCCCCGCCGGGGCGGTAGACGCTCGTACCGGCCAGCAGTTCCGTGCCCCAAGCCGGAAGGGCAGGGATGGGACCCATACTCAAATCCACGCCCACATTGCCGACGATGTGAATCATCCCTTCACCGCCCCTGCCGTAATCCCCCGGATGATCAGATGCTGGAGGAAGAGAGCGACCAGCACGGGGGGCAAAGCAGCCAGGACTCCGCCGGCGGCGATCATGCCGTAGTCAATGTGGTGCTGACCGGTAAACTCGGCGATGGCCACCGGCACCGTCTTGGCCCGAATGCTGGAGGTAAGAATCAGCGCGTATAGAAACTCGTCCCAGGCCGTCAGCACCGCCAAAATGACCGTCGTCACGAGCCCGGGCCGGGTAAGCGGCAGCGCAATGCGCCTGAAGGCACCAAACCGGCTGGCCCCGTCCACCCAGGCAGCCTCTTCCAGCTCCACCGGAATGGCGG
>DATCKG010000021.1:0-3454 GCA_036562385.1 Symbiobacteriaceae bacterium
CTCCGGTTCTTCCACTCCACGATACATCACCACGAACCAGGCCAGGAAGAGGAACACGAGGGTCACCGTGCTGGGAGTTTCATGCTCCTGACCGCGACCGACCCTTCCCTGCACCGGCATCCTGCGAGCCGCCGGTCATGGGCATGGCCATGGAGATGCGGAGACCGGCGTCCGGACGGACAGCCACCCGCCGGGAGAGGACCGTACCCAGCATTACCATCACGAACATCTCACCGCCGAGGACGGCCACCATGGCGCCGATCCCTACCCCGGCCAGGACCATCTCAACCCGCGGATGCTGGAACAAGGTGACGGGGATGACCGCCTCCTCATAGGTCACATCCCATAGGCGGCGCGGCACCCCCAACTTGCCCGCCAGCATCATACTGCCCGTGAGGATCGCCAGGCCCAGGGAGTAGACATAGGGCTGGAGCCGCGCCAGGCCGAGGAAGGCCAGCGGGCGCCGGCTGATGAGCGGCACCAGGTAGTAGGCGATCCCCACGAAGGCCACGGTGGTGCCCGCCACCACTGTGGAGTGGAAGTGCTCCGGGACGAACAGGGTGTTATGCACCAGCATGTTGAGCTGCATCTGGCCCCAGAGCACACCCGTGACGCCGCCCACGAACCCGAACCACAGGAGGAACACACCAGGGCAGCGAAGCCGGGTTCGGTGCAGGACGCCCGCCGCAGCCAGGTCAAGAGGCCCTGCGTGTGGCCGCGTTCCCGCTGCACCACTTCGATGGAGCTCGGGATGGAAAAGGCGTGGATCATGCTGGCTAGGGTCGCTAGGTAGAAGAAGTAGTTGGTGTTCATAATCCGGTTGCTGGTGCCCAGGCTATAATCGACCAGCAGGTGGTGGATCGAACCCAGCTGGATGAAAGCGATGTACAGGACGAAGGCCACCCGGGTCAGGCCTTCGTGCAGCGGGCGCGCGCCAGTGGTCAGGCTGGCCGGGGCATACCACACCCGGACCATCGCCGCCGGGTTGACCTGCTGGTAACCGTGACCGAACCCCCAGAACAGGAGCCGGTACACCCCGGGATCCACTTCCGGCAAGACGCTGGTTACTCAGGTCCAGGAGGAGCCGGCCGTTGGCTCCGTGCCCGTATCCCGGTGCTCTCCAGCCAGCATGCTGACAGACCCTGGGTTCAGGTACTGCGCGACCTTGCCCACGTTGGTGCACCGGTGGCTTGAGAGCCTGTTCACCTCTGGGGGCACCCACCGGAGCGTGACAAGGACGGCTGCCGCGACCGTTGTTCACATCAGCCCATTGATTAGCCAATCTAAATAAGATGAACGATGCTTTCCGACCCTCGCGCCGGCGGGGGAGGTCCAGCCATGCCTTCCGCCCTCACGCCCGAGGCCTGTGCCCGCGAGATCATGGACACGGTGCCGCGGGTCATGCAGCTGATCCGCACGGAGATGCGGCGCCACCGGCCGCACCGGCTCTCGGTGCCGCAGTTCCGGGCCCTCCTGTTCCTCGACCGGCACCCGGAGGCCTCCCTCTCCGCCCTGGCCGAACACCTGGGCGTCTCGCGGCCGACGGCCTCGGTGCTGGTGGACCGCCTGGTCCAGCGGGGTCTGGTCGCCCGCGGCACCGATCCCGCCGAGCGGCGGCGGGCGGTGTTGCGGCTGACGACCGCCGTCCGGCGGCAGCTGGCGGAGGCACGGCAGTACACCCAAGCACGCCTGGCGGAGCGGCTGGCGGACTTGGGGGAGGCGGAGCTGGCGCGCATGCGGGACGGGCTGCAGCTCCTGCAGCGCCTCCTGGGGGAGGTGTCCGAGGGGTGACCACGTCACCGGCGACGGCCCCGGGATCGCGGCCGGGCATGCCGGCCGCGGTGGACGCCAACGACCTGACCCGCACCTTCGGTGACTTTGTGGCCGTGGACCGCCTGAACCTGGCGATCCCGGCAGGCTCCATCTTCGGCCTGCTGGGCCCCAACGGCGCCGGCAAGAGCACCACCATCAAGATGCTGACGACGCTCCTGCCGCCAACCTCCGGCACGGCCCGGGCGGCGGGCTTCGACGTGGCCCGCCAGCCGGCGGCGGTGCGGCGGCACGTGGGCTACGTCCCCCAGTTCCTCTCCGCCGACGGCGCCCTGACGAGCCACGAGAACCTGCTGATCGTCGCGAAGCTCTACGACCTGCCGGCCCGCGAGCGCCGCCGCATCCAGGAGGTGCTGGAGCTGGTGGGCCTGGCCGGCGCGGCCCACACCCTGGTCCGCCATTATTCCGGCGGCATGATCCGGTGCCTGGAGATCGCCTAGTCCCTACTGCACCGGCCCGCCGTTCTGTTCCTGGACGAGCCGACCGTCGGCTTGGACCCGGCGCCCGGCGCGGGGTCTGGGAGCAGGTCCGCATGCTCCGGGACCACTTCGGCTCTACCGTGGTGTTGACCACCCACTACATCACCGAGGGCCTACCCTACCTGGACTTCATGGCGCCGGGCGTGCTGGCCCAGAGCACGCTGTTCGTGGCCATCTTCTACGGCATCTCGCTGATCTGGGAGCGGGACCTGGGCATCCTGCACAAGTACATGGTCAGCCCCGCCCCGCGGGCGGCCCTGGTGCTGGGCAAGGCCCTGTCGGCCGGCGTGCGCGCGCTGGCCCAGGCCGTCGTGGTCTGCGTCGCCCTGCGGGGCTGGATGATCGAGGGCGGCACCAGCCTCTTCGGCCCCGGGCGGGACCTGGCCTTCCTGCTGGCGGCCCTGGTGGTGCTGGTGGCCCTGGCCGCCCGTCTCTGCCCGAGAGCAGTCGCCTGAGGGATGGCAGCAAAGGGAGCAGCCAGCGTGCAGAGCATAGGAAGAACACGCTGGCTGCTCCGTGCTCACCGCAGCGAGTTGGCCACCTGCTGGATCATCTCCGAAACGGACGCGAGACCCCCGCCGGAAAGGTACCAGTAGTTCGCGTCAAGATAGACGATGTTTCCGTTCTTGTATGCCTTTGTCATCTTCACGAGATCGTTGTCCAGCGTCTGCTGGGCGGAAGCGACGCCCTCTCCACCGACGACCGCGCCCCTGTCGATCACAAACAGGTAATCTGGATTCTTCTCCGCAAGGTATTCAAAGGAGATGTTCATGCCGTGCGTGGAGACTTCGATGTTGGGGTCGACAGGAGTGAAGCCGAACACATCGTAGATCAAGCCGAAGCGGGAACCGGGGCCGAAGGCGCTGATGCTTCGATCGTTGACCAGAATCACCAGGGCGTTCTTGTTTTCCAGCTGCGTGACCCGATTACGCAAGTCGGCGATCATCTGGTCGATCTTGGCCAGTTCTTGCTCGACTTCTTCCTCCTTGCCAAAGATCTTCCCTAGCGTCCGCATGTTCTCCTTGAACGAATCGACGTATCGCGACGGATCCACGGCCATGTAGATCGTGGGCCCCAACTCGGCCAGTTCCTCGTACGCTTCTCGCTGTCTTCCGGAAATGATGATCAGGTCGGGAGCGATTTCA
>DATCKG010000023.1:0-4574 GCA_036562385.1 Symbiobacteriaceae bacterium
GCATTAGACCCAGGCAAACGCCCAGCAGCACCAGCAGCAGGCTCAGGAGGACCATGGGCCACCCCGGGCGATAATAGGGCCACAGCCGGCGCAGCACGCTCATCCCTGCTCCCCCCTTTACATTCCTTCAAGCGAGTATCATCCCCGCGGTAAGTATACCCACCGGCTTTCGCCGGGGGCAACGCGCACCGGCCGGAGGTTCCCCCTCCCTCCGGCCGGACCTGTCCAGGGGTTGACGGAGTTTGTAACTATGGTATCATATGCATGGCTGTACGCCTTCGGGGTAGGGTGAGGCGCCTGCTGGCGCCAATTCCCGACCGGCGGTAATGGTCCCTTGCTGTGAAAGCAAGAGGACACGAGCGCCGCGAGCCCCCCGGGCGCCCACCGGCGCCAGGTGCGGGCAGACACCGGTGAGATTCCGGGGCCGACGGTATAGTCCGGATGGGAGAAGGCATGTGGCCGCCTGCAGCTTTGGCTGGCGGGGAGATGGCTCCGTGCTGTCACGGAGCCGCGCACCTGTGCAGCCAGAGTTGGTCAAGGCGGGTGGACATGTGCTTTTGCGACCAAGACCCCCGGAGGCAGATCCGCCTCGCGGGGGTTTTTGTTTCCCCCGGGGCACAGATCTGCTGCGGAGGGATGATAGCGTGATTGCACGGAATCAGGAACGGGTTGTGCATCAGGACAGGTTGGCCCGCCTGGTGCGGGTTGCGATCATGGGTTCCATGGGGTTTATGTTGATGTATTTCGGTGAAATTCAGATACCGTTCTTCGCTGACTTCCTTAAGTATGATCCCGGCGACATTCCGGCGATGGTCACCGCCTTCACCATGGGCCCGGGCGCCGGTGTGGCGGTTCAGGCCATCAAGTCAGGGCTCTTTTGGCTGTCGGGTAAGAGCACCGCGGGCGTGGTGGGAGTCCTGGCCAACTTCTTTGCCGGTGCGTCGCTGGTGCTTACCGCCGGCATCGTCCGTCGACTCCTCAGTCGGGCGGACCGCCGCTCCTGGATGTGGGACCTGGTGGCAGTGGCGTGCGGAACCGTGGTGATGAGCGCCCTGATGATTCCGGCCAACGCCCTGGTGGTGTATCCCCTGTGGGGATGGAGCGGCGCCGCCGCCTGGAAGGGCGCCCTGCTGATCTCGACGCCCTTCAATCTGTTCAAGGGTGCGCTCTCCTCGGCCTTGAGCCTCGCCTTCTACCGGCGGCTGGAACCGCTCTTGGCCGGCGGCACCCATCCCAAGTCGGCCTGACGCCATAAACGAGAAAAGAAGGAGTAAAGAAGGCACCGCCTGAAAGCGGTGCTTTTTTTTTCGCATTCTCGCGCATGCTATCAACCTGACATGGCAAGAAGGCAATAGGATTTCCGTCGGAGCCTCCGTTTGTCCGTCCGTTTCAATCCCGGTACTCCCTCGGTGAAGCACCGCCGGATACCAAAGGTACATTTCCTGCCTATTTGCGAACGAATCGGTTGATCTTAAGCAGCGCTTGCGATTCGATGGAATGAGACTATCAGTCTGGGATACACGAAGGGAGAATCATATCCATGGCACAAGGGCGACGGGATGTACGGGCATACCCCGACCTCAACCCCAAGTACTACCGTACGGGCATGTGGTCCTACCTGCTGCACCGCATCTCAGGTGTTGCCATCGTGGTCTTCCTGCTGATGCACATCTGGGAGATCACCTCGGTGACCCGGGGCGGTGCAGAGGGCTTCAACGCCACCATGGCCGCGCTGGAGACCAAGGGCTTCGTCATCGGTGAGTGGCTGCTGTTTCTGGCCATCACCTTCCATAGCCTCAACGGCTTCCGCCTCATCCTCCATGACCTGAAGCTGGGCGTCCGGAAGCAGAAGCAGTGGTTCTGGACGGTCTTTGCCCTCTCGGCCGTGGTCGTGCTGGCGGGTAGCTACTACTTCCTGCAGAAGTTCCTGGCCTACCCCTGGTCTCACTAATCAACCGACGAACCGCCGAAGCGAGGAGGAAGTTCCGTGAAAGCGAGCCTGTGGCTATGGATTTGGCAGCGCATCACTGCAGTGCTGCTGCTGCTGCTTGTGTGGATTCATTTCGGCATTATGCATTTTGTCGATCCCACCGTTGAGATCACCTTCGCCGCCAGCACCCTGCGGCTTCAGAGCGTCCTGTATGCACTGGTCGACTCGTTGCTGCTGATTACGGGGCTCTTCCACGGCCTCAACGGCCTTCGGAACGTCATCCTGGACTACTGGCCCCACGCCGGCCGTGCCGCCTCGTGGGTGCTGGGGATCATCGGGGTGGTGGCTGCCGCTTACGGCTCCACCGCGCTCTTCGCGTTCCTGACTGCGAAATAACTCCCGGGGGTGCTGAATAGCATGCAACTTTCCCATCGCGTGGTCATTGTCGGCGGTGGACTGGCCGGTCTGCGGGCCGCCATCGCTGCCTATGACAACGGTGAAAAAGATGTGGCAGTGATCTCTCAGCTTCCGCCTGTCCGGTCCCACTCGGTAGCGGCCGCAGGCGGCATCAACGGGGCTCTCGGCAACCATCCCGAAGGCAAGGATGACAGCTGGGAGCGACATATGTACGACACCGTAAAGGGCTCCGACTTCTTGGCGGATCAGGATGCAGCCGAAATCCTGGCCAAGGAGGCGGTGCCTCGGATTGTTGAGGCCGAACACTGGGGCTGCCCCTTCTCCCGCAATCCGGACGGTACCATCGCCCAGCGTCCCTTCGGCGGCGCCGGCTTTCCCCGGACCTGCTATGCGGCGGATAAGACCGGCCATGCCTTGCTGCACACCATGTACCAGCAGACCCTCAAACGGGGCATCAAGGTCTACATGGAATACATCGTCCTGAAGCTGGTGGTGCGGGACGGCCGCGTGGTCGGCCTGGTGGTCATGAACATCCTGACCGGTGAGGTGGGCACCGTCACGGCGGGTGCCATCCTCATGGCCACCGGCGGAGCCGGCAAGATCTACGCCCACTCCACCAACAACCTGCTGAACACCGGCCTGGGAATGGCGCTGGCTTACTACGCCGGGGTTCCGCTGAAAGATATGGAGTTCATCCAGTTCCACCCCACCGGCCTGTGGGGCACCAACATTCTGATGACCGAGGGCTGCCGCGGGGAGGGCGGATACCTCCTCAACAACAAGGGCGAGCGGTTTATGGCCCGGTACGCGCCCAAGGCCATGGAGCTCGCACCTCGGGACATCGTCGCGCGCGCCATTCAGACCGAGATCAACGAGGGCCGCGGCTTCAACCAGGGCGGCCCGGGCGGCGGCTATGTCCATCTGGACCTGCGCCACCTGGGTGAGGCCAAGATCAACGAACGGCTTCCGGAGGTCCGGGAGATCTGCCGCCATTTCGCCGGCATCGACCCCGTCTACGACCCCATTCCGGTACAGCCCAGCCAGCATTACACCATGGGCGGCATCGATACCAACGTCCGGGGCGAAACGATCCTGCCCGGCCTGTACGCCGCCGGCGAATGCGCGTGCGTCAGCGTCCACGGGGCCAACCGGCTGGGTGGCAACTCCCTGCTGGACACCATCGTCTTCGGCAAGATCGCCGGCGACCACATGGCCCAGTTCGTCCGGGAGAACGGCATGCCCGCCCATGCGGACAAGGCCGTGGCCGAAGCGCAGCGTGAGGTTCTGGCGCGCTTTGAACAACTTTTCAACGGCGAGGGCACCGAGAGCGGCGCCAAGCTCCGGGTGGAGCTCCAGGAGACCATGTTCAACCACGTCGGTATCTTCCGGGACGAGGACCTGCTGACCGAAGGGCTGGAGAAGATCCGCCGGATCAAGCAGCGGTATGCCAAGGTGAAGGTCCGTCACACCGGTAAGGTCTACAACCTGGATTTGATCCAGAACTACGAACTGCAGGGCATGATCGACGTGGCCGAGGTGATCGCCCTGGGCGCCCTGCACCGCAGGGAGAGCCGTGGCTCCCATGCCCGGCGTGATTACCCGAACCGGGATGACGTGAACTTCCTGAAGCATACCCTGGCCTTCTACACCGAAGACGGCCCGAAGCTGGACTACAAGCCCGTCACCATCACGCGGTTCCAGCCTGAGGCCCGGAAGTACTAGGGGGATCAGACATGGAAAACTTCAAGCTGCGCGTGTTCCGTTACGATCCTGAGAAGGATACGGAAGCCCATTACGATACATTCACCGTCCCGTACCGGGAGGGCATGACCGTCCTGGAGGCTCTGATGTACGTCCAGCAGGAGCAGGACCCCTCTCTGGCCCTCCGCTACAGCTGCCGGGAGGCCATCTGCGGCTCCTGCGCCATGTACATCTCGGGCGCGTACCGGCTGGCCTGCCGGGTCCAGGTCAAGCATGCCCTGGAAGGGGACACCGTCACCGTCGCACCCCTGCCCCATATGCGGGTGATCAAGGACCTGGTCGTGGACATGACAAAGTTCTGGGAGAACTACGAGCGGGTCAAGCCCTGGCTCATCAACGACACCCCCGCCCCCGAACGGGAGCGCTTGCAGAGCCCCGAGGATCGGGCCCGGTACAACATGGAGATCGACTGCATTCTCTGTGGTGCCTGCTACGCCTCCTGCCCGGCCGGTGTCAACAACGAGCG